>JAJDBV010000067.1 GCA_029261165.1 Nitrospirota bacterium | reverse complement strand
AACTTGAAAAAGCGGGGATAGAAATCTGGCCGGACGGGTGGCGGGAAAAATTCGTTTCTGGTCAGAAGATGGCTTTTATTACCGATCCCGATGGGTACGAAGTTGAACTGCTTGAATGCGACTCATAAAGGGTGAATACACATTGCGGGTAGAAAACATCCCGATTTTTCCCATGTTGGCCATGGAAAAGCTCTCCTCCCTTATCTCATAAACGACGTTATGAGATAGTCTAAAGTGCTCTGAAAGGAAATTAATTTTTACACGGATTGAAAGCACCTTACTGGCTGAAGTTGCCAATGACTTCTTCAGTAGTGGTCAACAACCTCAGGATGCTTGCGAAGACAAGAATCTCATTGGAAGTTTATTAGAAGTTTGTTAGAATACATCACATCAGAAAGTTTTAAGAGGCCTTCATGTCATTTTCGCCAAAATTTGAGATTTCGCCCACTCTATCAAAATGCCTGATGGACATTGAGGCCTCACGGCAAGCCGTTTCGACAATGCCTTTTACTTTACACGTTCTGACTTCTCTTCGGAAATCTGCGCGACTTAATGCGACGCACTATTCCACACAAATCGAAGGAAACCGCTTAACACAAGAACAAGTGGGAGAAGTTCTTCAGGGTGGAGCTTTTCCAAACCGTGAACGTGATGAACAAGAAGTTAGAAATTATTATCTGGCCCTCGGTTATCTTGATCGCTTGATTAAAGAAGCTGACCTCATCATTTCAGAAAAAAAGGTCAAGACCCTCCACGGGCTGGTGATGGTGGGGAAAGAAAAACCTACGCACTACCGTGATGGCCAAAATGTTATTAAGGACAGTTCCAGCGGGAGCATCGTTTATATGCCGCCGGAAGCTGGTGACGTCCCGGTGCTTATGCATGATTTATTCTCATGGATTAACCGGGGGGAAAAAGAGGAAGCGTTGCCCGTTCCTATTTCTGCTGCTATTGCTCACTATCAGTTCGCCACGATCCATCCATATTATGATGGCAATGGCCGGACGGCCCGTTTACTGACTAATCTAGTTTTACACATATCTGGTTACGGACTCAAAGGGATCTATTCCTTGGAAGAGTACTACGCAAGGGATCTTCAAGCTTATTATGATGCGCTATCTATCGGAGAATCCCATAACTATTATTCAGGTCGGGCTGATGCTGACATCTCAAAATGGGTAGAGTATTTCTGTGGGGGGATGTCCGAATCCTTTGCCAATGTGCGTGTAAAAGCATCTGAAGCCGCCCATCAAGATGAGAAGGGCTCAGATCACAAGGCGCTTTTGCGGGAACTGGATCAGCGTCAAAAAGAGGTTTTATCCCTTTTTAAAGAGAGCAGGTTTGTCCGAACAAAAGCGATTGCCGATCTGTTACACATTCATAAGCGCAGCGCACTCAATCTATGCAAACTTTGGGTTGAGGAGAGGTTTCTCATCCAACACGGTACTTCAAACAAAACCCGCCGATATGAGCTCGCCGAAAAATGGCTGGAGCTAATTCTTTCGGGTCCTCGCCTATCAGACACTTTGAGATCGTCGATCCTGGGGCATTCTGAGAGGTCGGTTTTTGAGTTACATACACAAACTTGGCCTTTCAAATGATAATCTGTGAAAAATAGTGGCTTCCTTTTCAACCAGGGCGAAGGCGACCTCGTCTATCCCAAAGAGAAATGAAACGTCACAGGCTTGAGGTTACTGCATCCACATCGGACCATCGCACCAAACCTCGCTCCAAAATTATCTTTAAAATTGACGGTTATTATGAGGTCATCACAGGTGCTACTTATAGCCTGGCCTTTTATCAATTGCTCGATATTTTCTCTACAGCGGTCCCTTGTTTCAGTGGTCAATGTGCCATCTAAAAAGTGGTATTTATTGTACATCTATTTCAAGTGTTAAGTATCGTCCCTTCTATAGCCTTAAAGTCGTTAGAATTACCGCATGCACATGTAATCCGAGCCGCGTAGTGAAATCTCTGCTCATCGGCTTCTACGGCTATATTTAAGGGATTGCATGTACATCGTCCCATCTGATTTTGAATAATTTCCTCGATTTCCTCTTTTACCTTCTTCCAAGCGGTGAAGGAAATGTTGCCCAACTGAGTATACTCACCGACCATTCTTCAGCCTCCTTTTCTCTACCAAGACCCCTAATGCCGTTGGGATAAAATGCAGTAAATCGGATTTCTTCCTCGCCCTTCAGTTTTTCACATGGGCTTATTGCTATTGTTGTGCTTCTGCCTCTGACTGGAGGATCTCCCACAAATAGAATGACTTCACGCTTTTCTCTTTAAAGAAAGCAATCTTCGCAAAAAAAAGCCATACCCCCTTTTCTGGGATATGGCAACTTTGCCAACTCATCTCGATTACAACACTGTAATCGGTCGGTGCTTAATTTTTACACAATTTTACGAAATTCTTATCAGAAGACGTTTCACATACTAGATTATTCTCTCGTATCCGTCAACTATTATATTTTGTCTTGCTACCTGATTCTGAGGATTGCGTTCGCAATGCGTCGTGAACCAGGATAATCCGAACGCCTGTTTTTTCACAGACTGTGGAATATTTCCACAACTCTCAATCTCTTCTCATTCCTAACCCTTTAGAATAATAACATAAAAAGAATATTGAGCCGACGAGAACGATAGGCATACTCTTTGCAGGTATATTATTCGGGTCGTAGGTATGGAGCAACCAGGAAGATTGCTGACCTATATCGGCCTGAGAATATTTCAATCAGGGATAGAGTGGAGAGGTTTTTTCACGTCTTTGACGTGAGGCCCTGAAATAAGGAACGGGTATTCTGGACCATCTACAACATTGCCAATGCATAAATGCGTTGCATTTGACACTTCAAAAGGAGGGTTTATTATGTCGAGACGAGTCGAATATCTTACCGGGAGAGGGACGGATTTTGTTGAGCTGGCGGCTGAGCATTTCATGGAGTCGGCGCTGACGACCTGCTCTCAGGGATCGACTGCCGAGAAGATCGCCATCGCGATCACCAACGGTCATTTTGGGAGTCTTCCGGTTGTTGACGGGGGAAAAAGGCTTGTGGGCATTATAAGTGAATTTGACCTTTTAAAGGCCCTTCGCGCCGGCAAGGATCTTGAGCAGGTGACGGTGGAGGAGATTATGACCTCCGAGCCTATCTCTGTCAAGGAAGGGGCAACGGCTGAGGCGTTGATGAAAATCCTGGGAGAGAATCACCTCATTCGGGTCCCCGTTGTTGATGGAGAGGGGCGTGTTGTCGGTGTTGTGTCCCGCACGGATGTCCTGCATGGCTACATCCAATCAAAGGTTGGCGACCTTCCCTGGTGGATGTAGCTCCCCGAGGGAGCGGCTGAACCAAATACAACAATGCAATCGATTTCCATTGGAGATATTGCTTCCCCTTTTTCGTGGGCAAGCCCTTCTCCTGTGATTACAGGTTTGAGCTGGTTTTTCTCGTGAAAAGAGGGAGGTTTCTCTAGTCTTTACTTAAATGCCATTTAACCTTGAATGCACTATCAAAGGGAAAAGGATATATTCTATCGAACGAAAAGTGAGTCCTGGGTCGTCTTGCCTTTTCTCAAGGCGAGGCGGGGATAATGGTCCCAATCGAACGCGAATCACTTAGGAGACGGTTTAATGAAAAGGGTATTCGTTTTTCACGAAGATGTATACATCCGTTCCACCCTATGGAAGATATTTGAACATCGGGGCTATAAGGTCTTTACCTATCCCAAGTCAGGGGCCTGCCCCGGAACCTTGGAATTTCAATCCGCTTGTCTTTCAGGGCAAGCCTGTGGAGATTTCATCTTTGCGAACATTGACATTCAAAATAATACTGGATTGGATTTTATACAAGAACAGATAAAAAGGGGTTGCAAGGTAAAGAATATTGCACTCATATCCAGTACCTGGCTCGATTCAGATTTAAGAATTGCAAAAGACCTCAATTGTAAGACATTTCAGAAACCAATCACTGTTGATGGAATCAATTCATGGATTGATACTTGCGAAGAGAAGATGCGTACCGTCGCTTTGTTCTAGCGGGAATTAAGATCTTTCTCCGGCTTAAATGAACCACCGATCTCTACATACCTGATTAGCTTAATCTGCCTCAGGTTGTCCAAACACGTGAGATATTTGTAGCGGTGGGCTGCGTTGCGTGAAGTTCTGGTGAGGAGGTGTGGTGCTAAGAGTTGCGTCTATCTCTACCGTTCCATTATTTTGACAATAAAAATAGATCAAGTAAAGCTCTTGACTTTGATCGACTACAAGATACACTATTAGTATGTCTAAGGTCTTGATTATAGGCGCGGGCAAAGGTGGTTCGGTTGTCCTAAGCCGTTTATTGCGGTCTACATGGGTTCACGTTGTCGGCATCGCCGATCGAGACCCAAAGGCCTTTGCCCTCCCCCTCGCAAAAAGGGAAGGCTTGCCCATCTTCACCGGGGACCCGCTTCAGGTCCTGCAAAAGTTGGATGTCGATCTGGTCTTCGATCTGACCGGTGATCCGCACTTTAAGAAAAAGCTCTCCGATTTTCCAAACCGGCTTTTCGATGTAATATCGGGGCAAGCAACCCATCTTCTTTGGAATGCTATTCTAGAACTTGAGGATAAGGAAGAGCAGTTAAATCGACGACTCCAAGAACATCGGATCCTCTCAGATATATGCCTCCTGCTTACAAGTTCTATTACCGCCGACCAGATTTTCGAGGCCATTGTCACGGGCATGATTCAGATGACTGGGATGCCGGCTAGTTCCCTTTTCATGTTCGACAAAGAGAAACAAGAGCTTTATCTGGTCTCCGCAAAAGGTTTCTCCTCCGAATTCTATAAAAACTCTGTCTATCCTGTTCGACCAGGGGGACTGACGGAGCAGATCCTTTCACAGAAGGAAGCATTCCTCATTCCAGATATTAATGATTCTCCTTCATTTAATAATCCTGTCATTTTGAACGAAGGGATTCGATCCCTCATTGCAATTCCCCTTATTGCTGGAGAAGGACCTCTCGGTATTCTTTACAGCGACGATTTCAAGCCTCGGGTCTTTGAACCGTCAATCGTCGAGACCCTCCGGGTACTGGCAACTCAGGCGGTCATCACCATTCAAAAGCAACAGACGTTTGAAAAGATCAAGAATCTCTCCACCCGCGATTCGCTTACCGGGCTTTATAACCGCCGTTACGTCAACAGTGTCCTGATGAGCGAGATGGACCGGGCTTTCCGGCTGCACCACCCTTTGTCTATCATGATGCTCGACATCGACCATTTCAAGACGATCAATGATGACTTTGGACACCTGGTAGGAGATCAGCTCCTACAGGATCTTTCAAGACTATTCGAGTCAATCATTCGCCCCTACGATACCATCGCCCGTTTTGGTGGTGAAGAGTTTCTCATCTTGATGTCTGAAACGGATGAGAAAGACGCCATTGCGTTAGCAGAACGGTTGCGTGAGGCCGCCGCGACAACAAAATTCTCTTCTAAAGAGATCTCCCTGACCTGCAGCTTTGGGGTAAGCACCCTTCGGGGGGACGAAAGACCGTTTCCCAATTTAGAAGCGTTTATCGAGCGCGCGGACAGAGCGCTTTATCAGGCCAAAGGAGGTGGCCGTAACCGGACGAGAAGTTTCAGTAACGATAAATGCGCTGTAGCCTCTGCCAATAAATCGCTTACCACGCCAAGGTGAAGTAAAAGAAGCAATCTTTCCATGACCCTTACGCACTTCTCCTCCAGCAGTTTGGAAAGTCTTATGACTTTATACGAAGTCTTGCGTTCGGCATTCATTCCCTCCATAAGAAGGGTCTTCATAAACTAACTCCTCTCTGTTTCTAGCTCAGCACTCGCCGTCCCGGTTTGTTGACCAACACATAGATCGTCCTTTTGGTATTCTCAGATTTTCAAATTAATTAGAAGCCTCTCCCCTGTTTTTTCTATTTCCAAGTTCGGCGGTAGGATAAATCGTCAAGTCGTCTGAAAGGAAAGGCCAGTGGTCTTTTGGCGATCGAGGCGTACTCTTCCGTAGGGTGAGGAGACAAAAAGACCGATAACGCAGTATTTCGGGTGGATGGGTCTCGCGCTAGCCATCGACGGTTTCCCCCTATATATAATGATGGAAATCAGGGTCCCAGCCTATCAGACGGTTTGAGATCGTCGATTGTGGGGCAATTGTGGAGGTTGTTTTTGGGGAGGTCTGAGTGCTCGGCGTTCGAATCCAGACCTCGAAGGAGTCATCTGGCGGAGCTTGGTCGATCTGTGTCAAAAGAAAATAGAGCATTGGTAACCAGAAACGTCGCCTAGACCTGATCGCCATGTAAAACCCGATAGATAAGCATGGTCACGAGCACCATGATGGCCAGAAGAATGCCTACAATAATCCTGGCATCCAGAGAATGAGGCACTGCCAGGTTAATGCCTAACATCGGTTTATCCATCGTAAACTCTCCATTTCTTTGTTAGTGAGGCAGGGCAAAACAGCGCTTTCTTCGGTTCTCTAAGATCATTTGATCCACAATCTCCCCGCACACAAGGCAGCGGGCCCCGTAAAAATGGATATGGCCGGTACTATCCTGAAGATCTTGAAATCGATCTGAAATCATTAACCCATTACATCTTGGACACCGCATCACACACCTCCTTATCATATTTAAAAATGGGTTTTCTCTATAATCATATGGAAGATACTTTGTCCGCTCCCGCCGTGTAGAGATCTAAACACCTTTACCGGTTGGGTAGCCGGTCGCGATCTCTTTAATGATTGGTTCGGACCGGCCACCCCTTACTATGCTGCAGTAGTACTGCTATTATCTCTTATTCGATTATTAGAACCCCCAGGCGACACCCGCCGTGGTCTCGAACGTGTTTAACTGGTCCTCATGAGCGTCCACGAGTTGGTCGATATAGCGATACCGCGCATCGAGTCGCAGTGAGATATCCGGGGTTACACCCCATTTTAGGCCGATTCCCGCATTGAAGGTAATGCTATCGTCATCACCGATCATCACCGGGATCCCGCCGACTGTTCCAGAGATCCCACGATCGGTGTCGGCAACTGCCCAGCCAACGCCCGCCGTGCCGTAGAAGACGACTGGATCGTGTGGATTGACATGGTAGACCGCGTTTAGGTCAATCAGATGGAGATCCAGGTCGATATCCCCCACAGGAGTTTCTTCTGCGTTGTTCACATTGAAGGTATAGCGACCTTCCAAGCCTAAGTGGCGGGTCAGGTTATATGTGTAGTTGATCCCGAAAGCAAAATCGTCACCCAATTCCGGCTGGGTCCCAGAAATCGCTGTTTCGGTCAGATCATCACCGAACAAGGCGCCTGCGTGTACCCCCATCCTGGCTCCCTGCACGAATCTCGGCCCGAGCAAAAACCGGTGTTAAAACAGCGAGTAGAATCACCCCTATCAAAACAATTCTCTTCATTTCCAACCCGTCTCGCATCACTCTTTCTATGCCACTTGATGCATCAGTAATCAGTGTCGAGGAGCTATATTTTTTTGCGAAGTCTTTCATGATGTTCTCCTTTTAATTGAGTTAATCTTATAGAGGATTCTCACCGTGCAGAAATCGGAGGAACCTCTATTTCTTGATGTTCCGCCATCTCCACTGGAGATTTGATCATTATTTTGGTATGCAACCAATCGATTCTCGCAATGGAGGCGTCGAACAATGGCCTTGCATCCTTTTTGAAGTCTTTGTTTTCCTGAAGGATAAAAAAATCTTCGGACTTGTCCCATTCAACAATACCCGCCATTTGAGGGCTGTAGACCTCGGCTCCTTTTGGCGCGTCTTTAAAGGTGCCCAACATTGTCTTGAAGATGGGTTCTGGTCGTCCGTAGCGTTTTTTTATCGGCCCCGACACTTTGAAATACTCATTAAGTTTATCTTTTGATGTCGGACTGGGGTCCAACCATGCGCCAAAAAATTCATAGACCTTGTTTTCTTTAAATTGAATCGTTGTGTCTTTTCCCACGTTGTAATATCCGAACTTTAAAAAGCTGAATGCAGCATCTCGAATGGGTATGATTTTTTGATACCGCACATCCTGCATCAGGCTTTCCTTTGCAGCGAGATCGGGCCATTCAAAAATTCCGATCATTTGAGGACTAATTTCTCCACCCGCTTTTTTAATCACCTTGAATCTCCCAAGCATTTTCCCGCCATATTCTCTTACAATAGGCATCGCTTTCGGGAAGTAATCGTTTTTAAGCGACTGCTCTTTCCCTTTTCTTACCCTGGGATAGACAACTTCGATCAGTTTCCCTTTTTTTAAGGTAATGTCTTGTGTCCGTGCGGATTGCGTTGTCATCTCTGAGAGATCAGGTTTTACTGTTCCCAATATTCTACTTTCTGAACATGCAGCGACCAATAAAAGCGCTGAAACCAATAGGATGTTCTTGGCCATTTGTGATGTTTTCATCATCGATCCTCCTGTTTTTTATTATTGAATGTCGGGGTCAGGCCGTGCCTGACCTCATTTTGGGTCCTGTCATCCCCTTACAAGTTGTTCAGGCCGCCGTCTACCTGGATTTCTTCCCCCACGATAAAGGAAGAATCGTCGGAGGCTAGAAACAAGGCTGCCTTTGCCACTTCGCCTACCGAGCCGAAGCGTTTTAGGGGCACCATCTGCCGGAATGCTTCCTTCGCTCCGGTAAGCTGCTCCGGAGGTAGCCCCAGTTTTTCGAAGACCGGGGTTTCAATCGGCCCGGGACTGATCACATTGACTCTGATCCCTCGGGGATTCAGATCTGCCGACAAGGTTCTGGCCATGGAGCGAAGCGCTGCCTTGGTGGCACTGTAAACGGACATGGCCGCCATGCCCTTGCTTTGGGCGACCGAAGAAATCAGAACTACAGACGCCCCGTCGTTTAAGTGAGGCAGGGCCTTTTGGAGGGTGAAATAAGCCCCCTTGAAGTTGACATTGACCTGGGAATCAAATGTGGCTTCGTCCACTTGCTCGCAGGGCTGTAAAATACCGAATCCTGCGTTGACGATTAGAATGTCGATCTTGTCAAACCGCTCTGTCACTCGCCTGTAAAGTTGCTCGATATCCGGCAGGCTGGCCACATCTGCCTGAACCACCAAAGCAGCTTGTCCCAACTGCATTTGGGCCATATCCAGCGTTTTTTTATCACGCCCGCAGATGGCAATGGATGCCCCCTGTCTTTTAAATTCTTCGGCAATGCCCAGGCCGATTCCGCTGTTTCCGCCGGTAATCACGGCGACTTTGTTTTTCAATTTCATCTTGTTCCCCTCTCTGTGTTGATTATTGTTGTTTGAAAAGGTTTACGAAGAACGCCTTAATAAAATATTTGTTTTGAAGGCGCTTCCTTTTTTTAAGCCCCTTTTTCCAATTGAGATTTTAACTCCCCCATAAATTCCACAATATTATTTGAGAATTTCCTTTTGACCATCACGACATTCATCGCTTTTCCAAGAATCCCGTATTTCAGTTTATAATTTGCTTCAAACGAGACCTTCGATTGATGCTCATCGCCACTGATATTCCATGTCACATATGATTCAGTGGATATCGGATCACTTGCATCATCAATGGCATAGGTAAATCCATTCCCTTCTCTCCAGCGGGTAATGCGCTCTACGATATGGCCACCGCTCTCCAGGTCACAATGGCGCGCCATGCCGATCCCTTCTCGCTTTTCATTTAGATAATGCGCACTTGTAACACTCCGAGCCCAGCTTAGATTGTCGAAATCAGCCAATAACTTCCAAACCTCGGCTTTTGGTGCATTGACTTCGACTTCGTAAAATATTTTTGTCATTCCGGGGGTTTGGCTGTCTGACACCATGCCCCCTTTTGTCGCGCAACCGACCGACAGAGCGGTAAATCCACCTAGCAAAATGATCGGTAAAAATTTGAGTATCGTTTTCATTTGTTATCCTCCGATAAATGATCCAGTTTTAGTCAGATCTCATTCGCCCTTCGCTTCTTTCGGGAACGAATGACTCTCGAATACTCGTTAAAATAGTTGAACGAGCATTGAAGTATTGCTTACTGTTATTTTTGTCTTATGTCATCTTGACCTCCTTTATTAAGGTAAACCTATAAATACTTACCCTCTGACCCATATAATAACTAACTAGTTGGTATACATAATGCCAAAAAAAAGGTCGGGCTTAGACCGCTCCGATCAGGATTTTAGCTGTTTCTACAGCATCCAATAAATCCTCTGGACGATTTGTGTACTTTACACTGACTGTTGCCCCATTTAAGATCCCCTGCATCTGCTTACCAGCCATATGAGGATCCAAGTCGTTTGTTGCAAGTCCCTGTGATTTTGCATCTTCATATATTTTTTGATGATAAGAACTAAAATGTTTAATAATCCTATTTATCTTTTTTCTAATTCTTTCATTTTGAGTCGACAACTCACCGCTTAAATTTACAAAAGGACATCCAGGACATACTCCCTCATCCTTCTTTTGATTCTTGTAGGTCAAATAAATTCGTTTGAATATTCCCTCGAGTCTCTTAATTGGATCAGTATCTTCTTTAAAGGCCGCCTCGAAAACGTATTCTTCGGTTATCTTATACATATATTGGATTCCTTGAAATGCTGCGTCTTCTTTGGATTTGAAATACTGATAAAAAGAAGCCTTGTTAACACCCGCCTTATTAACAATTTGATCTACTTTGATCGAATGATAACTGTTTGTCCAAAACAATCTGGCCGCTGTATCTAAGATACGTAATCTTGTTTGTTCTCCTTTGGTGCCCATGAAACCCACCCCAGATAAAGTAACTAGTTGGTTTACTTTTCAAGGTTCTGACCCTTTGTCAAATCTTAATAAATAAGGTCGCTCTTTGTTCCAAGGTCGGCGGTGATTAGGGTAGGGTTGCAAGGAAATCTGAAATCGCTTCACCAATGCCATGCGGGTTGTCCTCCTGTATAAAGTGAAGCCCTGATCCGAGCCCGATAGAGGTGGTGTTTGGGAATCCAGATACAATCTCTCGAACAGAAGCTGGGAATCCGGGCGCCACGACATCTTGCACCAAGACACCTGGATCGGCGTATAGCAGAAGCTTGGGTACATTGGAGGTTCCTAAGTACATTCCAAAGGCTTCAAAGGTTGCTTGATTGTCGGCAGGTATCCCGGCAATTGGAAGATCGAGAAGAACGATTTGTAGTGCACGACGTCGCGCAGTATCCTCCCATGGCGCTGCATAGGATGCTTTTTCGGCAACACCCAGCTCCCGCTGGATCATCCCGGGCATCATTGTCTCGATAAACCAATTGTCATCGACGATTGCTTGCTGTCCTTCATCGGTCATGATGAACGCCGCCTGGGGAGGAAGTAAATCGGTATTGGGAAGAGGGAAATAGACGGACTCCAGGTGAACAATCGACTTTATCTTGCCTGGGTTATTTGCAGCATAATCAAACCCAATGATGGAACCAATGTCGTGAACAACGAGCGTGATATTGTCGAGTGCCAGCGCATTAACGAAATTCGCGAACCACTGCTGATGTTCAGGAAAGCGAAATGTCGCAGAGGTCGGGCTTCCAGAGTTGCCGTATCCAACGAGATCAATGGCTATAGCTCGATGGGTGTCGGAGACATGAGGAATGACGTTTCGCCAAAGGTAACTGTAGGTAGGCGCTCCATGTATGAAGATCACGGGGTCCCCGGTGCCCTCATCAATGTAGCTGATAAACTCATCTGGATCATTCCCAACGGAAACAGTCTTCCTCCCGAAGGGATCGACGGCAGAAATTATGCGTCCCTTGGTATCCGTAGGTGTGAACTGTGCGTCAGAATCATTTCCACAACCCTGAAGTTGTAAGCTAATAACAGCGATTGTCAACGCAAATAGTAATATTATGCTTCGCATAAGGTTCCCCTTTTCTCCACCCATGTCTGATCGGCGGTCGTATGTTTTTAAATTGATCGCGTCTGTCTTGATAGTCTAGGGTTCTACATCACGGACCTATCGACTACCATGCTGCGCGCACTACGAGCACAAGATTCAGTCCCTGTGCAGCAAGCTGTCTAACGAATTCCTCACCGATAGCCGGATGAAGAACCAGTCACGAGCACCCACGGGCCATACTTTTCAACAAGATCTTTCATCACCGGTTCCTTTGTTTTCCGGGCCTCTCATTGCTATCGATCCTGGAATTATCTCTTTAGCGCGTTCTAAAACATCTAAAGGCTCCGCACGTTTGGTGTAGTCAGAGTTTACGAACCGGTAGCGAACCTTGCCTGCCTTATCAATAAGGAAGAGGGCCGGTGCTGGAAGTACCCAGGCCTTGCTGGCGTTCTTCTTTGCAAGGTCTATTTGGAATGCGTCATGAACCTCTCTTAGCCTGTCAGGGATTTCAAAATTAATTCCGAAGCGTGTCCCCACTTCTTGAGTCTCATCGATTAGCACCGTGAAGGGCGCATCTCCAAAGGCGGAGCGGGCATCTTCATCTGCCTCGGGTGTGACCATCACCAATCTCGCACCGACTGCTCCGAGATCCGAGGCAATGTCTTTCCAGGCTTTGAACTCCATTGAGCAGAATGGGCACCAGCTACCCCGGATAAACTTCAAGACAACATTGCCTTCTGTAAGCAGCGAGTGAAGCGAAACAGCGTCGCCATTTACATCATTCAGCTCGAAATCCGAGGCCAATGTTCCTTCTTTTACGGTGCGGGCAACAACACCTGTCTCTTCGATTTGTTGCAATCCGGCTTGCCAGGATTCTTTCACGGGATTCGGGATGTCGGGCATCATGGATTGAACGGCTGTATCGATTGTTGTTTTCAGGTTCATATCATCTCCTTCTTTTTAGGTTCATATCACTGACGATTGGTCTCATAATTATTCCAACTTATTGCCTTATTGATAGAAAACAACTTTTCCTGTAATTTGAATCATATCCATTAAGGAATCTGTTCTATAATGCTTATTTTTGTTGAAAGTTTCTGATTCTAAATATTGATCGTGTGCGGATACACTTGGCCATTCAGCGACTCCAAATGCTTGAGGGACATACTTTGTATTAGATATTATTATTGGCTTTAGGCTAATTGGGAATGACGCTCCAAGTTGTTTAACCAACGGGGATACGGCCTTTGAATATTCTTTCATGAGACCCGCTTTTTCTTTATCTTGACTCATCCACAAGGTATAAAGTTCATATGTTTTAGACTCCTTTAATGCGACTTGTTGGTCTTTTGAAACTTTAGACATTAGTCTGGTAATCCCATTCGCGGAAGCCTTTAAATCAACAAGAGCTTTTCGTATTCGTTTGTCATTATAAAATTCTTTGATTTTCTTCACGCTCGGATATTGGAACATAACGGCAAAATTTGGATTCAACTTTCCCAAACCCCCGTCGTGTACTTTTGAAATTGAAAAGTCTGTTAGTGAATGTCCTCCGTATTCCTTACTTACGGGAACTGCTATTTTATAAAATGCTCCCAGGCGCTCATTATTGTGAATCTCCATAAAAGTTATCTCGACAACATGGTCCTTTATTAGGGTGATCGATTTTGTTCTTCCCTTTATGCCTACCGTCCCACTTGCACCTGCACTTGCAGTAAAATACATAAGCACCATCACTACTATTAGAATTTTCTTTGTCATTTTCGTTACCTCCTTTTTTTAAAATACGAATGTTACAGAACATATGTTCTGTAACAATTTAAAATTTTTTAGCGCTTCAAACCATTCAAATAAGAAAACACTAACTTTTTAACCTTATTGTTCCCATACAATTGAGTATTAACGGGTAGTCCTTGCATTGTCATAACAAGATACCTCGAGATATCTTTTGGATTGTAGGTGGAAGCAATCTCCTTTTTTTCAATTCCAATTTCAATATTTTTTTTATATGCATCTTCTATTCTTGCAAAATGAATCTGGGCCAACTCTCTAACATCATCATTCATTTCATCAAATTCAGCGATTGTATTGACCATCAGACATCGTACAGGCGCATTACTTGAAAGCATCGTTCCAAAGAAATTTTTGATCGACGAAAGGCCCTGCGGATTTTCTTCAAGAATGTTGTACCCATGGCACAAAAACCGGTCTCGGTAGTTTGTTACAGCCTTGTTGTAGAGTTTATCTTTGTTTTCAAATAATTTATATAAACTATGTCTATTAAATCTTGTTTTACCTAGGATGTCTGACATAGACACATTTTTAATGCCTTTGGCGAGAAATATCTCAGTGGCCTTGTCTAAAAAATTCTGCAAATTGTATTCAATTGGTCTCGCCATGTCTTTATATTCCAGAATGGATGTTCTTCAACCATCATAACACATATTTTCATAATAGCAAGATAAAATTTTGCTTGTATTGGGCAAACCCCGTTTATTAATAAACAATAGAAAACATCTCGAGGTCTCTCAGAGCCCTCAACGGTCAGGACTCCCCTTCCCGCTCGAAATGCATGCACAACCCAACTGAAATTAGCACCTCCAGGGCTTCGCGTAAAAGGCCTTCCACTATTCCATTTCCTTGAATGACACCCTATAAGAACCCTCACTGCACCTCCTCATTTTTATCCCCAAAGGATCTTATCCAATGAGAGCAAAAAGCCTGATCATTTTCCTTGCCCTCCTTTTTTCTCCCTCCCCTACCCTTGCCCATCGGGGAGGACTTGACTCCTTTGGTTGTCACAACAACCGAGCGGCGGGGGTTTACGAATGTCACAAAGGACAATTTTCTGGCCGGTCATTTGCCGGCAAAGCAAAGATGTAGCAAACTCTGGCAGGGGGATCAATTTTTCCTGGTCATTCCTCTGCCCCAATCCTTCCATCTATAAAGATTGACATATTGGTATCATAATGATACCAATAACTATGTCTCGGAAAGTTCGTGAGTCGATAAAAGAGCTAAAAAAGCTCGGCTTCGTTAATCGAGGTGGAACGGTTAGCCATCGGAATTTTATTCATGCAGATTATCCTATCCCTGTTGTCATTTCTGGGAAATCGAGTTCCGATGCAAAGGCTTATCAGGAGAAGGCCGTAAGAAAAGCAATCAATGGAGTAACCAAATGAAGAAATTACGCTCTGACAATTACCTAAAGATTGTTGAATGGTCGGATGAAGATCATTGCTATATCGGAACGTCACCTGGTCTGTTCGATGGCGGCGTTCACGGGAAGGATGAATCCAAGGTCTTTAAAGAACTCTGTGATACCGTTGGAGAGGCAATAAATCTTATGAGGAAGGAAGGAAAGCCCCTTCCTCCCCCGACTGCAAATAAGACCTTTTCGGGCAAAATATCACTACGAATTTCACCCGATTTACATAAGGCCTTGACCCTGCGTGCCTTCCAAGAAGGGCAGAGCATAAATAGGCTCATTCAACACAAGCTTGAAGAAACGGTATAACCCATTGCCAGACGGTGGAGTTATCTTTAGGCCCCTTCCACACCACGGTATTTTCGAGCCTTACCATATTCCTGTTTTTTGGAAGTATCCAATCCATGTATGGGCGGTTTATCGAATTTTAGGTCTCAAGCAGAAAGCCTCACCGGCCTCGGTCATGGAATTTGGCTTATTCCTATTGACATAAATACGGCATTGCCGTATCCCGTCTTTATGCAGACGGTGATTGAAACCGCCGGGTTTCTAAAGGATGCCAAGGGTGTTGGCTTATCGGACGATGAACGGGAAGAAATTGTCGATTTTATTTCTGAAAATCCGCTCGCGGGAATCGGCATTTCCGGAACCGGGGGTGCCCAGAAAATGCGGTTATCTGCCAAAGGGAAGGGGAAAAGCGGTGGTGTTCATGTCATCACTTTTATTCAGGGGTTGATATTCCTGTTTTTCTTCTTAACGTGTTTGCCAAAGGCGACAAGGTAAATTTAACAAAAGCAGAGTGTAACACACTGAAAAAGATTTTAGGCGGTATCACAGAAGCCTACAGAAAAGGGAGGAAATAATTATGAAAACCGCAGGGAAGCGTATTATAGAAAGTGCCGAAGAGGCGCTTGCTTTTGCAAAAGGGGAAAAAGATCATAATTGCATTGTTCATATTCCCGACGCGATTAATGTGCGCCGCATTCGTAAAAAGCTAGGCATGACTCAGAAAGTATTCGCAGGTTATTTTGGCGTGAATCTTAGAACGATTCAGGATTGGGAGCAAGGCCGCCGAGTCCCTTCCGGTGCATCAAAAAACTTTCTATTTGTGATTGATAAAGAACCCGAAGCCGTCCGACGTGTCCTTGTAATGGGGAGGTGAATCTGTATTAGTCGAGGCCGTTTAGTGCTCCATCGGCAAGAATAACTTTTCGTTTTTTTCGGAGCTTCACGACCTTAGGATCAAAATTTTTCATTATTTCGTGATACTGTTGTTCTAGATATTCAACAGCAGCTTTTTTCTCCTCTTCTACCCTTCGCGCCAACTCTGCATTATTGCCTGCAATATTTTTGCAATCACGCATAAAAGACTTGAACCGAATAGATTTCAGTGCAGTTTTATCTGAAAACACAAAATTTATATGTGGCTCATCCTCCGTGCTCTCTTCGATGATGTAAGACGTTTTTGAGGCTTTCTGGTCAAAATCATCAGCAAGGTCAGCATGGCGCTTGCCAATGTACTCGTAGGAACATCCCTGAAGCTCCTCTAATTGCCCCTCCAGTCCTCCTGCATCGTGCTCCATATTATAAACTGACCCTTTGCCCTCTCTTTTGCCGTGATTCTTTCCTGGCACGAAATCGTATGGGATCAACTCGTTTATTTTTGCAGAACAGATGTCATCGATGACGCTCATTAAATAGTCGGCTACGGACCAGAGGTTAGAGTAATAAAATACACCATCAATATTCAGGCGTGCCCAGGTGCCATATATTCCACCTCGGTAAGGCCTTGGCTTGTAGTCATCAAAATCTTTTTCTTTGGCTTCTTCTTGAAAAAGGTGATCATCATAACAGTAGTCATGAAGGGTTTCAAAATCGAGAAGTGTTTTAGACATCCACTCATTGAGATAGAAGTCATTTTCACCGATCCCGTAAAGAGGTAATATCGTGCTGTTAAACTGGAGATATTCTTCATGACTAAACTTTTCAGATACCATTTCCAGGGCTGCTTCCGTCGGGGCAGCTAGATCAAAAAGGGCTTTATAAAGGGCTTGCTCGATTAGGAAACGTTCTCTATCCGGCAAGTTTACGCCATACTGTTCCTGCTCTTCTTTAGACCATGAAAAGTACTCCGGTTTAACGCGCATCAGCGCTCGTCGTAAGGCCGCTTCCCTATTACCGTTGCTGTGTATTTTCTTATCCACTGTAAACCCAATGTTCGTATTGAATCTGAAAAGTTAAAAGCCGATCAATATATAGGAGATATTTATACTTTGCAACAAAGAATACTAAAACGGATTGATCTGGAGTTTACCGAAAGACTGTGGTATGATCTATTCATACTATCACCCTGGTAGAGGATTCTTGCTCATGGGAACAGCTATCAAAAAGACGATCTCTCTTCCTCCTGATCTTGCCAAGGAAGCCGAAGATGTGGCACGTTCTGAAGGAAAAACTCTTAGCGCTGTAATTCAGGATGCCCTTCGTCTTGCCCGAATCGACCGTCTCAAGAACGAATTCAAAGGACTTCAGGGGTACTGGAGCGAAAAGGCAGTGGAGAAAGGTATTCTCACCGAAAAAGACCTGAGTCGTTATCTCAAACAGTGAGAATCGTATTCGACACGAATATCTTTGTTTCAGCCCTTGCCATACCAGGTGGTCGCGCAACGGAAGCCATCGTCCGGATTATTGAAGGGAATGATCACCTGGTCATCTCGAAGGTAATTATCCAGGAACTCTTGGAGGTCCTTTCCAGAAAATTTGGTCGCGATCAGGAAGCCCTCGCCCATGTTGCAGTCTTCCTTTCTGAGATAGCCGAGCTGATTTACCCCAAGCACAGAACGGCTGTGTTGGATGATGAACCAGATAATCGTATTTTAGAATGTGCCGTTTCGGGCCATGCCGAGATGATCGTTACGGGTGACCGAGCAATGCTCAAGCTCGGAAACTACGAGGGGATAAAAATTATCTCGTTGGCTAAATATCTTACATAATTGCTTCTACAGCTTCCCCTCTCACAAAAAAATCCTCTTTACTTTATTCTGATATTTTTATGGATGGCAGTCCGGGTTTGATATTCTGCCACATAATAGCGTGACTGTATATCATGCAAGGGCGCCCCTTGAGGCAGATGGGGAAGGGATCGCGTACATGGTCACTAGCTACCCTTTTCAAAACCAGATAAGTACGGTAAGGCAAGGATACATTGTGGGGGCCTCGCTTAAGCGACTAATCCATTATCAAATTCTTTGCTGAAGAAAAGGAAGGTGTTGCGACCAGCATTCTTAGCCTGATACATCGCTTGGTCTGCATTCTTTACGAGGAGGGTTACTTCCTTGCCGTCACGAGGTGCAATCGTGATGCCTATACTGATGCCAACAGAGAGATTATGTCCTTCTATATTGAAGGGATGAGATAGAGTTCTGATGATCTTTTTCGCGGCGATAGCACCATCTTTTCTTCCCGTCGTATTTGAAAGGATGATGAGGAATTCATCCCCTCCCGAACGAGCAACCGTATCAGTCTCGCGTACACAGGAAAGTAGTCGATTCGCAGTCTCCTTGAGGACTTCGTCCCCAACAAGATGGCCGTAAGTATCGTTTATGGATTTAAACCCATCAAGATCAAGAAAGAGGACAGCGATATGTGAAGTTTTACGTCTCGCTTGCTTTATCGCTTCGGACAGGCGCTCTGTGAATAGGACCCGGTTGGCTAGGCCCGTGAGCTGGTCGTAATGGGCTAGGCTTTGTACCCTTGCCTCATCTTGTTTACGTTTTGTGATGTCATTGAATATTCCAGCATAACGGACAACATTCCCCCTCTCGTCTTTGACCGCTGAAATGGAGAGCCATTCGGGATAAACCTCCCCATTTTTTCTGCGGTTCCAGATTTCTCCCTGCCAATGACCTGTTTTGTTTATGGTGTCCGACATTGCTTTATAAAACGACTCATCATGCTTCCCGGACTGAAGGATTGAGGGGTTTTTCCCGATAACCTCGTTGGTTGTATAGCCAGTGACTTCTGTGAAGGCGGGATTGACCGTAAGAATGTTTCTATCGCTGTCGGTGATGACGATTGCTTCGGCAACTGATTCAAAGAGGGTCGTTGAGAGTCGTTGTCGTTTTGTATGCCCATTTTTCTTAGTGGCCTCAATTCTGAGGCAAAGGGTAAGGAGGAGGGAAATTATGACCAAGCGCGTGTAAAGGCTACGCGCACTTGGATTTAAGATCTCTTCACGCAAGGGACTTTCTTGGAATAGAAATGCCTGAATCCCAGAGTCTATGATCCAAAAACCTAAACCGATTCCAAGTCCAATTAGTATGTAAAATTTTATACCTTTACCTGCCATTTTCTCCTTTTACAGATAGGGTGACAGTTAGAGTTTAAAAGGTGATTATTCTACGTATAGCTGGCTTTTATATAGTATGCTCAATAATGAACTCATTGGGTTCGACCGTTTTCCGAATAATCACTCTAAACGCCTTTGCGTTCGGGGGAAATACCGAAACACGTCCGCAGAAAAACCCAAGCCATACCCTTGAGTATTTGATTTATCTATTCATATTAAGTTTATCTTGCATTTATATATTGTCAAGAATGTAGGGACTATTTCTAGAAATCCCGACATCCAGAAATCCTTCCTGATGATTTTTCCCAGTATATTGTGTGCTCTTTTTTGGGGAAGGATAAACGCAAGGCAGGACATTTATTTCTCCCAGTATTTGTCAATTATCAATACTTTGGATGTTATCAAATTGTAAGATGAATCCTCAAGTTTTAAAGATTTTAATTGCGATGGTTTGTAGATGTGGAATCTCAAGAAAAGTATAATCATGCCTCTTTTGAGCCGTGTTCCGATTAGAAAGGCATCTAGGTCTTATGGACAGAGGGATGAAAAAGGCCGAGGGGTTTACATTGGGATTACTTTTTTTAAAAGGAAGGCGTGGTCCTTATACGTGCATTGACACTTTACCAGTGCTTTAAAGCAAGTACTGGATTTATTAATATCTACTTTAATCAACAATGGTCCACAGTCCGATCCGTTTACATTGCATTGGATATGCGCATCAATTTCCAGACCATTTGGATTCAGAGGAATCCATCCCAATGTTTCGCAGAAGACCTGATACCGGAATCGGGATGCCTGAAACTTCTCTTCCTCACATTCAATAGATTTTACACAATAGCCCGATTCATAAAGGTGGATTGTGCGGTAGTTCATAGTATGCCCTCCTTTTGTGGAATGGGATAGAGTCCACTGAAGGCTACCTACAATGAGGGAATCAATGAGCCTGTCAGAACTGACAGGTTTTTTTTTGTAAGGTAATTGCTACAGTTAGTTTTCATTTATTTTGAGTGGCAATCCCTAAAGAGGCTCTCTGTTTGCACGGAGCAACGCGATTTCTGAGGAAAAATGGGGGTGCGCTGAATAGTTCGCATCAGGAATCATTCATGAGGAGGACATATTTGTGAATCCTTACATTATCCGTGTCTGTCGAAATAGTCCGCAAGATGATCGGGCCTGTCGCTTTCAAGGGGTATTAGAGTTACATGGGGTATTAGAGAAGGCCAGGACCGAAGAGGACTTGGTCTTCCAGAGCTTTGAAGAGATCTGGCCGATACTCTCTTCTGAAGAAACCCTCCATTATAATTTTGCAAGTATTGAGCAAAAAAAGAGTTATCGCGAAAAAAGGTCTCATTTTCGTTTTGATTGCCGATGTCCCATTACCTATCACGTCAAAGGGGGCAGCAGCGATTCCGATAAGATCGGTAATGGTCCAGGAAAACTGGTTGATGTCAGCCGTAGCGGGATGAGAATAGAAACAACGAGAAGAATAGCCATTACAAAAGAGTTTCAGGTGTTCATCCCGATGGAAAAACTACCGGTCACATTTTTATTTCCGGTCCAGGTAAAATGGAACGAACGCAACCCATTTGGAAACTACCTGATGGGTTTGCATGTTTTGACATCATTAACAAAGAACAGCCGCTAAAAAGGGTCCCGTCGCAAAGTTCGGATTGTTCATACCAATATCGCGACAGAACCCTTATTATATCTAAAAGTTTTAGATTACGATTGGAAACCTGAAAATCCAAACGAGTGGGTTGATTTTTGCGAACATTTAAATAGGAGATTCCTATGAAATCTAACGCCATGTTGTATATCCTACCCCCTGAATTTACCAAAATATGGAATCGTAGCGAGAGAGAAACAGGTGCTTGAGGGACGGGGTTTTGCAGGTTGTTTTGAGCGGAGCCGTATGTGTCTATACGGTGAGTGAGAAATGTTCTGGAAAATCGCGTCCAGTGAGTGCATGAGGCGCTCGTAGCAGATTCATCGGGTGATGGTGTACGTCGCTGGTGTACCCCCCCGAACAACATCAACCGCGACCATTTCTAAGGCATTTTCAAAGCCTGTATCATGGACAATTTTGATGTCGATCTGGTTGTTAATTGTCCATGCAATGGAAAGGTCATATTTCTTTGCGGTTGCGCTTATGAAGGTTTCCCGGTTTCCAACTTCGGTGTCGTTATAAAATGTTAGTTGAGGGGTTTGCACGTATTTATTGATTGTATATGTTGTTTTGGGCGGGATTCGGTAGAACCCGTTTATTGAAAGCTTCCGCGCTCCTAGACTATCTTTTACTTCAAAATGATCTGTAAGAAAATTATTGGTTTCGGAGAAGAGAAGATATTCATTGCTTGGCGATCCTGGAGCCCATTGATAAGATGTTACTGTTCGCCTTTGTAAGAAATTCCCGGTTTGAGGGGAGTAGGCGAATGTGGCTAGTATCCGCGCGTCGCCCGAAGGTATTGGTCCAAAATAGTTAAACCCTGTAGTATCGGCGAGAGGAGGATGAAAGGATTCCCAAGGGGTACTCGTCAAAGGAGGAAGTTGATCCGTTGGTAATGATATTGTGGGTCCTGTTACGGGTAGGCTTTTAGAGATCGTTGTCCGCGTAATTGCACCAGAGTTCGGATCTTTTTTATTGAAGTCTACACTTGTGATTGGTTCCCAGATGGGGTTTAGGGCTGGAACTATTTGAATCGGCACGTCAAACCCCCTTATGACCCAATGACGGAATTGTATCCGCCATTCTTCTTTCGTAATTTTATTGCCTTCAAGCTTTCGAACCGCTTCCTCGGCGGTCTTTAGCACCGTGTGGATTGTAGTGTCAATGGCATTATAAAAATGATCCAGTGTGGCGCTGTAAAAGTGAGCCACCTGGGTTAAAGAAATTGCGTTAATCTGTCCCTTTTTTTATCGCTTATTCCCCTTCGTTTTTTCTTTTATTGCTCTGGTTGAGCCGATAACTTTCGCCGTTCATCTCAAGGATGTGGACGTGATGGGTGAGCCGGTCTAGAAGCGCACCGGTGAGTCTTTCTGAGCCGAAAGTCTCCGTCCATTCATCAAAGGGTAGATTACTGGTGATGATCACCGACCCTTGCTCGTAGCGTTGGCTAAAGACTTCAAATAAAAGCTCGGCTCCGGTTTTTGACAAGGGGACGAAGCCAAGCTCGTCGATGATGAGTAGCTTTTGTCTGTCAAGCTGTTTCTGAAACCTGAGCAGACGTTTTTCATCTCTTGCTTCCATGAGTTCGGTCACCAGAGCGGAAGCCTTGGTAAAGAGAACCAGCAGCCCTTTCTGACATGCAGCCAGACCAAGCCCTGTGGCAATATGTGTTTTTCCCGTCCCGGAGTTTCCCAGGGCGATGACGTTGTCTTTCCGGTCTATATATTCACATCTGGCAAGGTCTGTGACCCGCTTCTTATTCAGTGACGGCAAGGCTTTAAAATCAAAACTGTCAAGACTCTTGATCGTCGGGAACTTGGCTTGTTTGATTCTCCGCTCGACCATACGGCGTTGACTATCGATTAATTCCTGCTCTGCGAGCCTCAACAGAAAGCGTTCATAATCAACACCCTCCGTAGCGCATTGTCTGGCAATCTTCGGGTACTCCCTTAGAAAGGTTGGGAGCTTGAGGGTTTTTAAGTAATGTCCGAGTAACACCTGTGGTTTATCGCTCATGAGATCAGACTCATGTAATCGGCCGCTTTCGTTGTGCTCACTGTGGCGGACGGCAGGTGAGGATAGTTATCGAGATCAAGCCTCGGCGGCCTGCGTTCTATATGACACAACACCAGGTGTTTGACGGCGTCAAATGATATGGCACGCAAACGTAAGGCCTCACGCACAGCATGGCTGACCTCTTCGATCTTGAATGCCTCCAAGAGCCTGAGAACCTGGACGTATTCACGCTTTCCCTTTTTATCCATGCGCGCTTCCAGCAAACGTCTGAGCGCCATGAACTCTTCCGGTAACTCCCATCCCTGTAGCGGAGCGGCTTGGTCAAGCGCACCTGTCTTCATCTCTAGAAGCGGAAGATAATGGAGGGGGTTGTAGATAAAATCCTCCTTCTCGTAAGAGCGTTTGTGCCGTGCAATCTCTTCTGTTCCGCAACTCACAACAACTTCATGAACATAGGCGCGAACATGAACCTCCCGGTGGCCATAGGCTACGGGGACGGAGTAATCATTGCTCTTGTAGCGGACCAATGACAGGGAGCTAACCCTTCGTGTCGATCCTGTCGCAGACGTCATAGGGGAAAGGGGGAAGAGGTAGGAGAGCGTCCCAGTCTCGCGTAAAGCGGGCCTTAATGCTTTCCTTGTGGCCACGGAGCATATCATTCATCCGCTCTTTGCACCTGTCTAGCAAATAGGTGTTCAGCGCATCAAAGCTATCGAACTGGGGCATTGGCACCATGAAGTTACGCCGGGCATACCCAACCAGTCCCTCGACTTTCCCTTTGTCATTCCCCTTGCCAGACCGACCAAATCTAGCCTCGAAAAGATAGTGAGATTTCAGGGCGGTAAACGCTCTGGTCTCTTTCCGTTTCCCATCGCCCAGAATACGTGCCACTGCCAACTTCGTGTTGTCATACAGCATGCTCGTGGGAACACCTTCAAAGAAATCAAACCCTGCATTGTGGCCGTCTAGAAACGCTTCCGTTGTCTCGGCGGGATACGACTTCACGAATATCGCGTCACTATGGGGAAGGCTGATGCATAGAAAGTGAATCTTCATTTCTATACCGCCCATTACAGCCAAGGCTTCTCCGAAGTCCGCTTGGCCGTGGCCAGGCGCATGGCTCAATGGGACGAACATCTCCCGTGAGACAATACGTGTCTCCCGCACATACTCCTTCACCGCGCCATACTTTCCAGGATAGTCATGCTCGTCACGAATCCGATCGAAAATCCGCTTAGCAGTATGTCGCTGCTTCTTAGGACGAAGCTTGTCGTCCTCTAAAATCGCATCAATGACATCGGTGAAAGGACCGAGCACAGGACGGTGAACTGGCTTGTTTCGGCGGTAACCCGGGGGTTCAGAGTAGTTAAGCATCTTGCGAATCATCGCTCGGCTCAACCCGAATACACGACTCGCATGGCGGGAACTGTGACCTTCTACGAAACAAAACCTTCGAACTTTGGCATAGACATCC
>JAJDBV010000066.1 GCA_029261165.1 Nitrospirota bacterium | reverse complement strand
ACGGCTTGCAGGTATTCCTTTTTGGATCGTGGACTCACAATAGTACCCTCCTTTTATCGAAATCTTTGGGTAACATTTATTATGAGTCAACGATCCCTCCTCTGAGGCCGCTTCGGTAACATTTTATTTGAGTCAATTCGAAGGGCGTAAAGTTCTTGAAAAAGAGCGCATAACTACGTTATAATACAGGGATTTTTGTATATGGAGGTTTCACCTTTTGTCCAAAATAGATCCCTTATCCCCGCATCGTCAGAAGATTGATGAGATCGATGAAAAGGTCCTGGCGCTGCTAAATGATCGTGCCCGTGTTGTCCTGGAAATCGGAAAAATTAAAAGAGACCAGAAGGCTGAACTTTACGCCCCGGCTCGAGAGCAAGCCATTTACGCGCGTCTTACAGGTTCGAACCAGGGGCCCTTCCCGAATGAAGGGCTGCGGAGCGTCTTTCGTGAGATTATCTCGACCTCTCTCTCATTAGAAGGTCCGCAGAAAGTGGCTTACCTCGGTCCGGAGGCGACCTTTACCCATATGGCCTGTACACAGCGTTTTGGTTTTTCCGTGAGTGCTTTGCCGGTTGAAAGCATCAAAAGTGTTTTTGACGAAGTAGAGCGTGGAAGGGCCAATTTTGGCGTCGTTCCGATTGAGAATTCAAATGAGGGTGTGGTCAACCACACGCTCGATATGTTCATCGACTCGCCCTTGAAGATCTTCGGAGAGACCCTGCTTGAGATCTCTCATCACCTCCTTTCGAAGGCAGGACAGATTGAAGCACTGAAGCGGGTCTATTCACATCCCCTGGCTTTTGCACAATGTAAGGTTTTTATCGAAACGCGTCTACAGGGCGTCGAGATGGTCGAGGTTTCCAGTACGGCGAAAGCGGCCGAGATGGCCCAACAGGATCCGACGGCAGGTGCCATTGCCTCTGAACTGGCCGCAAGGCTTTATCATCTTGGGGTCATAGAGAAGAAGATTGAGGATAATGTAGATAATTTCACACGCTTTCTGGTCATCTCACCGCAAACACATGCCCCGACCGGGAGAGACAAGACCTCCCTCTTATTTTCCGTTCAGGACAAGCCGGGAATTCTCTACGAGGTGATTCGGCCATTTTCACGGGCAAAGATTAATTTGACGAATATTGAGTCCCGGCCCTCGAAGCGGAAAGCCTGGGAATATATCTTCTATGTGGATATGGAAGGCCATACCGAAGACAGGAAGATCCGAAAGGTGATCAAGGGACTGAAAGCGGGAGGCATTACACTAAAGGTGCTTGGGTCTTATCCCTCGGCGGAAGAAATCGAGGCGTAACGATTCAGCACACCCCGAGACCCATTCCTCCATGGCGGCGTTGCTGTGGTGCTCGTATCCTCGCGGCTTGCCCTGAAGCTTAATAGTGGTATGCTGAATCGTCGCAGGAATAATAGTTAAATGAAATAGCAACAGGAAACAGTAATGATGATTAAAGTCCATCCCGATATTTCCGGGATCAAACCCTATATCCCCGGAAAGCCGGTCGAAGCGCTGGAGCGTGAACTTGGCATTACAGGTTCCATTAAACTGGCTTCCAACGAGAACCCTTTGGGCGCTTCGAGAAAGGCTTTGGCAGCGATTCGGCGGGGACTCAAAAAAGTTCGATATTACCCTGACGGCGCCGCTTCTGAATTGAAAGCAGCCCTTGCGGAAAAATGGAAGGTCACTCCGGCTGAGGTCATGATCGGAAATGGCTCGAATGAGATTATTGAATTACTGGTTAGGACCTTCCTTCTTCCTGGAGACGAGGTCGTGATGGCGTCGCCAAGCTTCTCTCTTTACGCCCTTATGGTTGGGACGGCGCACGCCAAATCGATTCAGATCCCGCTCAAAGCGGGAAGGGTTGATCTCCCTGAGATGGTAAAAGCGGTTACGAAAAAGACAAAGCTTATTTTTATTTGTAATCCAAACAACCCGACCGGGACTATTGTTCGTCAAAGTGAGGTGAGGCGGTTTTTATCCCGAATCCCGAAAAGGATTCTGGTGGTTTTTGATGAGGCTTACGCGGAATATGCATCCGATCCTGAGTTTCCAGGCTCTGTTCAATTTTTGGAGGAAGGGGCTCCTTTAATGATGCTTCGGACCTTCTCAAAACTCTACGGCCTGGCCGGCCTCCGAATCGGATACGGGATCAGTCGGCCTGAAGTTGTCGATTATTTGAACAGGGTAAGACAGCCTTTCAATGTGAATCTTCCGGCGCAGCAGGCGGCCTTGGCCGCCCTTACGGATGAAGACCACGTAGCAAAATCCCTTGAAGTAAATCGTGCCGGGAAAGCGTACATCTATGCTCACTTTGATAAGATGGGTGTGACTTGTCTCCCAAGTGAGAGTAACTTCATCTGCTTTTCTCTATCCGGATCTGATCCGAAGGTCGGAAGGGATGTTTATCAGGCCCTGCTTAAGAAAGGGGTAATTATACGCCACCTGGGAGAGCGTCATCTTCGGGTGACGGTCGGCCTGCCGCGAGAGAACCGCAGGTTTATACGAACATTAAAAGAGGTTTTGTTAAGGAGAGGGAAATGATTATCGTATTAAAACCCGGGACAACAGATCGGGAAAAAGAACATATTCTGGAAAAAATAAAAGAGGCGGGATTGACCCCGAATATCCTTGAGGGACAAGAGCGTACGGTCATCGCGGTGATTGGAGATGAGCGGGCGCTTCAGAAGCAACCGATAACGGCTTTGCCGGGCGTGGAAAAAGCGCTCCCGATTCTTTCTCCCTATAAACTGGTCAGCCGGGAGTTTAAAAAAGAGAATACTGTTGTTGATGTCAATGGCGTCAAGGTAGGTGGAAACAAGATGGTCCTGATGGCCGGCCCCTGTTCGGTTGAGAAGAAAGACCTTCTTACTTCGATTGCGGAAGACATTAAGGTGGCCGGGGCCCAGATCCTCCGGGGCGGGGCATTCAAGCCGCGAACCTCCCCTTATTCTTTCCAGGGCCTGGGAGAGGAGGGGCTGGAATACCTGAGTGAAGCCAGGAAAAAAACGGGTCTGCCAATCATTACTGAAATTATGGATCCCCGGGACATGCCCATGATGATGAAGCATGCCGATATTATCCAGATCGGTGCCCGAAACATGCAAAACTTCAGACTCTTGGCCGAGGTGGGTGCGCATAACAAGCCAGTGATGCTCAAACGAGGACTTTCTGCAACCATTAAGGAGTTTCTGCTTTCTGCGGAATACATCATGTCTGCAGGGAATGCTCAGGTTATTCTCTGTGAACGCGGTATACGGACATTTGAGACGCAGACGCGAAATACGCTTGATCTCTCGGCTATCCCGGTCATTAAGCAACTGACGCATCTTCCTGTCATTGTTGATCCAAGTCACGCTGTTGGAAAGACTTATCTGGTTGCCCCAATGGCGAGAGCGGCCGTTGCTGCCGGAGCGGATGGTTTGATGATAGAGGTGCACTCCTTTCCTGAAGAGGCTTACTGCGATGGGGATCAGGCCCTACTCCCAAAGGACTTCAAAACTCTGGTTGCCGAGTTACGGCTGATTGCCAAAGCCGTTGGCCGTGAACTATAGAAGAGATTTTTCTGCCGGGTCCGGAAAGGAAACGTATTGTGTAACGATTCAACATACCCCTCCTTTCTTTCATGGCGGCGTTACTTTGGTGCTCGAATCCTCATGTATAGACACATGCGTTGCGGTTCTGTGCTCCTCGTGCCTTGCGCTGAAGCAAAATCTAGGCATATTGCTACAAGAAATGTGAGGCGTCATCCTGATGATATTTAAGCAAATGACCATTATCGGTGTCGGGCTGATCGGGGGATCCCTCGGTCTGATCGCGAAGCAAAAGAAGCTTGTCGGAAAGGTGGTCGGCTATGGAAGGCGGCGAGGCCCGCTCCAAAAGGCCTCCTCTCTCGGGGCGATCGATTGCTATTTTTTAACTCTCTCAAAAGCGATCAGAGAAGCAGATCTTGTTGTATTGGCAACTCCTGTCGGATTATTTGAACAGATATGTCAATTAATCGGTCCATTTCTTAAGGAAGGTGCGGTGGTGACAGATGTTGGAAGTGTGAAGGGAGGATTGGTTGAGTGTCTTGAGTCCGCTCTGCCCTCTCATGCCTTCTTTGTCGGCGGTCATCCGATAGCGGGCCGAGAAAAATCAGGCGTGATGGCGGCAACGGCATCACTGTTCCAAGGTAACCGATTTATTTTAACCCCGACGTCAAAGACAAACCAATCTGCGCTTAAAAAAGTTGCGACCCTCTGGAAGAAAACAGGTGCGCGGGTGAGTGAGATGGACCCCTTCGATCATGACCAGGTTTTGGGTGTGGTCAGCCATCTCCCTCATCTGGCTGCATATGCATTGATGGAGACACTCACACATCCGAAGGTCGCCAAGAGGGATCCGGTTCAGTATTCTGCAGGCGGCTTGCGGGATTATACGCGGATTGCGGGGAGTTCCGCGGATATGTGGAGGGATATCTTCATTCAAAACCGTGAAGCAATGATCGAAGTGATTGATCTCTATCAGGAAACGATCGAAAAAATAAAAAAGAAGATCATACGTGGCGATGGTCCCGGACTCACTGAAATCTTTGAACGTGCAAAAGAGATACGCCGTAAGGCAACACGTTGAACCTCTCGCCAAATATGACGTCGTTGTAAGATTCGTAATCATTCAGAGATACTATTTTTTAAGTTCTGGTATGAGGATCTGCCGGGCCGGAGCCACTGGTTTGACTGAGAGCATTGGAACTTTTTAGCAAGATCGGCATGGAGCCTTAGATGCGTGAACTGGACCGAAGGGATTGTTCAAGAAAAGTATCTCTGCGGGGTGCTATCCGGCTCCCAGGGGATAAGTCGATCACACATCGGGCCGTGATGCTGTCGGCCTTTGGGGAGGGGACTGCCGAGATTGTCGGTTATTTGCCTTCTGAGGATTGTGAACGGACGGTTGCGGCATTCAGGGCGATGGGTATTTCGATTATAGACACCTCATCTGGTGGGACCTTGAGCCTTAAAATCGAGGGAAAAGGGCTTAGAGGACTCTCGGAACCGAAGGGGGTTATTGATTGCGGCAATTCGGGGACAACGATGCGGCTACTGACCGGCCTCCTTGCCGGTCAGTCATTTTTCTCAGTATTAACAGGAGATGCCTCTCTCAGACAAAGGCCGATGGGTCGTATTGTTGCGCCCTTACGTTGTATGGGCGCTGAGATCATGGGCCGATCGGGAGGAGATCTTGCCCCCTTGGCCATTTCCGGGGGGATGCTTTCCGGGACCAGCATCCGTCTTCCCTTTTCGAGTGCTCAGGTGAAGTCGGCAATATTACTGGCTGGCCTTCTTGCTTCTGGGGAGACGATTGTTTCCGAACCCGGACGGTCGCGGGATCATACCGAAAGAATGTTCCGTTATCTGGGTATCCAGTGTGAAGAAAAGGCGGAGGGTTTTTCAGTGGTCGGGGGAAGGGCATTTAAAAATAAGAGAATAGAGATCCCTGGAGATATCTCTTCTGCGGCATTTTTCCTTGTCGCCGCAACAATTTTGGAAGGATCTGAAGTCAAGCTCAAGGGTGTTGGTATAAATCCGACGAGGACGGGTATTCTCGACGTCCTTCAGAGGATGGGCGCAGATATTACCATTCATCCCCTGTCGTCATCGCGTCATGAGCCCATTGCAGATTTGACGGTCCGATCGCGTCCGCTCCGGGGGATTTTGATAGAGGGTGCCTTGGCTGCTTCGGTTCTTGATGAGTTTCCTGTTCTTTGTATTGCAGCGGCAGCGGCTGAAGGAGAGACGGTGATTCGTAACGCGCAGGAGTTACGTGTGAAGGAAAGTGACCGTATCGAAACGATGGCCAAAGCCCTGCGTGGGATGGGAATACAGGTTGAAACCTTTTCCGACGGCATGAAGATTCGGGGGAGCAGACAATGGAGAGGGACGGCCTGTGAGACGAAAGGGGATCATCGTATTGCAATGTCAATGACAGTTGCGGGTTTAAGGACCGACGGTGAAAATGAAATCGATGATATGGAGTGTATCAATACCTCCTTTCCCGGATTTCTCGATTTGTTGTCGGAGTTAAGAGCCAATACGTAATACGTCGTGAATTTTATGTCCCGAAGAAAATTAATTATCGCCATTGATGGTCCGGCGGGTGCCGGAAAAAGCAGCGCGGCAAAAAGCCTGGCTGGGAAACTCGGTTATCTCACCCTTGATTCCGGTTCACTCTATCGTGCCATTGCCTGGAGTGTGATTCAGGGTAAGGTGGATCACACTCGGCCCCTGGAAGTCGAGTCGACCTGCGAGAAGCTCCGGATCAAGCTCTGCCTGGAGGGAGAGAGCACTGAGGTCTGGGTTGATGAGGTTAATGTCACGTCACATCTGCGTTTGCCCGAAGTCACAGAGGTTTCCTCGACGATATCCGCCTATCCTGGCATTCGGCATCAGCTTTTATCCATTCAGCGGGCCATCGGAAATCAGGGTGGGGTGGTGATCGAAGGGAGAGATATTGGGACGGTTGTCTTTCCAGAGGCGGAGATGAAGTTTTATCTTGATGCTTCAGTCCGGGTGCGTGCTTTAAGGCGATATCACGATCTTCGATTAAAAGGAGTAGAGACGGATATTGAAACCACAACAAAGAATATTGAAGATCGAGACGCAAAGGATCGCCAAAGGGAGTTTGCCCCTTTAAGGCGGGGAGAAGATGCGGTTGTGATCGATTCCACCCGGCTTAAACTGGATGAAGTGATCGACCGGATGTATTGCGTGGTGATGGAATTGATTGCCCGGAGAGAGAAGATAGAAACGCCGTCCGGGGAGCATTCCCCCGGAGTTTAGATATGATCTACAAAGTTGCTCATGTTCTGGTTCACGCCTTGGCGCGGATTTTTTTCAGGTTAAAGGTTGTCGGTGTTGAAAATGTTCCTCAAGAAGGGGGGGTTATTGTTGCTGCCAATCATAATAGCTACTTCGATATTCCTCTTTTGGGATGTTCTCTCGCCAGACGGGCGGATAATATCGCGAAGAGTGAACTTTTCAGAAATCGCCTGATTGCATCCCTCTTCACGGCTTTGGGCGGTTTCCCTGTTCGCCGTGGAAGGTTCGATCGGTCGGCCATTGCTGAGGCGGTCAACCGCCTCAGGGCCGACCGCCTTCTTGCGATTTATCCAGAGGGAAGACGCAGCCCCGATGGACGCCTACAGCCGGCCATGTCCGGAATCGGGTTGCTTGTCACAAAATCTGGGGTAAAAGTTGTTCCTGCATATATGCACGGCGCCAACCCTGTCCGACTTTTTCGTCGTGTGACGGTTATTTTCGGAGAGCCTCTTGATTTCAAAGAGGAGATTGATCTTGCTGAAAAAGAAGGGGTGATTCCAAAGATACTTTATGCTAGAATAGCCAGCAAAATCATGACACATATGACACAGCTTGAAAGGGTCTTGTCATCCCCGATGGGGGAATAGGGAGGCGGAAGGCGAAAATGGAAGTGGTTATTGCTGAAAATGCCGGTTTTTGTTTTGGGGTCAAACGTGCGGTTAAGATGGCCTTTGACGCGGCGGAAGCGGAGGTCGGCGAGGTTCGCAGCCTCGGCCCTTTGATCCACAATCCTCAGGAGGTCGCGCGTCTGGCTGAAAAGGGAGTGGCACAGGTCGAGATGCTTGACCAGATTAAGGGAGGGACGGTGATTCTGCGTTCACATGGCGTTTCGTCTCCACAGATTATTGATGATGCGGAAGAAAAGGGGCTTAAGGTCATCGATGCTACTTGTCCCTTTGTGACAAACGCGCAGAAATATGCCAAGCAGCTTGTAGAAGAAGGCTATCAGGTGGTCATGGTCGGGGACCGCAACCACCCGGAGACCAAGAGTGTGGCGGGCCATGCGGGAGGGGAGATCCTTATCACCGAATCATTTGAAGAGATAAAAAAATACCTGAACAAGTTCAGTAAGAAAAGGATCGGGATTATCTCTCAAACGACCCAGACCTACGAAAGATTTTCACAGCTTGTTGTAAAATGCCTTCAAATTTGTGAGGAGGTGAAGGTCTTCAACACCATCTGCTATGCAACTGAAGATCGCCAGACTGAGGCGCAGGAAATGGCGGGCACGGTGGATGCTTTCGTTGTTGTCGGGGGTAAAAATTCCGCAAACACGACCCACTTGGCAGATATTTGTCGGGAAAAAGGCGTACGCGTCTTTCATGTCGAGACAGCAAATGAGATTGAAAAAGCGTGGTTTCTGGATGTAGAAAAAGTTGGTGTGACGGCGGGTGCGTCCACGCCTGACTGGCTCATTCAGGATGTTGTGAGTTCTTTGAAGGGGATCTGAGACGCAAACCGGCAGGGTTGCGTCTGAGGACCATTTTAAAACTATGTGAGAGGGAGAGAAATATTTTTATGGCAAGTGTAAAAAGAAGGCATTGGATAGAGGAAGACGAGGAGAACCTGGAAAAGAGTCAGGAACGTTCGGAGATGGAGGTCATGTATGCCGAGACCTTCAAGAACCTGGAAGAAGGGAGCCTGGTCGATGGGGCGGTTCTATCAGTTCAGGAGGACGGCGTCCTGATTGATGTCGGATACAAGTCCGAAGGGATGATCGCGCGCGAAGAATTCACGCAAGAGGAATTTTCCAAGCTGGAGCCCGGGATCACTATCCTTGTCTATCTGGAAGAACGGGAAAATGCAGATGGCAATATTGTTCTCTCAAAAGAAAAAGCGGACCGGATGAAGATTTGGGCCGATATCGAAGAGATATACAAACAGGAGGCCGTTATTGACGCAAAAATCATCTCCCGAATAAAGGGGGGAATGATTGTCGATATCGGGGTAAAGGCCTTCCTTCCGGGTTCCCAGATTGATCTCAGGCCGGTTCGGGATTTGGATCATCTCATTGGGAAATCCTTTGAGATGAAGATTATCAAGATGAATCATCGTCGTGGGAACATTGTTGTTTCTCGGCGGGTTTTGCTTGAAGAGTCACGAAATACGAAACGGCAAAAGACCCTTGCCTCTCTGGAGGTCGGCCAGCTTGTTGATGGGGTTGTGAAAAATATCACTGCATATGGCGCATTTATTGATCTTGGCGGCATTGATGGACTCTTACATATCACTGATATGTCCTGGGGGCGTGTGGGGCATCCATCTGAACTCTTCATGGTTGGAGATAAGGTCTCTGTGATCATCCTGAAGCATGAAAAGGAAACCGGCCGCGTATCGCTTGGCTACAAACAGAAGCTTCCTGATCCATGGAAAAATATTGATTCCAAATTTCCTGCGGGGACCAAAGTGACCGGGAAGGTTGTCAATCTTACCGATTATGGGGCCTTTGTAGAGCTTGAGCCGGGGATAGAAGGCTTGGTCCACATTTCGGAAATGTCCTGGTTTCATGAAGTAAAGCATCCATCAAAGATTGTCGCAGTTGGAGAGATGGTTGCAACCGTGATCTTGCGTGTGGACTCGAAGGGGAGAAAGATCTCTCTTGGCATGAAGCAAATAGAGCCCAACCCATGGGAACTTGTCGGGAAACGGTATGCCGAAGGGACGAAAATTAGCGGAAAGGTTAGGAGCATCACTGATTTCGGTCTTTTTGTCGGCTTGGAAGAAGGAATCGACGGCTTGATTCATATTTCAGATATCTCCTGGACCCGTCATGTAAAGCATCCCTCTGAGGTTTTTAAGAAGGGTGATGATCTTGAAGCAATTGTACTGAAGGTTGACCGGGAAAAAGAACGAATTTCACTCGGATATAAACAACTGACCCCGGATCCCTGGGAGAAGGATATTCCTTCAAAATATAAAGTGGGAACGGAAGTGAAGGGGAAGGTGACGAAGATTACCGACTTTGGCATTTTCCTGGAGATGGATGAGCATGTTGAGGGATTGGTCCATATTAGTGAAGTCGGTGTTGAGCCGCCTGACCGGGTTGAAGATGCCTTCCATGCTGGGGATGAGATTGACGCGAAGGTCGTCCGCATTGATACTGGAGATCGAAAAATCGCACTCTCCATTCGGGCCTTTCACCGGGATTCTGATAAAAGGGCACTCGACACCTTCCACGACAGTCAGGGAGAGTTGGATCAATCCCTGGGCGCCGTCGCCAGAAAAATAACAAAAAAAGTGGAAAAGACAAAAGAGGAAGATCAGGCAGATCCGCTTGAAGAGGGGTGAGTCCTCTCTGGTGATGTCGCCTTCGAAAGAAAGGTTGTGGGTTGGAGGGTGTGAATGAATCGGAAATCATTGATTTTTGGAGCGATCTATTTTATCCTCTTTTCCCTCCTCTTTATGGTCGTGACCTCTTGGTTTGTTTCCCGTGAAGGGGGGGGCAGGTGGGACGCCAAAGACAAGATTGCCTTGGTTCGAATTGAGGGGATGATCGTCGATTCAAAGGTCATTGTCGAAGAGTTGCACCGTTTTTCCGGAGATGAGAGCATTAAGGCCATTCTCCTCCGCATTGATAGTCCCGGAGGGGCCGTTGCGCCTTCCCAGGAAATTTATGACGAAGTGCTCCGGATTCGGGAGGAGGATGGTAAAACAGTAGTGACCTCGATGGGAACCGTTGCTGCTTCGGGTGGATACTACATTGCCAGCGCGACAGATATTATTTTCGCGAATCCCGGAACGCTCACCGGAAGTATCGGTGTAATCATGGAACTGACGAATTTTCAAGGGCTATTTGAAAAAGTTGGCTTGAAGAGTGTGACGATTAAAAGTGGTAAAAACAAGGATGTCGGCTCCCCTTTTCGGGAGATGAAAAAAGAAGAAAGAGCGCTCTTACAGGATGTTCTCGATGATGTCCATTCCCAGTTTATTGAGGCGGTCTCCCAAGGGAGGTCTCTTGAGATTGGAACCGTGCGAGCGCTCGCTGACGGCCGAATTTTTACTGGAAGACAGGCCAAAACAGTTGGGTTGGTAGACGAATTGGGAAGTTTGGATGCGGCCGTTAAAATGACTGCGAAGTTGGTTGGAATTGAGGGAGAGCCTCGTCTTGTTGAAACCAAACAGAAATTGTCTTTCTTTGATTTGATGCGAAGCCAGGTTTTTGGTCTCTTGGAAAGACCAAACCTTCCGGTGTCGTCTGTTCGTTTGGAGTATCTTTTTTCATTTTAAAGGCCCGGCTTCTTATATGGGTGTAGAGGTGGACAAGAGGGAAAATCATGACCAAGGCAGAACTGATCGAAAGCGTTTCACAGCAGTATGACGCATTGACGAAAAGTCAAACTGAAATCTTGGTGAATACTGTTTTTGATAGTATCAAAGAGGCCCTGTCTAAAGGAGACAAGATTGAGATTCGTGGATTTGGAAGTTTCCGTCTCCGTCAGCGGCAAATGCGCGAAGGGCGAAATCCCAAGACAGGAAAAACTGTACAAGTACAGTCAAAGAAAGTACCCTTTTTCAAGGCGGGGAAGGAGTTGAAGGAACTGGTGGATAGCTAGTCCCTATCCACCACACCCCTCTTTTGCTCCATGGCTGTGTTGCTGTGGTGCTCGAATCCTCACGTATAAACCATACGCTCCGAGTTCTGCGCTCCTCGCGCCTTGCCCTGAAGCAAAATAGTGGCATGCTGAACGCGCATGGCGAGCGCAATCCCCGTCTTTCTAGGGCGAGGTTAGTAAGCGGATAAGAATTAGAGATTTACTTCCTTTCGGGTGGGAGAGTCCTTGCCTTTCTGGGGTGGGGTTATTCAACAGTGACGATCGTTAGTCTCTCAAGCCGACATTTGAAAGAATTGTTTCAGTTAGTTCCGTGAATTCAATATTGATCTGTTCTTTTGTTGCCATATCACGTAAAACGGTTGTTCCTCGATCAATCTCATCTTCTCCAACAATCAGCACAAACCTGGCACCCAGTCGGTCGGCCCGCTTCATTTGACTCTTGAGGCTTGCATTTTCCTTTCCCATCTCACAACGTAACTCCTTCCGACGCAGGGCGTAGAGAACCGGGAAAAGATATTCTCCTGCCATTTTGCCCAAAGGGATCAGAAAAAGGTGGAGGGGGAGGTTTTGGAATGGAGAGGGGGGGACAAGTTGCATCAGTCGTTCCATCCCGATGGCGAACCCGATCGCCGGAGTGGCCGGGCCACCTAAGGCAGCGACCAGGCCGTCATATCTCCCACCCGCAGCGACAGCATTTTGTGCCCCCAGTGCGGTTGTCGTTATCTCAAAGGCTGTTTTAGTATAATAATCGAGTCCACGCACAAGGTGAGGCCGAATTACAAAAGATATGTTAAGCTTGCGAAGCCCTTTCTGAACAGATTTGAAGTGATCACTGCATTCCTGACAGAGATAGTCTAAAGGAGGAGGGGCCTTTTTTGTGATCACCCTGCATTCTTTCTTTTTACAGTCCAGAATCCTTAAAGGATTGGCCATAAACCTTCTTTGGCAATCTTCACAGAGTGTTGGGAGGTGTTCCTCCAGATAGGTTTTGAGCGATGTTCGATATGCTGGTCGGCAAACGGGGCATCCCAGGCTGTTCAGCTCGAGAGTCAGCCCTTCAACGCCTAATCTTTTAAAAAAGGTGTGTAAAAGAGAGAGGAGTTCGACATCCTGACGCGGATCAATTTCTCCGATGATTTCAGCTCCTAACTGGTGAAATTGGCGGAGCCGTCCTGCCTGAGGGCGCTCATGGCGAAACATTGGCCCTGAATAATAAAACTTGGCGGGAAGTATTGGCGTATGGGATGTTTTTTCTAGGTAGGCTCGGACGACCGAGGCGGTTCCTTCCGGCCGAAGGGTGATGTTACCCCCATTCCAATCCTTGAAAGTATACATCTCCTTTTCGACGATATCGCTTGTCTCGCCGATGCTTCGCGTGAAGAGGGCGGTCCGTTCGAGTATTGGCGTCCGAATCAGGGAAAAGCCAAAAGCGCGAAAAGTTGTTCTAGCGATGGATTCCACCCATTCCCAACGCTCCGACTCCCCGGGAAGAAGGTCTTTGAAGCCTTTCAATGATGAAAATTCTTTCATAAGATCAACCTGTTAGAGAAGTAAGTACTATAGACCGGTCCCCCCATGAAGTCAAGATGATGCTGAATATCCTCGCATTTTGACATTTATTTTGAGGTGCTATATACTGTCCTGGAAAATTTCTGGAGTCGTCTATGAGTGATGCAAGTGAGTTGGATGAGGACGAAAAAATACGGAAGGGAGAAGAAAAAGTCGACGATAAAGAGTTTAATGAAGAAGAAGTAAAATCCGCCAAGGAGATCCTCCAATCCCTTGCGAAAACGTCAAGAACCCTTAAGATTTACCTTTCGAATAACCCGATACATAAAAAATTTATAGATGAACTTCTTGCAAAGCTTGAAGCGCACCTCCTGAGCTATGGCCCGATCCGACTCCGCGTGAAACAGTTTGAACTCTACTGTTCGGAACAGGTTGTTTATGAGAATATTAATCGGAAAGAGAGTATCGCCTTCAGGCTATTCATTGATGGTATGCGTGAAATCTCATTTCACCCCGGTATCGAGCGGGACGAGATCGTTGAATTTATGCAGGCACTCGGAAAAGAAGGTGATGATATAGAAGCGGACGATGATATCGTGACGATTCTTTGGGAGAAGAATTTGTCCCATGTTAAGTATATTGTTGTGGAAAGCCTCCAGAACGACGCGCAGGAAATAGATGCATGTAAAGAGATGCAGACAGAACGTCCAAGCCCAGGAAAGATGGAGTCGGTATTTAAGAAGGAGGGCAGTCGTTCATTAGGTGATCTAAGTCCGATCGTTCAGAAGAAGATTAGCCTCCCTTCCCTCCATCTCTTCAAACTGACTGAAGAAGAGGTCGAAAAAATAAAAGGAGAAGTGCAGGGAGAAGAAGACCTGGACGTTGTCGGTGAACTCATCGGAATCTTATTTGATATTCTGCGGATTGAGCGGCAAGTGCCCATTTTCTCTGAAATCCTGGACATTCTTGATAACATTCTCAACAGGCTGATGGGTCGCGGGGATCTCGGTTATGCCAGGAAGATCCTGGAATTTTTCTGGGAGATGCTGGATCCTTCTAAAAAGTTATCCGAGCCAATTGAGGCTTTGGTTAAAAATGCTTTAACAAGAGCGGGTGACGCCAAGAAGGTGGCCTTGCTTGAGCCGGTTCTGAATGTGAGTCGACCGGATCTCCATAAAGAACTCTTCTCATTCATGATCCTTTTTGAAAAAAATGTTATTCCCCCGGTGATAGACCTTCTGGCTTCTGTGAAGAATATGAAGGCACGCCGGGTCTTATGTGATGCCTTGGTTGAATTGGGAAGGATGGATATTGAGAGTATCATCTTAAAACTAAACGATGAGCAATGGTTTCTGGTTAGAAATCTGATTTATGTATTGGGGAAAATTGGGGACAATCGGATTATTCAGGCCTTCTCTCGATTCAGGCAACACGAGGAACCCAAGGTTCGGAAAGAAGTCCTTCACGCGCTGGATGTGATGGAGGACGAAAAAGCTTACCAGTTGATGTCCCAGTTTCTGGATGATGCGGACCAGACAAATCGTATTTTTGTGCTCAAGAGCATGGCGAGGAAGGCTGGCAAGGAAGGCTTGGCTCCCTTGAAGGAGGTCATGTCTTCCAAAGATTTTGACTCCAAAGAATTTTATGAGAAAAAAGAGTATTTTAAGACTGTCGCAATTATTGGTGGCGACGACGTGGTTCCTGAGATGCAAAAGTTCCTTCAGGTTGGATGGTCGCTTTTTAAGAATGTTCGAAAAGAAGAGAAGGGTCTCTGCGCGACGCATGCGCTAAAACGAATTGCTTCGCCTTTGGCGGTAGAGGGGCTCCGCGATGGGAGCGCCTCCAAGAGCAAGGCAATCAGAGAGGCCTGCGCCAAGGCGCTTAATGATTTGGAAGTCAATCAAGCATGACAAAAAAAATCAGTGCAAAGAGTTACGATGAAGACAGCGCCGAATTAGGGAAAAACCTGGTGAATCAACTTGCTATCCTCATCAAGACAGCACAACTCCATGATTCAAGTAATGTGGCCCTCCAACAGCCGACACAAAATCTTTATCAAACTGTGAATGAGCTTTTTATGTCCGATCCGGATGTTATTCTGAATCTTGAAGGAGACTATCTTTTCTTAGGAGATACGAAATTAAAGGTCGATATTGACGGCTTTAATAATCTCATGTTGGTGAATGAGGAAATGAAGAAAAGAAAAGTAGGAAGCATCATCTTTTCTCCTGGGATTGTTGTGGCCGAAATTTTGAAATTCTGCACAGTTTTTTCCCGCGTGAACACCACGTTGCCGAAGCCCTTTGAACGATTAACGCAAGCCCTGGCGGATGCACATCTGACAAACCCCAAGATCGAGATTTATGATGAAACGAAGGAAAGAGAAGAATTTGATGATGTCTTCCATGATAAAAAGGAGTTAGCCAAGAAGACCTATCTGAGTACGGTGACTGCGGTGGGCGAAGTCATGGAGAGCATTAAACTCAAAAAGGCCGTCAGTCTTAAGAAGGCAAAGCGTGTGGTTCAATCCATGGTCGATTTGATATTACAGGAAGATTCAACGCTTCTCGGCCTGACCAATTTGAGAAGTCATGATGAATATACCTATAACCATTCGGTCAACGTCTGCATTTTGGCCCTCGCCATCGGACAAAGAATCGGGTATACGAAAAAACGCCTGGCCGAGCTGGGAATGGCAGCTCTTTTTCACGACCTTGGGAAGTTCCAGATCCCATTGGAGATCCTGAATAAACCGAGTGATTTTACAGAAGAAGAATGGGAGATCATGCGGACCCATCCGATCTTATCTGTGAAGGAACTGGTCCGCCTGAAAGGGATCAATGAGATGGCGGTTCGTGTGACGATTGGGGCCTTCGAGCATCACTTGAACTATGATCTTTCCGGTTACCCTAAGTTGGCAAATAAAAGGAAGCTGAGCCTTCTCGGGCGGATCATTTGTATTGTCGACTGTTATGATGCCTTAACCGCATCCCGTGTTTATTCCCGGACTCCCTTCCCTCCGGATAAAGCCCTCAAGTTCATGCTTGCGAAGAGCGGGACGGCCTTCGATCCCATTCTACTCAAACTCTTCGTCAATGCAATCGGAGTTTATCCGATCGGGACACTGGTCTTGTTAAATACGAACGAAATCGGTATTGTTTATTCGTCCAACCCGAACCCTGATAAGAGCGATCGTCCAAAAGTGAGAATTATTCTGAATGCGTCGGGTGAGGAGACTGATGAAAAAGTGGTCGATCTGACCGAAAAAGATGAAAATAATTCCTATCTCTATGAGATTATGAAGGTGATAGATGCGACAAAATACAATATAGATGTCGCAAGATATTTCTTCTGACGTTACTTGTTAAAAACTTTGCCCCTCCCACATATTCCGAGATTACGTGTTTTTGGAATGTCGCTGCCTTGACAACCCTATCTTGAATTACTACCATTAACAGAGTTGCCGGTATCTGTAATAACGCCTGGTGATGTCAATAACGTGTGTTTCCTTTCTTGTCAATCAAGAATCTCTCTTAGAGAGGGCGAGGCTGGAATCTCGATATATCTTTAATGTATATACAGGTTCTATCAGGGTAGAAGAGTTGACCAATGAGAATTAAATCTCCAAATATCGGGCGTCAATCGACATCTTATGGTCGGATAGCTGCGCGGCTCCGGGAATACGCCCCTCAGTCTGATCTTTCCGTACTCGAGAAGGCATATGCCTTCTCTCAAAAGGCCCATGAGGGTCAAAAGAGATGGTCGGGGGAACCCTACCTCTATCACCCTTTGGAAGTCGCCAATATTCTAACCCAGCTCAAGTTGGACCTTCATTCGGTAGCCGCAGGTCTGCTCCACGACGTTGTTGAAGATACCTCTCATTCCGTTGATGAATTAAGGCAGGAATTTGGACATGATATTGCCGCCCTGGTGGATGGGGTCACCAAGATTGGAAAGATTGTTTTTAGGAGTTATCAGGAAAAACAGGCCGAGAATTTCAGGAAAATGATCGTTTCGATGGCGGAAGACATCCGGGTTTTATTGATTAAGCTCGCTGATCGACTCCATAATATGCGCACACTCGCATCTCTCCCTGAAGAGAAACAAAAACGGATCGCACAAGAGACGCTGGATATCTATGCCCCGCTTGCGAGTCGCTTGGGAATTGCCTGGATCAAGTCTGAGCTTGAAGACCACTGTCTCAAGTTCCTGAAACCGGATGTTTATCAGACATTGGTTAAAAAGTCTAAAATTGCGCGTGGGGAGCGGGAAAAATATGTCCTCTCTGTCATCAAGCTGGTTGAACAGGCATTAAAGGAAAATAAATTCGATTGCCAGATTTCGGGACGCACAAAACATTTCTTCGGGATATACCAAAAAATGGAACGTTATGCCATTCCATTTGAGGAAGTACATGACCTGATGGGGCTTCGTGTTATCGCCGATTCACCCATGAATTGTTATGCCCTGCTTGGATTGATTCATTCTCTTTGGAGGCCTGTCCCGGGACGTTTTAAAGATTATATCGCCATACCCAAATCAAATTTATATCAGTCTCTCCACACGACTGTGATTGGCCCTGAAGGACGTCATGTTGAATTCCAGATTCGGACGGGTGAGATGCACCGGATCGCGGAAGAAGGGATTGCGTCCCACTGGGTTTATAAGGAAGGTGGTCAGGTCAATGAAAAAGATGAGAAGATCTTTTCCTGGTTGCGTCAGTTGGTGGAATGGCAGAAGGATCTTGTCGATACCCGGCAGTTTATGGATTCTGTGAAAACGGAGCTCTTTACCGATGTCGTTTATGCCTTCAGTCCAAAAGGAGACGTCAAGGAATTAGTGAAGGGTTCCACCCCTATTGATTTTGCGTACGCGATCCACACCGAAATTGGGGGCCATTGTGTCGGCGCAAAGGTAAACGGGCGCATTGCGCCTCTTCGGTATCAATTGAAGAATGGTGATACGGTAGAAATCCTGACCTCTCCTTCACAGAAGCCCAGCAAGGATTGGCTGAAAATCGTTAAGACCTCTAAAGCAAAGACAAAGATTAAACATCTGATCCAGGAAGAAGAACGCGCCCAGAGCCTGGAAATCGGGAAGAGAATTCTGGAGCGGGAACTGAGAAAGGCAAATTTAAGCCCATCGGAAGCGCTTAAATCAAAACAAATCCTGTCCGAGGTGAAAGAGAATGGGATCCATTCGATCGAAGCACTTTTCGTGGCGATTGGATATGGAAAAATATCGACCAAACAAGTGATCCGTCCCCTGATTTCTGAACCAAAAATGAAAGAAAGCTTCAAAGACAAGGTGATTAAGCGCGTTGGTTTGGGGAAAAGCAAAGTCAAAGTAAAGGGATTGGATGATATCCTGATTCACCTTTCAAAATGTTGTTCTCCGGTTCCTGGAGACCAGATCATCGGCTTTATTACGCGGGGTCGAGGGCTGTCGATCCATACCGTTGACTGTCCAAATATCGACGAGTTGGATTGCGACCAGGAACGCCTTGTTGAGGTGGATTGGGAAAAAGGGAGCGAATCGACCCATTCAATGGACATCACCGTCCTTACGGTGGACAAGCCCGGACTCTTGGCTTCCGTATCGTCATCCATTACGCGCGCCGGAGCCAATATCAGTCATGCTGAGATTATTACAACGGATGATAAGAAAGCCACATTTCATTTTGTCATTGATATTACTGATATTAGACAACTGGATAAGGTTTTTAACAAGCTCGAATCCCTGGACGGGGTGCTGCGGGTCCGTCGGGTTAGGAAGGGCTTAGACGCCCAGCACTTACATTCAGATACTGAACCTGCATAGCAAGCGCAATACTCGCTCTTCTGGGGCGGGGTTCTTCAAAATCTAAATTTTCTTGACAAAAATTGATCGATATGTAAACATTCCCGGAGGGTCGGGTTTAAGTTTTGTAGGGGGACAAGGGCGTCTTCTCCAGCAATGGGGGCGCCTTTTTTTGTATTCCCTCCTTTTATCTTATCAATATGACACTGGAATCATTTAATAGAGAAAAATGCGAATCCTCCGCCTTGCATTAGCTCAGATAAACTGTACCGTCGGGGACCTGTCCGGGAATGTCCAAAAAATTGGTGACGCGATCGACGAGGCGAAGAAGAGCAAGGTCGATCTGATCGCTTTTCCCGAACTGGCAATATCGGGTTATCCCCCTGAAGACCTCCTCCATAAACCGCAGTTTATTGATGACAATTTGAATGCGCTTGATGAGGTGGTTCAGAAGAGTGACGGGATTACGGTTGTGGTCGGGTTCATTCACCGTGATGTGGCGCTTTATAATGCGGCGGCCGTCATACATCATGGACGCGTCGGCCTGATCTATCGGAAATGGTATCTTCCGAATTACGGTGTTTTTGATGAAAACCGTTATTTTCAGGTCGGGAGGACGGCACCCGTTTTTACCATCGAAGGCATCTCTGTGGGTGTGAATATTTGTGAAGATATCTGGTATTCGGAAGGTCCTGTTCGTGCCCAATCTCTGGGGGGCGGGGCTGAGCTGATTGTGAATATCAATGCCTCTCCCTACCATACCGAGAAAGGCAAGTTGCGGGAAGAGATGCTGGCGGCGCGTGCCAGGGACAATGCCGCACTGGTCGCTTACGTCAACATGGTGGGTGGACAGGATGAACTGGTATTTGACGGTGCGAGCCTTGTATTTAATGAACGGGGTGTCCTCCTGGCGCGAGGGGTGCAGTTCCAGGAGTCATTGATGATCATGGATCTCCCGATTGATGGTATTTCAAAGGCAAGACGCCGGGATGCACGGCGGAGAAAAGAAGGATTGACGACCGACTGTCCGGAAGTTAAAAAATGGGTCTTCAGTGGAAAGAAAGAGAAGGGCAAGCGAAAGAAGTGTGTCCCTGTTGTTGTAAAACGGCATTCCCGGCTACGTGAGATTTACCACGCATTAAAGTTAGGTTTGCATGATTATGTCAGGAAGAACGGTTTCAAATGTGGTGTGATCGGTCTTTCTGGAGGAATCGATTCTGCCCTGACTGCTGCGATTGCCGTTGACGCATTGGGTAGGGAAAATGTGGTCGGGGTGTTTATGCCCTCTCGTTATACATCGCCAGAGAGTGTTGAAGATGTCCGATCCCTTGCTGAGAATCTGGGGATTCGCTTGATAACCCATTCCATTGAATCCCCCTTCCAAGCCACGCTCTCTCTCCTCTCCAAGTCATTTGAAGGATGGAGTGAGAATATTGCCGAAGAAAACCTCCAGTCCCGTATCCGGGGAAATATTTTGATGGCCCTTTCGAATAAGTTTGGGTGGATTGTTTTGACGACAGGGAATAAGAGCGAACTCAGTGTCGGATACACGACGCTCTATGGAGATATGGCCGGTGGCTTTGCCGTCATCAAAGATATCTGGAAGCTCTCTGTTTACAAACTGGCGAGGGCGCGGAACCGGTGGGGAAAGCGGGTGATCCCATCGCGTATCCTGAACCGGCTTCCCACTGCAGAATTGCGCCTGAACCAGACCGATCAAGACAGCCTTCCTCCATATGAGGTCCTTGACCCGATATTGCAGGCCTATGTAGAGGAAGACAAGCGTAAGGATGAAATCGTGGCAATGGGTTTTGAGCAGAGGACGGTTTCGAAGGTAATTGCTCTGGTGGATTCATCGGAGTTTAAACGAAGGCAGGCCCCGGTCGGGATCAAGATTACCCCGCGGGCTCTGGGGAAAGATCGCCGAATGCCCATCACCAACCGGTACCACAGTTTTTATGGGGCGGAAGAAGAAATGGATGTAAACGATGAAATAAACCCGAAGAAAAAGAGAAAAATCTCAGAAAAAAGGAGGAAAAAGATCGCATGACACCAAAAGAGGTAATGGAGTTTGCCCGAAAAAATAAAGTCAAACTGGTCGATTTTAAGTTTGTTGATTTTCCAGGAAGTTGGCAGCACTTTGTGACGCCGATCAGTGAGTTCTCAGAGGAAATCTTTGAAGAAGGGTCCGGTTTTGACGGTTCAAGTATCCGTGGCTGGGCTGCGATCAACAACAGTGATATGCTGGCGGTCCCAGACCCCACGACAGCAATCATGGATCCCTTTGCGAAAATACCGACGCTTTCAGTTGTTTGCAGCATTAAGGATCCGATCCTGAATGCGCCTTACGAGAAAGATCCCCGTTCTGTCGCGAAAAAGGCGGAGGCCTACCTGAAGTCAACAGGCATTGGGGATACGTCCTATATCGGTCCGGAGGCCGAATTTTTTATCTTTGACGGCGTCCGTTTTGATCAGGGGCCCGAATCGGGATATTATTTTATCGAATCGGAAGAGGGGGCCTGGAACAGTGGAAAAGAGGGCGTGAATCTTGGTCACAAGCCCCGTCACAAGCAAGGGTATTTTCCCGTGCCGCCAGTCGATAGTCAGGAAGATATCCGGGGTGAGATGGTTCTCGAAATGGAGAAAGCAGGCATCCGGATCGAAAAAGAACACCATGAAGTGGCGACAGCAGGTCAGGCCGAAATAGACATGCGCTTTGATTCCCTGGTGAAAATGGCAGATAAGCTTATGCTGTATAAGTATATCGCCAAAAATGTTGCAAAACGACACAACAAAACGGTGACCTTCATGCCGAAGCCGATTTTTGGAGACAACGGTTCGGGAATGCACACCCATCAAAGTATCTGGAAAAAGGGGGAACCGCTCTTCGCGGGAGACGAGTATGCAGGTGTCAGCAAGATGTGCCTTTACTACATCGGCGGTATTTTAAAACATGCCACGGCCCTGGCCGCTTTGACGAATCCGACAACCAATTCGTATAAACGTCTCACACCCGGCTTTGAGGCCCCGGTCAATCTGGCCTATTCGAGCCGGAATCGGAGTGCTTCTATCCGTATTCCGATGTATTCGAACAATCCGAAGGCAAAGCGGATTGAAGTGCGATTCCCGGATCCGACCTGTAATCCCTACCTTGCCTTTAGTGCCATGCTCATGGCGGGATTGGACGGCATCGAGAACAAGATTGATCCGGGAGAAGCCGTCGATAAGAACCTTTACGAGTTGGGTGCAACGGAGGCGGCGGCACTCAAGACGATGCCTTCAAGTCTGGAAGAGGCATTGGACGCCCTCGAAGCCGATCATGCTTTTCTTTTGAAGGGGGATGTCTTTACGGAGGATATCATCCAGACCTGGATCGGTTATAAGAGAGAAAATGAGGTCGATGCTATTCGCGTCCGGCCTCATCCTTACGAGTTTTCTCTCTATTACGACATTTAAAAGGTCGATTGAATCAAAGAAGGAAGAGGGGTTTTGCCACTTGAGGCAGACCCCTCTTTTCGTTTGGGGGAATGACACAATACGATTGGTTTTTCGGTTATGCGTTGTTTGACAAAAACTGCTAGCTCTTATATAGTTACATCGAATGCGTCTGTCTTTTTTTGCGCAGAATGGAGAAATTTTAGTGAGATTTAAGGCGATTGAAGGGGCGCTCTCAGACCTTCGAAAAGGGAAGATGGTCGTTCTGAGTGATGATGAGGACCGTGAAAATGAGGGGGACCTGGTCATCGCGGCGGAGAAGGTTACCCATGAGGGGATCAACTTCATGGCGAAACATGGCCGGGGACTGATTTGTCTGACCCTCACGGAAGACCATGCAGCACGCTTGCAACTGGGTCCGATGACCCGTGAAAATACCTCTTCTTTCGGAACGAATTTTACGATTTCAATCGATGCCCGTGAAGGTGTGACCACCGGAATTTCCGCCAGGGATCGTGCGATGACCATTCAAGCAGCGATTGATCCATTGGCACAGCCGAATGATCTGGTGCGTCCTGGACATATTTTTCCGATTCAGGCCCAAAATGGGGGCGTTTTAAAACGGGCAGGCCAAACAGAGGGATCAGTCGATCTGGCCCGTTTGGCGGGCCTCGCCCCGACGGGCGTCATCTGCGAGATCATGAATGACGATGGGTCGATGGCACGTATGCCTGAGCTTCTTGAATTTGGTCGTCGGCATGGCCTGAGGCTGGTGACGATCAAGGACCTGATTGAATATCGGATGGCGCGGGAATCTCTTGTCAAGCGTGTTGCCGAGGCGAATCTGCCGACGGAATATGGAGACTTCAAGGCGATCGCCTACCAAAATGAAATTGATCATGAGTGTCATATTGCTCTTGTGAAAGGGAAGATCAAGGGGAAACGGCCTATCTTGGTTCGTGTCCATTCAGGTTGTGTTACGGGGGACATCTTCGTTTCGAAACGCTGCGATTGTGGCGAGCAGCTACATGCTGCAATGAGACAAATTGAAAAGGAAAAGGCAGGTGTCTTGCTTTACCTGAACCAGGAGGGGCGGGGCATTGGTCTGGTCAACAAGCTAAAAGCTTATGGTCTTCAGGACAGCGGACGCGATACGGTGCAAGCAAATATTGAGTTGGGTTTCAAGGATGATTTAAGGGATTATGGGATCGGTGCACAAATATTGGTTGACCTTGGACTCCAGACGATACGGCTGATGACCAATAATCCAAGAAAGATTGTTGGCATAGATGGTTATGGCCTGAAAGTCAGCGAGCGCGTGCCAATTGAAATAGCCCCTCACGAAGAAAATGTCCATTACCTTCGAACGAAGAAGAATAAGCTGGGACACATTTTAAGCCAGGTCTAAATGAGGACCGGAAGACCTGTCGTGGGTGACCCCAGATGAAAGTGCGGAAGTGGAAAGCGGGGAAGAGTGGGGCTGGCTTACGGTTTGGGCTTATTGTGAGCCGGTTCAACCGACCGGTTACCGATGCCCTTTTGACGGGGGCACTAAAGGCTTTTGAGGAGCGAGGGACGAGACCAGAGGACATTGAGGTTGCCTCTGTTCCCGGCGCTTTCGAGGTTCCCGGTGCGGCAAAACGCATCGGACTTCTGGGGCGGTTTCATTCCCTGGTTTGTCTGGGGGCGGTCATTGAAGGTGAGACCCCTCATTTCCACTATATATGCGCCGAGGTCAGTCGAGGCCTTGGCCAACTTTCTCTTGAGCTCGGTTTACCTGTTATTTTCGGTATTTTAACGACAACAACGATGGAACAAGCCACTGCCCGATCGGGTCGTCGTGTGAACCGCGGTTCTGAGGCCGCATTGGCCGCGATTGAGATGGCTCATTTGTACAAAAACTTTAAATAAATATGTCCTCCCTTTTTGTCATGAGGGGAGGTATCAACTGATATCATTAAAATGGGATTCAGGCGTAAATCAAGAGAATTGGCACTTCAGGTTCTTTTCCAGGCGGATTTTTGTCGAAGTCAAGACGGACAGGCGGTACTGTTCCCGATCCTGGACAAGTCGATTTCTAAGGTTCGGTCCTTCGCGGAACTTCTGGTGGAGGGGGTTTCTCGGCACCGGGACGAAATCGATCGGATTATAGGGCGGTATACGGAACATTGGTCTCCTGAAAGAATGGCTTTGATCGATCGGTGCGTCCTTCAATTTTCAACCTTTGAACTTCTCTATCTCGATGAGATTCCCCCGAAGGTGACGATTAATGAAGCGATCGAGATTGCAAAAAAATATGGAAATGAAGATTCCGGTGCGTTTGTGAACGGAATCCTTGATCATATCCATCAAGATTTGTTTTCCTTGGGGCCTGTGCACCGAAAGATTGAGATTCCAGGCGATGCAGATTAACCTGTTCTCCGGGAAATTATCTAAATTACGTTCTGAGGCCCTTGTTGTCTCCTGTTTTGAGGACGTCCGGCCCTTGAGGGGATTGGCAGGTGAAGTTGATTGGCTCTACGGCGGAATCATTTCGACCTTGATGATGCAGGATAAGATGACGGGGAAGTTAGGTGAGGTGCTGCTCATGGCACCACAAGGCAAACTTCAGGTGTCCAAGATCGTCCTGGTTGGATTGGGAGCGTGTGCGACATACGGTTATGAACAAATACATTCCGTTGCCAAACAATTGTATGACGTGATGGATGGTTTGAATGTGCGTGAGCGGGCAGTTGAGCTCTTTGTCCCGGCCAGACCGGAACTCGACCTGACCCTTCTGATGGAATCTTTTGTATCCGGATGGCAAGCCGGGGGACAATCGGGGGGAAAGAAGAAGGAAAAGATGCCCTTCGACCTTACCTTCGTCATCAGGGAGGGAGAAGGAGCCAAACGCCTTCAGCAGAAGATTCTCAATGGCGGTTATCTTTTGAAAGGTGCACATTCTTCCGGATCGAAGGATGGCACCGCTTCTACGTCTTTATCTTTTTCTTAATCAGGAGCCTGTCGGAGAAATAGAATCGTAACGAGGTGCATGGAAAATAGAGACCAGTTTTTAGGTGATTTGAGGCGGATAGCACCGCTATTTAACGAAAATAACTTGGAAAATGGGCCTATTTACCATCACCGCAGTAGATTCTTTATTTCTCCGACAGTCTCCTAAGATGGGGTGGTGGATATGATTGAACGATACAGCCGACCCCGGATGGTAGCGATCTGGACGTCAGCGCATAAATATGAGATGTGGTTGAAGGTTGAACTTCTTGCTTGTGAAGCCTTGGTCCATGAGGGAGAGGTTCCCGAATCTGCCTTCAATACGATCCGATCAAAAGCCAGGATTGATTCAGATCGGATTGATGAACTGGAAAAAGAGGTCAAGCATGATGTGATCGCCTTTCTTTCCTCCATTACTGAGAAAGTGGGGGAAGAAGGACGATTTCTTCACATGGGAATGACCTCCTCCGATGTACTCGATACCGCCCTCGCCCTCCAGATGCGCGAGGCGGCTGATATTTTGATTGAAGATCTGCTCTCTCTCCTTGAACTCCTGAAAGAAAAAGCCGGGCAGTATAAAGAGACCGTTATGATCGGACGCTCCCACGGTATTCATGGCGAACCCATTACTTTTGGCCTTAAAATCGCACTTTGGTATGCAGAGATGGAGCGCAACCTTGTTCGTATCCGTCAGGCGAAGGAGGTCATTTCTTTTGGTAAAATATCGGGCGCGATGGGAACTTATGCACATCTCTCCCCCTCCGTTGAAGACTACGTGTGTGGTAAACTCGGACTTAAGCCGGAACCTGTTTCAAATCAGATTGTCCAAAGAGATCGGCATGCCCAGTATCTACAGACCCTTGCCATGATTGCAGCCAGTCTTGAGAAGTTTTCTGTAGAGATTAGACATCTACAGCGAACGGAGGTTCTTGAGGTGGAAGAGCCCTTTGAAGCGGGGCAAAAGGGTTCGTCGGCGATGCCGCATAAACGAAACCCGGTGGGTTCAGAGAACATTTCCGGCTTGGCCCGTGTGATTCGCTCCTATGCCTCCGCTGCTCTTGAGGATATTCCTTTATGGCATGAGAGAGACATCAGTCATTCTTCTGTTGAACGGGTCATCCTCCCAGACAGTACGGTGTTGCTCGACTACATGCTGTGCAGATTCACCAAGATCATGCGTGGCCTGGTTGTTTATCCAAATAGAATGCGTCAAAATCTTGAACGCACAGGTGGAACACTCTTCTCTCAAAAGGTTCTGATCTGCCTTATTAAGAAGGGCATGGAGCGAGAGGAAGCTTATGCTTTGGTCCAAGCGTCCGCGATGCAAGTCTATGAAAAGGGGGGATCATTTAAAGATGTCCTGAAAGAGGACGGTCAGGTGTCTTCTTTTCTGAGCGCGAAAGAAGTGGAAGCCTGCTTTGATCCGAAACAATATCTTCTGCATATCGATAGGGTCTATAAACGGGTTTTTCATGAATAGGTCTTGGGGTCGTGTTTTTATGACGAGGGAGAGGGAATGAAGGCAAGGGTGTATGTGACACCGAAGGACGGGATTCTGGATCCACAGGGAAAGGCGGTCGAACATGCCCTGACCGTACTCGGTTTTAAGCAAGTGAAGGGAGTCCGTGTGGGGAGGATTTTGGAGGTTGTTATGGACCCTGAAAAGGGTGATACCTCTAAAAAGACCCTTAATGAGATGTGCGAGAAACTCTTGGCAAATACCATTATAGAAAGCTATCGGTGTGAATTGGATCCGGAGGATTGATCCGAAAAGTATTTTATCTGTCCATCGGGTTGCAATTGAATCATCCCATACGATGAATGTGATTAATTATGAGTTTTGAAGGTCGTTTAGAGGATTTAGGTTTAGCGGATATCATCCAGATCGTCGGCCTGAGTAAGCGGTCCGGCGTATTGACGATTATCCGAAAAGAGGGAACAGGCCGCCTCGTCTTTAATAAGGGCATGCTCATTTATGGCAGTTCGGACAGTGTCAGCCAACTTGGCTATGTGTTGATCCGCAAGGATGTGATCACCATCGGTGACCTGGAAAGGGCTCTGAAGAGACAACGGACAGAAAGTGAAAGGAAGCCGATTGGAACGATCCTGATCGATATCGGTGCGATTACGAAGAAGGTGCTGGAATCTGAGCTGAAGAGCCATTTGGCTGAAGTCCTTCGCGATTTTCTTAGTTGGGAAATGGGATCCTTTCACTTTGAAATTGGAAAAATGGTGGAAAATGATCCCATTCTGGATGAGGGGCTGAGTATGGATTTTCTCCTGATGGAGGCAAGCCGCCTTCAGGATGAGTGTGGTCATGAAGAGAAGGAGCCGAAGGCAGTGCACAAGCCGAAAAAAAAGAAGGCGACTGCCAAGCCGTCGGCGCCAAGACTTCAGAAGAAAAACGTGTCAATCGATACTATCTCGTCTATCGTGGGTCGATCAAGCGGGTTGACCCCGTCCTTTTTCGGAGATGAAAGAGCATCTTCCCGGGATGCATTGACCCTCTTGACTGCAATGATCGAGGAAATTTCCGGGCCGACAAGTCGCAGTGAAATCACATTACTTGTTTTACGGTACGCAAGTGAGGTCATGAATCGCGCAGTAGTCTTCCTGGTAAGGGAGGAAGATATGGTTGGTTTAGGGCAATTCGGGCTTTCTTTTAAAGATGAATCGGCTGATGACAGAATAAGAAGCGTCCGTATCCCCTTGAATGAACGGTCTCTCTTCAGTGAAATTACTGAAAAAAAGAATAGTTATAAAGGGAGCTTTGTAAAGGACAAGTGGCATGAATATTTTATTGAGCAGATCGGAGGGGGATGGCCCAAAGAGGTCTTTTTATCTCCTTTGCTCAATGAGTCGAGAGTGATTGCGCTCCTTTACGGTGATAATCTCCCCCATCAGTCTACGATAAAAGATACTGACGGGCTGGAGGTGTTTGTGAAAGTCGCCGGATTTGCTTTCGGAAAGGCGATTCTGGAGCGAAAGCTGCAGGAAGTCAGTGACAAGAGAAGCTCGTAGGAGGGGGTTGGGCTTGAGTCCGAATCTCACATGACCCCCCCGATTAGAAAAAGCCCAACAGGGGATCCTTTCGTAAAGCGAATATTGCCAGGTTTTAAGTTCTAAGAAACTCAAATCACCTTGTTTGGGAGGTGTTGATGCGTCATGACAATAATAAATGGAGAGAGACAATGAGTGCAGCCTGTCCGAAATGTCAATCGAAGTTACCCTTGGAAGCCAGCCAGATCAATGAAGATGGGGCGATCTCCTGTCCTGCCTGTCAAGTCAGATTAAAGGTGGAAATAAGCGTTGAGGTGATCAATGGATTTGAGGAAGCACTTATACCGGATAATGGGGCGGCCATGCCGGTTGTTGCGTCCTCAGACGATCGAAGCAAGGTCCTTCTTTGCATTGATGGAGAGGGGACCCGGGATTTGATTAAAGAGATACTGATCGAATCCCGGTTTTCCGTGGTCGATGTCCCCTCTGGGAAAGAGGCGTTTTCGGCGATTCGAGAGCATCGTCCGGCGATTACCATGATAGATATGGGGCTTTCCGATGTCGTCGGAACCGAATTGTGTTCGGAGATAAAGAGTGACCCTGAGCTTGGACAAACTGCGGTTGTTTTGGTGGCCTCCATGTACGACAAGTCCTCGACGCAACATGAGCCCGATTCTTTAGTGGGGGCGGATGATTATATCGATCGACGTCGGATTCAGAGTGGACTCCTTGAAAAGTTTGAGAACCTGCTTGTGAGGGACGAGAAGGTTGATGAGGAAGAGACGCCTATGGCCGCAATGGTGGAAGAGGATGTTGCTCCAACTGCAGTTGAACCGGAGATCAATCTTGGAGCATCTGACCCGCTTTCGGATGCCGCACCGGTGGAAGAGGATGTTGCTCCAATTGCAGGTGAGCCGGAGATCAATCTTGGAGAATCTGACCTTCTTTCGGATGCCGCACCGGTGGAAGAGGATGTTGCTCCAATTGCAGTTGAACCGGAGATTAATCTTGGGGAATCTGACCCGGTTTCCGATGCCGCATCAGTGGAAGAGGATGTTGCTCCAATTGCGGTTGAACCAGAGATCAATCTTGGGGAATCTGACCCGGTTTCCGATGCCGAAACCTTTGAGCCGATCTCTGATAAAGAACCGGACTTGGCTCAAGCGCCTCCTCCGGTCCTTGAGGAAGAATCGGCAGAGCAGAAGGATGCAAAACGCCTTGCCCGAATCATCGTGTCGGATATCGCGCTTTATAATCCAAAGAAGGTTGATGAAGGCATTCAGAACGATACCTTCTTTGATCTTCTTGAGGAGGAAATTGAGGAAGGGAAGCAACATTATCTTACAAGGGTATCAGAAATCCTTGCTCAGCCGATGATATATCTTGATGAGGCATTCGAGGACTACATCAATAAAAGAAAATCGTCGTTGTCCTAAATCCCTTGGTCTGTTGGGGCGGGGTTTTCGACGTGTGTTCAGCCGCGAGACAACCCAACGACGAGGGGCTCCCAAAATAGCCAACTGTATAGGATGACAACGCAATGCGCATAGGGATCATTGTTTTTCCCGGATCGAACTGCGACCATGACTGTCGTTTCGTCACGCAGAATCTCCTGGGAGAGCCGACATTTTCCATCTGGCATAAAGAGACAAAGCTTCCTCCTCTTGATGTTGTCATCATCCCGGGAGGATTCTCATATGGAGATTACCTCCGTCCGGGTGCGATTGCCCGTTTCTCCCCGGTTATGGATGCCGTCATTGACTTTGCCAAGAAGGGGGGATATGTACTTGGTATTTGTAACGGCTTCCAGATTCTAGTCGAAGTTGGGTTATTGCCTGGTGCCCTGTTACGTAACCGCTCGATGAAATTTATCTGTAAGACGGTGTCGGTCCGCGTTGAAAACAATCAAACGGCCTTCACCTCTCAATACCAATTGGGCCAAGTCCTTTCCATCCCGATTGCCCACGCGGAAGGGAACTATTTTATTGATTCTTCTTCCCTGAAAGATCTGAATAAGAAAAATCAGATCCTCTTTCGATATGTGACGGAAGCGGGAGAGACCTCTGAGTCGGCCAATCCGAATGGATCGCTTGAACATGTTGCCGGTCTTTGTAACGAGGCAGGTAATATCCTGGGGATGATGCCTCATCCTGAGCGGGCTTCGGATCTTCTGTTGGGAGGGGATGACGGAATCGGGGTCTTTCACTCACTTCAGGCAACGCGCACAGGTCTTAATGAAAAATCCTAATCCGGATACAGCACCATCCCACCCACTTACGGACGAAGAGTTTCAGAAGGTCAAAACCCTTTTGGGCCGCGAGCCCAATCAGACGGAATTGGCGATCTTTTCCGTGATGTGGAGTGAGCATTGCAGCTACAAAAGCTCCAGAGTTCACCTAAAACGTTTTCCGACTGAAGGCGAAGCGGTCCTCCATGGGCCTGGAGAAAATGCCGGCGTGGTGGATATCGGTGAAGGCTGGGTCGCCGTTTTCAAAATCGAAAGCCATAACCACCCCTCTTTCATCGAACCCTACCAGGGGGCGGCGACCGGTGTTGGTGGCATCCTTCGGGATATTTTTACGATGGGTGCCAGGCCGATTGCCCTTCTCAACTCTCTCCGATTCGGACCGCTTGAAAATCCAAAGAATCGTTATCTACTGGAACATGTCGTGGCCGGGATTGCCGGTTATGGCAATTGCATTGGCGTGCCGACTGTCGGTGGAGAGATCTGCTTTAATGAGATCTACTCGAAAAACCCCCTTGTGAATGTCTTTTGTCTTGGGATTGCAAAACGGGAGGATATCGTCACGGCGGCAGCCGGCGGTGTCGGGAATCCAGTGATCTACGTCGGCTCCAGGACCGGTCGTGACGGCATCCATGGCGCGACCATGGCGAGCGCCGAGTTGACTCAGTCCGCAGAGAAAAGACATACTGTACAGGTTGGCGATCCCTTTACGGAAAAGCTTCTTTTAGAAGCCTGTCTCGAACTCATGAAAAAAGAGTGGGTCATTGGTATTCAAGATATGGGGGCGGCCGGATTAACGAGTTCTGCTTCCGAGATGGCTGATCGGGGTGAGGTCGGACTGGACATTGATGTTTCTCAGGTTCCCCGCCGGGAAGAAGGCATGACGCCGGAAGAGGTGATGATCTCGGAGTCTCAGGAGAGGATGCTTCTTGTTGTCGAGAAAGGGAAAGAGAAGGAAGTGGCAGCGATCTTTGAGAAATGGGATCTCGAGATGGCCGTTATCGGACATGTGACAGAGGAGCGTTTCCTGACAGTAAGAGAGGAGGGGCGCGTTGTGGCCCGTATTCCGGTGCCGGCCTTGACTGCGGAGGCCCCCGTCCACGACAGGCCGATGGTGCAGCCCCGTTTCCAGGAGTTTATTCAATCACTCAATATGGATGCCATTCAGGAACCGAAGTCCTATTCGGAGGCCCTTTTCACCCTCCTCGGGTCCCCCGCCCTGGCAAGCAAAGAATGGGTTTATCAGCAATATGATCACATGGTCCGGACAAATACGCTGATTGGTCCCGGCGCTGGCGCGGCCGTAATCCGCCTGAAGGAGAGCAATCGCGCATTGGCCATGACCGTTGACGGCAATAGCGGCTACTGCCTTTTGAATCCCTACACTGGCGGCGCGATCGCGGTTGCGGAAGCGGCGCGAAACCTAGTCTGTGTAGGGGCAAAACCGATTGCGTTGAGCGACTGCCTCAACTTCGGGAATCCGGAACGTCCCGAGACGATGTGGCACTTTGCCGCCGTGATCGAAGGGATGAGTGATGCCTGTAAAAAGTTTAAGGTGCCTGTGGTCAGTGGGAATGTCAGTTTTTATAACGAAGCAAGGGAAATGGGTATCTATCCAACCCCTGTCGTCGGAATGGTCGGACTGATTGAAGATGTCGGGACGGTTCTGACTGCGGGATTCAAGGCACAGGATGAGAAGATCGTTCTGATTGGAGAGACGCTGGACGAACTCGGTGGAAGTGAATATCTGAAGGTCATCCATTCGCAGGAGCGGGGCTATCCCCCCATACTACATTTTGATAAAGAAAAAGGACTTCATGACCTGATCCTTAAAGCGACGGGAGAAGGCCTCCTGCGCTCTGCGCAAGATTGTTCGGAAGGGGGTCTTGCCGTGGCCTTGGCCGAGGCTTGTCTCTTGTCCTCCACGTTTGTGGGTGCTATCATTAAACTAGAGCCGATTTCGATTCGGATGGATGCTTTTTTGTTCAGCGAGTCTCAGTCCCGCGCGATTGTTACGGTGAAAGAAGACGATCTTTCCCGACTCCGGAAGCTGGCGGAGGAAATGTCGCTTTCCGCTTCTATCATAGGTGTCACGGGAGGGTCTGCTTTGGATATTCGGATGGAAGGTCGATCCGGTTCGATCATTCATCTTCCTCTGGAGAAGATGAGAGAGGCCCATTCAGCAGGTCTCAAAAAATATTTTCAGGCCTAGGTTTCATTGAAAATGGACGAATCACACCTCGATAAGCTCCACGAAGAGTGCGCCATCGTCGGAATTTACGGTCATCCTGAGGCAGGAAATCTGGCCTATCTCGGTCTTTACGCCCTGCAGCATCGCGGCCAGGAGGCGAGCGGGATCGTGTCCACCGATGGAAAGACCTTTCATCAAGAGAAGGGAACCGGACTGGTCGCCGATATCTTCTCAGAGGACCGCCTGAAACGTCTCAAGGGAAGCGCGGCAATCGGGCACAACCGTTATTCGACAACCGGGGAATCCCTTCTGGACAATGTTCAGCCCATCCTGGTCAATTATGCCCTGGGGACCCTTTCGATGGTCCACAATGGCAATCTGATCAACGCCAATTTTTTGCGGGATGAGTTGGAGGCCTATGGCGCGATCTTTCAGTCGACGATGGACAGCGAGGTGATCATTCACCTCATCGCCCATTCGAGACAGAGGCGGCTCGTTGATCGTATTACTGAAACCCTGGGGCGTGTTCGGGGTGCCTATTCGTTGATTTTTCTCTCGGAAGAAGGCATGGTGGGTGTTCGTGATCCCTACGGTGTCCGGCCCCTTGCCCTCGGGAGAATGAAAGACGGGTATGTCCTTGCCTCTGAAACCTGCGCCTTTGATCTGATTGAAGCCGAATACATACGTGATGTTGAACCGGGCGAGATCATCCAGATCAATGGTCATGGTATTTCCTCGTTTAAACCTTTTGCCCCGGTCCCAAATGCGCATTGTGTTTTTGAATATGTCTATTTTTCAAGGCCGGACAGCCGTGTTTTCGACCGTGGTGTTTATGAGATTCGAAAACGCCTGGGAAAGGAGTTGGCCGCGGAGAGCCATATGGATGCCGATATCGTGGTTCCGGTTCCGGATTCCGGTGTTCCGGCGGCCCTGGGTTACTCCGAGGCATCCCGGATTCATTTTGATGCCGGCCTGATTCGCAACCATTATGTCGGGAGGACTTTTATTGAGCCGCAACAATCGATTCGTCATTTTGGAGTCAAGATCAAATTAAATGCGGTCCAGGAAATTCTGGAAGGGAAACGGGTTGTCGTCGTGGATGATTCGCTTGTCCGGGGGACCACCAGCCGGAAGATTGTCAAAATGATACGGGCGGCGGGGGCAAAGGAGATCCATATGCGGATCAGTTCGCCTCCAATTGTCTCCCCTTGTTTTTACGGAATCGACACCCCCACACGGCAGGAATTGGTTGCCTCCAGTCATGATTTGGAAGAGATCCGCAAGTATATCACGGCGGACAGTCTATCGTATCTTTCCATGGAGGGGATGTTTCGCGCTGTTTACCATTCTGAGTCCGGCGAAAACAAACACTTTTGTACGGCCTGCTTTACAGAAAACTATCCGATCCCCTTCACTGGAGAAGAGCTTATCCAGTTAGGGCTTTTCGAGAAGGAAGAAGGCGGGTAACGCTTCAACGCTTCGTTTCATTTCTGTCGGATGGCAGCTCACCCGTAAATCCGTTTGTGTGGTTTCCAAGTCTTTCAATCAGATTGTGGACCGTTTTTAGCGTTTGGGACGATGTGCCGCCATCATTTCCTTCGAGTGTTTCGGACACGGACATGAGTTCTGCCTTCATATATGCACGGAACTCTTCATCGGAACGCGTCACTTTTGTGAGTTTATTTGCCAGTTCGTTCAAGGCAAGTTCGACTTCCTTTAATTGATCCTTCTTCCGCAACTTGGTGGTGACGAAGTTCCCTCGAATAAATTCTTTTATATTCTTCTTCAGTTGAAAAACAGGCCCCAAGACACGGTGTGTGGAATAGATGGACTGGACCCCCATTGCAATAGCGACAATGATGACGGCAGGCCAGAGTCTTTGATGAAGCTGGAGAATCAGCGTAGAGATCCATTCCAGTTGTTCAAGGTTTTCAGAAGCGTCCATTTCAAGGTAGAGGGGGAAAAATACGATGAAACCAAGTAGAAGGGAATAAGCCATCATCGAGGTGATCACGGCCAATGCGGACTTTAATTGGCTGTCCGGTTCGATTAAGACTTTTTTCCGTCGATTTCCTTTTTTCTTGTTCTGATCCGTATTCTGCATAATTAACACCCTATGGTTGTTTTAAAAAGTGAATAAAACACTCTTTTGCCATATTATTCTGAGAATAACACCACCCTCCTTTCAGAGTTTGGGACTATTTTTGCTGGCTGTCTTCCCATTTTCGAATCGGGACACACCCGTCTCGTCAATATAAAACCACCGGAGTTCTGTACTCATATTAACCGGTTCGGCCCTTGCGGCCCATTTATTGTCTGGAAGTTTTTGGAGTGTGATTGCGTAGTCTTCCAGGATTCGTTTTGCCACCCCCACTTTTGTGATTGTTCTTCCAAGCCTATCTGGAATACTTCCTAAGTTCTCAAGATCAACAAATTTATCGGTGTAGTTATCTTCATTAACCTGATGTTCCATTTCTGCTTTATGCACGTACCGCAGGAAGACGATAACGCTGGTTTCTCGGGCTCTCTGAACAAAGTTGCTGTAAAAATTAATTGCCACTGTGGAAAGCACCAGGATGATTGTCATAACGGTGAGTAGTTCCATTAAGGTAAAACCAGCGGAACTCGACAAAATCCTTCTCGTGAACTTCCATCGAGGGGGGTCCTTTTTTTGAGAGGCCTTGTTCTTTAAACGCATCAATGTACTCTGTCTTAAAGTCATAAACGAGAAATTTGAGGACCCCCTGCTGAGAGGGAGACTCTTCAATAAATGGGTGTCATTTCTATAAAAAGGACTGAAGAAGTCACAAGTATACCCACTTTTCAGATTCTCCAGCCGATATTATTTATAATTATACCAGATACTTTGGGAATGTTGAGTTTGCCCGGTGTGTGGTATTGCTTGGGGACAAAGAACTAGGGATAGAGCCGGACCATCACCCAATTTCCATCTTCGCAAGTATAGAGTGCACGGTCGTGCAACCGGTCTTCTTTGGCCGTCCAGAATTCCATCTTCTCTGGAATGACGCGGAATCCGGACCAGAATGGGGGACGAGGAACCTCTTGGTCGGAAAATTGCTCGTCGTATTTCTTGATGCGTGTTTCAAGTTCGGATCGACTTGACAGTTCTGCGCTCTGCTTAGAGGCCCATGCGCCGACCTGTGCGCCGCGCGGGCGGGTCGCAAAATAGGCATCGGCTTCCGCATTGCTCACCCGTTCGACCGGTCCTTCGATCCGAACCTGCTCATTGAGATGCGGCCAATAGAAACAGAGGGCGGCATGAGGGAAGGCATTGAGTTCTATTCCTTTCCGACTTTCCATGTTTGTGTAGATGACAAACCCGCGATCGTTAAAGTCCTTCAGTAAGACCACGCGCGCCGAGGGCCTCCCTTCCCTACTCGTTGTGGCGAGGGTACAAGCCGTCGCATCATAAGGAGAGGTCTTCGTTGCCTCCTCAAAAATCGTAGAGAATCGCGTGATCGGATTTAAAGATTCCTTCGTACTGTCAGACCTGTCGTTTAATTTATTCATGTTTCGCCTTGCTGGAAAGGTCGGCAAGGATCTGAATCGCCTGAATCGGTGTCAGGTTGAGCGGGTCGATCTCCCGGAGCGCTTCGACGACGGGGTGCGTAATCGGCTTTTGGGGAGGTTGTTGTGGTGAGGAGAAGAGGTCGGGCTGTTCTTCCTTTTTTTTATCCGGATTTTGCGAGAGATGGACATGGATGGGGGTGTCCCACGATTTCTCTTCAAGTTCCTTCAAGACCTCCTTGGCCCGCCGGATAATTTCGGGAGGAAGGCCGGCCAATCGTCCGACCTGGATTCCGTAGCTTTTGTCCGCGCCGCCCGCAACCATCTTTCTCAGGAAGAGGATCTCATCGTTCCATTCCCGGACGAGGATATGATAGTTTTGGATTCCATCATGCAGGTCGGCGAGGCCGGTCAACTCATGGTGATGGGTGGCAAAGAGGGTCCGCGCTCCGAGCCGGTCAGAATGGACATATTCCGCAATCGCCCAGGCGATACTCATTCCGTCATAGGTACTTGTTCCTCGTCCAATCTCATCCAAAAGAATGAGGCTTTTATTTGTGGCGTAGAGAAGGATCTGTGCCATCTCTGTCATCTCCACCATGAAAGTACTCATGCCTTCCGTGATGGCATCTTGCGCCCCGACGCGGGTAAAAATTTGATCAGCTACGCCAATGAGCGCCTTCTGTGCAGGGACAAAGCACCCCATTTGTGCCATGAGGACGATCAGGGCAATCTGTCTCATATAGGTTGATTTCCCAGCCATATTGGGACCGGTCAGGATCAGCATCTGTTGCGATGGCGGCGCGATGAGGGTGTCGTTCGGGATATAGGGCTGTTTGTCGCCCTGGTTGTTCAGAATGTCCTCTTGTTCCAGTACTGGATGTCTTCCCTCTACGATTCGTATCGTTAGACCGTCGTTGACCTCGGGCCTGCAGTAATTGTTTTGATGGGCGACTTCGGCGAGATTGGTCAGGAGGTCCAGTAACGCAAGCTTTCTTCCCGTTTCCTGAATCCGGGCGACCTGTTTTGAGAGTTTCCAGCGGACCCCTTCAAAGGCCTCACTTTCCAAGGATTTGATCTTATCCGTCGCACCGGTCAGTTTCTCCTCAACTTCTTTCAGTTCTTCGGTAATAAAGCGTTCAGCGTGGGTAAGGGTTTGCTTCCGGATGTAGTCTAAGGGAACCTTAGGCAGTTGTGATTCGCTGACTTCGATATAATAGCCGAAAACTCGATTATAGCGGACCTTGAGCGATTCAATTCCGGTTCGCCTCCGTTCCCGTTTTTCAATCTCCGTCAGCATCGACCGGCCTTCCCTTTGGAAAAGGCGGAGTGCGTCAAGTTCCTCGGAGTATCCCTCCTTAATGATCCCCCCTTCCTTGAGAGAGAGAGGCGGTTCCGGGACGATGGTTTCTTCAATCAGTTGGAAAATGTCATCCAGATTGTCCCATGATTTTATCATCTCAGTAATGAGCGCGGGCTGTTGTTTCGAAGCGGAGAAATCACTTGGATGGAGGAGTTCTTTCTGAATTTCCGGAAGTCGCCGGGTCGATTCCTTCAGGGCGATCAGGTCGCGCGGATGGGCCGCCTTCAGACTGATGCGCCCGATGAGACGCTCAATGTCTGCAATCTTTTTGAGCCGTAAGCGGAGTTCTGTCCGAAGCGCAGCATCCTTAAAGAAATAGTCAAGTGCATCGAGGCGTTTATTAATGTGTCCCGGCCGAAGGAGGGGGTGTAGGATCCAGTCTTTTAAGAGGCGTCCCCCCATGGCGGTCATGGTTTGATCCAGGAGATGCGTGAGGGTCCCTCCTGTCTTATCCCGTTTCAGGGGGACCAGGTCGAGGTGTCGGATGGCCAGGGGATGAATCCGCATAAGGTCTTCCGAGGGAATGGGCCGGAGTGAGATGATATTTCCAAGGGCTGTCTTTTGTGTCTCCTGCAAATGAGATAAAAGGGCCCCTGCTGCACACAGGCTGAAGGGATCCCCTCCGAGGGAATGAACTGAATGGATTTGAAAGTGTTTCTTCAAGGTCTCTTCCGCTTCTGGCGTATTGAAAAACACAGGTGAGATTTGTCGGATCGGCCAAGCCTTTTGGAGTCGGTCTATCATCATTTCTTTTCCAGGACCACTTGATGAAACGAGAACCTCTTTCGGGCTGATCTTCAGTAACTCTCCTTCAATCTCGTCCCACCCTGTACAGGAGGGGAGCATCCGAAAATCACCCGTGGAAAGATCGAGGTAGGCCAGACCGATCCTGTTTTTTGGGGAAGAGGGTGACTTGAAATCCCACTTGAGTACGGCCACATAGTTGTTCTCTTTCGCGGAGAGAAGTTCGGGTTCTATGATTGTTCCAGGGGTGATGACGCGAACGACCTCACGTCTTACGAGCCCCTTGGCCGCAGCTGGATCTTCAACCTGTTCACAGATAGCTACGGAGGATCCGGACCGGATTAACTTGGCGATATAGCCGGAAGCGGCGTGATAAGGGATGCCGCAAAGGGGAATGGGGTTGGCATTGTTTTTATCGCGGGAGGTTAATGTGATCTGAAGAATTTTGGATGCGGTGACGGCGTCGTCGAGAAACATCTCATAAAAGTCTCCAACACGAAAGAAAAGAATGGCCTCAGGGTGACCCTTTTTAATCTCCATGTATTGATTCATTAAGGGGGTGGTGTTGCCCATGATGGTATCTCTATTTATGGTTGCATGGGGACAGAATACTTACGATATCTATTCATGAATTTCTTCAATTTCTGTCGGCGGCACAGGGGATCGCACAGCCCTGAGGGCTTCGGAGCGAACACGATCAAGGTCGATTTCAAGTTGTTCAATCCTTTTGCTCTGCCTCCGTTGGGCGATCAATGATCTGATCCATCCGGGAAAAGACATCATCAAAGCAAAGATGGTGCCGAATAAAAATGACGCAATGACGACCACATAAACAGGGAGCGGGCCGGTGTCCATCTGCCAGAAGAGGGAGAGCGAGATCGTCTGACTCTGGTTGGAGTAGGCAAATCCAAACAGGGCGCAAATGACAAGGATCATCAGGATCAGTCTGACCATCTTATCTGCCTTTAAAATGAGGTTTGAGGTGGCGGTAAGTCTCCATTAGATCTTCCGGGATCACACGACTTTCGGCGAGAACAGTCATGAAGTTGGTATCTCCTTCCCACCGAGGGACAACATGGAAATGGAGATGGTCGTCAATCCCGGCACCCGCGGCCTTTCCCAGGTTGAGCCCGACGTTGACCCCTTCCGGCTGAAATGCCTTTCGTAAGGCGGCGAGTGATTGCTTGACCATCTGCATGAGATCTTTTAAGACCTCATTGGAGAGGTCTTCCAGGGTGTCTGCATGTTTGTAGGGGGACACCATGAGGTGCCCGTTATTATAAGGATAAAGGTTCATCATGACAAAGCCGGTTTTTCCTTTCAGCAGGATCAGGTTCGCCTTGTCCTTCTTTTGTTTGGGTTTGTCGCAAAGGATACACTCCAAGGGTTTTTCTCCTCTGATATACGCCATTCTCCAAGGGGCCCAAAGCCGATTCAATGTTTTCCTCCCACGGACCCATCGGGTGGAGGTTTCTTTTTGAGTTCTGCCATAATCATTTGCAGATCTTCCCAGACGCGTTTCTTCTGGCTCGGATTCCGAAGCAGATAGGCCGGGTGGAAGGTGGGCAGCACCTTTATTCCGATAAGGTCGTGAAACTTTCCTCTCAAATTAGAGATCCTCTCTTCAGTGGAGAGAAGAGTCTGCGCGGAGAAGGTTCCGAGCGCGCAGACCACCTTCGGACGGATTGCCGCAATTTGTTGATGGAGAAAAGGACGACACATGGCGATCTCGTCCGGCTTCGGGTTTCGGTTTTCAGGAGGACGGCATTTCACGATGTTGGCGATATAAACCTCATCCCTTGAGAATCCCATCGCGGCAATCATCTTCGTTAAGAGTTGCCCCGCCCGCCCGACAAAGGGCTTTCCTTGAAGGTCTTCTTCTCTGCCGGGTCCTTCGCCGACAAAGAGGAGTGAGGCATGCGGGTTCCCCGTACCGAAGACAATATTTGTCCGAGTTGAGCAGAGCGTGCATCGCCGGCAGTCTCCCATTTCTTCTCGAATGGTATCCAGAGTCATGGTCCCGGTTTCAGATAAGGGTTGTTGAGTAACTGGATTTTCTTTTGCGCTCACCGTTTGTTCTGCGGGGGTTTTTTGGGCCGCGGAGCGTTTCCAGGACACGACGCCACTGTCTTGATACCACTTCAGGCGTGCAGCGATCTCCTGTGTGAGTGCTTGCTTCTCATTAAACACTTGAAACGACATGCGCTTATCCCTCGGCTTGTTGCAGGCTATTCCAATCACCAGATTGTTTAAGCTGCTCAAGCCATCTCTTGTGATGCGGGTCGGTCGTCGTCAGGACGATTCTCCTCTGGTTTCCTTCGAGAAAATGGATCGTGATTCTCAGGTAAGCCTGTTGATCCTGTTGGAATCCCTTGTCGGCCCATTCAACGGCCACGACCCCTTTCCCCCCTACATAGTCATCGAGTCCAATCGTGTCTATTTCGTGTGCACTGTTCAGGCGGTAAAGATCGACATGTGTGAGTGGAAGACGACCTTCATGCTGGTGGAGTAGGGTGTAGGTCGGGCTGCTGACCTGAGAACTCCTGACCTCAAGCCCTTCCGCCAAACCGCGAACAAAAAGGGTTTTTCCCGCACCGAGTGGACCGACCAGGGAGATGACCTCTCCGCCGGAGGCAGCTTTTCCAAGGGTTTTCCCCAGCCGAAAGGTCTCATCTTCTCCCAGGCTGAGGAGGGCGAGGGTGGCCTCTTTCTTTTTTAGTCCGTGCTCGGACATTTTTCCATGGCCTCGGCGAGCTTTTCCATGACCTGCAGATTCCGCAAGATGTTTGTCGGCTCCGTATCGGGAGGGCCGTCATAAGGTTTTCCGACGACGAGGGCGTCCGGACCGAGTTGGAGACTTGAGAACTCGTCAAGGGATGTGAGGTAGCCATTGACATTTGCTTCTTCAAAAATCGCTTTTGCCGATTCGGTGTGTTGTGAACGGACCTGATATTTCGAATCGATATCGGAGAGAAGGGTTCCGGCCTCTTCTGTGAACTGGGTTTCATCGGTCACCGGTTTGAAGTAGTCCTTTTTCAGGAGCAGGATGTCTGCGGTGACGTCTGTCCTGAGGCTGTAAATATAATAAAGGATCTGTTTTCGGCCGGCCTTCACGACTTTAAAGAAAAGATCAAAATGCCGACCGGAGACTTCCCCGGAAAAACGCGGATAAATAAATCCGTTTTCCTGAAGGACCTGGCCGGAGAGTTCTGAGCCGAGCCGTTCAAAATTCTTTCTGATCCGGCCCTTATCAATCCAGGAATGGACAACCATGGCAATGGCGATCACAAATATGATGGCAAGGAAAAAGAGCGTGAGTTCAGTCTGTGTCATGCATTACCCTTTCCAAGATGTGTTGCGATGGCCTCCGGTATTTTTCCGATGAGATCAGATGTGATCAGGCTGCCTTCGCCCAGGACTTTGGCCGCCAAATCTCCTGCGAGGCCGTGTAGGTAAACGCCCAGGGTTGCGGCATCCGGAGGCGCGATCCCTTGTGCAACTAATCCGGCGATCATTCCGGTCAGAGCATCTCCCACCCCGGCGGTCGCCATGGTGGGGTTCCCGTTGTTGTTGACTCTAAGCAAACCATCCGGTGTGGCGACGATCGTATGTGCCCCTTTCAGGACGAGGATGATCTCCCATTTTTTTGCGAATTCTTTCGCGATCTTAAACCTGTCCGACTGGACAGCGTCGGCATTCGTTCCCATGAGTCGTCCCATCTCGCCCGGGTGAGGTGTCAAAATAAGCGTGCTCTTTTTTTCTTTCAGGATGGAGATATCCGGGGCGATGGCATTGATCCCGTCCGCATCGATAATCATCGGAACGGAAACCTGGCGAATCAGATTTCTGACAAGATGCTGCGTTTCCGGATGGCGTGATAACCCTGGCCCAATCGCGATGGCGGTTTTTCCCTCAATCCCTTGGAGGAGTTTTTTCTCTGATGCCAGGGAAAGGGTCCCTTCATTGGTCTCCGGTAGAGGGAGTGTCATGACTTCCATGGGGAAGGGGACATTTGATGCGGCGACCGTTGCCGGAAGGGCGACGGTAACCAGACCGGTACCGCTGCGCATCGCAGCCAGGCTGGCCATTTGAGCGGCCCCTAGGGTCCCGACAGAGCCCGCGACCAGGAGCAGATGGCCCATGATTCCTTTATGCATTCCCTTGGTCCGGCGCGGAGGAAGATCCTGCACCATGTTCGAGGTAAGAAGGTCGATACTCATTCCGGCTCGGTCAATCAAGGCCGGGGGGAAGCCGATATCAATGACCTCCCATACGCCAGAATGCTCAAGGCCGGCCCGGACAAAATGACCTCGTTTCGGTAAGGCGATGGCAAAGGTCATATCCGCCCTCACCGCGATACCGAGAAGCGCTCCGGTATCAGACGAAATTCCAGAGGGAATATCGACCGAGATGACAGGACGGCGCGCCCCGTTGATTGCTGCAATGGCCTCGGCATAATCTCCCTCAACCGGATGGGAGAGGCCTGTCCCTAGAAGAGCATCAATGACCAGATCACTTTTGTGGAGGTCTTTTTTAAGGTCTCCCCATGAAAAGCTGCCGACAACTTCCAGAAGACCGTCGGTCGCGATCCAGATATCGAGTGATGTCCTGGCATCTCCTTCGACTTTTTCAATCGGAGAGAGGAGATAGACAATGGCTTCGGCACCGCGCATCCGGAGATGCCGTGCCGCGGCAAGTCCATCTCCTCCGTTGTTTCCCCGGCCAGCCAGGATGACGATCCGCTTCCCCTTCACAGGACCGAAAGCCGCTTCGATATGATCGATGAGCCCTCTCGCCGCATTTTCCATGAGGAGGAGAGAAGGGATCTTGAACGTTTCGGTGGCGTTCCGGTCGAGCGATTTTATTTCATCTGTTGTGACGATCTTCATTGCTATCCATTTTTTTCTAAGATAACCTGTGCGATGGCATAGTCGTGATCATGCGTCATGCTTGCAAATATCCTGGAAACATTTTGCGTGTCGGCCAGCCGGCGCGTCTTCCCGGTTATACTGACTTCGGGTTTCCCATTTAAGGCGTTGCGTGTTTCAATCTCTTTCCAGCGGATCCCGTCCCGGAGTCCAGTTCCCAGTGCCTTCATCGCGGCCTCTTTCACCGCGAATCTTGCAGAAAAGTGGATATGCGGGCGCTTGTGTTGAAGGCAATAAGCGCGCTCGGAGGGGGTGAACACCCGATCCAGAAAGCGATTCCCCCATCGCTTCGTCATCTTCTCAAGCCGTGAGATTCTGACGAGATCGATGCCGATTCCGAGTATGCTCATGTTCAAGCTCTCCAGTTCTCATGTTCCGGGGTTGGATTACAGGAAAACCGTCAAGTCGTCTGAAAGATAAGGACAGAGGCCATAAGGGCGACCGAGGCGTACTTTTCGGACGGTGAAGAGGTCTTTGGCCGATAACGCATTATTTCAGGCAACTTGACGGTTTCTAGTTCCGTTTGATTAAAGATTTCATTTCACGAACTGCCGATTCCATCCCAACGAGAACGGCACGAGAGATAATGCTATGTCCGATATTCAGCTCTTCAATCTCCGGGATTTGGCCGATCGCTGCCACATTCATGTAATCCAGACCATGCCCCGCGTTGACGCCCATCCCCAGTTTCGAGGCCAGCTTTGCCGCTTCCATGATCTGATGAAGTTCATTTTTCTGGACAGTGCCCCGGCTGTTTGCGTAAGGGCCGGTATGGATTTCAATCCTGTCGGCCGAGATTTTGTGCGCCCCTTTGATCTGCCTTGGATCGGGATCGATAAAGAGAGAGACGATGATCTCTCCTTCGTGAAGAAGACCGATTATATTTTCCAGTTCCTCGCCGGAGGAAACCACATTGAGTCCTCCTTCTGTCGTCAGTTCTTGCCGGCGTTCCGGGACCAATGTCACCATCTCCGGCTTGACGTCCAGGGCGATCCGGAGCATTTCTTCCGTCGCTGCCATCTCCAGATCAAGCTGTGTGCGGATGGTCTCACGGAGGATCCGCACATCCCGATCCTGGATGTGCCTGCGGTCTTCCCGAAGGTGAACGACGATGCCGTCCGCCCCCGCCAACTCCGCCAGGATTGCCGCCGCGACCGGATCCGGCTCTGCGCCTAAGCGCGCTTGACGAACGGTTGCGATATGATCCACATTAACCCCAAGTCTTGTCATGGCCGATTTTTCCCTATAAAAATAAATCCATCATCAACAATTCAGTCGGGGACACAAATCATGTGAAATAGACAGAGATCCCATGCAAATCCCGTCATTATCACAGAAACGTTCTATAGGGTCAAGGGAAGTTTGGCAGCCGTTTGGTACCTAGGATGAGGGGTCAGATCTTTGGCGAGCCGTCGATTTTGGTGGTAAGATTCCCTGATGCAGGCAGATCCGCCATTTAACCTGCCGAAACAGGGGCCTCCACCGGGTGGCCGTTTGTTCGGGGTTTGCTTCTCAAGTTGACTGAGACCAGTTTGGAAATTCCGGTCTCTTCCATGGTCACCCCGTAGAGCACATCAGAGGTTTCCATGGTGAGTTTATTGTGGGTGATGATGATGAGCTGTGTCTTTTCTGACATTTTATGAATGGCTTTCGTAAAACGGCGGGTATTTTCCTCGTCGAGAGGGGCATCAATCTCGTCCAGGATGGAGAATGGACTGGGGTGGATCAGGAATACGGCAAAAAGGAGTGAGATCGCCGTCAATGCTTTTTCTCCGCCAGAGAGGAGGGTGATGCTCCTTGGTCTTTTCCCCGGAGGCTGGGCAACCAGTTCGATTCCTGATTCAAGGGGATGGGCTTCATCGAGCATGATCAATTCGGCTTTCCCCCCACCGAAGAAGGACTCGAAGACCTCACCGAACTTTTGGTTTAGGGTATGGAAGGTGTCTACAAAAAGCCCCCGGGTGGTCTTGTTGATTTTGGAGATCGCTTCCCGGAGGCTTTCCATGGATGTTGTGAGGTCTTCTTCCTGAGTCGTTAAGAACGCATAACGCGCTGAAAGTTCCTGGTGTTCTTCGATTGCCCCCAGATTGACTGGTCCCATCTGTTCCAGCGTTCCCCGGAGTTTTGTCCCCCTCTCCCGGGCCTCTTCAAAAGAAAAATCTTCCGCCGGGAGCGTCACCTGGTTTGCAATTTCGACCTGATGATTTATTAAGATGGTTTCTTCGATCTTTTCTTGATTAATCCCTGCCTCCATTTTCAGGAGGGCTTTTTCCTGCAACTCCTTTTTCGTCTGTTCAATCCTTGTGCGAATTTTTTCTGCTCCCCGCTCAATCTCCTGACGGTGTAGAAGAACGGCCGCGTGCGTCTCTCTTTTATCCCGGATGTGGTCCAGATATCCTTCCCGCGCAAGGCCGCTTTCCTGGATTGATGCCGTGATGTCATTCTCTTCTTGCTTCCCTGCGGACAGCTTTTCCTGTAAGGAAATAAAAAGCTGTTCTTTTTCACGCCAGCGGAGGGTCAGTTCTTCTCGCTCGCGGGATATCCTGTCCTGTTTTTCGAGAAGATGAGTCTGTTTTTCTTTGAGGGAGGCCGTTTTCATTTTGAGCTGGACCACGGCTTCTTTGACTTCTTCTAATGATTTCCTGATATCGTTTAATTGCTCCTGCAGCTGGCGGATCACCGTTTCCTTGTCTGACTTGGCCTGTTCAAGGTCCGTCATTGCGCCTTGTTCCGCTTCCTCCAGCCGGAGGAGGTTTGCTTCTTCTTTTGCTTCTTCTTCCTGCTCGAAAAGAAGGGTCTGGTGCCCGTCTTGAAGGCGGTTTATTTCAGTCAGGAGGCTGCTGTGATCCTTTTCTTCATGTAGCTGTTGTATCTCAAGGGATCTTATTCCCGTAGCGAGGATTTCTATTGCTGAGAGGGTGTCCTGCTTTTTTTTCTGTCCGCTTTCGATGCCGGTTTCAAGGCCCTGGATTTCGTCCTTGAGGTGGTCAATTTGTTCTGAGAGGGAGCGAAGTTCTCTCTTTTGTGTCAGGAGGCCTGACTCTCCGCGTTCTCCGCCGGAAACGATCCCGCTTGGGTCCACAACATCGCCGTGAAGCGTGACCAGGATTTCAGGGCGTTGGCCGGACTCCCATATCTGAAGGGCGGCATCGAGATCTGTGACGAGAACAACTGCGCCGAGAAGGGCTTCGGCGATCCCATCATAGCCTTTCCGGGTGGTGATCAACTCCGTGGCCCGGCCAATGATTCCTTCTCCTGTAATCGGAGAGGTTTCTTTTGTCATGGTGGAACGGGGAATACGGGGAAAGAAAGTCCCGCGTCCAATCTCCGTCTGCCGAAGGTAGCCAATTCCTTTCTTAATCTCAGCGGATCCTTCCACAACAATTCCGCGAAGGCGGCTTTCAAGGACGGCCTCAATCGCTTTCTCATAGCGGGGCGGGACTTCTATCAGGTCGGCAATCATGCCCTGCAATCCGTCTAGTTGAAGCAGTACATTCTCTGTGCCTTCATCCTCTCCCAAAAGACCTCGGTAAAAATCTTCGCGTGAGGTCGATTGTGCTGAAGTGGCTGCCAGCTCTTCTTTGGCGCGCGCGAGTCGTTCTGCTTTCGTTTTTAATTCGGTTTCGATCTCATTCAACTTGGATGTCGCTAAAACATGCGCCGCCTGTTTTTCAGTGAGTTGCTGTTTACTCTCTTCGATTCGATGGTTGAGCTGTTGCAGGGTCAGCTCGGATTGGTTCATTTTATGTAAGACCTCTTCCTGTTCAAGGGAACCGCGCACTTTCTTTCGGGTTAACTCCTCTTTACGGGTTTTAATGTGAGCAAGGTTGTTTCTGGCTTCTGTCATTCGTGAGACGAGGTCGAAAAGGTGGGTCTTTTCCCGCTCCAGTTCTGAGATCTTTGCGTTTAGCTTCGCGTTGATTCGGTCGGCCTCTTCCTGACGGCGGGCCAGTTTTGCATTCTCTTCGGGGAGGATCTGCTCCTGTCGGGTTTTTTGCTGTTCAAGTTGTTCATACTCTGCGGCCAGCGTTGATTCCGTTTGACGTGTTTCCTTGATCTCCTGATCTGTGCGGGATTGGGTCTCAAGCCACTCCTGCCGCTGGGCATGTAACAGCTCAATCCTGCCTTCCAGACGTTGGATATGTCCTTCAACTTCAGTCAGTTGTTTGTTGATCCGACTGAGTTCTTCCTCCTTTTGCGTCAGGGAGAGTTGTATCTCGGACTGCTGCAATCCAAGGGTATCCAAATCGGTCCCCTGGCGGGATTCTTCCTCCTGGAGTCGGGCTTCCTCTCTCGTCAGTGTTTCCAGCTTCTGCTTCCATTCATGCCATTCTGTATGGGCCACCTGTAGTTCGAGGAACCTGAGTTCCTCTTTCATTTTTTTGTACTTTTCAGCCTTTCGCGCCTGCCGGTCGAGTGAGTTGATCTGGCGTTTTACCTCTCCGATGATGTCGCGCACGCGCGTCAGGTTTTGTTCGGTTGCATCCAGTTTCCGGAGTGCCTCTGCTTTTCGGAGACGATATTTGGCGATCCCGGCGGCCTCCTCAATAATTTCACGCCGCTGAAGTGGAGAGGCAGAGATGATCTGATCGACCTTCCCTTGCTCGATGATCGTATGCGCCCTGGCGCCTGCACCGGTATCAATGAGAAGATCCCGAATGTCTTTCAGTCGGCTGGGGGTCTTATTGATGTAATATTCACTTTCACCGGAGCGGTAGAGACGGCGGCTGATTGTGATTTCGGCATAGGGGGTGTAAGGCGGAGGAAGTTCATTGGAGATATCGCCGAAAGTCAGTGAGACTTCTGCCAGGCCGAGGGGTTTTCGAAGTTCCGTCCCGTTGAAGATCACATCTTCCATCCGTTCCCCACGGAGGTTCTTCGGGCTTTGCTCCCCCAGGACCCAGAGGATGGCGTCGAGCAGGTTGCTTTTTCCGCAGCCGTTTGGTCCGACGATAGACGTCATCCCGGGTTGAAAGGTCAGGACCGTTTTATCAAAGAAGGACTTAAAGCCGAAAATTTCCAAACTTTTCAGGCGCATCGGGACCCCTACTCATAGAGACATCGACCCAGAGTCGAACTAGTGCTGTTCATAGCACAAGGACGGTTCTGATGTAAAGGATAAAATTCAATTTGTAGGGGTCAAAAGGGATATGAAACGCTACATGTAGTGGGAGGCATTGGGATCACGGAAGGACCAATAATTTCTCCTCCACACGGCCGACGAGGTCATAATCATGGGCGGCCTCAATCCGGATGGAGACAAATTCACCTGGGTTTAATTTTTTTGATCCGCTGTCGTTAATCAGGACGACGCCGTCGATGTCGGGTGCCTGTCCCTGCCATCTTCCCTCAAGGAGGAGGTCGGTCTCTTTGGAAAGGCCATCGACCAGAACAGTCTTAAGGGTTCCGATCATTTCTCTGTTTTTTTGTCTTGAGATTTGTCGCTGCATTTCGATCAGGGCCTCCTGACGCGCGGCCTTGACCTCGGCTGGGACGGGATCTCCGAGGGCGTAAGCGGGGGTTCCCTCCTCTGGCGAATAGGTGAAGATGCCGAGTCGGTCGAATGCTGTTTCCTCGATAAACTTAGAGAGGGTCTCATAGGCCTGGTCGGTTTCGCCAGGGAAACCGACAATAAAAGTGCTCCGGAGAGTGGCATCGGGAATGCGCTGACGGAGTTTTGCGATGAGGGCCTCAATACGATCTCGCTTTCCTTTTCGGTTCATTTTACTCAGAAGGGTGTTGTCAATGTGCTGGAGGGGAAGATCGATGTAGCTGCAGATTTTTTGTTCTTCGGCGATTAAGTCAATGAGGGCGTCTGAGAAATCGGTCGGGTAGGTGTAGAAGAGGCGAATCCATTGAATCCCATCAATGTGAGTCAATGCCTTGAGCAGGAGGTTCAATTCTCCCTTTTGTCTACGATCTATGCCGAAGCTGGTGAGGCTCTGTGCGATCAGATTGACCTCGACAACTCCTTCCTCGGCCAGTCGGCAGACTTCATCTACAATTGCATCGATCGGACGGCTTTTGAGATCTCCACGGAATGAGGGAATCGCGCAGAAGGTGCATCGGTAGTTGCAGCCCTCTGCGACTTTGACATAGGCCGAGTGCCTGGGGCCGAGGCGAAGGCGCGGCATTTCAGGCCGCTGAAGGTAAGAGGTTGTGTCGGTAAAGCGGGGGCGGAGGTCTATTTTTTTGTTTAAGAGGGTTCGGCAGAGAGAGGCAATCCTGGGAAAATCACCGGTTCCCAGTACGGCGTCGATCTCAGGCATTTGATCCAGAAGGTCTCCGGGATAACGCTGGGTGAGGCAGCCGGTTGCAATCAGTAGCTTGCAGCGTCCCTCCTTCTTGAGTTCGCCCATGGCGATCAAGGTATCAACCGATTCCTCCTTGGCCTGATCGATAAATCCGCAGGTATTGACGATAATCACCTCCGCCTCTTCCGCCTTGGGCGTTAAGGCGTATCCCTCCTGAACCAGAGATCCGAGAATCAGCTCGGAATCCACCTGATTTTTCGGACAGCCGAGACTGACAAGACCGACCTTAACTGTTTCTGATGCTTTGCTCAATGTATTCTCTTTAGGGAAGTTTTGAAAAAATCATTCATGACTTATTCAGAACTTCCTTAGTTCATAAAAAGGCGACTGCAACCTCATCGGCGAGGTGGATGCCTTTGTCTGTGAGTTGGAGTCGGCTGTCTTCGACCTGGATGAGGCAATCTTCTATCAGGCGATCGGCTGTCTTCTTGAGGGCCGGATCGTGTGATACAAATCGAAGGGGTATGCCTTCCGACTTTCTTAATCCGAAGATGACCTTGTCGATCTCCTCTTCTCGCAAATCAACCGTTTTGCTGTTAACAAGGGGGAGACGATCTGATGCAAGCTGTTCAAGATAAGCCGGGAGTGAATCGGTGTTCTCCCGGTGTTCCCGGTTGAGATAGGAGTGGGCTGCGAGTCCGACGGCCAGGATCTCCCCTCGATTCCAATAGAGAAGGTTGTGCCGGGAGGCATAGCCGGGACGGGCGAAGTTGGAGATCTCATATTGCGCATATCCGGCCTGTTTGAGTGTGGTCCGGGCGGTTTCATAAAATGTGATCCCTTCTTCCTCCGAAGGGAGAGACAGGTGTCCTGCCTCATTTTTCTTGTGAAAGAGGGTTCCCTCTTCTATGGAGAGGGCGTAAAGGGCAATGTGTTCCGGCGAAAGTGCAATTGTCGCTTGAAGGGTTTCCTCCCACTCTCCTACAGTCTGATTCGGGAGGGCATAGATCAGGTCGATACCGATATTGTGAAAGCCGGCCTCCCGAGCCGCGCGAAATGCTTCCTTAGCTTCCTGAGCCGTATGATTTCTTCCGAGCCCGCGTAACTGTTGATCCGAGAAGGATTGTACGCCGATGGAGAGACGGGTGATGCCCGCCTCACGGAGGGGAATGAGATTGGCCCGATTGATGGTTGCCGGATGGGCTTCTATGGAGATTTCTGGATCAGATGCGACATGAAATTGCTCCCGGCAAAGGGAAAGGAGCCTGGTCAGCAACTCCACAGGATAGCGTGTCGGTGTGCCCCCCCCGAGGTAGATACTGGTGATCTGGCGGTGCTCCCCCTCGGTATTTTTCGCATGAAGGCAAAGCTCTTTTTCAAGCGCGGCGGCATAACGCATCGCGGGCCGTTCGCGATAGCCCTGCACAGAAAAGCCGCAAAAGGCGCATCGGGCCACGCAAAACGGAAAATCGATATAAAGGCCGGTTGGTTTCATAGGCTTGATAACTTTACAGGAATACGCATGGCGAGCGCAATCCCAGTCCTTTAAGCGGAGTTCGGAGAGAGAAAAAAACTAGTAGGGAATTCTTGCCCTTCTTGGGAGAGGATTCTTCAAATAAGAGAGAAATAGAGAACAATGCCTTTTCCCTGAAAGGTTGGCTTTTGGATCACCTCCATTCATCCAAACGTTCGAACGGTATTCATTGTTTTTGACTTAAAAAGGTTGAATAAAATTTCTGTAAGAGGTATTTTTCATTAGAAATAAATATGTGAAGTATCGTTGGTATCCAGCGTTGATGCAGAACTTTCCATTTCTAATATCGTAGAGTTTAGCGATCGATCTGTATAGCATAGGAATCTTGTCATGGAAGAAAGTAAGTTCGCATAGCATGAGAAGAGATCGTCCCATTCGTCCATTATTCTATCACCTTACCCTATTGGTTATCTTGTTAGGTGGATGTGGCGGGAGCAGTGCATCTCTCGATCAACCCCCTTCGATTGACCCTCCCCTTGTTTCAAAAGCCGCTCCAACTGCTATTGAAAGTGGCGGAGCCCATAATTGCGCAATCATTTCAGGTGGGAATGTAGAATGTTGGGGATATAATTTTTACGGGCAATTGGGTGATGGGACCAAGACCTCATCCTCTACACCCGTCAAAGTTACTGTAATCAAAACCGCAATTGCTGTATCGGGCGGAGTTTCTCACACTTGTGCACTTGCTTCAGGAGGGGAAGTTCATTGTTGGGGATGGAATGTTTACGGGCAACTTGGGAATACATCCGAATTAGACTCTTCTATGCCGGTCATTGTTCAATCCATTACCGACGCTGTTTCTATAGGTAGTGGAATTTACCACACATGTGCCGTTTTAGCGGATGGTCACGTGAAGTGCTGGGGGGCCAACTTCTTCTCTCAGCTTGGAGACGGAACCACATTTGATTCGTTTAGTCCAGTGACTGTGGGAGGAATTTCTAATGCGAAATCTATTGTGGGCTCTTTTCATCACACCTGTGTCCTTCTTAAGGATGGAAGTGTTAAGTGTTGGGGAAATAATGCCTACGGCCAATTAGGGGATGGAACCACAACCAGTTCTTCCATTCCTGTGCAGGTCCAGGGCGTGTCCAGCGCTATTTCCATTGCATCGGGAGGTGGACGGACATGTGTAGTTTCTTCTAATGGTTCAATCGAATGTTGGGGCCGTAACATTATTCGGCTTAATGGGATACTCTCAGATTCTTCAATCCCAGTTCCTGTACTTAACATTTCGACTGCCACGACTGTCACATTAGGAAATAGCCATGGATGCGCAACGTTATCCGATGGACAAGTCCAGTGCTGGGGGTATAATGATACCGGTCAGCTCGGAAATGGGACGATTAATCAGTCGCTTACCTTAGCACCGGTTTTCGTTAACGATATCATCGGGGCTACTTCTATCTCAGCTGGAACAAATCACACCTGTGCCCTTGTGTCAGAAGGAGTAATCCGTTGCTGGGGAGAAAATACCATAGGCCAACTTGGGAATGGTCAAGGTTCTAGTTTTTCTTCTTTCCCTGTTATCGTCAACGGAATCGAATCTGCGGTTGCACTATCTTTGGGCTTTAATCACACATGCGCTATTTTATCTGGACACGAAGTGAAGTGCTGGGGGTATAATTATACCGGTCAGCTCGGAGACGGAAGTACGATCAGTTCTAATATGTCGGTATCTGTAGGTGGTATCAGTAACCCAATTAGCCTCATTACCGGTGAACGTCATAGTTGTGCGCTTCAATCGGATGGTGGGGTTAAATGCTGGGGCGGAAATAGCTTCGGTATGCTCGGCTCAGGGGGTTTTTCTAGGGCTTTGACCCCAGTTACGGTACAAGGGCTTTCCACTGCAACCTCTCTCGATGGAGGAGATTACCATACATGTGCAATCATTGTTGATACTACGGTGCGGTGTTGGGGGTTAAACCGAATTGGTGTTCTCGGAAATGTTTTAGCCAATCTTTTCCAGGCGATCCCGATTGAAGTTGTTGGTCTTTCCGGGGTTACTTCGATATCAGCTGGGGCTAGTCACTCCTGTGCTGTCATCGCAGACGGAACTGTGCATTGCTGGGGGGACAATTCCAATGGACAAATCGGGATTGAGTCCATTGCGGATTCAACTTCTCCTGTCCAAGTTGCCGATGTTTCTGGCGCTGTATCGGTTGTGGCCGGTGGAGACCATACTTGTGCCCTCTTGTTTGATGGATCTGTAAAATGCTGGGGGAGTAACAATTTTGGCCAGCTTGGAAAAGACAGGTCGGTAATTCAACCGACAACCCCAGACTTAATCCCAGGTTTATCTTCCGTAACCAACATCACGGCCGGGTCTTCGCATATATGTGCCCTCCTTTCAGACGGAACGGTCCATTGCTGGGGGAATAATTCCAAAGGACAGCTCGGATATAACACAGACTCTTATTCATCGTCCACGCCCTTACCCGTTTCCGACATAACGACGGCGGTTGCGATAGAGGCTGGGAGTAATCACACATGCGCCATTCTTCTGGATGGAACGATGAACTGCTGGGGTGATAATTCCCGTGGACAACTCGGCGACGGTAATGCCGGTTACCATTCTATTCCGGTAACAGTCATCGGATTTTAGTAATTCCCCTCCGAATAATTTGTAGTCATTTAAACCACAGATCCATGTAAGCATAAGCTACTAGTGATCTTGGTCACTGCCATTTATTTCTACTTACAATCGTAATTTCTAAGAACTTTGGATGTTATCGACTTGTAAGATGAAGTCAGCATTGGCAGAAAGAGTCATGGCTTGATGGTTACGGCGGAAGAAAAACAGAAGATGACTTGTTACCGTCTGCGGTGACGGGCGGAAGTTGGCGACCCTATGTTCTCCATTTACAGTCTGATGACGGATGACATGTTCCCGGTCATGGATTCTCCGACGATGGGACGACTTGGAATGGAGCGAGTCTCTTAGTCCCTTCTGATGGTTGCGAATGGGGATAAAGTAATCCTTGATTTGAAACTTATCAAATGCAATCATGCAGGCTTGGCTGGCATAATATTATCAGGATTTTGATCCGAAATAAGACGGATGAGTGGAGCGATACCCACCGACGACCGAAGCTGCACTCTAAAGGTTGAGTTTACGAATGTTACCTGAAACTGCGATGAAATCCTATGGAGTGCGTGCTCTGCTGTCGGCCCACCCTGAAATCAGGAAACTGAAACGGCATTACCCATCCTCTGTGCATGGAAATAAAATTTGGGCCTCCAGTTGGTTGCTGATGGATTATTTCAAACGTCAGGGCTTAAATCAAGGAACGCGCGTGATGGAAATAGGCTGTGGTTGGGGCTTGACTGGAATATATTGCGCCAAAAATCATGGCGCGGTTGTCACAGGGCTGGATACAGATGCTGATGTTTTTCCCTATTTACAACTACATGCAGATCTGAATAAAGTGAAGATCGCGGTCTTAAGAAAACCGTTTGAAAAACTAAAGAAGGAAGAACTTGAGAAGGTTGATGTCCTGATTGGCGCAGATATCTGTTTTTGGGAAAGTATGGTTGATGCGCTCACGAAACTGATTCGGCGTGCGATTGGGTCTCAAGTTCCCCTTATCCTGATTGCTGATCCCGGGCGCGAACCCTTTGAGAAAATGGGGGAGACCTTTATCAAGAAACAAAAAGCCGAAGTATTGGATTGGAGCGTGAAGCGTCCGCGCAACATCCATGGAAGAATCCTCAGGATTACCAAGTAGCACCGGACTAGGAGGGTTTCGCCAAATGAATCAATCCCTGCGTCACCAACGATCTTCTTATTGGAAGCTTAACCTTCGGTATTTGGGCATCCTGCTGTCCATCTGGTTCATTACCGCTTACGGTTTCGGCATTCTTTTTGTCGATCACCTCGACACGATTCGAATCGGGGGCTTTCATCTCGGTTTCTGGTTCGCGCAGCAGGGGGCTATTTACGTCTTTGTCTGCTTGATTTTTGTGTATGTCCGGCTGATGAAAGGTCTCGACAAGGCATACAAAGTTGACGAACGGGATGCCGGGCCCTCATGAGCGTTCAAGCCTGGACCTACATCCTGGTGGGGTTTTCCTTCGCTCTATACATCGGCATCGCCGTCTGGGCCAGGGCGAAGTCCAGAAGTGATTTCTACGTGGCCGGAAGCGGTGTGCCACCGGTCATCAACGGCATGGCCACGGCTGCGGATTGGATGAGTGCCGCCTCTTTTATCTCGATGGCCGGATTGATTTCGTTCATGGGGCGGGACGGTGCCGTCTATTTGATGGGTTGGACGGGCGGATATGTTCTTCTCGCCCTCTTACTCGCCCCTTATCTCCGTAAGTTTGGGAAATTTACGGTTCCCGATTTTGTCGGAGACCGCTATTATTCCCAGACGGCCCGCTTTGTCGCCGTCGTCTGCGCCATCTTCATCTCTTTTACCTATGTCGCCGGGCAGATGCGCGGCGTCGGTATCGTCTTTTCGCGGTTTTTAAACGTTAATATTACCGTCGGCGTCCTGATCGGGATGGGGATCGTTTTTTTTTACGCCGTCCTGGGCGGCATGAAAGGGATTACCTACACCCAGGTTGCGCAATATTGCGTCCTGATTTTTGCCTATCTTGTGCCCGCCATCTTTATTTCCCTCATGATGACCGGTCATGTCATTCCACAGTTTGGTTTCGGCGGTACCCTCGCGGACGGCTCCGGGGTCTATCTGCTGGATCGGCTTAACGGCTTGAGTCAGGAACTCGGGTTTCTGACGTATACCAACGGGCATAAGTCCACGATGGATATCTTTTTTATCACCGCCGCGCTCATGGTGGGTACCGCCGGGCTACCCCATGTCATCGTCCGGTTCTACACCGTTCCGAAGGTTGCGGCCGCACGCAGCTCGGCAGGATGGGCCTTGCTCTTTATTGCCCTCCTTTATACCACGGCGCCCGCCGTTGCCGCTTTTGCCCGAACCAACCTGCTGACCACGATTTCGGATGCGGAATACAAGGAAGCGCCGGAATGGTTCAAAAATTGGGAAAAGACGGGTCTGATCAAGTTTGAAGACAAAAATAAGGACGGGCGCATTCAATACCGCGGTCCGAATTCGGACATCGAAAACGAGCTGAGCATTGACCGTGATATCATGGTGCTTGCAAATCCTGAAATCGCCCAACTGCCAAACTGGGTGATCGGCCTGGTTGCCGCGGGCGGACTCGCGGCGGCCCTTTCAACGGCGGCGGGCCTACTTCTGGTCATCTCCACGTCTATTGCGCATGACCTCCTCAAAAAAGGATTGCTGCCTACTATTGGTCCTAAAAAAGAATTGCTGGCGGCGCGGATCTCGGCCGGTTTTGCCGTTTGTATTGCGGGTTATTTTGGACTCCATCCGCCCGGTTTTGTGGCCCAGGTCGTTGCCTTCGCCTTCGGACTGGCGGCGGCCTCGTTCTTTCCTGCGATCATCATGGGTATCTTTTCAAAACGGATGAACAAGCACGGGGCGATCAGCGGGATGATCTCCGGCCTTGTCTTTACAGCGGCCTACATTATCTATTTTAAATTTATGCGTCCGGAACTGAACAGCCCGGCTTACTGGTGGTTCGGCATCTCACCCGAAGGCATCGGCACCGTCGGTATGTTGTTGAATCTTCTCGTTGCGAGTGCCGTTTCGTTTAAAACACCGCCTCCTCCGCCTGAAATCCAGGAATTGGTTGAGCAGATTCGAACCCCTTAATTTTTTACTTGCTCTCTTATTCTCCAATTTCTCCGAGGGGCCTCATCATGAAGCCATCGCTCTAATTCTGCTGCGGGAAGGGGATAGCAGATGTAGTATCCTTGCGCGGCGTCGCAACCGAGAGCAATCAGTTTATCCAAGGATTCCTGATCCTCCACTCCTTCTGCAACCACCTTCAGACTAAGGTCGTGCCCAAGATCAATTGTCGAGCGGACAATCGATAGATCTTTTTCATTCGAAATTAAATGACTGATGAACGATCGGTCAATCTTGATCTCATTGACTGCGAACTTTTTCAGATAGACAAGAGATGAATAGCCAGTACCGAAGTCATCAATGGAAAACCGTACGCCGATATCATGCAATTCCTTGATGACCCTCTCCGAGCAGCTCTCGTCAGCCATGACGGCGCTCTCTGTGACTTCAAATCCAAAGTGGGTGAGAGAGCCCTTGCAGTCCTCAATCATTCTGGAGATCAGTTTTGGAAGAGCCTGGTCATTGAGGTTTCGTGCCGAGAGGTTGATCGCAATATCTAACGCGATCCCATCTTTGTTCCATGCCTGGCACTGATGTTTTGCTTCCATCAGTACCCATTCCGTAAGTGGACGAATAAGGCCTGTCTGCTCCGCCTGAGGGATAAACTGATCGGGCGGGATCATGCCTTCCTCCGGATGCGCCCAGCGTACAAGCGCCTCAACCCCGAAAATGACCCCTGAGTTGAGGTCGACCTTGGGTTGATAGTGAAGACGTAATTGGTTGTTTTCAATGGCATGACGCAAGGCGCCCATCAGACTGAGTTGACGAGGGGAGTGCTGGTCGGTATCAAGATCATAGGTCAAAAATCCAACCCCACGATCCTTTGCCTTATACATTGCCCTTTCAGCCCGCTGGACGAGAAGCTCCGGGTCAGAGCCATGCGTAGGCGAAATGGCGATCCCAATGCTTACTTCGACTGAAATAGGGAGACCTTTTAGCTTAAAGGGCTTGTTAAAGATCTTTATGGTTTTTTCTGCGACGATTTCGGCTGCTTCACTGTTCATTAAAGGCAGAAGTAGCGCAAACTCATCCCCGCCAAGGCACGCGATCATTTCGGTTGGGCGAAGAAGGAGCTTCAGCCGTCGGCCAACATTCTTAAGGAGAATATCTCCTAGTTGGCGGCTAAAGGTCGCATTGATTTCCTTGAAATTATCAATGTCGATCGTGAGGAGGGAGACGGGTTGTTTCTCTTTTGCGCACCGTTTGAGTGTTTGCCGTAGGTGGTCGAGAAAGTAGTTCCGATTCGGGAGCCCGGTCACCTCATCGTAGAAGGCGAGCGAACGAGTGGTCTCCTTATTTGTAAGTTTTTTGATCAGGAGTGCCTTGCGAATGATTTTGGCCAGTTCCACGACACTGCATGGTTTTGTTAAGAAACGGTAGATCTCGCCATCATTGATTGCGCGGATGGCAGACTCTAAACTGGCCTGGCCGGTAAGGATGATTCGGATGGTTTTCGGATATTCTCTATGAACTTTTGCTAGAAACTCAGATCCTTTTATTTTAGGCATTTGCTCGTCAGATATCACAACATCTACTGGTGTGTGAGCAAGGATCCGGAGCCCCTCTTCGGCCGAAGTGGCTGTCAGGACGGTATACGGCTCCTTGCGCAATCCACGCTGGAACCCTTCTAATACATTCGGTTCGTCGTCTACTAACAAGACCGTATTTTTACGATTCACTTCCTTCCTCTCGATAGGGTTTTTCCACCACCTCTTGCTTAGGGCTTGCGGAAGACCTTCATAGGACACCCCGTTGTTTCAATTCTTCGATGACCTCCAGGATGTAGATAAAGCCCGCAAAGGCAAAAAAGGGCTGTGCCACGAAGACAAAAAGGGCCATGGGAAGTGGATCGGGAACAATCAGGAACCACTCACACAAAACATAGGCAGAGAGGACGAGGATCCTCTTACTGACTCTAAAATGAGCGACCAGAAATAAAATCCGTTTGCTGATGCTCATGGCCTGCGCCTTTCATGTACCATTTCGCCTTTCATTAGCTCATCGTAACGAGCCGTTCCAGGTGTTCGCTCCAGGGGGGTTGGGTGAGGGAAGCCGTGGCAGTGGGTACAGTTCGTTTGGCTCGTTTCCAATCGATTTCGGATCGTATGGTGGCTCTTGATCGCTTCAAAGTTCGGCGTTCCCCTGTGGCAATTAAGGCAGTTCTGATTGTTAAACCGCCCGACAAAACGGGTCGGTTCCTCATAGGTCCGGAGGGTGTACTTGACCAGATGCCGAAAACCATCCAATTTTGCCTTGATTGTCCCGTTCAGTCCATAATCTTTATGGCAGGTAAAACATTGTTTGCTTACGATCCACCCGTTCTTGTAGTGGCGTGCTGCAAGTGTGGTAGATTGCGGGTCCATCATGTCGTTGGCCATCGGGGCCATGACGTGACAACGGACGCAACTGCTCACCTTTTGCGAACCCTCCAGAACATGATAGTTTCCCAGGGCAACCACAAAGAAGGGAACAACCAGGAAGGCCAATGGGGCGATACGTTTATAGAGGGGAGAATATAAGGATGTTTTTGAAACCCCGATACAAAGGATGATGCCAATAAGAATCACAACCATGCCGATGATCTTGATTGCCGTCGTGATGTCCATCTTTCTCCTCCTCTTAAACCTTTTCTATCCTGACGGCGGTCACCTTAAACTCCGGCTGTTTTGAGATTGCGTCATAGTGGGGTGCCACAACCTGATTGATCAGCCGTTTTGCATCAAAAAATGCCACAAAGAGCACCCCCGCCTTGGGCGTGTCGGTGACGACCGCATTCAATGTTAGCGCGCCAAAGGCCGAGACGACCTTTACCCGGGTTCCCATCTTGATCCCATATCGGTGGGCATCCTGCAGATTGATCTCCACTTTTCCCCGCCCGCTGGCATTTGAGAGTTCCTTGATCTTGTCTGTAATCGTTCCACTGTGCCACTGTTCCAGGACTCGCCCTGTTGTCAGGAGGAGCGGGAATTTTTTCGTAGGACGTTCCGGCGCGGGATGATAGGGCCTCAGGAAGATAACCGCCTTCTTATCTTTATTGCCATAAAACTCGACCTTTTTCCCGGGAGTCACGAGAGGATCATCCCCGCCAACGAAACGCCGCTTCGTCCCCGGATGATCGACTGTCGGGCAGGGCCATTGCAGGCCTCGTTCTTCTTTGAGCCTGTCACGTGTAATGCCGCTGAAGTCATATTTACTCCCGGCGCTAAAGTCGATCCATTCTTTCCAAACGGCCTCAGGGCTGTGGGCGGTTATAATCCGATCCAACTTTAATCGCTTGGCCAGGTCGATCAGGATGTCGAGATCAGAACGGGCCTCTCCGGGCGGATCGACCAGCTTTTCAAGAAGTTGATACCGCCGTTCGGTCTGTCCATAAACACCCTCTTTTTCCACCCAGAGGGCCGCGGGAAGGACAACGTCGGCGATCTCCAGCGTCCGGGCGTCTTCAAAGGGCTCGGCAACGATGGTAAAACATTTTTTTACGCGCTCTCTCACGGCGGTCAGGTCGGGGAGGGTTTGCATTGGATTGCTTGCCATGATCAGAGCGCAACCGACTCGCCCATCCCCCATCGCCTTAAAGAGTTCCATCGCGTGATATCCGGGCTCCGGTGAAATCGTTCCTTTCGGAAGTTTCCACAGCTTTTCGACTTCGGCCCGGTGCTTTGGCTTCTTGATGAGACGGCCAGCCGGGAGGAGATGGGCGAGGCTCCCGGTGTCTCGAACCCCGCCGCAGGCATTCCCCTGTCCGGTGAGGGAGAGGGGGGTGGCCCCTGGACGGCAGATCTGGCCGGTGATCAGATGGAGGCTGTTCATCATGGTATTCAGGTAGACCCCCTGTGTTCGCTGATTGAGTCCCATCGTCCAAAGGGACATGGTCGCCTTTGATCGGGCGAAAAGATAGGCGATCTCGCGAATTTGGGATGGAGCGATACCCATTTCCGGTGCTACCTTTTCGGGTGAATAGTCTTGGAGAAAGAGACGAAACCCTTCCAGATTGGTCGGTCCATCATTGCCTTGAAATCGACAATGTTCCCCGATAAATGCCTGATCGATCAGGCCATCTTCTAGCATCACGTGGGCCATCGCATTCAGTAGCAAAAGATCGGTGCCGGGGAGGGGTTGGATAAAGTGATCGGCATACGAAGCCGTCTTGGTACGGCGTGGATCGACAACGATGATCTTGACCTGTCGGTTCTGACGCCGCCGAAGGAGTATCCGTTCGAAGAGAACGGGATGGCATTCATATGAATTGGCTCCGATGAGGAAAAAACAGGTGGCATGTTCAATATCCTCATAGCAGCCCATCGGTTCATCCTTGCCGAAGGTCTTTACATAACCAAAGGCGGCGCTTGCCATACAGAGACGAGGGTTTCCATCGACGTTGTTGCTCCTGAGCCCGGCCTTGAAGAGTTTATTTGCCGTATAGCTCTCTTCGGTAAAAAGCTGTCCGGACCCATAAAATGCAACCGCCTTGGGACCTTGTTTGCGAAGGACCGCCTCAAAGCGTTCGGCGACCAGCGTCATGGCCTCGTCCCACGAAACCCTTTCCAAGGTTTCGTTTTTCCGGATCATCGGATATTGAAGTCGGCCGGGGAGCTTAAGGATTTCCGGCAAGAGGGACCCCTTGACGCAGAGCATCCCACGGTTATGGGCCAGTTCATCTCCTTTGACTTCGACAACCTTTTGGTCTCGGAGTCCGATCATCACGCCGCAACCAGTTCCGCAGAACCGACAGACCCCCCTTCGCCATTCTTCGGCCAATACGGGAGTCGATCCCGACTTCGCAGTCGGCAGACAGCCGGAAAGTGCCACACCACCCCCCAGACTTAAGGTGCCCAACCCAATCAGTTTTAGGATGTCTCTGCGTGAATAATTCATGTTGTGATCCAAATATTAATGCACTCCTTTTGAGTTTAAATATTTACAAAGGTCTCTATCTGTTCCACTGATATGGTCTACTAGCCAGTCTTTTAAATAGTCAATAATAGCGCCACGGATGTCACGGCCTCCACTCTCTAGGTCCTTTTTGAAAGACTGAATCTTTTCAGCAAAGTCCCTATGGGATTTAAGATGATCTTCAGTGTGTGGGTACTTGTATATTTTTATAAACTCCTCCTCTACCGTAAAGTGGACTTTTACGTAGTACATCAAGCCCAAAATAACCTCTCTTTCCAAATCGGGGTAAACCTCTCCCCACATCCGGCTTAATCTATTGAGATAATCAATCAATACCTTATGTTCTTCGTCTACAATGAGAACCCCTAATTTGAATTTTTTTGGGTCAATAACATCATCCATGATCTACCTCCATCTTCAGTTTTGCAAGTTCACCTAAGGGGATACCTTACTCCCCAATAATGCCCCTGACAAATAAAGCAGGATATTTCTGCGTATATAGTTTATGTTGACTTCGCGATGAAGTGTTGGCGATTTGGAAGTGTCATAGTCCTGTTTGTTCCATAAATTCTGTTTTTGCGCTTTATTTTTCATGACCCATCCTTACTTATTTAGAGAACTGTTCGTTAAGCCGGTTCTGGCTGTGATCAAACGATCCTATTTCCTTTACGACTTCATCGATCAGTGATTCGAGGTCGTCGTTCGTTTCGTTCAGGATGATCTCGCCCTCCTCTGTCAGATTCACTTTGGTGATTTCTGGATGCTCTCTTTCAAGTGCTGAGAGAATGGCCTTCTGCTGCCGAGCCGCGGCCAATAACCTTGCATTTTCGCGCGTCAGCTTTTTGAGTTGGAGTGCCTGACGAATAGTGTGGGCCAGTTCCATGGCATTACAGGGCTTTGTCAAAAAACGGTAGATCTCCCCCTTATTGATTGCACGAATGGCCGCCTCCAAGCTGGCCTGACCAGTCAAGGTAATTCGGATCGTTTCAGGGTGTTCTCTGCAAACGACTTCCAGAAATTCCGACCCGCACATTCCAGGCATCTGCTCGTCAGCGACAACAACGTCTACCGGGTTACGAGAGAGGGTCTCAAGCCCCGCTTCCCCCGAAATAGCCGTCAGGATGGTGTAAGGTTCCTTGCGTAATCTATTCTTGAGCCCTTCTAAAATGTGCGGTTCATCATCCACGAACAAAACCGTATCTAAGCGTTTCATTTCCGTTCCTCCTGCCACCACCTGCTTATTGCAGCGTGTGTGGGGCCTCTTAAAGTTTTACAGTTCACTGTTTTTCTGCGAGGGGATGATTACCCTTACAGGCTCTTTGATTGCGCCTTGTTGGAAGTTTTTTGCACGTTCCACAAAACTCTCGGCGACCTTGTATCCACGTGAAATAAATAAGGCCCCCGTCTTCATCCGTACATCTTCAGAAAAGACCATGCCGACCTTGACATCTCGAATAGGGATTTCAATAACCTTGTCTTGAATCTCAGCGGCACCTCGAAGTTTGAAAAACACCTCCAATATTTTTTGGTCATACCGTTCGTCCATTACCCGCATCGTGCCCAACGCAAGTTCCGGTGAATGACCCTGCGTTTCCAGCTTGTCATAGTCTGTTACGATTCGTAGGATTTTTGCTCCGATCGGTACATTCCCAACACACCCCTCCCCATGATTTTTGAGGGGGTCATGCTGGAGAGAGATGATTTCCATAACGGGTTCCAGGCGTGGGATATTTCCAAGAAGTTCCTGGACGACGGCTGGCATCCGCATAACCATCGTCTCTTCCTCCTTGCTCAGCTTTTTACCGTTGTAGAGTTTTTCCGCGGTTTTTGGTGGAAGCGTAATACACCCCAGCTCTGAGACCATTGCGGCCACTTCGACCTGCCAGGCATCTACAACGACGAGATTTTCAAGAAGATTGCTCACATGATCCTTGACGCGGCTGGCACGTCCAAACGCCATGGGATTGGTTAATGCCAGGATGTCCATGAGAGCCTTGATGCTCCCGTGCAGCGTCTGTTCCAAAAGCACCCGTTCTGCGGTGATAAGATGATGTTGCGCCATGGCGGTCTCAAAGGCCTGAAGAAGCTGCTCTGGTGGGCAGGGTTTGGTAAGAAAACGGAAGATCTGTCCTTCATTTATTGCCGAAATGGCTGAGGCGATATCGGTTTGGCCGGTGAGGAGCATTCGTACTGTCTCAGGCGCAGCTTCTCGAACGCGTGATAAGAAGGCTGCCCCGTTCATCTCCGGCATGCGCATGTCGGAGAGTACAATGGCAAATGGCTTGTCCTTATCGCACATTGCAAGGCCTTCGGCCCCGCTTGTTGCCGTTGAAACTTTAAAGTGTTTACGCAGATGTAAGGCCAGTCCTTCTAAAACGGCTGGTTCATCATCAACACATAATATGCGAGGTCGATTCATTCTGAAGTTCCTCTCTGAGAATCCGCTATGAGCTTTGGAACCAGCTTTCGCCACGACGCCAGTTGATCCATGACACCCAGGCCTTCCAAATAGTCGAGATCCAGGGAGGGAAGGTTCGGGTTGCCCTCTGCCTCAATGATAAGGCCTTCTGCAATATGTACCGCAGAGAGCGGCCCCAAGTCGTGTGACGGCACACGGCTTGGGGCGTGGTGGTTTGCGACGGCCTCAACGATCGGGTAGGGAAGGCCCCACATCCCGAGGAGATATCCGCCGATCTCGGCATGCGTCACGCCGTGGAGTTTCTCCTCGGCAACATGCAATGGAACGGCTTCTGTGTCGGCTACTTCGATCGCTTTTTTTAATGTATCAGGGAGTTCTGTTGCCATAATAAGCAGTCCAATATCGTGGAGAATCGCCGCCATGAAGGCATCTTCCACCTGTTGTTTATCCCTCAGAAGCTGTTTTGCAAGGTTTGCAACAAGTAGAGAGTGCTCTTGCAGCAAATCAGCAGAGAAACCGGGGACCTGGGGTGTGGTCTTGGCCTTGAAGATCTCCAGGGACATCGCGAGGTTCTTTACCATCTGGTACCCGAGTCGGGTAACAGCAGACTGAATATTGGTGATCGGCATTGCAGATGCGAAAAAGGAGGAGTTGACGATCTGTAAGAGCTTTGCGCACATGGCCATATCTTGCTCCAAAATCCTGGCGATCTCTTCCGCGCCCGTTTTAGGATCCTCCAGGGCAATTGTCAGTGCGGTGTACATACGGGGGATGGGGGGCAGATTGGTTATTTTCCCAATGGCCTTCAGGAGAATTTCGTCGCTGACCAAGTCCTGGAGATGACATGCGCGCTCAATCACGTTATCGAGAACCTCCGCTTTGCAAGGCTTGCTCAGATATTGATGGGCGACCGGGATCGCCCGAAGTGCAGACTCAAGCTCCGCATAGCCGGATAGAACAATGCGAACTGTCTTTTTGTATTTAAGCTGAACTTCCTTGAGGAGCGTGGCGCCGTCCATTCCCGGCATGCGCATATCGCTTACAATGACGTCAAAGGGGGCCTCTTTAAGCGCTTCGAGCGCCTTCTCCCCCCCCAGGGCAAAGACCATTTCCCACTTGTTGCGCTTGCGGCGGAGGAGGTTTTGAAGTCCTTCAAGAATCATGGGTTCGTCATCGACAAAGAGGATACGTTTCATGTCCCATTCTCCCCATTTGTGCCATTGTTCCCATGGATGGGCAATCGTATGAAAAACGTCGTTCCCTCGCCGACCTCACTCTTAAGGGTCAAGCTGCCTCCGTGTTTGTCCGCAACAGTCGATCTTGCCATGGCAAGGCCCTGGCCGGTTCCACGCCCAACGGCCTTGGTCGTAAAGAAGGGATCAAAGACCCGTTGACGAATATTTTCTGGAATGCCGGCCCCCGAGTCCCGGATGGTGATGAGGACGGTGTCTTCCTTTTCCACTTCTGTCCGTATATGGATTTTTCCTTTCGATTGGGTGTCCTTCACCACATCTCCAATCGCATGGGCTGCATTGACGATAAGGTTGAGAAAGACCTGATTGATCTCCCCGGCATGGCATAGAACAGGGGGAAGGTTGCCTAATTCGGTCTCGACGTCGGCCACATATTTGTATTCGTTTCGAGCCACGGTCAGGGTGCTCGTCAATCCCTGGTTTAGGTCTATGGAGGTCTTCTCCCGCTGATCCGGGTGGGAAAAGTCTTTCATCGCCTTAACGATGGTTGACACGCGTTCGATTCCCTCGAAGGTTCGCTCAAACGATTGAGGAAGATGGTCCGCCAGGTAAGATAAGTCGGCCGTTTCCTCTGCTTCCTTAAGCTCCTCCAGGAGGGTTTCGTGACCTGGAACCTGTGTTAAGACACCGCATACCTCCTGATATTTTCCAATAATTTCTAAATAATCGTCAAAGGCGGTTTTGAGGAAGTGAACATTGTCTCCCAAATACTGCATGGGCGTATTAATCTCGTGGGCAATGCCTGCGGCGAGTTGACCCACGGCCTCAAGCTTTTGAGCCATACGAAGCTCTGTCTCGATTCGCTCACGTTCGCTTATCTCGAGATGTAACTTATCGTTTGCAGATTGCAGGTCATGATTAAGACCAATAAGGTCCTCTTCGGCGCGTTTTTTCTCGGAAATGTCAATGAACAGGCCGATGTATTGAATGACCTTTCCCTTTCGGTTCTTGACCGTGTTGATCGAAAGCCATTCCGCATATATCTCCCCGTCCTTTCTCCGATTCCAGATCTCTCCATGCCAATGGCCGGTTGTGTTGATCGTATCCCACATGGTTTTGTAAAATGCCTTGTCATGCTTCCCGGATTGGAGGATCTGAGGATTTTTCCCGATGACCTCCTCGGCCGAATAGCCTGTAATTTGAGAGAAGGCAGGGTTGACCGAGACGATATTTCCGTTTGCGTTCGTGACCGTAATGGCCTCGGTGGTTGCATTGAAGACCGTGGCCGCAATGCGTTGATTCTCTTCTGCCCGCTTTTGTTTGGTGATGTCACGCACAATTCCAGTGAATATTATGCTATCGTCCAGATCGATTTTGCTCACGGAAAGATAAATGGGGAAGACCTCTCCCCCCTTCCGTCGCCCAACGGTCTCGCGGCCGATCCCGATAATATGTGCCTCACCTGTCTCCATGTACCTAGAGAGGTAGCCGTCATGCTTCTCCTTGTGGGGCGAGGGCATCAGGAAGCTGATATTCCGGCCGATGGCCTCTTCCGAGGCATAACCGAAGATACGCTCAGCCGCATGATTAAAGGACTCAACGATCCCCCGTTCGCCTATTGTGATAATCGCACCTGTGGCAGTCTCAAGGATGGATTGCATCCTGACCTCAGACTTTAGGGCCTTTTTTTCAGCTTCCTGGCGTTCAGCAACCTCTTTTTGCAGAGACTTCATTGATTGCTGAATATCCTGAGTGAGCGCGTTGCGTGAGGCCGAAATAGTTCCTATATTTTCTGTCATTTGGTCGAAGATCCTTGAGAGTTGACCGATTTCATCGCGCGCATCGGTTCCCACTCTGTGGTCCAAGTTTCCAGATCCGACGATCTCCATCCCCAACTGTAAGCTCAATATCGGATTGGCAATCGATTTCGCGGTCGTGATGGCTATATACGTCACGATCATAAGGATGATTATGCCAAAGATAAAAATCTGTTTTTCCATTTTTATGACTGCGGCGAAGGCCTCTTTTTTGTCGATCTTTACAACCATTCCCCAGTTGAAGGATGGAATATAGCGCCAGGCGGCGATCACATCTTTTCCGCGATAGTCTATTGACAGGCCAGATCCTGATTTGAGAAGTACGGCCTCTTGCATCGTAAGGGCGGATTCACTGCCAAACTTTACCTTTTTATTTAAGGCGGCCTCTTTATCATGGCGAAGTGGATTGAGGTAGAAGACTTCCTCCTCTTCAATTTTTCCGATCAGTGTCTCACCTGTCTCACCCAGGCCTTTTGTGTCTTGAATCATTGAATAGAGTGAATTCATGTCAACCTCAAGCGCGATGACCCCGATAAATCTTTTAAGTGAATCGTAGACGGGTGCCGTGACGAGCATTGAATAAGGAACATCTTCTTCAACAGGGTTGGGAAATATATCGGTGAAGTAAATCCCCTTTTTCCCATTTACAAAGGCCTTGTTCCCGGGATCAGGCAGGGGTTGGTCTAAATCTTCCCCCGCGTGTTTTTCATTCGATACGTATATGATTGTTCCTTTCTTGTTTACCAGCATCACATCAAGGTATTTGTTCACCCTTTGGAAGGATTGCAACTGTGAATCCAAGATCTTTTTCGCTGCAATGTACTTGATCGGCTTCGGGTTTTCGAGGAGTTCTGCCAGGACCGGAAGGGCCCTTTTAATACTGGTAAAATCTCTCGCGATTTCGATGTCATCTTGTTTCTTTGCGTAGAAGGCTTCAATCTTTTCAGCCTTGAGGTCTGCCACCACTTCCAGGTTCGCTATTTGAGCCGCTTTTAATGCCTGTTCGGCATGATGACCACTCAGGAACCCGATAATAAGTACCGGAAGTATGGTAATCACCAGGAAATTGAGCATCAGTCTTGATTTGATTGTCATCGGGATGTTTCCTATCAGGTGAAATATCCCTGAAATTAAATGGGTTAAAGAAATGAGTGAGGCACTTTCAGGCTTCCCATCAATACTCTTATCGGTACGATGGGCTTAAACTTAAATCTTATACAATAGTTGCTGAGAATGGATCCCTTGTGTTCCATAAACCATTTAAACCAGTTTAATATTGTCGCGAACCGGCTATTCGACGGCCGGTTTAAATTCGGTTGGGAAACGGTATTTTCGTTGATTTTATGGCCAAATTCTATTAGGCGGGGTTGGCCTTGTTTAAAATCAGTAAAACCGCAGGACCGGTCTGAATTCGGTTTATTCTCTCTTTCCTGATTAAAGAAAAGGGGGCGGTGGCCTTTTCTTCAAATTATGGTTCTTTCTCTCTTAAAGTTTTGCCCTAGGCATCCGATAAGTAAAAAGAATGGCCGTTAGGTTCTGCCTGTTATTCCCCTTTGTACCTGAAATATTAAATCTTGAAATGATTCAAAGTTACTATAATGAACGTGCTTCGGTACACCATATCGATAATGAAGGAGGCCATCAGGATGCCAGTTTCCTCAAAAAAAAACGGTCTTAGGACTTATGGGGTGGTTTTCGGGTTAATTATGATCTCTGTCTTATGGGGGAATCAGGGTGCCGCCTTTTCCCCAATCTTGTTTGGGGACACTGGGATGAAAGCGCTAAAGTCCTCAGAAAGGCGTCAGGTCCGTTCTCGTGGGAGACGGCGAAATAAAAAAGTTCGAATTACACCGAAAATGATCGATCGAATGGTCATGGATAAGCGGGCATTACCAGGGCGTTTAGCCGCTCTTCCGGAAGTTCCGTTCTCGGAAGATAATCCGCAAACTCCGGAGAAAATCGCGCTTGGAAAAATGCTCTTTTTCGATCCGAGGCTTTCGGGAAATGGTCTTATGGCCTGCAGCACCTGCCATTCTCCAGGACTGGGCTTTGCCGACGGCAGGGCGCGGTCGATGGGGTCCCGCGAGGAATTGGGGCGGCATAGTCCAACCGTTTTAAATGCGGCCTACAACAAGTCTCAGTTTTGGGATGGGAGGTCTCCCTCCTTGGAAGATCAGGCCAAAGGTCCTATCCTTGCCCTGGGTGAAATGAATAATACGGTTGAGAATGTGTTGGCTTTTTTAAACAAGGTTTCTGCTTACAAAAACATGTTTAACGAGGCCTTCGGCCGTGATCCGGTCTTCGACGATGTCGGGAAGGCCATTGCCGCCTTCGAGAAAACGATCATTACACCAAACGCCCCCTTCGATTTATATATAAAGGGCGATACCAAGGCCTTAAGTGTCACTGAAAAAAGAGGCTTGATTCTTTTTGTGAGTAAGGCGAGCTGCTCGCAATGTCATAAAGGGTCTAATTTTAGTGACGATCTATTTCATAATCTAGGTGTGCCGCAAGTCGGCCCGCTTAAGGAAGATTTGGGCCGTTTCAATGTGACTAAAATGGGAGAAGACAAAAGGTCTTTTAAGACGCCGAGCTTGAGAAATGTAACCTTGACCGCGCCGTACATGCATACCGGCGGTTTTGACACATTGGATGCGGTTTTGGATTTCTACGATCAAGGTGGGGGAGACGGTCCGAACAAGGATCCGAAAATGAGGCCCTTACATCTGAGTCCAGAGGAAAAAATGGACTTGCTGGCATTTTTAAAGACCCTGACAGGTGATCAGCCCACGGTGGTTTTCCCCCAGTTCCCCCAATGAGGGTTTATTGATTGACCTGCCAGGGGCCGCAAGGTGATGTTATCGGTAAAAATAGTCAACAATCCCCTGGGGAGTTTAAAAATTTGAAAAGGCTGTACCCGAGAAAAGGAGGGTTTTAATGAAGCTAGTCTGTCTGTCTCTTTTCTTTTGCCTGCTTTCCGGCGTAGCAACAGCCGGAACGGTTTCCGGTCGGGTGACTGTCTCAGGGGAGCCAGACGGGAATGCCGTTGTCTATCTTGAAGGCGACTTTAAAGGACTCTTTCCCCCGCCACTGAAAAATCCGGAGATCCTTCAAAAAGATCAGTTTTTTTACCCGACCGCATTGCCTGTATTAAAAGGCACTATAGTTGATTTTCCTAATGATGATGATGTCTTTCATAATGCCTTTTCTTTTTCTCCTTCGAATCCCTTCGATTTTGGCCCTTACGGCCCTGGGCGTGCGCAGAGGGTGATGATGGCGGAGGTGGGTTTGGTGGAGGTCCTTTGCGACATTCATGAGCATATGTATGCCTACATCTTGGTCTTGGACCATCCCTACTTCGGTATCGTCGAAGAGGACCGCTACCGTATTTTGGATGTACCCGAAGGGACTTACCGCATACATGTCTTCCTGAATCCAGATGTGTCATTGGTTAAAACCGTAGAAGTGAAAGCGGGCTCAAACATCGAAGTCGATTTTGCCTTGGATGCCCTTACTGTAAAAAATAAAAATATTCAACAAGTAGGCATGTTAAGAAAATAAACAAGGGAGAAAATGATTCGAAAACTCTTCGTGTGCCATGTATTTCTATTTCTTTTGACCCCCCTTCCAAGCGAAGCTAATAATCCGGCTGAAGCACGTGAGGTATTGAAAGAAAAAGGCGTCCCTTTCGATACGTCCGAATTTATTTGGCATACGCATAAGGGCGATCTGTACCTTGTCCAGTTGTTTTTAGATGCGAACATCGATCTGAATGCCCGGGATGAGGATGGCAGAACCGCCTTGATGGAGGCGGCCGAACATGGGCATAGGGAAGTCGCTGAACAGCTATTGCATCGCGGTGCAAATATCAACATTGAAGATTTTCAGCAACGAACCGCTTTGATCGATGCAGCCAGGGAAGGCGATACTGCGATGGTGGTGTTGTTGTTAAGGCACGGGGCGGATGCTGAGGCCAAGGATTTTCTGGGAAGAACGGCCTTGATGATGACGGCAAAGCATAATGATATTCCTACAATGAAGGTATTGCTGGAGAAAGGCTCGGACCTTCATGCGACAAATATAGCTGGATGGACCGCGCTTATGGTTTCGGCCTCCGGCGGCAACACCGATACCATGGAGTTATTCCTGGATCAGGGGGCGGATATCGAAGAAAAAGATTCCTCCGGACAGACCGCCTTGATGCTTGCCGCGATGAACGGCCATCAGGATACGGTAAAGGTTTTATTGGAGAGAGGTGCAAGGGTCAAGGCAAAAGACCGGTCCGGACAGACCGCCTTGATGTTTGCCGCGATGAACGGCCATACGGGCATGGCCGAACTTCTCCTTTCTCAGGGTGCAGATCCGAAGGCGAAAAACAAAGAAGGGTGGACCGCCTTGATGTGGGCCTCGAAACACGGCGATCTTCCTCTGGTCAAGACCTTGCTGCGCAAAGGGGCGGAAGCCTCCACAAAAAATCACTTTGGCCAAACCGCTTTATTACTCGCCATTGAAAACAAACATACCGCGACTGTCCAATTCCTCGAAAAAGCGGGCAAGTCGGAATAGTTCCAGTTTTTAAAAAAGCCTCTATTCCAGAGGGCCACATCCTGTATCTTAAAGGAGAACCCGGCGGCCGTTGCGTCCAAATAGTTCCAGTTCCTCTCGTTAAACTTCTATTTAATTAAATGATATCAATAAGTTATTGTTTATTTGGGATGCGGATTCACGATGGGTTTACCGGTTGAATTGCGAGGCGGCGAATTCCCGTTCGGCTTCGGGGAGCCATTTTTTAATTTGTGCGATTCGAAGGGTATCGCTTGGATGGGTTGAGAGGAATTCCGGGGCTTTTTTCTTGTCGAGCTTTGACATACGTTCCCAGAAAAGGGCTGCTACTTTTGGGTCATATCCGGCCTTCGCCATCAACATGAGACCGATGCGGTCGGCCTCCAGTTCCTGCCTTCGATTGAAGGGGAGGAGGACGCCTACCTGGGCACCGGCACCGTAAGCAGATTTAATAGCCTTCAGCTTGCTTGAGCTGGTTCCCTTTTTCCCCAAGCTGGTCTCCAGGGCTGCCATACCGAGCTGGGTCAGCAGTCCGGTCGTCATCCGTTCTCCTCCATGCCGGGCGATCGCATGAGAGACCTCGTGAGACAAGACGGTGGCCAGTCCAGTCTCATCCTTTGTGATCGCGAGGATACCGGTGTAGACCGCGACCTTTCCTCCGGGCAAGGCAAAAGCATTGACCATCTTGTCATCTTCAATGAGATTGAACTCCCACTGATAGTCAGGACGGTTTGCCACTGCGGCAATGCGTTTCCCGACACGCCGAACCAAGGTAACTTTGTCCGGGTTCTCGGAGAGCTTCGCCTTCTCGATAATCTGCTTGTAGGCCATCATTCCCATGGAGATCTCTTCGGATTCCGGGATCAGGATAAACTGAGACCGTCGCGTGACCGGCGTTGTCCGGCAGGCGAGGAGCAAGGCAAAGGGGAGAAGGAAGATTGCCGTTGTTTTGTAAGCTCGGCTTAATACGTTCATCTCTCTGGATATCGTAACATAAATAAAAAGGGAGACTCAAAGTTAGCTTATTCTTTCATAGGACAAGGCCAAGGCCTTTCTTGACAATAAAACAAGCTCGGTTATCCTTTAGGTTGAGGCTATTTCTATATTCTTTAAATGCGGAACGATAGACAAAGGAACTCAGCGTGGACCGCGAATCGAGTGCTACTCAGATAATTGATCTGGATTCTCTGATGGACGTCCTGATCGATCTTCAGATTGGGATCAGGAAGCTTTCGATCTACTCCCATTCCCATCCGATTATCCCGAAAGTTGTATCGGGACTTACTGGACAATTTAACATGCTATTTGAAGTGGTGGATACCTTTTCCCTTGGAATTACAAGAGGCGAGATACTCTACCAGGGCGCCCCGATTGCCAAAGATAATCCGGTCATCCAAGAGCTGGCCAAGGGTCTCCATGGACTAAACCTGGCCGGCATCGCCTTTCACAATTCGCTCACCGGGGACGAAATTCTAAGTTTCATAAAGATGATTGCAGAAGACCACTCTCCGCTTATGTCCGAGAGAGCGCAGGTCATTGCACGCTTCGAGGAAGAAGTCACTTCAATTTCACTCATGTTCATCAGTTTCAAAGGAGCAATCGGAGGGCAGGATGAAGAAATCCACCCGGAGGGGCCCCGTAAAGATATATGGAAGGACCTCGTCAATAAGCTGACACTGGATGGAGCCCAGCCTGAAGCCGAAGGCACGGGTGATCTCGGTTCGGACTATACCCTGGATCCGGTGCATGCAGCAAAGGTCATCAATGGCCTATTTGATGAGAACAAAGGGGAGGGAACGGATCAGGAATATGAAGGAGTCATCGTTGATTATCTCCATGAACACGCCAGTAAGTCGATCTCCGGAAATCAGAGAGCTTTTCATATGAGGAAGGAAATGGGGAAATTGTTCTCCAACCTCCGACCCGATGTACGAGAACAGATCTTCCGGTTTTCACTAAAAAAAGATGGAAAAGACCATCTGGCGATGGAGGGTTTATTGGACACCTTGCCGTCTGCTGCGCTGCCGGAAGTCCTCAATCAGATTCAGGTGTCCGATCAGATGGTCTCTACCCCAATGTTCAGTCTTCTCAAGAAATTGGTTTCCGTCTCAAAAAATGATCTAGCCCTTGAAACCCAACTCAAGTCAAAGGTCAAGGGACATCATGAGCTATTTAATGAGTTATTTGTCGACCGTTCGGATAGATTATTCTACCCGGAAGAATACCGTTCTCTCCTCGATGAAGGCTTGGATTCAGATGACGCGTCGCTGGCGGCAGGTGTTGCGCCTAAAAGAAACACACTGGATGCGAGGGATACCAATTACCACCTTGCCGTCATCCTCCTCAATATGATCGAGGGGCCTGTCTTTTCAGAAGAGCAATTTGAAGGATGCGTCGATTATATTATCCGGCTGCTCACGGAAGGGCTTGGAGAAAATACCCAAAAGATCCTCATGGAAACAATCAAGATCCTTCTGAAAAGGAATGCATCTGAACCCAAGGCACATCATGCTCTTTTTCAGAGGGAAATCAACAAGGTTCTAAGGCCTGAGTTTATAACGTGCCTTCTGCAAGCAGGGAGTGAAGCCGAGAGAGAAGAGGAGGATCGCTTATTAGGTCGCATTATTGGGGTCATGGGAACTGAACTTATTCCAGTTCTTTTAGACATCCTGGAGGTGGAAGAGAGTTTGTCTGTAAGGAAACGACTACTCGCATCGATTGTCATGTGCGGGAATGAGGCGATTCCATTTGTCATAAAAAAATTAAGTTCCGAAAAGTGGTATGTCATCCGTAACATGTTGGTCTTGTTGCGTGACCTTCAAGCGGCAGATGCTCTTCCCCAAATCTCTCCTTTTATGCAGCACGACGCAGCTCAGATCAGGTTGGCCGCACTTCAGACGATAGAGATAATCGGGGCGAACACCGACACCTTTTATCAAGCCTTGGCGACATCCATTGAAGACAGCGATCCGAAGGTACGCAAGACGGCAGTCTCTTTCCTCGTTTCAATGAAAGATCCCCGTGCCATCGACATAATCATGAAGAAACTAGGGGATGCTGATCATGCTGATTACTCTAAAGATCATCAGATCTATATTTTAAAGGCAATCGGAGATGCTGGGGGAAAGGAGTGGATTGCGGTATTATCCAGTCTTCGGAAAGAAAAACCATGGCAGTTTTGGCGTTGGGATTATCACCTCACGATGCAAAAGGAGGTCGAGGCAGCCGTATCGAAGCTTAGAAAAAGGACGAACACAGGTGTTGGGGAGGCTAAGGCCTGACAAATAAACGGGAGGAAGAGAGAGCGATGTCTATACCAGTGGATCAATGCGGACAGATAGATGAGGTCGCGAGTGCTGAACAATTCCTTAAAACGCTCACTAAGATCATCCGGGACCGAGGGTTTTACCCGAATGATCATCCGCAGGTTCTGGGTAAGATGACGGATCTTTGCGAGGCCTTGAAAGACCTCTTTAACGACCGCAATGAACGTACTTTTGTTTTTATTGAGGGGCAGGTATACATCGACGACCTCCTCATCGGTAAGGAAGATAAAGGCCTATCTGGAATGGCCCGCCTCTTCTGTGAAAAAAAACTCGAAGTTCTTACTCTTCGAGAGGGACTCGGAATGGATGAACTCCGCCCCTTTGTGGATTTGCTTTCGTCTCCACTGGAGGATGAGGACGAGAAGCCCCAATTTGAATCGTCCCATCTCTCTCTAGGAAAGTTAAGGCTGCAAGGAAAAAGAAAAAAGCCCGTCTCGCCGGTTTTGAAGAATCTCGGGGTCGCCATACCCAAGGCGGCCCTCAAGCAACCTCATTATGTGGAGGAGGGGAAGGTCATTAAGGAGATTTATGTTGACTGGAAGTCAGCAGAAAGGGGATTCGTTAAAAATATTGGAAAGGTTATGGAGACACTTGAGAAGTCCCTTTTTTCTAACTTTACTTCCCTTATCCCTCTGGGAGATTTAAAATCTTACGATGAGTATACATACGTCCATGCCATCAACCTCTCAATCCTGACCATGGCGCAAGCGCAAAACATGGGGTTTTCAAAAGAGGAAGTCCATGCGTTTGGAATCGGGGCCGTGTTGCATGACGTGGGGAAGACAGACGTATCTTTGGAGGTCCTTCACAAAAAAGGAAAGTTGACGGAGGAGGAGTTTAACCAGATGAAAAGTCATCCATTAAGGGGTGCAATGCTCTTGCTCCAATATTCTGAAATCCCGCGTGTTGCAGCCATCGTTGCTTTTGAGCATCACCTTAGATACGATTTAGGAGGATACCCTGCCACGAAGTATAGTCGTCCCCAACACATCGCAAGCCGTCTGACGGCGATCTCCGATCAATTTGATGCCATGAGAAGTAACAGGCCGTACCGGGATGCGCTCAAAGCGGATAAAATCCTGGGAATCATGGAAAAAGATAAGGGGACCGGTCTCGATCCGGTTTTGTTTGATCGTTTTGTCACGATGTTAAAGTCGAAAAATGTTGTTTAAGCCAGCTTTTTAGCGGTTCCTTCAGAGCTTCCTGAACGCGCATAGCGAGTGGAATCCCCGTCCTTCTCAGATGGGGTTCTTCCAGTCCTCTATTTTCTTCCACGTCTTTTTCGGATAAAATCTTCCTTGCGCCCTTGAGATTTTGATGTGAGACTTAAGGAGGATGAGGTCTTTTGGCCGGTCGATGTCGTACCAGAAGGGGAGAAGGTGGCAGGGGATCTTTTGCTTGTCCAGCTTCTCCAGGGTTTTTGTCAGTACCTCATCTGTTCCCCATCGGATACCGCTGAAGAGGGCGGGAAGGGGAGCTCTTCCTCCGATCAGATAATATCCACCGTCGAGACTTGGCCCGATGACCCAGGGTTGCGTGTCGAGCAGGTCAAGGCCCTCCTGGATAAATTCTTCCGGAAGCGTCGGGGTATCGCTTCCAATCAAAAGGACTTTCTCGAAACCCTTTGAAAATCCCCATTCCATGGCATGCTGCATCCTTTTTCCGAGATCAGTCCCTTCCTGTTGGATAAAAAGAAGAGGGGGTTCCGTAAGGCATTGTCTAAAAAAGGGATTGTCTAGGGAGGGGGTGTAGGCCACCGTGCGTTGCAGGGGAAGCGCCTTTGTATAGGATAGTGTGTCGAGGATGAAAGCCTCATGCAAAGCTGCGGCCTCCTCAGGGGATAAAAAGGGGAGAAGGCGGGTCTTGACACGCCCGGGTTCCGGGGCCTTGGCGAATATGATCAGAAGGTTTTTCATCATTCGACACAAATATTAACACGCCAGGCCATTGTTTGAAAGATTGATCGCATTGAAGTAGAATGGCCACCGATGGAAATATATTGTGAGAGTGGACACATATGCCTCAGGACAGAAAAAAAGTCATTATTATCGGCGGGGGGATAACAGGCCTGTCTACCGCTTACTTCCTTCAGGAAAAATCGAAGGAAACGGGCTGTGCACTTGATATCACCCTGATCGAGAGTGAGAAGCGCTTTGGCGGGATGATCCATACGGAGCGGGTCGATGATTTTATCCTTGAAGGGGGCCCGGACTCCTTTATTACTCAGAAGCCTGGCGCCCTGGATCTTTGCCGAAGAGTGGGTATGAGCGATCAACTGGTGCAAACCTCAGAAGTTCAGAAGTCCGTCTATATCCTTTCTGATGGGAAACTGCTGCCCCTCCCTGAAGGTTTTAATCTGATGATTCCGGGCCGCTTGACGCCATTTCTCTTCAGTCCCCTGGTTTCTCCCATCGGGAAGGTTCGGATGGGTCTCGATCTTCTGATTCCGAGGAAGGATTCTCCTGAAGATGAATCGATTGCCTCCTTTGTCCGTAGGCGTCTGGGGGAGGAGGCGCTTCAGAAATTTGCTGAGCCGATTCTGGCCGGTATCTTTGCCGGTGACGCGGAAAAACTGAGTCTGTATGCGACCTTTCCTCAGTTTGCGTCATTAGAGAAAAGTAGTGGGAGCCTGATTCTGGGGATGTGGACGCGACGAAGAGCCGCGGCCAAAAAGGGAAAACCGAAGTCGAACTTAACCCTCTTCGTGACGCTCCGGGAGGGGCTCTCCAGCTTGGTGATGTCGATTCGTGGGAAGCTGGATGGTGTCAAGTTGATCTCCGACGAGAAAGTTTGCGGTATCATTCCACAAAACGGGCCGCAACAGGAGGGCTACATGGTTTCTACTCATGCGGAGAAATATACGGCCGACGCCGTGGTCGTGACGACGAAAACAGATACGGCGGCGGACTGGATCAAAGGGTGGGACCCATCGCTTTCTGCTTTACTCCGGGAGATCGAATATGTTTCGACGGCAACGGTCTCGCTCGGATTCCGAAGAGAGGATGTTCACCATCCCCTAAATGGTTTCGGCTTTGTCGTTCCACGGAGAGAAGGACGACAGATTATGGCTGGAACCTGGAGTTCTACGAAGTTTCCGGGCCGTGCCCCGGTGGGTCATGTTCTGATTCGCGCCTTCCTCGGTGGTGCGCATCACGAAGATCTTATTGATAGGGATGAATCTGATCTGATCATGCTTGTGCGAAAAGAACTTCAGCCGATTTTGGGGATTCAGGCCGAACCGGTGGTGTCGAAAGCCTTTCGATGGATGAAGGGAAGACCGCAATACAATCTCGGCCATCTTGATCGCGTGGCCAAAATTGAGAAAGAGACTAAAAAACACCCCGGACTCTTTTTGGCCGGGGCCGCCTATCGTGGCGTGGGGCTTCCGGATTGCATTCGGCAGGGGATGGAGACGGCGGAGAAGATACTCAGGCAGGGCCGACCCTAGCCGACCCTGCCTGTCTAAAACGATAATCTTCTCTGCCTTCTTTGTTATCGTAGATGTGCTTTCAGTATACCGGATCCCGAAATATCCGGATTGTCCTTGCCCAGTTTAAGCGCCATTGCGAAGGACTTTGTCGCGGGGCCATGCATTCTCAGTTTATCTAGGGACAGGGCGAGATTGTAATGGGCCTCGGCCAGGTTTGGGTCGGAATTGATTGCACCGCGGAAATGATCGGCTGCTTTTTTCCAATGTCCCTTGTTGTAATGTTTAATCCCTTCCGCGTTATGTCCCTCGTCGCCCGCACCCGCTGGAGAAGCAAGGGCTGGAGCGGTTTTCGCGTGGGCCTGGTCGAGTCCCGCTGTGAGTAAAACAAGAAACATCGCGACGGCTGCCGCTACACCAACTCCGAAAAAAGATTTTATCTTCATGCTGAATCTCCTCTAGGTTAGTAAGGTCTTTCAACTCTGTTCATCTCTTGGTTTGCTGTGCGTGAAGTTGTTCTCTATCTCTTCTCTCCCTGAAGACGATGAAGTGCACTGCGAATATCGTCCTTTGTCAGCGTTCCCCCGAAAACCCGTTCCTTGATAATCCCGTTCGGGTCGATGAAAAAGCTGACGGGAAGACTGACCACGCGGTGGCGTGATGCAATCTCGACTTTTCGATCAAGAAGAATCGGGAAGGTGAGTCCCATTTTTTTAACAAGCAAAGCGGCCTTTTCAGGCTTCTCACCAAAGTTGATCCCCAGAACGATGAAGTCTCTGTCTTTGAATTCCTCATAGGCTGCCTGTATCTCCGGCATCTCCTCAAGACAAGGTTTACACCAAGTGGCCCAAAAGTTCAAGAGGACAACTTTGCCCCGATAATCGGAGATGGTGGCCGGGGTACCTTCCAGTGTCGAAAGTTGAAAGTGGGGCGCCGGACTGCCGATGAGGGGCGGGCGCTTGGCCATGCCGGTGATCGAAATAAAAAACATAAGTGTCGCAGCCATCATCAATGGCGATGGCACCTTTAATAAAGAGCGCCTTATTTTCAATGGATTATCCTCCAATTTCAGATAAAACGTATTGCCTGCCGCCTGATAATCTACTGACTTGCTGTTTGATTCAGTTCCAGTGCTCTGGTGAATCTTGTCAGAAGATGGCTTCCTTCAACCAGACGGCTGGCCTTTTCTAGATGTAAGGTCCTTTTATTATATTGTTTTAATTTAACAGAAACGGTTGCGTGATATAAGTGCGCTCCGGCAAGAGCGTGATTCTGCCATTCATTTTCATTTTGGGAGACTTGCGTAAAAAGTTCGGCCAAATCTGTTCCGATGAGTTGCTCTTTTTTAATATGGCTCATCGGGGCAAGATATTCGATGAGAGGATGGTTGTCGGAATTTAAAGGGGCGCCTTTAAATACATTTTTCACGGCTTCAGACCCGCCTACATAGAACAGCATCATATCGTTCGGGGTCGCTAGAAACGGATCACGTGTCGTCGCATTGTTCTCGATTTTCTTGAGTCTCGGTTCCATTTTTTCAAGATCAATTTTTAAAGGACGCCTGGAGCCAATCAGGGCGAGTATCGGATAGTCGGGTGAGAAATTCCCGCGCCACATAGAGACATGTGGGAAGGCCTTGCTGAATGTTTTTCCGATAATCTGAAATTCCCGTAGCGAGAGTTGATAGAGAGGGAGCCATTGAACATACATCCCGTCCTCAGATAGTTTTTGAGCGGCTTCTCTGTAGTATTCCAGGCTGTAGAGGGTCCATGTCCCGGCATGCCAGGGAACGAAAAGGTCAGAGATCACAAGGTCGAGCGGCGTCTTATTTTTGGGGAGCGCAATCCTTCCATCTGCGATGACCAGATTCCACTTCTTGTCATGGAGGATGCCGCGGTTTTCACGATCAAAATGAGTTGCTGCCCGGACAACCTCGGGCAGCAACTCGATCAGAGTAGCCTGATCCACAGGGTGATCATAGATCGCGCTTGCCGTAATCCCGGTGGCCAGGCCCACAAAGGCGACCGATTTTGGATCGGGGTGGAGGAGGAGTGGGATCTGACCCATACGTCTTTCCTCAACCTCTGCCGCAGAACTACCCAGGTTATAGGTGCTGTTGACCTTGAGTTTGCGTTCTCCTGACGGCAGCTCGACCACGGCCACCTGGGCGCCTGCCCCTTCTTCCAGGAAGAGAAGTTTTTCTCCCGACTTGAGATGTTGTGTTGGGAGGGAAGGCCAGATCAGGAGAAGCGGGACAAAGAGACTCCCGATGAGAACAGGCCGTGTAAGCCTTGAAAGAGGTCTTGCTCCGGTGGGACGCTTTCCTTTGCTGAGGAGGCTGCGAAAGACTAGGAGGCCGCCACAGGCATATCCAACTGAGACAAGACCCATCCCGGTCCAAAGCCCCAATTTAGGGATCAGGAAAAAACCGGAGGCGAGAGAGCCAAGTACGCCGCCGATGGTGTTTATGCCAAGGAGGCTTCCCATCTGCCAGCCCGTGCTTTGATTTTTCCGCGGGTCGATGATCCAACAAAGCGGGAGCACCATGCCGGCTGCAATCATGACAGGAACCACCAAAACGCCGGTAAAGAGGGTGATATTTAAGATATATCCAAGGGGTGTGGTGTCCCGGAAAAGAAATTCAAGATGGCTGGATCGAATAAAGATCCATGCTCCGAGGGGAATCAAGAGGGCGACCACTGATAAAGCCCGTAGGAGCAGCCTGTACGGATCGCCGCCCCTTCTGGAAAGTGAACCCACCCACGCGGCGGAGATTGCAAGGGAGAGGAGGAAAAGAACAAGAATAAGTGAGAAGCTGTAGACAGAATTCTGGAAAACCAGGCTAAACATCCTTGTCCAGAGGACTTCTAGGGCGAGGGTTCCTGCCCCTGAAAGACCCGCCAGAATATAGAGGGTATTGGGTGAAAGTGGGACTCCTTGAGTTTTGTGAAATTTTTTATGCGTTTTTTCTCCACCCCTCACCTCGGCATTTTGAGGTTCTGGTACACTCATCCTCCATACCGAAATCGCAATGATCAGGTTCAGGAGGATTGCCAGGGAAAAGGTTCCTCTGATGCCCAGCCAGAGGGGGAGGGCCATTCCCGCGGCCCCCGCGCCGATCATCCCTCCGGTAGTGTTGATGCCGTAGAGCCAGGAACCCTCTCGTCCTACATTTTCAAGATCCCGAGGCATGGTCTGGATCAGAAGCGGGAGGGTTGCCCCCATCAGAACGGCCATCAGGATGAGGAGAAAAAAGAGCGGAATGAGAACAATCGTTTCCCCTTTGCCCAGAAAGGCCATTGCAATGCCGCCGCAGGCCGCCATTGCAAGTTCGATCAGGGCATAGCCTTTCAGCGGCCTCGGCAGCCGGTCGGCCCATCTTCCACCAAGGGCATTTCCGATCGCCAGACCAGCAAAGATGGCCGCTAGGACAAGAGAAGAGGCTTGTGCTGTGTTCCCCAGCCTGAGGGCAAATTCCCGGAGCCACAGGACCTCATAAATCAGTCCTGCAACTCCGGAGAACAATGCGGCGGTCCAGAGCATGCCTCTCTTTTTGATCTTATCCGCCGTGACCATGGCCCCCTGCGCCTCCGCCGGTGGCCGGGACTTCAAGGGTCTCAGCATCAACGGTGATTAACGAATTGGGCTCATGCCCGACCTCCATGGTGCTGATGACGGAAAGCGTTGCCGTATCGATAATGGAGACGTTATCCGATCCGGAGTTGGGGACAAAGAGCCGTGTTCCATCTTTGCTGAGTGCGAGGGCTCGGTGATCATGTCCTGGCCCGACGGTAATGAACGGGGTCGTCGGGTGGATTACTGGCATCCCGTCAATTGGTTTTCCTTGAGCGTCTAACGGAATATCGAGAACGGCAATTGTCGTGCCTGGAACTGTCACCGCATTGTCTTCATCCTCGACGCTGCTGATGTAGATCCGGTTGTCACCCTCGGCAATTACGAATTTATCCGGCTTGAAGTTTGGCAGGTCGAGAAAACCAACAACAGTATCGACAGTCGGCACCGTGGGATCGCCGGCTTTAATGACTGAGATAACACCTCGGAGATTACTTGGAACACTGTCGTCATAGCCGACGACATATATGTATTCTCCGGCGTGATTTGCGTGTGTAAAACCTGGTGCCGGGATCTGGCCTGCACCTCTCCCCCTCGCGATAGTGGCCGGTGTTAGAGATACGAGATCCTGGCTGCATCCAGGAGCGGACGCGGGAGGGGAGGCGGGTGTTGGGACATGTGGATCGGTCGGAATCGTCACGGAACCGTCCAGGTTAATAATCGAAATCGCCGGGTTCCCCGGGGCACCTGAAACATTTGCAACATAGGCGTGTCCGCTGACATCGGAGTAGTCAATTCCATGGGGGACAGACCCAACTGTGATGGTGCAGATGGTCTGGAGCAGGTTAATATCGACAATGGAAGTTGTTCCTGCGCTCAGATTGGTGACCGCCACTCGGTTAGCGACATCACTATAGGCGACAATATGATGACCATTTCCCACTCGGATGCGAGCGATTTCCATGAGGAAGGTCGCGTTATTCGGGTTGGTATCAATCACAGAAATCGAATCATCCTGGGCAACAAGGTCAACATCGTTTGCTGGATCCCGGCCGGATAGCCCGTCGTTCCCGACAACGAGGAGGTTTCCTCCTTTGATCACCTTGGAGTGAATCGGCCTTTTACCAACGCCGATTTGGTCAATCACGGTATTTGTATTCGCATCAATGACACCCACACTGTCTGACCCCGAATTGTTCACATAAACATGACCGAAGGTTGCGGCGACATCGTTTGATCCACCGGGACTTAGTGTTCCGATGAGTTCAGGTGTTGCGTCATCGGTGATGATGGCCACAGTGGGCGCTTCTACCGGGGGATCTCCTGGGAGTCCACCGCTGGCGATAAAGGCTTTCTCGGTGTGGACAGGCGGTGAGACGGGCGGATCGAAACTTTCCGCGCACTGAATCATCAGCAGGGCCAACGGAAGAATTGCGAGGACCGTGATCATGCGTTTAAATTTTTCTTTACGGAATGACATTGTTCATCTCCTTAATCTATGACATAGGGTTGATATCTTTCAGCGTGTCACTTCCCTAAAAGGTATAAGATGCCCCGATGGCGAGTCCGAAACGGGCCACAAGGTTGACCTCATTCACGTCCTGGAGTACGGGGATCTGTAAAAAGGTATAAAGACCCAGATTATCAGAGGCCTGAACGCGGATGCCGGGTGTGATATTGATCCAGGTCCCTCCGGTGGATGAGACTCCTCCTCCTATAAATTTATCTCTCTTGGCTTCGCGGAGGTTGATCTGGCCGCTTACAGAAACCTTTTCAGTAAGGAGATAACCAAGCCCGGCGTTCAAAAGGATCTGGTTCCCAAACTCATAGTCGAGATCATTCTCTGTCGTCAGTTGATAGCTTCCTGAGAAAAATGCGTCCAGGGAATGCGGAACGATCTGATAATCGTAGAAGGCGGAGAAGAGAAAGTCGTACGATCCGCTCCCCGGCATGATTGTCGGTTCATTGATCTTCCCCAAAGTGTCATGAAGCTTGTATTCTCCAGAGGGGAGCTTTAATCCGCCTCCCACGACAACAAGATGCCGGGTCAGTACAATCGGAGCATACTTTGCGATGACACGGATGTCGCCGAGTCCTGATGAACCATCTTCCCGTGTGAAAAACTCTCCAGGTTCTCCTACTTCATCAAAATGTTCATGCGATCGGTCATTCTTTAGAGGGATGGCGACCTGAACCGTGAGTTTGTCTGTAACGCCATAGCCGACATCGACTTGAAGCAATTCGTTAATGGTTCTGACCTCTCGATGGTGGTCGGGAATGATGATTCTGTTTTCAAAATCAACCTTTGGGACGACGGCTTCATTGGTCTTGCTGCTTCCCCGGTGAAATATATCCATCGGGATATAACGATAAGAGACGTCGAGCGTCATCTGCCCCGGGACAGAGATCCCTTCCTGGGTGCCTGTGACCAGAAAACAATTTGCGGATCCACAGCTTGCCCCTGCATTGGGGACCGCCAGGGCAAACCACATGCTTGTGATCGTCCAGATAGTAGTCGATAAAAACTTTCCTCGCATGACAACTCCTTTCAAGATGAGATTGTTACATCAAGGCCCCGGAAACGAACAGATCTGTCTCACGAGACAGATGATCGCACCGCAGCCGATTCGGAATTAAAATCAAAATATTTGATTGAATTGATGCTTACGAAAGGGAAAACGGAGGGGGTCGGGCAGTGTAGGGGAGAACAGTGATGTTATGAAAGAGTTGCTCAGTGAAAAGGCTCAGTCTTGCAGTGGACGGAATAAAACCGCTGTTGAGGTTCTGGTCCGATGCATGAACAAAGGTCGAGGCCGCACACATCCAGTTACACATCAACGTGGCGTGTTGGGCGGCATGGCTCGCGTTTCGACCATGTCTGAGTGCATGCCGCTCCATGCCGACCGTCATGAAAGCGGATAAAAACAGATAGGTCAGTACAAGAACTTGGGCTGTATGTTTAATTCGTTTATTTTGTTTCATTATCTCTGATATTGATTCTGACTATTAATAATAACTTATGCAATGGACATCATCAAGGAGCCATCTGAATAGACTTACCTCTAGCAACCGTGGGCAATCAATACGACCCTGTCTTTAATGAGCAGACGATTTTCCAATAAGGTCGATATTATGGCTTCTTGCTTTGCTTAATGGATCTGAGGAGGACCGCGACTATGAGGGATTGAAGAGAAGGTTTGAAAAAGAATAAAGGGGATTGAGGCAAGGAGGAAACCAAAAGCCGGAAGAACTGACGGGAGGGTGGAGATCTCACCATCTTGCGAGACGATGTTGGCGCAGGCCAGAAGGCAGGACAGGGAGTGACTCCTTCCCTGCTTCTGATGAGGCATATGATCGGATGGGTCGCTTGAACTGCAAAGGGCGCCCAGGATGACCGTCGAAAAATAGAAGACGGCCAAGACGAGTATGAGGTGAGTTTTCTTTGAGAGGAGAGCGTTCATAACATTTCTCTCTATATCATTTCGAAAAAAATGTCAAGGCCTTTTTATCCTTCCCCGAAAACAAGGGCATTAGCTCTCTGTGTTCATCCCTTGCCGAATGAACCTTCCGATCGCCAGAAAAAGGAAGAGAAACCCAAATGCACAGACAATTGAGGCCCCGGTCGGCGTGTCCCAGCCGACCGAAGCGGCAAGGCCGAAGAGGCTTGCCAGAAGCCCGATTCCCCACCCGATCCACAACCTGGATGGGATCTTCTCTGCCAACATCAGGGAGATCAGGGCCGGAACAATCAGGTATGAAAAGACAAGGAGCACCCCTGCAAGGGCGACCGAACTGGTGACGACAAGACCGAAGGTCATGTAAAAGAGGAGGTCCCAACTGCGAACACGATATTTTTCTGATCTTGCCTGATCCGGGTCAAAGGAGATCATGAGAAACGGCTTGCGAAAGGCCCAATGGAAGATTCCGACGGCGGTATAAAGCAGCGCCGTTTTGAAGACCTCCTTCGGTGTTACGGTCAAGATATTTCCTACGAGAAGGGATCGAATATGTTCTGCCCCGCCTGGCGCCTGATCCAGGACAATCAGGCTGGCGGCCGCGGACATGACATAGATTGTACCAATAATGGCCTCCTGAGGAATCACCTCCCGTCGTTGGCGCGACAAAGAAAAGAAGACGGCACCAATGAAGGTCATTCCCAGAGAGATATAATATGCCTCCGGATCATGCAGGTCGTGTCCTAAAAGGAGGGCAAGCGTGGATCCCAACGCGGCCATTTGGGCCAAGGCCAAATCGACGAAGATGACCCCGCGGCGGACCACATGGATTCCCAGATAAGTATGAATCCCGGTCAGAATGAGGCAGGCGATGAAAGGCCAGATGAGCAAAGAAACCATATTAACTCCTGTAACTTTTCAGCACACCCATCTAAGCCTCCATTGTTGCGTTGCTGCGGTGCTCGAATCCTCACGTATAGACACAACCGTTGCGGTTCTGCGCTCCTCGCGCCTTGCCCTGAAAGCATATCTAGGCATGCTGAACAGTTACTTCTTTTTAGTTACATTTTTATTCCAATGAGGCTGTTAAGGTTGCCACGATATGGTCAAAGAGCTGAAAATAATCGGTCATCCCGCTTGCCTTTGAGACAGAGGGTGGGAGAACAACAACCCTGGCCCCGGATTTCCTCGCAACAAATCGGGATGTCTTCTCGTTAAAATAAGGTTCAACGATGATGATCTTGACCTTTTCTTCTTTAATTCGTTCGATCAGTTGTATTAAATGGGAGGATGACGGGGAAATTCCCGGCTTCGGCTCCACGTAGTCGACCGCCGTCAGGCCGAATCGCCGGAGAAAGTAAGGCCAGCTATTATGATAGGTGACCACCTTTTCCCCCTTAAACGGCTTCATTGCCTCGCGCCATCGCTCTATCGCCGCATCGAGTTTTCTGGAAAATTGAACGAAGTTTTGATCGTATTGTTCTTTCCCTTCCGGATCGATCCGCTTCAGGCCTTTCGCAATATTTCGAGCGATCTGTTTTCCGTTTAAGGGGTCGAGCCAGTAGTGGGGATTTCCCTGTCCATGGACATCCCCCGCGGAGCGGTCGAGCCGTCCCTTGGGAACCTCAAGAAGCGCCACCTCTTCTGAGGCGTCGACATGCCCATTTCTCCCCCGTAGAATATTGACGTTTCGCGCCCCCCTTAGTAATGAAGGGACCCATTCGGCCTCTAAGCCCAACCCGACCTGTATAAAGAGTTTGGCCCGTGAGAGTTTCAGCATGTAACTCGGCTTGGCATCGATGAAGTGGGGATCCTGCACCCCTTTGGCGATAAAATCGACCCGAACCCTATCCCTCCCGATCTCCCTTGTTATGGCCGCCAGGTCTTCCGTCGTCGTGATGACCGTGACCGGAGCGGCGTAAGTGGACAGCGGGGTTTGCATGGCTGCAAGCAAAACGCCCCACACGAATACCTTTTTCATGTTATCCCCCCCCCCTTAAAAAGTATGGGCGGCATGCGCGCCGATTAAAAACTCATATTGGACAAAAGCCGCATGGATCGGATCTGCCAGATCATCCGACTGATCGAAGTTGTACTGAAGGCGGATTTTAGAGAACTCCGATGGATAGAATGTCAGGTTCGGGGAGACGCGCCATCGCTCGCCGGTCCGCGGATCGTCCGGACGGGTCGCATCGGCCTGTCCATACCGGATCCCGGCGACCCAGCGCCTTTTAAATCCGTATAGCGACTGGATGTAAAATCCGTCCGTATTGAAAGTCTCTTCAGGGAGCGTGGTTGTTTCACCCGCCTCGTAGGATCGCCGCATGACCTCTCCCTGTAAGCTTACAAAGGGCCAGCCATGGTCGGTCATCGGCGGTTTCCATTTGATAAAGAGGTCGATCCCATGGATGCGTGTCTGCGCATCGATTCCTGTACCGTTCGAACCGAACAGATGTGATGTCCCGACGACCGAAGTGACTGTCTCCGCTAGATCGAAAGAGCTCTTAAGACGGCCCATATAGAGAAGATCATCTCCGCTCCTGATCTCTTTGTCCAGGATCGGTCTTCCGGCGAAGGTTTCTTCGGGTGTAGAAAGAAAACTTGCGGCCGTCTCCCCCCTGGCGTTTTGGACAGACCCGATCAGCTCCAGGTAAAAGGGGAGGGGGAGGAGTGCGGAGATCTGAACCCCCGGATTTCTGAGCCCATCCCCTCCGAACATCAATGTGTTGACAATGGTCTGGTCGGCGAAGTCCCAGGCATGGGGGTGCAATCGATTCAGACGGCCAAAGCGCGTGAAAAATTGGCCGGCCATCACTTGAAATCCGTAGGGAAGGCCGAGGGTCGTCATAAAGACCTCCTCAACCTCAACGAACGATTCACCATCTTCCAACCCAAAGATCAGATGTCCCTCGGCGCGGAAAAAGGGATCGACGATGCCCGTGAAGGTCAATTCCATATTTTGTAGCGTAAATCCTCTTTCGCTCGGGTCATGCGCGCCAAACTGAAGGTTCTCCGGTTCGGAAAAATAACCGGCGGCAAATAACCCGTCGATAGAGATATCAGGATTGAAACTTTGCGGCCTCTTTGATTGAAACCTGGGTGGAGTTTCCTCCTGTGCGAATACAGGTGAAGAGATTCCCAAGAAAGCCGTTAACATCAAAACGAACCACATCATAATATTCTCCTCCAGACAGCGTTCCGCAAATGGGTCGATTACCGTCAGTGTTTGATGCGCATCATGACGTAATGACAAGATTGTGTTTAACAGGTGTCGAAAAAGGTTGTATTTATGCGTTAAGCCATCATTCTCGCGGTGATGGAATCCATAAGCATTTGATTTTAAAATGCTGGATTCCTGATTAGATACGGCTTCGCGAAACCGGTCCGGGACTGGCAGATTATGCGGTTTTCAACATCCTGTTGGGATGGTCAGGAGAAGAGAGGAGGTCCCCGGGGGACAATCTGAGTGGTTTGGAACTGAAATATAATGGAGTGTTGATGAATTGGATTTGTTGAGATGGTAAATAAGAAAACGGCAAGTGTCACCAGAAATGCGAGTGTGACATGACTATGCTGAACCCAGAAACCGATCGCGCACTCATGGGAGTCGAGGATTTCATTTTCAGAATAGGCATGGAAGAGGGCAAAACTGGAAAAGAGGAGAAGATAAAGAACCAGGCCGGTTGCTAAAAGGGAGGGGATGACGCTTTTTTTTAGTGAGAGGATAGGTTGCATCGCTTGGAAATATTAAGGCAGAGATGAAGAATTGTCAATAGATTTCGGCCTTTCCCTTTAGCCATCTTCTAACGATTCAGCATGCCACTATCTTACTTCAGGGCAAGGCACGAGGAGCGCAGAACCGCAGCGTATGTGTCATACGCGAGGATTCGAACACCAAACGCAGTCATGGGGGAAAAGATGGGTGAACTGAACCCTTATAATTTTTATCCCCGCACCCCATTAACATAAGCAGTGGTCAAGGCCTCCTTCGGCGTCTCGAAGATCTGTAAGGCGGGACCGTATTCGATCATCCGTCCTGAGCCTTTCTCCATCCAGAAAAAGGCCGCGTAATCAGCGATCCGCCTCGCCTGGGCCAGATTGTGAGTCACGATCAGGATGGTGTAGCGTCCGCGGAGCTTCAGGATCAGATCTTCCACAATACCGCTGGAGAGGGGATCGAGCGCGCTACAGGGTTCGTCCATCAGAAGGGCCTCTGGGTTCAGTGCGATGGCTCTTGCAATACAAAGGCGTTGTTGCTGACCTCCGGAGAGTCCGAGTGCGGGCTCGTTAAGGCGATCTTTGACCTCGTCCCAGAGTCCCACATCGCGTAAACTCTCCTCTATGATCCTAGCAACTTCGCCTCGATCCTTGATGCCGTGTTCACGGAGGGGAAAGGCCAGATTTTTGAAAATGGAGAGGGGAAAGGGGTTCGGTTTCTGGAAGATCATTCCGACCCGCCGCCGTAATCGGATGACGTCTGTTTGACGGCTCAAGACGTCAAGAACGCCCAGGCGGATTTTTCCCGTGACACGGCAGAATGGGATCAGATCGGTTAACCGGTTTAAGGACATCAGGAGGCTGGTTTTTCCGCAGCCGGAGGGGCCGACCAGCGTGGTGAGGCAACCGGCATTCAGCGTGAGGCTCACTCCCTCCAAGGCTGGGTTTTTCTTGTAATAGACGTTGAGGTCCTCCGTTTGAATAAAGGGGCGGGGAATGCAGCAGGGGGAAGCCTCGTGTTGTTGAGACGAGGGACGGTGAACAGGAGATAAAGATTCTTGTGAACTCATACCAGTGATATCCTTGCCTGCTGCCATCTCATGGCCAGCCATGAAGTGATTCCATTCATCAGGAGAATCAGGACCATCAGGACAAGTGCAGAGCTATATGCGGTCTTATTTCCTCCCGGGATGTTCATAGAGAGATCGAATATGTGAATGGAGAGCGCCCTTCCCGAATCGAGGAAGGATGTCGGCATCCTGTCGACGTAGCCGCTGGTAAAGATCAGTGCCGCGGTCTCGGCGATCGCGCGTCCGGACCCGAGGATCAGGCCGACCAGCAGACCTGGGATGGCCGCGGGGAGGAGGATCTGTCGGAGGGTCGCGATGGGGGAGAGCCCCAGGGCGGCGGCGGAGAGCCGGTAATCTGACGGAACTGACCGGAGGCCCACTTCGGTGGAACGAATCAAAATAGGAAGCACCATGCATGCCAGGGTCAAGCCACCGGAAAGGATCGAGAAGCCGAACCCGAGAATATTACAAAAGAAGGCGCTGCCGAAGAGTCCGAAGACAATAGAGGGAACGCCCGCGAGGACATCCAGGCTACGACGGATCAGTCGTCCGAAGTTTTTTTCTTCTGTTGTGAACTCAGCGAGGAGGATGGCTGTCCCTAGGCCGATTGGAATGGCGACTACCAGACAAACGAAGAGAATCAGGCCGGTCGAAACGAGGATCGGGCCGATTCCCCCTTCTCGACCGGCATTCCGGGGGGGTGTTGTGAGGAATTGCCAGGAAAGTTGTCCGAAGCCATACCGGATGATATCACCCAGGAGCCAGAGAAAGGCCGCCGTAACCAAGGCTGCGGCCATCCAGACGACAAGTGTCGAAAACCATTCTTTTTTGTTTACAAGTGCGCTATACACTCATTTCTCCCTTAGAGAATCTCTCTGAAAATAAGACCAGCGCCGCGATGATCGCCATCAGGACGAGTCCGCTCACAAAGAGGGCAGACCGATGGTTTCCCATGGCATAAGCCATCTCAAGGGCGATATTTGCCGTGAGGGTTCGGATCGGATCAAAAAGGGTCAGCGGGATCTGGACGACGTTTCCGCTGACCATGAGAAGGGCCATTGTCTCTCCGAGGGCCCTTCCAGTGGCCAGTATTATACTTGTGGCAAGTCCGGCTTTTGCGGCAGGCAAGGCGATCCCTGTGATGATCGACCATCGAGACAAACCCAACGCGGCGGCGCCCTGAAGGGTCTGTGGAGGAACACGGGTCAGGCTTGCATCTGCCAGCAGCGCAATGGTTGGAAGAATCATCAAGGCCAGGATCAGTACCCCTGCGCATAGGCTTGGCCCTGGCGGATGTATCCGGCCGATGATCGGGACGAGGACAACCAGTGCCCAAAAGCCATAGACCACGGAAGGGATGCCTGCAAGGAGTCCGATGAGCCTCCGGTAAACCCGGCCCAGAGTCGGAGAGGCGTAATAATGGATAAAGACTGCGGAGAGGATGCCGAGCGGTGTGGCCAGGGCGAGGGCACCGAGTGTCGCGAGAAGGGTGCCCAGGAGCATCGGGGCGAGATTGAAGTCTCCATCGGTAGGATGCCATGATGCGTCATTGAAAAAGCGGAAGGGTCCGATCTCTTTCAGGGCGGGGAGGGCCTCGAGAAAAAGAAAGGCGATAATGAACAAGACGACCGTCCCGGCAATGGACGCGACTCCCCGCAGTGCCCATAGGGTGAGGGTCTCACTTTGTGACGGGGACAAATTGCTGCTCCTCAATAATGGGAATCATCCTGGATGAACGGGCAAAATCGATGAAGGCGGATACCATTCCCTCCGGAGGGATCTTTGTGACGAGATTAAGAGGACGTGCCAAAAGAAAGTTTTGTTGATGGCTTGTTTTGATCGTGGTCACAGTTTCTGAGATTGGGATCGGTTTAATCCGGATGCCGACTGCGGCCTCATACTTGGCCGCACCGACCGAAACATAACCTATGGCATTCACATTGCCGGCGACTGTTTTTATCCCTTGTGCATTGTCTCCGATGACGACATCGGCCTGAATATCGCGGTTTGAGATCTTCAGGAAGGCGGTGAAAAGTTCCAGTGTAGAACGTCCCTCTGCCTTATTCACAACGATAATTGGGGCATCCCTTCCCCCGAGCGCTTTCCAGTTTGTGAGGCGTCCTGTGTAGATGTTACCGACGTCTGTGCGGCTGAGTCTTTCAATGGGATTGTCTTTATGAAGGATCATGGAGATTCCATCTTGTGCGATTGTAAAGGCAAAGAGGTCTGCTTCATCCTCATGCAAGGGGCGCGAAACCATGCCGATGTCCGAAAGACCCCGGCGCGTATCGGCGATTCCCCGTGAGGACCCACCCGTTTGAACATCGACACGGATCCCCGGATGTTCCTTCTCAAATTTCTTGCCGATTTCGGCGGCAAGAGGGGCCACCGTGCTTGAGCCGGTAAGTAAGAGTTGCGCTGGGATGTGGCTTACCTTTGGCGTCCCGGTCGTATCCATTGCCTTAAAGGGCCGGGCTGAGAAAAAGAGCCCTCCAAAAGCCACAACTGAGAGGAGCGCAACCAATATCCATTTCATCCGGTTTTGCTTCCATTTCTGCTATTGGAACGGTGCATCAGTCGAAATTCAACTGGCAGCAGCCGAGGTTAATTGATTTCCCGGTCTGGGACAGATCGACCCCTGGGGCCAGGGAATAAAGGACGGCCTTTCCGTCACGTACTGCTTTCACAAGACCTGCATCCCTGAGGACCTTCAGATGGTGGGAAAGGAGGCTTTGATCAAGACCGAGAACGGTGTTTAAGTCCGTAACATGTTTCGGACCCTCCATTAAAATCTCCAGGACCGCGAGGCGGGTGCTGTCTGCCAGGGTTTTTAATTTATCCGCACATGCCGGGTTTTGAGGTTTATTCTTTGACATTAAAGGGGCTGCTCCATTAAATAGAAATGAGCTGTTTTTCATATGAAATATTATTGATATCAAAAGGACATGTCAAGAAAAATCGTTTCTTGCCCTTAGGATGCCCATATGATAAGTTCAGCCCTAACGCTTCAGCTTACCCCCATTATGCTCCATGGCTGCGTTGCTGTGGTGTGCGAATCCTCGCGTATAAACATACGCTGCGGTTCTGTGCGCCTCGCGCATTGCCATGAAACAATGGGTCTCGCGAAGCCAATTTTGGGCAATCTGAAACCTTAGGGTTCAAATTATCTGAGAGAAATTATGAAGGAAACAATGAAAAAAACGCCTCTGTATGGAATACATGTCGCATCAGGCGCGAAGATGGTTCCTTTTTCCGGCTGGGAGATGCCTCTTTCCTATACGGGGGTGCCGGACGAGCATCGTAATGTCCGAAGGGCAGCCGGACTCTTTGATGTCAGCCATATGGGTCGGTTTGAACTCTCAGGAAAAGGGGTTGAGACCTTTTTAGAGCACATAACCCCCGGGCCGATACACCGCATGCAGCGAAGAGGGGCGCAGTATTCGATGCTGCTCAAGCCGGACGGGGGGATCATTGATGACATCTACATCTACAAAAAAGGCGTTGATCGATTCCTGTTGATTGTGAACTCCTCCAACAGTGAAAAAGATTTTCAGTGGTTGAGCCAGCACCTTCCTGATGATTCTACATTCACGCTCCGGGATGTTACCGAGGAGTCCGCCCTTGTGGCCCTACAAGGACCGAAATCCTGGGAGGTTCTCAGCCAAATTCTTCCCGAGGGCGCGGATGAGATTCCTCTTAGGAAGTTTGTCGAAGCCGAGTGGCTTCCTGCTTCCGGGGCAAAGATGCTGATTGCCCGGACCGGATATACGGGAGAGAAGGGCTATGAACTGGTCATTCCGAGAGATGTGGCCGAAAAGGTTTGGAATGCCCTGATGGCGGCCGGGAAGGATTTAGGCATCCGACCGATTGGATTGGGCGCGCGTGACACCCTTCGACTTGAAATGGCTTATCCCTTGTATGGAAATGATATTGATGAGACGACAATGCCGCTCCAGGCCGGCCTTGAACGTTTCATCGATTTTGAAAAGGATTTTATGGGTAAAGAGGCCTTACTCCTAGAAAAAGAGAAGGGTTTGGGGCAAGCGCTCATTTGTTTTGAGCTTCTTGCTGGCGGGGTTCCCCGGTCAGGGCACTTGGTTTATTCCGACCAGAAGGAAGTTGGAAAGGTCACCTCGGGTAACTACTCTCCCTCATTGCGAAAAGGGATCGGCATGGCCTATGTTGCCCTCCCTTTTTGTGAAGAAGGGGGGGAACTGTTGATTGATATTCGCGGAAAGGTGGTCCCGGCAGTGATCGTCAAGAAACCATTTTATAAAAAGAACCGGTAGTCTTATGGAATACATTCCAAAAACAGAGAAAGAAGAAGAGGAGATGCTTGCAGAGATCGGCGTCTCTTCCTTTGAAGATTTACTGGCTATTCCTGCATCGCTCCGGCTTAATCGGCCCTTGGATCTTCCCCCGCCGCTTTCTCAGCCCGCGCTCAAGCGGAAGATGTTGAATCTCAGTCGTAAGAATGCCGAGACAACTTCAATCCTCTCCTTTCTGGGAGGCGGAAGCTATGACCATTATGTCCCAAGTACCGTAGATCATGTCCTTCGTCGCTCCGAATTTTATACCGCGTATACGCCTTATCAGGCGGAGATGAGCCAGGGGCTCCTCCAGACCATTTATGAATACCAGACGATGATCTGTCAGTTGACGGGAATGGAGGTTGCGTGCGCGTCAGTCTACGACGGTGCTTCGGCCCTGGCGGAGGGGGCCTTGATGGCGATACGCAGGACAAAGCGGAAAAAAGTGCTTATCGCGCAGACGGTTCACCCGCATTATCGTCAGGTGGTCGAGACCTATCTCTCCGGCCTGGAAGGTGTGGAACTGAAAGAAATCCCGCTTCATGGGGGAAGGGTCTCTCTTCAGGCGTTTGAAGATGCAATAGATGACAGTGTGGCCGCCGTTTTGATTCAGCATCCGAATTTTTTCGGGCAACTGGAAGAAATGGAAACGATTGCTCAGCAGGTTCATGCTGAAGGTGGACTCCTGGTGATGGCGGTCGATCCGATCTCGCTCGGTGTTTTAAAAACGCCGGGTGAATATCAGGCAGATATTGCGGTTGGAGAAGGCCAGGCCCTGGGGAATGCGATCAGCTACGGCGGTCCCTATGTCGGTTTTTTTGCAACACGGCGGGAGATGATCCGGCAGATGCCGGGACGCGTCGTCGGTGCAACCACGGATACGGAAGGACGTCCGGGATTTTGTCTGACCTTGCAGACTCGCGAACAACATATTCGCCGGGAAAGGGCAACTTCAAATATTTGTACAAATCAAGCTTTAAATGCACTTGCTTCGGCTGTTTATATGGCGACTGTGGGTCGGGCGGGCCTTCGTGAGGTGGCGCTCCTCTGTCTCGCAAAGTCGCATGCGGCCTATGAAAAAATTCTGGGAATTCCAGGCATTTCTGCCCCTTTCCCTGGTCCATTTTTCAAGGAGTTTGTGATCCGTCTTCCGTTTTCAGTGTCCGGTTTTTTAGAGGACCTTTCCCGTGACGGCCTCTTTGCCGGAATCGATCTGGGGGCGTATTATCCCGAATTTGAGGATCATCTTTTAATTTGTGTAACCGAACAGCACGAATCAGAAGAAATCGATCGTCTGGTCAAAAAAATACAAGCCGCCTCATAAGCGATTCAGAACGACAATAGATGTGGAAGAACCTGCCATAGACCCAAAAACTGAAGTTAGAAAACGGATCACCGGAATCAGTGAAACGCGGCTCGTTGATCATCTCAAGGCATTGGTGGGAACGCGACACCCCGTGACAGAGCCGAAAGCGCTTGAGGCGGCTGCCGATTATATCCTGGGTCAGATGAACCAGGCCGGTCTTGATCCGATTGAAGAATGCTTTGGAGGAGACGAAGGGAAGGCATTTGTTAACCTGATTGGCCGTCATGCCGGGAGTCGAGGCAATCAGGATGTGCTTGTGGTGGGAGCGCATTATGATACGGTCGCCGGGACAGACGGTGCGGATGATAACGCGAGCGGATTGGCGGTCCTGCTGGAAGTTGCAAGGGTTCTCTCCCCGATGCGGGGAAGACGGACAATCGAGTTTGTTGCTTTTTCAATGGAGGAGGCGGGATTCCTTGGAAGTGACCACTATGTCAACGAGCTTCGGAGAAAGAAAGTCCCACTATGGGGTGCAATTGTCCTGGAGTGCGTCGGCTACACAGACCGCAGGCCGGGATCGCAGCAGACCCCAGAGGGTTTCCCATTTTCTCTCCCGGACCAGGGAGATTTTATCGGACTTGTCGGGAATGAAACGGCGTCAATGATCAAGGAGGCCTTTGAGTCGGCTGCACTCCGTGACAGTCCCAGTCTTCCGGTGGTCAGCCTTCTGGTCCCCGGGAATGGAGCTCTTTTCCCGGATTCAAGACGGTCGGATCATGTTCCCTTCTGGGATCGGGGATATCGAGCTGTGATGCTGACGGATACTGCCAATTTCAGAAACCCGCATTATCATCAAAAAAGTGACCGCTTGGAAACACTGGATCTTCCTTTTATGGCCGCGGTCGCACGGGCACTGGCCACGGCGATCGTTGACCTTGCCGGTTTGAGCCTTTCCCCGCGACTGGCCCGATGAAGAAGAAGGAGATATACAGAGGAGACGCCATTCAGCTTTTTGTTGAATCGGTGGACCTCCCGAACGGCTTAACAATTGAACTGGATATCGTCCGTCATCCGGGGGCCTCAGCGGTTGTTCCGCTTCGCGATGATGGTGTGGTTATTTTGATTCGGCAATACAGATATGCGGCTGGAGGGTATATCTATGAAATACCGGCGGGGAAACTTTCAGCAGGGGAATCTCCCGAAACTTGTGCGAGGCGCGAGGTTGAAGAAGAGATTGGCTACGATGTCTCCCACTTGGAGAAATTGACGACCATCTTTACCGCGCCTGGTTTTTGTGATGAACAAATTCATCTCTATCTGGGGACGGGGTTGACCCCCTGTTCCCAAAAGCTTGACGAAGATGAGGTGATTGAAATTATTGAAATGCCCTTTCCTGAAGTGATGGAAAAGATAGAAGATCAGACGATTCGAGATGCGAAGAGTCTGGTGGCCCTGCAGATGGCCTATGGGCGCCTGAAGACTTAGAAAGAATATTGGAGAGATATCGTGGAAAAGCTTATTTTTGAGAAGAGTGTGGAAGGGAGGCGGGGCGTGACCTTTCCGACAGAAGCGCTTGAGGGATTCTCGGTCGATCAAGTTTTGCCAAAGGAATTTCAGCGGGAGATCCCCCTTCCTCTCCCAGAGGTCAGTGAGAATGAGCTCATGCGCCACTATACACGCCTCTCTCAGGATAATTATGGGGTCGATACCGGCTTTTACCCGCTGGGGTCGTGTACCATGAAGTACAATCCCAAGATCAATGAAGATGTGGCACGATTCCCCGGGTTCAGTCAGGTTCATCCTCTTCAGCCGAAGGAAGCGTCCCAAGGGGCCCTGGAATTGATCTACGAATTGGAGCAGATATTGTCCGAGATCTCCGGTATGGCGGGTATTTCCCTTCAACCTGCGGCAGGGGCGCAGGGAGAACTGACCGGCATGCTGATTACGCGGGCCTACCATCAGGGACAGGGCAGGCAACGGAGAAAAGTGGTGATCCCGGATTCAGCCCATGGGACGAATCCGGCAAGTGCGCATCTCGCCGGGTTCACGGTTCAGACGGTCCGGTCGAACCGCAATGGCCTCCTCGATATTGATGATTTGGCCAAAGTGGTCGATGAAGATACGGCCGCGTTGATGTTAACGAATCCTAATACGCTTGGGTTATTTGAACGACAGATCGAAGAAATTGTCCGAATTGTCCATGATGCCGGCGCGCTGATGTATCTGGACGGGGCGAACCTGAACGCCCTCCTGGGTCTGACGCGTCCAGGCGATATGGGTTTTGATCTTGTCCACTTCAATCTCCACAAAACATTTTCAACGCCTCATGGGGGCGGGGGACCGGGGGCGGGGCCGGTTGGGGTCGCATCCTCTCTAATTCCCTATCTTCCCTTCCCGGTGATTCAAAAGGCAGAGGGGCGCTATCTTCTTGATTCAAACCGTCCGCAGTCTATCGGCCGCGTTCACGGCTTTTATGGCAACTTTGGAATTTTGGTTCGTGCCTACACCTATATCCGGAGACTGGGCGCCATCGGTCTTTCGGCGGTGAGTCGGAATGCGATCCTCAATGCCAACTATCTAAAGAAAAAGCTGGAAGCCCACTATCCTGTCCCGATGGACCGTTCCTGTATGCATGAATTTGTTGTGTCTGCGAAGGCCTTCCGAGAGAAAGGCATTCATGCATGGGATATTGCCAAGCGATTGATTGATTACGGTTTTTACCCCCCGACGGTGAACTTCCCCCTTATCGTGCCGGAGGCCTTGATGATTGAGCCCCCCGAGAGTGAGTCGCGCGAGACGCTTGATGCCTTTGCTGCGGCGATGCTTGAGATTAGAAAAGAGATTGATCAAGCGCCAGAGAAACTTCTGGGAGCACCCGATACCTGTACCGTTGGAAGGATGAACGAGGTCCAGGCGGCCAAACAGCTCAATGTTCGATATGAACCGAAGTAACGCTCACAATTCTAGCATGGAGACGGAGTCGAAAAATGCAGTCACATGATGTTTTAATTGTCGGGGCGGGACTGGCCGGAATGCGGGCTGCAGTGGCCATTCCTTCCCATCTGAATGTCGGGATCATTTCAAAAGTGCATCCGGTACGGAGCCACTCTGTTGCGGCCGAGGGTGGAATCAATGCGGCGGTAAAACCTGAAGACTCCTGGGAGTCGCACATGTATGACACCGTCAAGGGGAGCGACTGGCTGGGAGACCAGGACGGTATCGAAATTCTCTGCCGGTTTGCACCGGACGACATTATGGAACTAGAGCGGATGGGGGCGCTGTTCTCACGTGACCCGGATGGGCAAATCTCCCAGCGGAATTTTGGCGGACTTGGATTTCCCAGAACCTGTTATGTGGCCGACCGAACCGGCCATGCCTTGGTCCACCTCCTTTACGAACAGTTGATGAAACGGGCCGCCCACGTTTACGAGGAATGGTATGTGACATCGCTCGTCGTTGAAGACGGACATTGCTGCGGGGTCATCGCGCTCAATCTTTTTACCGGAGAACTTTCGGTGATTCGGGCCAAGGCGGTTATTCTTGCCACAGGTGGTTATGGGCGGGTCTATCTGATTTCTACAAATGGGTTAATCAATACCGGAGACGGGATGTCTATGGCATATCGGGCCGGACTTCCACTTCAGGACATGGAGTTTGTCCAGTTCCACCCGACGACCTTGAAAGATTCCGGGATCTTGATCACGGAAGGCGCACGTGGAGAGGGGGGCTATCTCTTTAATTCCAGGGGAGAGCGCTTCATGGAGAAATACGCGCCGAATGCGATGGAGTTGGCCTGCCGGGATGTTGTTTCACGGGCGGAATACCAGGAGATCATGGAAGGACGCGATGTAGATGGTTGCGTGATGCTGGACTTGAGGCACCTCGGGAAGGCCAAGATTATGGAACGACTCCCTCAAATATGGGAGCTGTCTTTGACCTATGCGGGGGTCGATCCGGTAGAGGCTCCGATCCCGATTCGGCCGGGGGTGCACTATTCGATGGGGGGCATTCGGACCAATACCCGCTGTGAAACACCGATGCCGGGACTCTATGCTGCCGGGGAATGTGCCTGTATCTCAATCCACGGGGCGAACCGTCTTGGAGGAAATGCCTTGATGGAGACAATCGTTTTTGGGCACCGGGCCGGTCGCTATGCGGCTGAATATGCGGAGAGCATAAAGCAGATCGACTTTTCCGATCGAGTACTGGAACAGGATCGAGAGCGGATTGCCTCACTGATGTCCCGCAAGAATGGTGAGCGCGTTGTCGCGCTCCGGAAAGAGGTCGGTGTGATTATGATGGAACACTTCGGGATTCTTCGAAGCCGCGAGCGGATGGAAGAGGGGAAGCAAAGGCTGAAAGAAGTTCGTTCCCGATTGGGGAATATTTATCTTCAGGATCGAGGTAAGGTATTCAACCTGGAGCTGATAGAGGCCCTACAACTCGACTCGATAATGGACCTTGCAGAAGTTATTGCAGCCGGGGCCTGTTCGCGGGAGGAATCGAGGGGCGCTCACTCCCGTACGGACTTTCCTGACCGAAATGATCAGGACTGGATGAAACATACTCTCGCTTACCAGAGTGATCAAGGCCCCCGTCTCGACTACACAGATGTGAACATTACCCGGATTCCCCCGACTGAGCGCTCATATTAGTTAGAAACGATCTTTTGTGCAAAAGACTTGGAAGATAAGGGCATTTTCTAACATTTTTACCTGCTTAGGCCCTTCCCTTCTTAGACGTATTTGGTTATAACTGTCATGTAACGATTCAGCACACCCCTCTTTCCCTCCATGGCCGCGTTGCTGTGGTGCTCGAATCTTCACGTATCAGGAGTCGGCCGGAGAAATAGGATCGTAGCGAGGTGAATGGAAAATAGAGACCAGTTTTGTTGATTGTTTGAGGCGAATAGCACCGCTATTTAACGAGAATGATCTGCGAGAATGGGCCTATTTGCCATCATCGTAGTCGATTCATTATTTCTCCCGCAGACTCCTAACATTACGTTACGGTTCTGTGCTCCTCGCGCCTTGCCCTGAAGAAAAATAGCGGCATGCTGAATCCTTACATGAGTAGGATATACAGTGTGAGTGTGAACTTTATCGTAAAAATCAGAGCGTGATCCGAAGGGAGTTATGGCAGGGACAAGCTATAAGAGTTCCGGTGTTGATATTGAAGCAGGAGATCGCTTTGTCCAGAAGATTTCTCCGATGGCGCGATCGACATTCCGGCCCGAGGTTCTGACGGAACTGGGTGGATTTTCAGGGCTCTTCGCGCTTCGTGCGAAGAAATACAAGAACCCGGTTCTGGTATCGGGAACAGATGGCGTCGGGACAAAATTGAAGGTGGCCTTCATGGCGAATCGCCATGACACGGTCGGGATTGATCTTGTGGCGATGTGTGTCAATGATATCGTCGTCTCCGGCGCAGAACCCCTTTTCTTTTTGGATTATCTGGCATGTGGAAAACTTCTTCCCAAAAAGATGCTGGCGGTGGTGGAGGGAATCTCCGAGGGATGCCGTCAGGCCGGTTGTGCCCTTCTTGGCGGAGAAACGGCTGAAATGCCTTCTTTCTATCCGAAGGGAGAATATGATCTGGCGGGATTTTCTGTCGGCGTTGTCGAAAAAAGAGAAATCATTCAGGGTAAAAAAATCCAACCAAAGGATCTTTTGATCGGGCTTGCCTCCTCCGGTCTTCATAGCAATGGCTACTCTCTTGTTCGTAAGGTGTTTTTTGAGAAGAAAGGGATGCGGCTCCAGGATAGGTTGCCGGACCTGGGACGGACCTTGGGGGAAGTGTTGCTGACACCGACTCTCATTTATGTGAAGGCTTTTCTGAAGCTGAAACAGAAAGTAAAAATAAAAGGGGCGGCTCATATCACCGGTGGCGGTTTAAGCGGGAATATCCCAAGGGTTTTGCCGAAGGGCTGCGCCGCACTGGTTCGGCGCGATCAGTGGAATGTGCCTCCCATTTTTGAAATCTTAAAGAAATCCGGTCGGATCGATGCGGAAAAGATGTATACTTACTTTAATATGGGGATAGGCATGGTCGTCGTTGTCTCGCCCAGAGATCTTGATAAAGCGCTGTCCCTTCTTAAAAAGCTTCGCCAGGAGGCTTTTGTGATCGGGGAGATTGTTCGCGGCGACCAAGAGGTGCGTTATGTCTGATGCCGGGTCAGTCGGTGCGCCCTCCTTTTCCGGAGACCGCTTGGTGCTTGGGATCCTTGCATCAGGCCGCGGCAGTAACTTTCAATCAATCGTTGACGCGATTGAAGCGGGATGGCTGAACGCGAAGATCGGTGTCGTCTTGAGCAACAAGAAAGAGGCCAGGGTCTTGGGGCTTGGAAGAGAGCATAACATACCATCCCTCTTTGTTGATCCCTCTGCCTCTCCCGACAAAAAGGCCTATGATGCCGAATTGTCGCGGGTACTTAAGGCCCACCAGGTGGATCTGGTGATCCTGGCCGGTTATATGCGGTTGCTCACAGGGACACTGATTAATATCTATCCTCACCGTATCATGAATGTTCACCCCAGCCTTCTCCCTGCTTTTCCGGGATTGCATGCTCAGCGGCAGGCCCTGTCGCATGGGGTTAAGGTCAGCGGCTGTACGGTCCATTTTGTTGATGAGGAGATGGACCATGGTCCCATTATCTCGCAAGCGGCTGTTCCCGTATGGGAAAATGATACGGAAGATTCTTTATCTGAGCGGATTCTTCATGAGGAACATCGACTGTTCCCTAAAGTAATTCAATCCTTTGCCGATAGAAGTTTACGGGTCGAAGGCAGAAGGGTGCATATTGCTTCGGACTCTGAAAGTAGACCAACATAGCCTCCTGTAAAGAGGTCTTTATGATATGCCCGGTTTGTGGATGTCAGCAGCGGGAAGCCAATCGATGTGTACAATGTTATACCACCTTGACCCCCGATGAGGAGGCTGAGGAAAAATCCTCAGCCTTTTTGGAGGACCGGTCGATCGCGTCTCCTCCGGAAGACGCTCCGTCCATGAGTGCGCCCTCTCTCCCTGTGAAGGAAAAGAAGAGTCGCCCTGTTAAACCACCTGAAGTATCTGATACCCAGATTAAGCGACGTAAGAAAACGGGAAAACCAAAGACGGCGACAGAGGACCCTCCGCTTGGACCTGAGAAAAAGGAAGTGCCCTCCAGGGTGCTTCCTTCCAAGCCCATGAAGGAGGATCCCTTTCGTCGGATACCGTCACGCCAACAACCGATTCGTGGGGAAAAGATAAGCAAGATCCTTGTGACGACGACACAAAGAATTGAAGGAAGACGGATTACAAGTTATTTTGGTTTGATCAGTGCCGATATCATTCTCGAACTGGGCGGGTCGAGTTCGTTGGAGTCTGGGCAAATTGGAAAATCAGTAAACGCGCATTATCGGGGAGAATTAAAAAAGGGGATGTTGACGGTGCTTCGGGATTTGCGGGGAGAGGCGATGTTGTTAGGGGCAAATGCTGTCATCGCGACATCTTTTAATTTTCAGAAGATGGACCTTCAGGCGCTTCTGGTCTCTGCAGTTGGAACTGCCGTCCATATGGAGAATAGAACATGACATACGAAGAATATGTTGAGTTGGCAGGGGTTTATATTAGAGAAAAAAAATGGAACAAGGCCCTGGTTTCACTCACGCAGGCCCAGAAACAAATATCTAAGCAGGGGAGCAAAACTGTTCCACCGCAATTTCTTTCCATTTATGGATTCTGTCTTGCAAATACAGGACGTTATACAGACAAAGGGATTCAGTACTGTGAACGCGCCGTTGCCATCGAACCGTTTCGACCGCAATCTTTTTACTACCTCGGGATGGCCTATCTGAAGGGCTCAAAAAAAAGGAAGGCGATATCCTCTTTTTATAAAGGATTACGAATAGATGACGGCCATCCCGGCATCAAAGAGCAGCTACGTAAGCTTGGAGAGCGCAGAGGGCCGCTCCTTCCCTTTCTTCCTCGACGAAACTTCTTGAACAAGACCTTCGGAAGGATGAGTGTAGGCAGTAGAAACAGGGTATTTATATGATCCCGTACTCCCAGGAACAGGGGGGGAGCACCCTGGGAAATTGACATTTGAGTGAAAATGACTTAAGCTCCGCAACTGTTTTCCTACACCAATTGGGGCTGTAGCTCAGCTGGGAGAGCGCCTGGTTCGCAATCAGGAGGTCGGGAGTTCGATCCTCCCCAGCTCCACCAATAAAAACAATAGGTTACACAATCCCACCCGGAGACACCCCACCCGAGTGTGATAGAATTGTGATAACTTTCCTGCCTTTATCCAATATCTCCACCCCGTCCCGAAGGCTCTCCGGGTAGTGGTGCGCGTAGCGCTGTGTCATGATTGGAGATTTGTGGCCCAGAAGCCGTTGCACTTTGTAGATTTCTACGCCCTGCTGGATCAACCTCGTGGCGAAGGTATGCCTTAAATCATGGAAGTGGAAATCCTCAATCTTGGTCCTGGTCACCGCCAAGGTGAAGGCACGCCTGAGATTATCCTTGTTGATCGGCGTGTGCGCGCTACTGCGGAAGACAAGGTTCGTCTTCAATGACCTGACCTTTCCCTTTTCCTTGAGAAGCGCCATGACCGTTTGGTTGATCGGGATTGTCCTTCGCTCCCCATTTTTTGACCGAAAGACGGTTACTGTCCTTCGGAAGAGGTCAACTCCCTGCCAAGTCAATGAAAGAATCTCCCCTCTGCGCATCCCGGTATGGAGCGCAAAGAGAATGATTTCTCTGAGCCACGGAGGAGCAACTTGGATTAATTGTTCCTCCTCTTTGTAGATCAGCCACCGATCCCGCCTATTATTTTCCTTCTCCATTGCAACCCTGCTTACGGGATTGTCGCGGCACCATTCCCACTCTCTAATTGCCAAGTTGAAGGCATGCTTCATGACAGCCAGCTCTCTATTAATTGTTGCCGGCTTAACGCCATCGTCATACCGCTTTGTCTTATAGCGGACAATGAGCTTTGGTGTGATCTCGGCCAGCCTACGACCACCGAAAAAAGGGAGGAGGTTTTTAATGTAGCCCTGATAATGTGTTCGGCTGGCTAGTTTGGTGCCATGTTCCGCCATGTACTTTTCCATCATCTCAGCAAACGTCCTATCCTTCTCCTCCAAAATATCGAAGAAGCGCCCCTCAACGATATTGACCGTGACCTTCGCCAGTATCGACTCAGCCAACCTTCGGTTTGCCGTGCCGGTTGGCCGTCTGACCTGTTTTCCCTGGTACGATATTGCCATCCACCAAACCTTACCTCGTTTATACAGCCCCATCTTATTTCTCCTTTCTTTGGGCTGATTCAGGTCTGGTTTCCCCGCAAGTGTCATTATAGACTTCTCGCTTTGCCCTCGCAATAAGAGAATCAATACTGCACTTTTTGTCGTTTAACGTTATTGTTATTGCCTGCGGTTCTTTTTTTCGGAAGTCGTCCAGCCAAGCATCAATTTCTTCTTTTCTGAATCGAATGACTCCATGAATTTTGATATAGGGGATTTTATTTTGAGAGGTCCAGGCATAGAGGGTAGAAGCTTTGATCTGAAGATAGTTCGACAGGGTTTTTATATTGAAATAGGTTGTTTTGTTCTGTTGTGGAATATTCATGGTTGGCTTATCAGGCATACTAATGAGTTGGCGACAGAGTTTTCTTTCCTGGTTAACTGATTTCACCGCCTCTGTAAATTGTTCTTCAAAAATAAGGCGATAAGGTGGGTCTTGACCGACAGATGTTTTACCAAATGTACCCCCCCCCCTCAGGATAGCGTTATGGTTTAAGTTGATATTAACATTGCTGAGTTCGGAGATAACTGCCCTATTTGTCAGACACTTTATAAGGAGGTGTTTTGAGCAGGATGAAATGTCATGAGAAAACAAGGGAGGCTAGGAATGAAACGGGAACCTGACAAAGGAAGCAAGTTTTGCTCCCAGGATCGTAGGCGGGGTAGGAAGGGGGTTGCCCATGAGATCAAGGTTTGATGAGGGTATTTCGTTAATTTAGACAAGTATACTGTGATGAGCCTGTGCCATTGGTGCGACTTATCACGAGAACTCCGCGGGGGGGGGGGGGCATTTTGAACAAAAAACCCATAAAAAAATAATAAAATATAGAATTAAGGGAAAAGTTGAGTTGTTTTTAAAAATAAACAAATAAATGTTTTAATATTGTAATGT
>JAJDBV010000065.1 GCA_029261165.1 Nitrospirota bacterium | reverse complement strand
GGTTGTTCTATTGGATCAAGCACCCTCAATCGATCCGTCCGGATACTCCAATGCCGAATTTCCGCATGCCGGACAAGGAGGTTCGCGCCATTTTGGCGTACCTCTATAGTGTCAGCGGTGAGTCCCCCCGAGTGGCAACCGTCGCCGGCAGAGCTCCGGCAAATGCGGCACTGCTTGAAAAAGGGAAAAAGATCGTCATATCGAAAAACTGCAAAGGATGCCACAAGATTGATTCGTTTAATAGTGCGCTGTTGAGGAACGATAGTAATGCGGAACCCACTTCTGCGAGTCTGGACTGATATTGACTCAGGGTTGTTTTTGAGGAAGTTAAGGGTATAAATATTTTTAGAAAGGGAGGATGATGTCGAAGAAGACTCTGGTTCTGCTGATTGGTGTGTTGATGGTTGGTTTGATCTTAGGTCAAGGATCAGCGTTTGCTAAAAAAGATGATGACGACAAGCCCTTAAAGCCTGTTCCAAAGGCCTATGCGGGTAAGAAGATGCCGAGCGGTTGGTGGACGGACGCAAAAATCATCGCCGAAGGGAAAAAGATCTTTGAGACGCACAAAATTGAATATATTTATAAGCGGAAGAAGAAGGTTGCAAAAGACGGTTGCGCAACATGTCATGCGATTAATAAGAAGAAGGATCGCCCGAAAAAACGTGGCGCCCGGGATTTCCGCGTTGGGAAGCGGGTGAACCGCTTTTCAGAGTCCTACTGGTTCTGGCGGATCGCTGAAGGGGTCAAGAAGACCTCGATGCCTGCTTGGAAGGATGAGCTGACCGAAGAAGAAATCTGGAAGACGATCGCATACGAACACACCTGGTCGCATGGAAATAAACCGGCTGTTCATGAGCACGCAGAGATTGAGCACACGGTAGAAAAATAGTCGGCAGTTTTGAGGGTGTATGGAAGATTGCGTTCTGAAAATCAAATTCAGTTTATGTCTTAAAGGTGGGAATTAAGAGCAGTTATGGAAGTTGATTCAATCAAGCCCTTTATTGCCGTAATGATCCCTTTGATCGGGTCTGTATTTATTATTTTGGCCCGAAAAAAGCAGGATCTTAGGGATGCGGTTACGCTCATAACTTCCTCTTTAATGTTGTTTTCCGTCCTCACGATGATCTCTCCGGTTCTTGAGGGGAAGACGCTTCACTATATTGTATGGGGGTTCTGGCCGAGTGTGCCGATTGGGTTCCGGGTTGATGGCCTGGGGCTTATTTTCGGACTCGTTGCTTCCGTGACCTGGGTACTCACTTCTTTTTATTCTATTGGGTATATGCGGAGCCTCAATGAGAAATCGCAAACCCGATTCTACTACTGTTTTGCGGTCACCCTTTTTGCCACTCTGGGGGCGGCTTTTTCCAACAATTGGTTTACCTTGTTTCTTTTTTACGAACTCATCACCTTTTTTACCTATCCTCTGGTTGCCCACCATGAAACGGAGGAAGCTTGGGAAAAAGGAAATAAATACCTTGCCTATCTCTTAGGGACCTCGAAGGTCTTTTTAATCCCGGCCATACTGGGCACCTACTACTTTGCAGGTTCCATCGATTTTGTCGCGGGAGGCATCATCCCCCCGGATGCGGATAAAACCCTTTTGGTCGGCATCTATATTTGCTATTTGGCGGGAATTGGCAAGGTGGCCTTCATGCCGCTTCATTCCTGGCTTCCCGCATCCATGGTGGCACCCACGCCGGTCAGCGCCTTACTTCATGCCGTTGCGGTTGTGAACACGGGGGCCTTCTGTGTCTTACGCGTGATCATCAATATTTTTGGCCTTGACCTGGTGCAGGTACTGCATCTTGGCGGATTGACGATGGGGGAAGTGACCGCAGTCATCGCTTCCTTTACGATCATCGTGGCCTCAATTTACTGTATGAGAGCGGATAACCTGAAAGAGCGAATTGCCTATTCCACAGTGAGCCAGCTTTCCTACATGGTTCTGGGGGGGGCACTCCTGACGCCGAGCGGCTTGCAGGGCGGCATCATGCATATCGCAATGCACGCCTTTGCCAAGATTACACTTTTCTTTTGCGCGGGTTCAATATATGTGGCGACAAAAAAGACGCATGTTTCTCAATTGCACGGCATTGCCCGGAAGATGCCCTGGACGATGGCCGCCTTTGCGATCGCAACGCTCAGTATGGTCGGAATTCCCCCCGCGGGTGGTTTTGTAAGCAAATGGTATCTGATGGTCGGCGCCACACAAGCAAAAGAGTTTTGGGCACTGATGGTGTTGGCGACTAGCGCGCTTTTAAATGCGTTCTACTTTGTTCCTATTGTGATGAATGGGTTCTTTCGACATCAATCGGATGAAGATGCAGGCGTCGGTGCGCCGTCGTCCGGGCCTGTTCTGATTCCGCAAAGCGTGGGCGCTGCAGCTGCAAGCACTACGGAGGAGACCGCATTGTTTGATGTGCAGGAAGCACCACTCTTTGTTGTTGTTCCTTTGTGTATAACTGCAGTGGTTTCTCTGGTCCTGGGGATGTTCCCCGATGTGCTGTTAAGTTTTGTCGCGGTCATGTTTCAATAAGATTGTTTTGTCTTTTAGGGGAGATGTCCAAATTGCTGAGTACAAGTGGAGACTTCAAAACGCTTAGTTGCCTTTCGTCCCCCTGCAGGGTCTTGGAAGGTTCAGCATTCTTAACAAGGAACTATACCCCCATGAGGAGCATATAGTGGAGACATCGATCGTCCCGTTATTGGTCGTACTGATTCCCGTTCTTGCCGCATTCACGCTGCTGATTCGGCCGAAGGACGACAATTATAGAAACTGGGTCTGTCTTGCCGCAACCATTGTTCCCTTTGTGTTGCTTCTCAGCCTTCACAAGGGTGCTGTTTCAGGGGGGGTGGAGTTCCCGTTTACCTGGATCCCTGGTATGGATATGAGCTTTAGGGTCCTTCCGGCGGGATTGATCATTGCGCTGGTGACCTCATTTCTTTGGATTGTCGCCCATATTTTTGCCATCTCGGATATGACCCAGGCCCAGGACAGTAAGCCGGGTCGCCGGCTTCGTTTTGACTTCTTCTCTCTTCTTACACTCACTGCCAATCTTGGGGTATTGATTGCTGGCGATTTTATTACCCTTTTTATCTTTTTTGAAGGGCTTCTGATACTGCCCTATCCCTTAATCGCTCATCGGGAAGATGTCCCCGCCATAAGAGGGGCGAACCTCTATTTTTATGTGGGGGTCGCCACCAGCCTTGCCTTGCTTTCTGGCCTGGTGTTGTTGAACAGCTACACCGGAACCTTGGTGATCCAGTCTGTCTCGGCAGAGGTTTCGCAGCTGATGGGCAGTGGGGTTAAATTTCAGATTGCTGCCTTGATGGTTGTTGGGTTTGGCGGGAAGGCGGGTCTCTTTATAGAGCATTTCTGGCTTGCGGAGGCCCATCCGGTTGCCCCTTCGCCAGGCCACGCGCTCCTCTCGGGGGCCATGATCAAGGCGGGGGCCTATGGGATATTCCTGACGGTCAATCTTCTCTTCTTGCCCCAGGGTGATTTGGTCTCAGAATGGCTTACCCTGAGCAACATCGGATACGTGATGATATTTGTCGGAGTGGTGACCATGTTCACCGCCGTGATATCGGCCTTGATTACCGCTGATTATAAGAGGATGCTTGCCTTACACAGCGTCAGCCAGATGGGCTACATTATGATGGGCATCGGCTGTGCAGCTTATCTCGGCAAGGACGGAGCGATGGGGGTTGCCGGGGCACTTTATCACATTGTAAATCACGCCCTCTTCAAAGTTGCGCTACTGCTAGGAGGCGGGGCAGTCTACTTTAGGCTCCACAAGCAGGACATGTATAAGTACGGGGGCTTGTGGCGGAATATGCCCTTGGGGGCCGTTTTTCTTTTTATTGGTGCTTGTGGCATTTCCGGCATTCCATTTTTTAATGGATTCGCAAGCAAGACCATCATCCACCACGCGATTTTAGAGGCCTATGAACACAGTCATGATCCTTATCTTAGGTTTGCAGAGGTGATGTTTATTGTGACGGCGGCTGGCACCTTTGCTTCTAATATGAAGTTTTTTAAGCTGACGATGCTCGGAAAGCGACCTAAGGAATATGAGAATGTAGAGTCAGAACCCATGTCAATGAAGATCTCTCTCGGGCTCTTGGCCGCAGCGATTGTCTTAATCGGTTTATTTCCAAATTTCCTATTGGAAAGCACGATCGGGCCGGCCTTGGCCTCTTTCGGCTTTGACCCGAATTCTCATGCCTATCAATTACTGTATGATGTGAAGACGCAAACTTCGGGCTTGGCGATTTTGTACCCAAGAGCGGGGACGTTTTCAGATGTATTGCATAATCTTGTAGGGACGACACAGGCAGTTGTCCTGGGTTGTATCGTCATGTTTTGTGGCTTGAAATATGGTTGGTTTCATCTTAAAATACCAAGACGTTTAACTTTCGAATATTATGCGACGAAGTCGCTGAAGTGGTTGACAAATCCGTGGTCAACCCCGATCGAAGATAAAGAATTTTAAGATTCCTCAAGTACATACAGTGAGGAGGGGGATTCTCATGGCACTAAAAAAATGGATTAAACAGCCTAAGGTATGGGGAGGACTTCTTGTTGTCGCGCTCCTCTTCATCCCATCAGCGGCTCTCTTTGCCGAGACCGTTGAATCGACTTATCGTGACATTCCCGGAATCGGCAGCCGAAATCTTGTCTGGGTGCTGTCTCAGGTTCATATCTTGTTCGGGGCGTTCGTCCTAGGTGTGCCGATGTTCATCATCACCATCGAGGTGATTGGCATCATGACGAAAGAGAAGCGATACGACAAATTGGCTCTGGAGTTTATGGATTTGATTGTCGCCTGCTTTGCAACGACCGCTATGGTAGGGATTCTCTTCCTGTTTGCGCTTCTTGTCTTCTACCCCACACTCATGTCGGCCATGGCAGATATCTTTAAGCCGACCTACTATGTCTATGTTTCCCTTTTCTTATACGAAACCCTTTCGGTCTATGTCTATTGGGACAGGTGGGAGAAATGGCAAAATAGAAAAATGCTTCATCTTTTCTGGGGGGTGATGCTCAATATTGCCGGATTACTGCTTGTGATCCTGCCAAGCGGCTTCCTTGCGTTTCAGGCCAGCCCGGTGGTTCTAAATCCGGATTTGGGTCCCTGGGCGAAGGCCTGGACTGCGATCAATAACCCGACATGGGTTCCGGTTGTTATTCACCGCGTTGTTGGGAATCTGATCCTGGGGGGATTTGTATGCGGGGCCTATGCGGGCGTGGCATATTTGGGCGCGAAGACGCAGGAAGAGCGAGAACATTACGACTGGATGGGTTATGTCGGGAATTTTATCGGCGTTTTTGGCCTTCTTCCGATGCCTTTTGCGGGTTATTTCCTGATGAGGGAAGTTTATGAATACAACCAGCAGATGGGGATAACACTGATGGGAGGAATCCTGTCCTGGCTTTTCATTCTGCAAGCAGTGCTGATCGGTGTTCTTTTTGTTGGGGCCAATTATTATTTCTGGCAGGGGATTGCCTATCGAACCCATTCCGCGCCAAAGTATAAAAAGCCGATTATTATTATGCTTGTTGTCTTGGTGGGTTCTTTTTCTGTCTGGCTCACGCCGCATTCCCTTGTGGCCAGTGTCTCGGAAGCCAGGGCGATGGGAGGGGCACATCATCCTTTGCTGGGTGTCTTCGGGGTGATGTCGGCAAAGTTAACGGTTGTTAATCTGATGATTCTAACAACCTTTGTCTGTTTTCTCCTTTACTGGCGGGCAGATAAGGTGGTGACGGTGAAGTGGGGAAAATGGGCAAATATCTTCACAGTCCTTCTTCTCACGGCGTCCGTGATCTTTATTATCTGGCTGGGGGTCTATGGTTATTTCGTTCCCTCGGTTTATCGGGTGAATGTCCTTTCGGTGGCTCAGGTCTTGGCGGTTCTCTTCTGCCTATTTACAATCACACCGCTGACGGCACTTTCTTTGAAATCTGCAAAGTTGACCCATGAGATGAAATGGGGCGTGATGCCGGCCCGCTCTCAATATGCCTTGGTGATCAATGCCGTTTTTGTCGTTTTAACCATGGCACTGATGGGCTATGCCCGTTCCGCCTCGCGGGTTCATTGGCATATCTATGGTGTCTTGGAAGATACCTCCGCATATGCCTATACGCCGACGCTTGGGCTCGCTTCATTTCTTTTTGTCTTATCCACCATAATCTTCTGTGTGATGGTCGGTATTGTCTTTTGGACCTCACACACGATCCGCCATAATCGTTTTTCGACACGATACTTCTTTCTGGCCCCGGTCTTTATGTGGTTTACTGAGCTCTTTAGCGATAAAGCGAAAGAGCAGTCCAGGATTCCAAAGGGGAGTGGAAAGTTTGTGATGACAAAGGTAACGGCTGTTGTCGGGATATTTTTATTCGCATACAGCTATGTCGGCTATCAGGTACCGCAAAAAATTGGATTCCCTCCCGAAAAAAAGGCGTTGGATCTAACAAAGATTAAAACCAAAGAAGATATGGTTCAGATTGGTCAGGATATCTTCTACAGTAAGGGACAGTGCGCTCTATGTCATTCAATCGGGGCGGGCGCGGGGCGCTGTCCGAATTTGTCTGGCGTGGGGGCACGACTGACCCGTGAATTCATTTACGAGACACTGACGAAACCGGAGGCCTATGTAAAACTGGACTTTACTACGGCACTACCGGTGAACTTTTCAGCAGAAATGCCCGCCATCGATAAACCGCCCATTGGGCTAACAGAGGAAGAGCTTCTTACTGTAATTGCCTTTGTTCAGAGCAATGGTGGAAAAGTAACTGTGACTCCCGAGGATTTGGCTCAATTGGGAGGTAGCCCGGTATTGGAACCAGGGATGCACGACGGGACTCCGGGTGTGGAGCCCGCAGAGTTGATTGAGCAAGAATCTGAGGAATCCCTGGACGAGCTGGCGATGATTCATGGGGAATCGTCAAAAAAAAATAAGCAACTTGTGATAGCTGAAACAAGAGTGGGCGAAAAATAGATTGATGATTGAACGAAAAAGAAACTTTCTTGTTATCCCGCTGTTGATGGCATTTATGCTCATCTTGGTTGGTTGTGAAGATGAACACATCGCCAAAGGGCATAAGATCTTTAGCCGGTACTGCTCGGCGTGTCATGGAGAGGATGGTGATGGGACGGGGTACAATGCGACCAATATGGATCCGGTTCCTCGCGACCTGACCGATTCCGATGAAGATTATATGGCCAAGCTTTCAAATGATGAGATCTTTGAGGTGCTTCAACTTGGTGGTTACGGTGTCGATCTTTCAGGGGGAATGCCTGTATGGGGGAAGGTTTTTTCGGAAGAAGAACTCTGGGCTCTTGTCGCCTATGTTCGCACCCTTCACCCAAACGAGGGAAATGAGGTTGTTTTTACGAAACCGGACTCTGAGGAACCACTGTTTGCCGCTAAGCGTGTGCGATATCCAAAGGTACGAGAAAAAAAGTTTTACGATCTTCTGGAGTCTCTGGCCCCGGATGAAGAGGCTGTTCAGGAGCAGGTTGCCTTGGGGGAAGAGATCTATAGCGAAGTGGGATGCAATGCCTGCCATAGGATTAATGGGGAAGGTGGGGAATTGGGGCCTGATTTGTCTGGGGCCGGTTTTATGCTTCAGACGCAATTCATCTTTCGCTGGATACTGAATCCCCAATCTTTCAAGCCAAAGACAAGGATGGCCAACCTGGACTTGAATGAAGAGGATGCCTTTGCCATTTCGCTCTACTTAAGTACTCTAAAGACGGCTTCTCCAGAAGATAAAATTTCAGATGAAGAAGGTCGCGATGCCGAGGATGAGGGGGTTTAGGGATGAGAATGCCGCTGATCGCTAAAGCTGCAGTACTTGAGATCGGGATCTACCTTTTTATAAAGTTGGGGATGCCGCTTTTCACAAGTCCGCTCCCTTCCAGCGTAATCTCCATGTACATGATCCTGGTCACCATTTCAATCTTGCTCTATGTATCGATTTACGAAGATGACTACGGGAAGTTTTATGTCCCCATTACATCTTTTATTCGCGGAGATGAGCACGATAAACCGGGCCGAAAAATGAGTCGGGTTGCTGTTTTGATCATGATCCCTCTGTTTTTTGGTTTTCGCACCTACCAGAATGTACAACCAAATTTTGAGCCTCCCTTCCCACAACGCGTCATTCATCCCGCCCCTCCGGGTTCGGCAGCCGGATTCGTGAATCCTTATGGGGACGATGAGGCGAACCATGAAAAGTATGTTCAAGAAGGGAGAGATGTCTATTTTCGTAACTGTGTTTTCTGTCATGGGGATAAGCTAGATGGAAAAGGGTTCTTTGCCCATGCCTTGAATGTCAAGCCGGCTAATTTTGCGGATCCTACGACGATATCAATGCTGATGGAGTCTTTTGTCTTTTGGAGGGTCAAGACAGGTGGAATAGGGCTCCCTGAAGAGGCAACGCCATGGGATTCTGCGATGCCGAGATGGGAATTGATTTTGACAGAAGAGGAGCGATGGAAGGCCATTATGTTTTTATATGATTATACCGGATGGAAACCAAGGACTTGGGAGATGGAGGGAGATGAGTAATCTGTTTAGAAATAGAACAGGATTTGTCCTCTTATTATTCCTTGTGCTCGGATTTCTCCTCGGATGGAATGCTCCTCTCTATGCGGACGAGGAAGAAGGGTCGTCTCCTCAAACCACCAGAGAGGAAGAACTTCCAGCAGATGATATGGCTGCTGGAAAGAAGATTTACGAAAAATTATGCATTTCCTGTCATGGCATAGAAGGGGATGGAGATGGGCCTGCCGCAGATCGTTTTCAACCGAAACCGAGAAGCTTTAAAAAGGCGGAGTTTAAGTATCGGAGCACCCCGAGGGGGGCTATGCCGACAGATGATGATCTTTTCAAGGCGATCACGCATGGGCTCCCTGGGACGGGTATGCCGGATTGGGCGGATGTTCTAAATGAAAAGAAAAGGCGGCAGGTCATCAAGTTCATTAAGACCTTTTCAACGAAGTGGGCGGAGCAGACGGAGCCCTTACATGTTGTTAAGGTGGGTGAACCCGTTCCATCAAGCGAAGAGAGTATTGAGAGAGGGAAGACGCAATTTACTTCATTGGGTTGTACGCTCTGCCATGGAGCGGAAGGCCGAGGTGATGGACCCACGTCGTTATTCTTGAAAAACCATCGGGGAGATCCTGTTTACCCGAGGAATCTGAATAAGAACTGGCTGTTCCGGGGTGGCGGTGAGGCCAAAGACATCTATATGCGCGTCAATACAGGGATTAATGGGACCCCCATGCCTTCATTCGCGGAAAAACTTGATAATGAAAAGAGTTGGGATCTCGCAAACTTTGTGCGTTCACTCTCTCCTGAGAAAAAACCGGAGCGGGGGTCTATGATTAAGTCACGGCTTATCGAGGGCGCTATCCCAACTGACCCGGACGATCCACAGTGGACAGAAACAGCGTCAAGTTGGTTCCCGATGATGGGGCAGATTTCATTTAAAAAGCGCCTTTTTAAACCAACCGTGACGGATATTACCGTGAAATCTCTCTTTAACGAAAATGAGATTGGGTTTATGCTGACATGGGATGATCGGAGTAATAGCAAGGCAAGCAAGAAGGGTGCGAAGGTTCAGACCTTTACAGATCAGGTTGCGATACAGTTTCCAGAAAAGCTTCAGCCAGGCGGCATTAAAAAGCCCTACTTTATTATGGGTGATGAAAAGCTGGGTGTGAATTTATGGAACTGGGTCTCAGAAGAGGATCAATTCTTTGAGACGAATGCAAACGGTGTATGGAATAATAGTGAAGTCGCGCAGGAGCGGTCAGACATTTCCGGTAAAGGCTACTTCAAGAATGGTCAATATCGCGTCGTAATGAAGCGGGCCTTGCAGACCTCAGATACGGAAAAAGATATTCAGTTTGAGGTCGGCGTGTTTTATCCGATTGCTTTTTTTGCAATGGATGGAACGAATGGTGAGACCGCGTCAAGGCGGTCCATCACACCTTGGTATTTTGTTTTTATGGAGCCCGAATTAGACAAAACAATCTATTTTTATCCGCCGGTTGTTGTTGTGCTTGTCTTTGGGATCCAGTTCATTCTCGTCAAATGGTTAAAAAAGAGTCATAAAAAGTCCGGCAGTGTGTAGGTCTGGGTCGGCGGTCGTTGACATTATTTCTGGGCTGTTCTATAATCCCGGACTCTTTCAGTGTATATGTGTGAGGGGAATAGCGTCTTCGGGGGATCCTTGGATTGGGAGAATGCAAAGAAGGACGGTTTTTAGCACTTGCATCGGAATCATCTTTTTCCTTCTCTTTTTTATTGGATTGTCGGACCGTGTATACGCAACGCATGAAGCAGATCATCGCTTTACCATCACAGGTTATGTCCGGGATGAGACAGGCAACCCGATCTCCGATACCCCTGTCTCTCTTGAACACAAAGGAGGGGTAAAGCAGGAGACAAAATCTGACCATCGTGGCTATTACGAAGCCATGTTTCACCTGCACAATGACAATCTCGGGGATGAGATCCTTGTCTCCGTAGGGGATGTTGTTAAAAAAGTAGCAGTCCAGTTTGATCCTGAGGATGCTTTTACCGATCGACGCAGTGTGCCGGTTAACTTTGGTGCACCAGGAAAAGAGATCGCTTCCGATTGGGTTTATTGGGCTGGTGGCATGGGTCTGATATTGAGTGCGGTTGCTTACCTCCGGTTTTTTAAAAAGAAGAAGCCGAGTCAAAAAAGAAGAAAGAAGGACAAGTCTCGCAGGAAAAAATAGCACGGTCCTTGATTTGTTGGGCGTTGATTCTTTTGTGTGTGACGGTTCGGAGGGTTAAGACGTATGAAGCCTGGTGAAAAAAAAGAAGGCGAATCAGCCGAAGAGGTCAGTCGCAGGAAGTTCTTCACCATGATGGGTTTAGGCGTCGGGTGGGGAGGTATGGTGGCGGCACTCGGCGGTGTCGGTGCCGGAGCCCTTCGCTACATGATTCCAAGCGTCCTCTATGAGCCACCGACCATTTTTAAGATTGGTACGCCGGATAATTACGGTATAGGCGTTGATACGAAACTAAAAAAAGAGCGTCAGATCTGGGTGGTTCGCAATGAACGTGGGATCTATGTTCTTGTGTCTATTTGTCGGCACCTGGGGTGTACGCCGAATTGGTTTGGAGACCAGCAGCTTTTTCGATGTCCTTGTCATGGCAGTATCTATGACACAAGAGGGAATGTTGTCGGCGGCCCGGCACCAAGAACGTTATGGCGTGCGGCCATTTCAATCGATCCGGTCGACGGGCAGATTGTTGTTAATTTTAGTACGCGGCAGGATCCCGATCCAAAAGGTACAGCGGAAGGTCTGATGGTTGAGGAGATGAGCCGTGAAGTGGAACCCTACTTTCTAAAGGTTTAGTTGTCAAGGAGATAAAGGTCTCATGTTGAAATTGCTTGAGCGGATTTTATCGGTTGCGAGAACAACACAGGTCTGGAAGTCAATTTTTAGGCATGGATTCCCCAGTACGGACAGTAACCGTGCGCTGGTCATGTTCAGTAATGTCATTCTCCATCTGCATCCTGTCAGGGTGCGACGGGGTGCGCTCAAGATCAAATTTACCTGGTGCCTGGGTGGGCTGACCTTCCTTTTTTTCATTCTCCTGGCGATTTCCGGCGTATTTCTCATGTTTTATTATGTCCCCGATACTCGGCGGGCCTACTCCAACATGAAAGATTTAGGCACGGTGATTTACTTTGGAAACTTGTTCAGGGCGGTTCACCGCTGGTCGGCCCACGCAATGGTATTTTCTGTCTGGATGCATATGACCCGTGTTTTTATGACCGGGTCGTATAAACCGCCGAGGGAGTTTAACTGGGTGGTTGGCGTCATTCTTTTGGCAATCACGCTGGTCTTGAGTTGGACAGGCTACCTCCTCCCCTGGGATCAGTTGGCCCTTTGGGCGGTCACGGTTGGCGCCAAGATGGCGGAGGCTTCCCCCTTACTCGGAAGTGCAGGGCCCTTTGGCCCTGAGTTGGGGATGACCTCGAGTAATGATGTCGCCTTTGTTCTTCTCGGTGGAACGGTCGTCGGTCAGAGCGCGCTCCTTCGATTTTATGTTCTGCATTGTCTGGCGCTGCCATTGGTTACAGCACTTTTTATCGCAGTTCATTTTTGGCGGATCCGGAAAGATGGTTTCTCCGGCCCCCTTTAATCAAAAAACTTAACTGAGAAGATCCTATGGCAGAAGAAGAATCAAATACTGTGGCAAATCAATCAAAGCTCCCGGATAAACCCGGAAGGTTTGCCGCACTTTTGAAGAAGACGTCCAAAGGTTCGATGGCGCCTGAAGACACCGTCCTGGTCTGGCCCCACCTGGTTTACATCGAACTGATCTGTATCCTGTTCGGAGTCGCGGTCATTCTTTTCCTTTCGCTCGTCTCTCCTGCGCCACTAGAGGAGTTGGCGAGTGCGGACACAACGCCAAATCCGACCAAGGCGCCTTGGTATTTTCTAGGTTTGCAAGAGTTGCTGGTCTATTTTGATCCATGGCTTGCCGGAGTGGTCTTGCCGACCATGATTATCATCGGGCTTGTGCTTATTCCCTACATTGATCCAAATCCCAAAGGCAAGGGTTACTATACCTTCTCTGAACGAAAGTTCTCGATTACGGGGTTCAGTTTTGGCCTAGCGCTCTGGTACATCCTCATTGTTGTCGGCGTCTGGTTCAGAGGGCTTGATTGGTCCTGGTATTGGCCTTGGGATGATCCTCACATGCATCAACCTGCTGGTGCTGTGAAACTGGTAGATCTTGAAGTCATACTGACCAGTGTATTAGGGCTGAGTGAATCTCCACTTGTGACATTGGGAAGATATGCCGTCACGATTGCCAATCTGCTCACCTGGGCTATCTTTCTCGGATATTACGCAGTCGGGTTCTCAATCCCTTTCCTTTTTCTGAGAAAGTTTTATAAAAAGCTCGGTTTTGTTCGCTATAACCTCGTGATGTTTTTATTTCTTTCGATGATGGGCGTTCCTCTGAAAATATTTTTGAGATTGCTTGCAGATGTTAAATATGTACTGGTGACCCCCTGGTTTAAGATATGATGTTCATTGGAGCGATATAATGGATGATTTGTGGGCATACCCCTACCGCTTGGGAATAGGCATATTCATCAGTGTTGGGACCGTTGTTCTTACGGGGTTCTTCGTCGGGATTGTGATTTGGCTTGAGAAATCATTCAAGAAAGACAATTAAGTCGGGTGATGTGGGTACCCCTTAGAGGAGGGGTGTCAATGGCCTTCTTCTGATCTGTTTCTGAGATATCGGACTATCTATGAAAAAACATATAATGTTTGCCGCACTCAGCGTGATCATTTTTCTTGAGCTAGGGATGTTTGTCTACAGAGAATATAGTGCTGAGTGGAAGACCTACCAGGCTACCTATTATGAAAAGCTTGCAGAGAAGATGAACGATCCGAAACTCGCAGGCTCGCCGCTTCGCGTGAATCAAATCTGGGATAAAAATCTGAACCGGCCCGACCGTTGTGTTACCTGTCATGCCGGGATTGCAAATCCAGCCTTTGAGAATGAGCCTCAGCCCTATACCACGCATCCTGATTTCAAGGACGAGGGCTTTATTTCCAAGCATTCTTTTGAAAAATTCGGCTGTACGATCTGTCATGAAGGAGATGGCCAGGCCGTGACGGTCGCGGCCACGCATGGTGTCGTCCGCCATCTTGATCGGCAATTGTTGTCAGCTCCTTATGTTCAAGCCGCCTGCACAAAATGTCACTACGAGCTCTACTCTCGGGATCTTTATTGGCCGGAGGCCGATGTCTTGATGAAAGGGAAGCAATTGGCCTATGAGCTTGGCTGCGGCGCTTGCCATGCCATCCGACAGTTCGGCACTGATCCGACTGCCGCTCCGGATATTTCGAATCTCGGAAGCAAGACCGAGCTTGCTTTTTCTCTCGTGCATGATTTCTCGCAATTGGAATCAGAAGACCATATCACCCGGGTGTGGGAGTGGGAACATTTTAAAAATCCCCGAAAAATTGTTCCTGGAAATCCGGATGCCCCCAATCCGAGAGACAGGACGTCCCCGACCATCATGCCCGATTGGGATCTGACCGATGAGGAAGCGACGGCATTGACTGTGTTTGTTCTCTCCCTGAGAGATCCCCAGGTTGAAAATGTGCCCAGAAGCTATCTTCCGAAGGTGGACGGCCACGATGGGTTTTTGCAGTACAGGGAATAAGTGTGAAGAGAAGAATAGAGTGAACGTTCTTACAAAAAGGCCCTCCTTGCGTATATGAAGGAGGGCCTTTTTGTATTGGGATTTCCCGGATCTATTAACCTGAAAATAAGGACGTATTTAAATAATTCTTGTCTGTTTCTGATGGATTTCCGGCAGGACGAGGATGTTTCCACCCCCAATGAAATGAACTGCCTGTAAGGCGGAAGATCAACTATTTCAGATGAAGTAGGGGGGTATGGTATTGTGTTTAAAATCATTGATTGGCATGATTTGGTGATTGAAATTTAGCAACTTTTCTTTAAAAACACCATAAAACCCTAATAAATTCATGGTCCATATATTGCATTTAGTATCTGGTGATTAGACCTGCACCTGCGCGCCCTCCTCGGATATGAGGGGCCGGGCCAGGATTACATCTGATAATGTATGGAAGAGATGGACTTTTTAAGAAAAAAACCGATAAAATTGTTTTTTTGCTTCGCCCTGTTGTTGATTTTGTTAACGCTTGATCCTGGTCTTTCTATCGCTGAAGACCGTGTGGAAATTCTTGGGAATGCGGTCCAGAGAATTGATCAGGATATCCAGAGGGCCGGTGACAGGATGGATCAGTTGGCCCGGCGTTCAGAAGAAGTTTCGCGTGAGGTTCAGGCGCTCAAGTCAAAGGGGCGGCTTGGAATGATTGATCAGGTCCGAATGGAGCGACTTCTTACAGGTTTAAGAGAGGTTCTTTTGGAGCGCCGGGATCTCAAAAAAATAGAACTAAAACTCAATAGCGATAGAAAAGAGAAGGCCGCATTGCTCTATGATTTGCATGGAGAGGAGATCAAACGCCTTCTTGCAGAAGGAGAAGCTGCGGTAGAGAGGGGGGATGCGGGTTCTGCAGATCGGATTCATAGCGAGGTCCTCTCTCACATGGAGAAACGTCAAAGACTTATGAAGCGGCGGTCTCCGCGCATTCCTGTTCTCCCAGAGGTGGAGATTCCAGATATAGAAGGAATCTCGTCAGCCAAAAAAGAAGAGATTTCTATACTCCTGAAGAATGATGCTGAGATCCTTGAGAAGAATAAGAATGAACTTCTCGCCGAAAGAGACTTTCTTCAGAGAGAGCTCGGGGTCAAACAGACTTTTTCGCGCTTCCAGGGGTTTCCAAGAGGCCTGGAGGATCAATCAATTGACAAACAGGTCCAGCTCCTGAAAGAGAAGCTTGTTCTTTTCGACCAGGCGATACGGGATCATACCATTGCGATTCGAAAGCTGATGGAGCGGTCTGAAGAAGTGATGGAAAGTGCTCGGAAACAGGAAGCAGATCTCTTAAAATAGTGGCCAAGCATAAATAGAGAATGGTCATAAATACGGAATGGTGATGAAAAAAGCGATAATGACACTCCAGGAATTAAAGGCGAAACGCAAAGTGAAGTGCCGATTGATCTTGATTGGTCTTTCAATTCTTCTTTCAGTGGGTTGCGCAAGTCCCAGCCTGCACCAACGCGGACTTGCGGCTGATGGGCGTGGCGCCTTCGACGAAGCAGTACAGCACTATGTTGAACACTTAAAAGAGCATCCGGGGGATCTCGAGGTCAGGAATGATCTTGGTGTCGCCTACCTGAGGAACGGGAAGTACAACCGTGCTTTCCTGGAGTTCAAGAAGGTCCTTATTAGAGATCCCAAATATGTGAAGGCCTATTATAATATCGGCTTAATTTATAATTTCAAGGGTTTGATGAATGAAGAGATTAATGCCTATGAGCAGGCCCTTAAGATCGATCCGGACCATCGCCCTACCCGATTAAATCTGGCACATGTCTATCTTGGGCAGGGAAAGGTTGAGCAGGCGACGCAGATCTATGAAGATGTCTTGTTGAAATTTCCGGATCAATCCCGTGCCTTGTACAACCTTGCCTTGATATATGATCAGGCGAGTAAGACCGCTGAGGCGGTCACGCTTCTGGAACGTCTTCTGAAACTGGACAAAGCGAGTATTGACCCCACCTTGCCGCGAGATCAGGCAAAAGCACTGCTCTCCAGGCTAAAGGCTGTCCGGTAAAGATTCCCCTTAAACTACCCTCATAGACTGCTGCATCGACTCTACAAGCTGGTTATACGCCCCAAGACCGGCAATTTTTGGGTTAAAAGCCGTCAATTCGCCTGAAAGACAAGACCAGAGGACTTTTTGACGATCGAGGCGTATTATCAGTACGGTGAGGAGCAAAATGGTCGGTAACGTAGTATCTTCAGGCGAATCGGCGGTTTCTAATTCTACGATCGCGGAATTAGGACGCGGACCCTCCCGTCATAGAGAACAACAACGCAAGGATGAACATTTGAACGGTCCATCCTATCATGCAAACGCCCACAGCCCGGAAGGTACTTTTATAATCAAGAGCTTGTCTGACCGCGATGATCATCGCGACCAGCATCCAGATTGAAGCGACTAAAAAAAATAACCCTCCCACCCCCGGGATGATGCCTAAAATTCGGATCAAACCGGGAGAACTGGAAAAGCCGATCGTGCGGAGCAATTCACCGTGATCGGCCTTGGTCTGCGGCTCAGGAAGGAATTTTGTACCGATAAAGTAGGTCAGATAGGCCCAGATGTACCACCCGATGAGTGCGCCGACTGTTCCCACCAAGACATTTCCCGTACCATCCATCCCAAGGCTACCGGTTCCGGCCGCAATACTCGAAAGAACAACAACCGTCATCGCCTGGCCCATTGTGCCCTTGTCCGCCTCAACCTCTTCGTAGAGATCAGTATCCAGCTTTGCAGCACGAATCATACGGTTTCTAAAACTCGTCATGGGATTCTCCTCTGCATTGGAAGGGGTTCTTCGAGAGAAACGGGTATCAACAAACTATTTTCCTCGTTTCTGGAAATTCCTGTTTTTTAATCGTCCTCATAGATCTCTCGAAGTATCCGATCGGCCCCTTTCGCCAAAAGCGATTCCGCGACAGCGATTCCCAGTTGGGATGCTTCAGAAGCATCCGCCGTCTGGGACTCACAGATGATCTGTTTTCCATCTAGGCTGGCGACGAGTCCTTTCAATGTGACGCGGCCTTCCGAGAGCGTTGAGTAGCCTCCGATCGGAACCTGGCATCCCCCTTCCAGACGGATCAACATGGCCCGTTCTGCGGAGACGGTGCAGACGGTTTCTGAATCGTTGAGAAAGGCGATCAAGGTGTTGGTTTCCTGGTCTTTTCTTCGGCATTCGATCCCGAGGGCGCCTTGGCCGATGGCGGGGAGGACGATCTCCGGGGAGAGATATTCGGTGATCAGCTTTTTCCATCCGAGCCGATGTAGGCCGGCCGCGGCGAGGATGATGGCGTCAAAGTTGCCTTCTTCCAGCTTTCGGATCCGAGTGTCGAGATTCCCGCGAAGCATGACAAATTTAAGGTCTGGACGAAAAGCAGCAAGCTGGGTCTGTCGCCGGAGAGAACTGGTCCCAATCGTTGCCTCGTTTGGGAGATCGGCGAGTTTTACCCCGTTTCGGCTGATGACGGCATCGCGCGGGTCTTCCCGACGGGGGATTGCGGCCAGATGGAGGGACTCCGGGATTTCGCTCGGCACATCCTTCATGCTGTGGACGGCCAGGTCGATCTCTTTTCGGATCAAGGCCTCTTCAATCTCTTTGACAAAGAGACCCTTCCCCCCAACTTTCGCGAGCGGGACATCCAGAATCTTGTCACCCGTTGTCTTGATCTTTTGGATCTCTACGCGAAGGCCTTTTCCTTGAAGCTGGTCTTGAACCCATTCGGCCTGCCAGAGGGCGAGTTTGCTTCCACGGCTTCCAATTTTTATCAGCGTTTTCGACATCAGCCCCTGTGTTCCTCCTCTTTTTTTATGGGTGCCCAGACATCGACTCCCCCTTTTTCTCCTAACCAGATTTTATGATCTTTATCAATGGCGATGGCATAGATATTCTCATCCGCCAGTCCGTCCTGAAGGGTTAGGCTCGTCCAGTTTTTGCCGTCAAAACGGGAGGCCCCGTGATTGGTCCCAAACCAGATGGCCCCATCAGTCGGGTCGATGGTAATATCGAAGACGATATTGCCGGCGAGGCCCTCATCGGTCGTAAAGTTTGTCCAATGGGTTCCGTCAAAACGGCTCGCGCCCCCTCCCCAGGTTCCAAACCAGAGATGGCCATCAAGATCAATGGCCATCGAAAAGACATAGTTTTCATTATAGGTCTCACTCCCTTCCGGGCCAAGGATGGAAAGATTGTGCTTATGGCTGTAATCTTCGCTGTCAGACTGAGAGAGCGTTCCAAAGCCTGTATTGTCACTTTTGGGCAGACTGAATTTATTCGGTGCCCCCAGCCCATCCTGATGTCCCCAGGTTTTCCAGATTCCTTTTGTGTCGAGGCGGCTGACGCCTCCCTCCGTTCCAAACCAGACGGCACCTTCATCGTCGATCGCAAGGTCATAAACCCAACGGTCTGCGAGGCCGTCCTTTGTATTGTAATTTGTAAAATGTTGTCCATCAAATACACTGACGCCGTTCCATGTGGCGATCCACATGGCGCCGTCGGTGGCGAAGTCCATCCCGTAGACCCAAAAATCGGCCAGGCCGTCAGAGGGAAGATAGGTCTTCCACGCAGTGCCGTCGTATCGGCTGAGCCCGCCATTATTTGTCCCGAACCAGTAGATCCCTTGTGGATCTTTATTTATTGTGAAGATGTAGGGACTTTTTAGACCGTCATGTGTTGTAAAGGTTTGAAGCGCCTCTCCCGATTTTCGTCCAACCTTGATGATCCCTTCCGTCGTTCCCACCCAGACAAAGTCATCGTCGGCGAAGAGGGATCGGACGTAGCTTCCCTCCCCCGTGCTGAAACTCCCTCCCAGGAAGTAATCCTTATGTTGTTTTCTGGAGGGAATGTTGTGCGGGGGAGCTGGATTTGAGCGAGGGGGGAGGGGTATTTCTTTTGGGGCGACGGCCAGCACACCTTGGTCACTTCTTCTGAGTTCACTGCAACCGGATGGGAGGAACAAGAGCAGACCCGCCAAAAGGAAGAGGCCGGTTCGCTTCATGTGAGCGGCCCTTCAGGGTCCTGTTTCTTTTCTTTTTCGGGCCTGGCAAGTATTTCTTCAAGGTCGAATAATCGGCGGGTCGCTTCCAGCATCATGTTGCCATTCGTGGAATGGACCTCTTGTTTCAGAACGGTCAGAGGGGAGTGTAATAGTTTGTTGACGATTGCGGATGTGAGTCCATCAAGTGCCTCACGTTGTGCCTTCGTTAATGACCCCAGCCTGCCCGATAATTTTTCCAGTTCTGCTATACGGATTTCTTCCGCGCGGTCTTTAAGGGCGACAATCATCGGAACGGCGTCGAGCGATTTGAACCAACGGGCAAAACGTTCAATCTCCTCCGTGATGATTCCTTCCGCCTTCAGCGCTTCTTTTTCTCTCAGTTTGATATTCGTCTCAACAGAGATCTGAAGGTCGTCGATGTCATAAAGAAAGACATTATCGAGATCGTTAATCTTGGGATCTATATTTCGGGGCACGGAGATATCGATGAAGAAAATCGGCCGGTTTTGACGGATGCCGATCACCTTGGAAACCTCTTCGGACTTAATGACGTAGTCTGGTGCACCGGTAGAGCAGAGAACGATGTCTGAACTGGCCATCTCGACATGAAAGTCTTCAAATTTTACGGGGATGCCGCCCAAATCCTTCGACAATTCAAGCGCACGATCATAGCTTCGGTTTGCGAAGGAGATGGAGAGGACGCCGCTGCTTTTGAAGTGACGGGCCGCCAGTTCGGCCATCTCTCCGGCGCCGATTAAGAGCACGGATTTCTCCGTCAGCTTCCCAAATATTTTTTTCGCCAGTTCTACTGCGGCATAGCTGACGGAAACGGCGCTTTCTGCAATCCGGGTCTCCGTCCGAACACGCTTGGCAACGGAGATGGCTTTTTTGAAGACCTTATTTAGGATCACACCCGTGGTCTTGTGCAGGATGCCCTGATCGAAGGCGTCCTTGATTTGCCCCAGAATTTGAGGTTCACCGAGAATCATGGAGTCAAGACTAGAGGCGACCCGAAAGAGGTGGCGCAGGCAATTGCTCGCGGTGTGCATATAAAAACAGGGTTCTAGTGATTCCCGGGAGACACCGGAATAGGATTGTATGAGGAAATCTTTGACCGCCTCAAGTCCGGCGCGAGTATCTTTAACAACAGCGCAAACCTCGACACGGTTGCAGGTGGAAAGAATGATCCCTTCCTCTATCAGAGGATTGGACTTTAAGCGGTACAGGGCGTCTCCCATTTTTTCGACAGGAAAGGAAAAGCGTTCCCTGATTTCCACTGGTGCGGTTCGATGGCTGAGGCCAACCAATACGATGTTCATATTTAAATTTTTCCAGTTCTCATGGCGTCATATTCTCATGGCGTCATACTTTCCCTACCCTGCGGAAGGGGAAGCATTACGCCAGAGTGACAAAAATGAATAAAACAGCGACAAAACCGATAATGGCTAGGTTCGCAGCCTTTTTTGCCCGCCAACCGATGGTGATTCGGCCATGGAGTACAACCAAGTAAAAAAACCATGTTCCAAGAGTAAGGACTTGTTTTGCGTTATCGGCGGCCCAGAATGAACCGAGCGAATACTGTGCCCGAAACGCTCCTGAGATGATTCCAAGGGTTAGGAGAGGGAAGCCCAGCAGGATCGACTTCTTGTTCCATTGATCAAGAAGATCCAGAGGAGGGAGCTTGTAATATAGAGCACTAAACTGTTTTGATTTTAGGAATCTCTCCTGAAGGAGATACATAATTCCGGCGATAAAGGCGATTGCAAATGCAACGATGCCTAATACAGAGAGCGTGGTATGAATGCCAAGCCAGATATTTCCTAGGGTCGGATCGAGAGAAGGGATCTCGTTCGGAAGTGCCGTCGCCGACATCAAGAAGAGGAATGCAAGAGGTAGTATAAATGATCCGAGAATCGAGATACGGTACTTTATCTCGACCCAGAAAAATGCGAGAACAATGGCCCAGGAGAAAAAAGAAATGGCCTCGTGGAGGTTTGTTAAGGGAACAAATCCGCTGACCCTAAGCTGAAGGACCAAGGCAATCGTATGACTGATGAAGCCGGTCCCCGTGACGAATATTGCCAGGCGTTGGCTCCAGGATGAAAGTCCCTGCGAGTCCCTTTCACCTTTACGGTCCCACAGGTTAAATAAAAAAAAGGCAGTCCCCAGGAAATAACAGGCGAGGGTTGCCTTAAAAAAGAATACGTTCAGCATTGTTTTCGACCCTATTTTTAGGGATAGCCATTATAACGTCTAGGGGAAAAGGTGTCAACTTGCCCTGACTTGCCTGCCACAAGCTGCCAGAGGAAAGGTCTTCAATCTTGACAATTAAAAACGATTCCCATAGAATCCGTAAACTAACTTTTATGACCCTCTCTCGAATGCATGACTCCTTCCGATCAAGATAAACGGTTCATGCGGCAGGCCCTCTTAGAGGCTGAGAAAGCCTTGGAAAAAGGGGAAATACCGGTTGGTGCTATTCTCGTCTGTCGGGATAAGACGGTATTTTTCGGGCACAATTTGAAGGAGTGTTTAAATGATCCGACGGCACATGCCGAAATGTTGGTCCTTCGTGAGGCGGCCGAAAGCTTAGGGCGCTGGCGGCTGGGCGGAACGCTCTATGCCACACTGGAACCCTGTGTCATGTGTGCGGGGGCACTGGTTCAGGCCCGCATTGATCGATTGGTTTTCGGTGCCTTTGATCCCTCAGGCGGGGGTTGTGGTTCTGTCCTGGATGCTGTCCGCGAACCTCGGACAAATCACCAATTAGAGGTCTTGGGAGGTGTTCTTTCTGAAGCGTCGGAAATCGTATTAAGAGGTTTCTTTAAGCGCTTGCGTGGTCAAAATAAATCATAGATGATCCCCACTGGGGTGTGCTCTGTTTCATTGGTATCGTCGTTCTGGAGAGATGGCCGAGCTCGGTTGAAGGCGTCTGACTCGAAATCAGATGTGGGGGTAACTCCACCGGGGGTTCGAATCCCTCTCTCTCCGCCAAATGATGAACAAGTTTTTCGACGACCTGTTCCGGTGGGAAAAAAGAAGATTTGGAGAGATGTCCGAGCGGTTGAAGGAGCACGACTGGAAATCGTGTAGGCGGTCACAAGCTGTCTCGGGGGTTCAAATCCCCCTCT
>JAJDBV010000064.1 GCA_029261165.1 Nitrospirota bacterium | reverse complement strand
GCTTATTCGGCATCTTTTTATATTCTGATAGTACCTGCTTTATGGTATGCTGGCCGACCGGTAGATCTGAAATTGTCTTTGATCGCTTCCGCAGTATGGAAATACTATTTGTCAGCCCTTTTCGCAGGCCTCTTTTGCTGGTTTATTTTTTATTCATTTGGTTTAACGTCGAATACCTTCATAAAGTTGAGTCCCCTGATTAAAATCATAGCTTCTGTTGTTCTTTGTTTGTCTGTATACTTAATCTCACTTATAGCTATTTGTGGGAGTACGAAACCTATATCGGATTTCCTTTCCTTTTTGCGTTCCTTCCAGAAAAGCAAAACGTTATGAAAATAGAATTGGAGTGGACCCTGAAGATCGGGCCATTAACGATGCAGTAATTGACAGATAGATGATTCTGACCTCTCTCCAGCGTGCTGCTTGCCGTAGCGAGCGGAGGTTCAAAGGGCTGTTTCCTAATGAATTGCCATTATCTATTGAATATATAGGCTTGTTATTATTGTATTGAAACATTAGTAGGTGCTTGCGGAGGTCCGGAAGTGTCCTGACAAATTGATCCACCTTCTTTTCTTTCCTTGGCCGGGAGTGTCTTAACCGTTGGAATCAAATCTGGGCCGATGGAAGGCCATGCACAACTCCCAAAGAATAATGGTTTTGATTTAAGGTAATAGGAGTTTGGTATAACATGGTCTGTTATTCCAGCATCCCAAATGGTCGATTGAGTAACACTGTTCCAGTTGCCATGGCGTAACAAGGTAGTTTTTACCATCGGATCGTTACCTGTGGCGGAGTCGTCCCCCGCATCTAAAAAGCCAAGCCTGTAAATAGATTTATCCCCTGAATAATTAAAATCTCCAATAAGTTCATATTGATTTTCATGGTTTATTGTACCTAGCACGTTTCCAATAATATTGTAGTAGTGTACATTCATGTAGAGATCAAAACCCCAGGATCCAAAAAGTTTTCCAGGTTGATTGGTCATCTGATTACGTAGAAATGTTTGATGACTTGAAGTTCCCCAGTAGAAATCGGCACTGAATTTATCCTCAGCGATATTGCCTTCAACTAGATTCATCATGGGATGCGCACCGTGACCACCCACTGCTATTCTCCCCCATTCAGCGTCGATATAATAAATTTGTGTGAAATAATTATATGCAATCACATTTCCAGAGGGAGCCCCTTCAAGAGAAATGGGTAGACTCAAAGCATAAAATTGGTTGTCCTCAATTAAGAATGCAGACTGACCATTCAAAAATATTCCATAAGCACGATTTGCTCCGTATTGAACTCCTACCGTAGGAGTAGCGGGTACACCGTCATGAAGAACACTACCCTTAATAGTATTCCAAAGTCCCCCAAATGTGTCCACCATGCGGCGAGACGATCCCTTTAGCTCAACACGAAGGAACCAACTGTTGACCGCGAAGTGAAAGTACGCCGTGTCTCGAGCATTGCTGACGCTGTTATCCACAGTCAAGTCTTCAATCCCTGAGTATTGTATTATATTATTGAGCTTCACACCCTGGGGAGATTTTGTTAAATCGTAGTTCCAGTAGAGTGGAGGATCAATAGTAGCTGATGTACTCGTTGGTACTGCTGTTATTTTTACCCACTGACCAATCGGTCTGGTACCACCGGATCGGCTACACCACGTACATTTTCCAGAAGCACCATTCGTCGTAATTGGAGGATCACCGGTAGGATCTTCGAGTTGGTCAATCAAAATGAAGTCATTCATACTCCAACCATGAGCTACAGAAGTGGTGATATTGTTTGAACCTTTAGTGTGACCACCGGACAGGTTTATTGATGGATAGTCATTATAATCCCAGTCGTAGGAGGGGTCTTCAAAGCCGATCAACCAATCCGGGGTATAGCCTGAGGCCCCTTTGATAATAGTTTTTCCTATTCCGGCACCACGTACAGTGATATTAGATTTTATTTTCAATGGAGAGGTGATTTTATAAATCCCGATGGGGATGTAGACGGTTTGGCCTGGAGGACATGCATTGATGGCATTTTGGATAGCTGCTGTATCATCTGTGACCCCGTCTCCTACAGCGCTATAGGGCGCATTCTTGACGTCGGCGAATACAGTGGCTCGAGTGGGAATACCACCTTGTACCCCTGGATTCCAATCGATGCGACGTTCGGCCGGAAGAATCTCAGCTCCAGCAGAGGAAGCCAGAGTAGCAAGGAGCATGATGGCTAATAACATGGACTCAAGTCTATGATTCCATTTTTGAAATTCTTTGGTTTTCATTTTTTCATCCTTATTTTTTATATGCATGTAATATTTTTAAGGAGAACTCTCTCATCTTTACCTTGAGGAATGCAAATAATAGACCATATCATCGCTATGCAATAAGCAATGTTATTAAAGGATTTAATCCTATGAAAATATAAGGTTTACCGTAAATGGGGTTCATTTTTGTCCTAAAGATGAGCTTCGATTGTAATCATGTACTAATTTTTGTCATGTACTATGGAAGCAACTACATATAAATTTCCTTGAAAACAGAAAACGCCTTAAAAACAATAAATTTATAACATATCAGAGGTGAGAATATCTTACTGTATTGATGGTAGTTCTACTGTAGTCTTATTGGCATAGAAATAGCCATCCAGAAGCCACCCATCGGTGTCAGAAGAAGTAATATTAAAAGTCCTTTCTGCCAGTAAGAGCCCATATCCAACTTGAGTAACCAAGAGATAAAATGATCCCAACGGATCATTTTTGTCTGGAAGAGAATCCCATCGATGTAGAGGTGTTCTGTTCCATGGTCATAAATCGCGACTATGTGTGTAGGTTGTGGTCTTAATCCTAAACCTGTAGTTATTAAGTTATACTCAGTTCCGTTCATTCCTGCTATCCGATTGCGCACTCGGAAATGGATTTCAGACCCTTCTTGACCTAGAGTGAAGTTTCTCAAGAACGGATTAAAAGAAAAAGAAACAATGCGGGCAGGGCCTGTTTGTCGAGTGTCCTTGGGTTCGATCCAGGTAGAAATACTAAATGTATTGCTTGCTGTAAGGTGTTGATAAACCTTTGTCGGCACATTGTCGTTTTTTATGAAAGTCGATCCGGTTAGTTCCAGGCCTCCTTTCGGGAGCCACCTAGACTTCTTGGTATCACCAATTTCTAGGTTGTAAGGTGGTTTTACCTTAGAGTTATCGTTGACCTGTTCCCCGCCACCCTCCTGAAAGGAATAAAGAAGGATAGGTGCTTTTCGTGAATGAACGTCTGGTATAAAATTGGAGCCTGCAATAAATGCCGATTTAACTTCTTCAGATGTGAGGGCATTCTCATACAATGCCAGAAAAAAAATCTTCCCTAACCAAGGGCGATCTAAGGTAGCCTCGTTCCCAATCAGGAGGGGGTAACTACTATCCCAGCTAGTAAGCTCTTTGGAAGATGTAGTCCAGAAGAAGATCCCAATTAGGGTTCCCAGATAAAGGGATAGAATAGCAAGTGTAAGCTTAATACGGTAATGTTTAAGAAATGAAATCAAAGTTCTTTTGCAGAGATGGTTCGCTACAAATACCCCAATTCCTCCACCAATTGTATTGGCCAGTACATCGGATAATGAAGGAGTACGGGAGGGAAGGAAAATCTGGCATATTTCGATAGAGAGGCTGGCAAGCGTTGTGATTCCAACTAATATTATATACTTTGAATATATTTTTTCTTTGTTTTGTTGTGTAAGGAGGGAAAGAATAAGGCCAAATGGAACAAACCCTAAAATGTTAAGGGAAAAATCTGAAATTGAACTCCCCCAATCAACAAAAGTCCATCCTGTTATGACGGTTTTAGAGAAATCAAATGGAGCGAGGGTTAAGATATTTAAATAGATGAGGTAGATGAAAAAAGCGAGTCTTATGTTAAAGTAGGAGCGTTGCATGGAGTATATTTTAGAGCAGGTAAGAGGTTGAAATTACGGTTTCATGAGCAGGGATCAACTCAGTAAAGTTCCAAGAGATCTTCAGAGGCCAACGCCTACAATAACTGCTAATATCTATACTACGAGTCAGTCTCGTTGCCGAAAACCAACTCTCGCAGCAACATACCACAAACAGAAAGATTTTAAAATACTGATATAAGAAAACCCTATGTGTCAAGCTGAAATATAAGCCCAAGGACAGAAATAAATTGAATTTCACTAAACGACCTTATTGTTGGACCTTTCTGGTTTTTAATTTATTGACAATCGTAATATTTTACGCACCGATAAGTGAACTATTAATTTTTTCATTACATAGCGAACTCTACTCACATATCATCCTAGTCCCCCTGGTTAGCGGATACTTAATTTTCCAGAGAAGAAAAGTTATTTTCTCAGAGTTAGGATATGCTTTTCCCCAGGGAACTCTCCTGATATTGCTTGGGAGCGTACTCTATTTTTTGGGGATGACACAGGAAATAAAACTTAATCAAAATGACTATTTTTCTCTCATGGCCTTTTCGATCGTGATATTTTGGATTGGTGGTTTTGTTCTATTCTACGGTATTCGAGCTTCTCATGAAGCGGCTTTCCCACTGTTGTTTCTTGTCTTTATGATCCCGATCCCGACCTTTATGGTGGAAGAGATCATTTTTGCGTTACAAAGTGCCTCGGCTGAAGTTTCTTTCGTAATATTTAAGGTTACAGGCGTACCTATTTTCCGTGAAGGGTTTATCTTCCATCTCCCAGGGATTAGTATTGAGGTGGCAAAACAGTGTAGTGGGATTCATTCAACCATAGCCCTCTTAATAACCAGTATAATGGCCGGAAATCTCTTCCTTAAAACGGGATGTAAAAAACTCATTTTGGCACTATCGATTTTCCCAATCACAATCTTTAAAAATGGATTGCGGATCGTCACTCTCTCTTTGCTTGGGGCTTATGTGGATGAAAAAATCCTTACCGAAAGTATTCTCCACAGCCGCGGAGGAACCCCCTTTTTTCTCCTGGCCCTTGTATTTCTTGCTCCCGTCCTGGGGCTCCTGATGAGATTGGAAAAAAGAGCTTCGTTACGACCAGCCCAAGGTCCAGATTTATAGTCTCCACCCCACGTTCGAATTGTTATCATTCCTATTTGAATAGACCACTAACATTTACTTAAAATTAACAGGGCCGATGGCTGGTTTCATAGTTTGTCGTCTTCTCCTGAGCAACATTATGAGAATTACCCCTGATATGACGATCATATCAGCGGCCTGTCCTGGTCCTGGTGGGTTTCCATCTGTCGGAATAACCATACCGCAACCCCCTCCAGAAGATGTATCTTGGGTGGCTGGGTTATTCTCTTGAGGCGTAGCTGAGACAAAAACAGTGTTTTGAAAATTACCATTGTTGTCATACGAAGAAGCTGCATAGTAGTATGTAACATTATTTTGCAACCCGGTATGTGTTGTGCTCATATTTTTATTAGGCTGACCGGTGAAATCACCCAGCAAGATGCCGTCATTGATACCACTTGGAAATCCATCGGTCTTGTAACGAATACGCACACCGACAAAATCGAGGTCGGGGGGATTCGTCCATGTCAATGCGATCACGAGGTCCCCTTCAAGGGCAGTAAAATCTATAACGTCCTCGGGGGGGGTGGTATCGGGTGTGAGGGCGGTGGTGAATATGCTGTTTCCGGAGGAAGTTGTATTTCCTGCTGCGTCAGTGCTGATGACGCGGTAATTATAGGTGGTGGCAGGTAGTAGGGACATGATCGTTTGGCTGTGCATGGTCACCAGTGTCGCATTGAGGGGGGTCGATGACCCATAGGCGGTCGTGATACCGTACTGGACTTTCGAAGTGGCAGCTTCGTTTGTTGCCCAGGTGATAACGGCGGTGTCATTTTGGATGTTGCTGGAGATAATATCGGAGATCAACGGTGGTGTGGTGTCGGGAGTAGAGGCTGGGGCGGTAGTGAATATGTTGTTTCCGGAGGAAGCTGTATTTCCTGCTGCGTCAGTGCTGATGACGCGGTAATTATAGGTGGTAGCAGGCAGTAGGGACATGATCGTTTGGCTGTGCGCGGTCACCAGTGTCGCATTGAGGAGGGTCGATGACCCATAGGCGGTCGTGGTGCCGTACTCGACTTTCGAAGTGGCAGTCTCGTTCGTTGCCCAGGTGATGACGGCGCTGCTATTCGTGATGTTGCTGGAGATAATGGCGGAGATGACAGGCGGGGTCGTATCTGGAATAATATTGGTGGTGAATGTGTTGTTCCCGGAGGAAGCTGCATTTCCTGATGCATCTTTGCTGACCACGCGGTAGTTGTAGGTGGTGGCAGGCAGGAGAGCCGTGATCGTTTGGCTGTGCGCGGTCACCAGTGTGGTATCAAGGGGGGTCGTTGATCCATAAGTGGTTGTGGTGCCGTACTCGATCATTGAATCAGCGGGTTCATCGGTTGTCCACGCAATAGTCGCGCTGTTGCTGGTGATGTTAGTGGGGGTAATGGCGGCAAGGATAGGAGGTGTTGGATCTGATGTGGATATGGTTTTGCTGACCTCGTTCGAAAATCCGCTCTCGTTTCCGGAGGTATCGTAGGCGGTTACTGCAAAAAAGTAGGTCCCACTGCTGAGCCCGGTTACCGTTTGGGTGGTTAGATTTCCGGTATCGATCGGAGTGCCATAAATTCCTGACGCCGTCCCAGAATAGACTTTGTATCCAGCGAGATCCGGTTCTGTATTCGGATCCCATGATAACACTGCATCTCCAGCAAAAGCGACAGCGGTATGAGAGAGGAAAATTGTGATGAGGAAAATCAAGCGGGCAAGCTGAGAGCCCTGCCACCTTACAAGCCTATCCGCTTGATTTAAATCTTTCCATTTTCCAATAAAGTATTTCATAAGGTCTTCCCCTCTATAAAAAATAGCCGCCCAATAAAATTCCTTTGGCGCCTCGACGGGCATGGGAGAAAAAGACAAGTTTCGAGTTGCGCATTCCATGTTCCGAGTTAGCTCCAAACCCGAAACTCTGAACTCGAAACTTGTTTTTCTTCATTTAGCCCCGGTGCTCTGCGCCCCCGTCTTTCAGCGGGTTTGCTCTGAGCAAAGGTGAGGTTCAAATACTATTTTATCTTTGTCAATAACCAAAACACTTAGTGGAGACAGAAAATAAGCTTTCCATAGTTACCACAATGTGTTGATCAACGCTATAATGCTTACCACAAGGTCTTGGGTATTTCTACATTGGTTTTAGCGAAAATTACGAAACTTTCAAAGACATTACTTAGTTCCACTATTTTGTCCCATCTACCCTGGATGTCCTTTGTATGCATCCGTTTCTGATGTAATATTCGGTGCAATCGGTATGCCTTTTTAGACGCCATGGGGTAAAAGACGAAAGCTTTCTTTTTATATTGAAAATGGGGTCTTAATTATGAGCAAATCAATACTGAAGACGGAGGTTTATTTTTCTACGCTTACAATTTATGTCATGCAATTGTGGAATTGGATACATAGCAGAGAGAGAAAAGACAGGGTGTAGGGACTACTCACTTATCCCTGTCACCCATAGATTGAGGGTAACAGTAACTTGCTAAAGTTTTTTACGGATCGAATAAAGGGCTCTACCCTTCATGTTAGTGTTTTGTAGACTCGGAACCTGACCCCACAACCAATAATTATGTCTCTCACATCCATTATATCAATAATCGGCACACTGGCTTGTCTGGGGTTGGGCGCGTTTGTCTTGTCGCGAAATCCGAGACGCCCGGAAAATATTTGTTTCGCCCTCGGGATGTTGGCGTTGGGGGTCATCGAGTTCAGCGCCTTTATGATTGGAGTGTCGATCGATCCGGCACGGGACCTTTTCTGGGGAAAGATTGCCATTGTTGGTCAGGCTTTCTTGCCGGGGAGTTGGCTTCTTTTTTCATTAACGTTCGCAAGGGCGAATGTAAAATCGACCCTTCAACGGTGGCGATCAATCCTGGGCGGATTCTACTTAGTTCCGCTCAGTCTCTTATGTTTCCTCCGGTCACCCCTCTTCCTTCACTCCCTAAACTTCGACTCCTCTACATCCTATCTTCCGGTGGGGAAAGTCGGATATGCATTTTTTCTCTTCCTCCTATTGTCTCTGATCGTGGTACTGATGAATCTCGAACTAACATTTCGTACCTCGTCCGGTCGCGCACGACTACAGATCAAATACATGATTATCGGAACAGGTGCGATTCTAGCCCTAAAGATCTACGAGGCGGGTCAGGTTCTTCTCTTTTCGGCAATCCGGCTGGATACCCTCCCTATCCATTCGTCTTCTCTTCTTATCGCAAATGCCCTGATCTTCTTTTTCGTTGTGCACTATAAGCTGCTTGATGCCAATATCTTTGTCTCCCGTTTGATCCTCTTCAAATCGGTAACCCTCCTTCTGGCCGGAGTCTACCTCTTCTTGGTTGGCTTTGTGGTCTTCGGGATTCAACGTCTCGGAGGAGAGGCTTATCTTCACCTTATTCCCCTTCTGATTTTTATCTCTTTATTGGGCCTTGTGTTTTTGTTCCTCTCCGATCGTTTGAGGCTCAATGTAAAGACCTTTATCCTTTCACATTTTTATAGGTCTCGACATGACTATCGGGCCAAGTGGCCGGAATTCTCCCGGTTAGTCGGAACGAAACTTACCCTATCTGAGCTCCTTCCCTCCTATGTTTCCTGGCTTGCCGATACCATTGGAACGAGTGAGGTATCGGTATGGCTTCTGGATCCGGAACGTTTGATGTATTGTGAGCGGTGTTCAGTGGTTGGTAAAGGGAGATCTGTTTCCCAGGATAGTTCGTTGATTCGGTTCATCAAGCGACATAATGGGCTGGTGTTTGTTGATGAAATGCAGCAGAATGAAGAATGGCTTCATGTGGCTGAGAGTTGTGGTAATCTTTTGAGCGCGATCAATGGTTTTGTTTATCTCCCTATTCGCACAGGCAGGGAGATGGTCGGCTTCGTGGCTCTTGGCCAAAAAATCACAGGTGCGTCATACGATTTCCACGATTCGGAGTTCTTATTGACCATTGCCGAGCAGACGGCCGGACAGATTGATCGGGTGCGGATGAGCGAGGAGTTGACCTCGGCGAGAGAGATGGAGGCATTCCACACCTTGTCGTCTTTCTTCGTCCACGATTTAAAGAACCATACTTCCACTCTTTCCCTGTTGGCCCAGAATGCTGCCATCCACGGGGACAATCCTGAGTTCCAGAGTGATGCCTTCAAGACAATTCGTGAAACGGCCGAAAAGATGAACCAATTGATCAAGCATATATCAGTCGCCTCAAAAGGTTCGACATCTTCACGGTCGGAAGTTAACCTCAACCTGATACTTAAAAATACGCTCGCAGAGACGAATGGCGCCAATAGGGGAGAGATTACGATCAAGTTTGGCAACATTTCTCCAATTTCAGCAGATCCCGACCAGATTTCCACGGTCGTTCGCAACCTCCTGTTGAATGCCACCGAGGCAATCGATGAGTCCGGCAAAATCAATATCAAAACATATGAAAAGGAAGGAAAGGTCTACCTTGCGGTTACGGACAATGGTTGTGGAATCTCGACGGAGTTTCTCAGAACAAAACTTTTCAGACCACTCTGCACAACCAAACCTTCCGGGTGGGGGATAGGGCTCTTCCAATGTCAGCAAATTATTAAGGCACATAGAGGGAGGATCGAAGTTGAAAGTGAGATAGGAATGGGAACCACTTTCAGTGTAGAAATGCCAATAAGTGGGGATAGGAGTAAAGTATAAACAGGGTGAGGTGCGATAAAAGATTTAAAAGGGTATCATATCAAGTGACAAGGAAGGCGATGCTTTCCTCTGGATATTCTCCGAGCCACCAGGACCGGCTGAGAAGAAATGTGATATTATTTCATAACATACAAGGAGTTTTGTCTCTTTTCCATGCAATAATGCGGAAGCAAACCATATGTATTGCTTACACTTATGAAATTGATTAATTCACTTTCTCTCCGGTCCCCTGACACCTTGGTATTTTATGTCTAAACCCAAGCTTCTCATCGTCGATGACGACGAGATGATCCGCCAACAGATGAAATGGGCTTTGGCGGACGGTTACGAAATCTTTTTGGCAGAGGACCGTAATTCCGCTATTGAGATCTTTAAGCGTGAACTCCCCCCGGTGGTGACACTTGATCTGGGACTTCCTCCCTTTCCGCGTAAAGCAACTGAAGGATTGGCCGCCCTTTCCGAAATCCTTAAAATAAATCCAGATAAAAAGGTTCTTGTTGTCAGCGGAAATTCAGAAAGGGAAAATGCCCTGAAGGCCATTGAACAAGGGGCATATGATTTTTTTACGAAACCGATCGAGATAGATGAGATTCGGACAACGCTTAGGAGAGCATTGCATCTTTTCCGGCTAGAAGAAGAGAATCGGCAGTTAAAGAAGCGTCCCCTACAGGAGAGTGGCATCATTGGGGCAAGCCGAGTGATGGAGGCGCTTCATACTTCAATTCGGAAGGTTGCTGCGACAGATATTGCGGTCTTGATAACGGGTGAAAGCGGCACCGGAAAAGAACTTGTTGCCGGTGCGATTCACCGGAAAAGCTCTAGAAAAACTGGGCCTTTTGTGGCAATTAACTGTGGCGCGATTCCGGAGAATCTTCTTGAGACCGAACTCTTTGGACACGAAAAGGGTGCCTTTACGGGGGCTCACACACAAAGAAAAGGACGGATTGAATTTGCGGCAGGAGGGACACTTTTCCTTGATGAGATAGGGGAATTAGGATTAGGGCTCCAGGTTAAATTACTCCGCTTTCTTCAAGAAAAAACCTTGGACCGGATCGGAGGTCGGGTAAGCATAGAAGTCGACACACGGGTCATAGCAGCCACGAATCGAGATCTTAAGGAAATGATTTCCAATGGAACATTTCGTGAGGACCTCTTTTATCGGTTGAGCGTGATTACAGTACCGGTCCCTCCATTACGGCAACGGGAAGGTGATTTGCTCTTACTGGCACGTTTTTTCATCGACAAATTTTCTAGAGAGTTTGAGAAAAAGATAAAAGGGATGACCGCAATCGCAAGTAAGACAATCGCTTCTTATTCCTGGCCTGGGAATGTCCGCGAGATGGAAAACAAGTTCCGCAGGGCGGTCGTAATGGCAGAAGGGACTCTCCTAACACCGGATGACCTGGAACTTGAAGATCAGACCAAGAAGAGATCTATCCCCTTGCTAAAGGAGGTAAAAGAGCAGGTAGAACGGGAGCTAATCGAATCTGCCCTCATCCGATTTGAGGGGAATATTACCCAGGCGGCTTCGGCTATCGGAATTTCAAGACAGCTATTTCGTGACCTTCTTAACAAATACAAGATAGATCGACAGATCTAGAAGGTTTCCGAATCCTGACCCCCTGAACCACGCCTTTTTACCCCTCCCTGCAAGAAAACCGACGGAAATCGTACCACCCCCAACCTTTGGGCTAACTAATTGATTTATTGGGATATTGTCTCAAATTTCTATCCTGGAGGGTAAAAACCGACGGGAATCGTACCACCCTGGAACGATTTTCATTGCACAAGTAGCGACACCTCATGAGATCATGATTTAAAATTATTTTGTAATATCAGTGAGTTGAAGGTATATCCTCAACAGGAAGCTTGTTTGGCATGGAGATTGCTTTATAACACTGACAACTGAGCAAATGCTAATTTCACTTAAGGTTGCGTAATGGTTAGCAAGTTGAAAGGAGTATGGAGGATGGCAGTGGGAGGGAATTTAAAGGACGGTAAGCGGGTGATTCCCAATAGGGTGCTTGCCCTATCCTTATTCATTGCGATGTTAAGCTTCGGCTTTCCTGCAAAAGCCAATGCAATCACCATCGACATCACAACGGGGACATACCCATTTACGTTTGATGGTAATAACTTTGGAACTGGTGGTTCAGTTGCCGATATCGTGGGTGGAGTTGTAACGTCTACTGGTATTTCAACCAGCGGTTCCATAACTTTTAACACAGCTATTACTGGTTTTGATGCGAATGCCGGTGATGGTATCGCCTTCGCGACGTTTGGAACCTCCTCTGTAAGCACCCCTGACTTTCAACTGTTTGATGGGTTAGCAGGAACAGGTAATAAACTCATTGAGGGAAATTTTATTGCACTTACAGCATTTGGAATGGAAGGATCTGGAGCAGGTGGGGCGGTGGCCTCTCTTTCTCTCTCTGGTACAGTAAACATTATTGGAGGTACGATATTTGATGCTGGTCCAGGTACAAGTATGACCGCAACTTTTAGTATTACCTCACCAGACACAGGACTGCCTACTGACGTGTTTGTAGATCAGGGCTCAGGTGCTGGTAAGGTTTTCTCTGGTATCGCATCATCCACTTTTCAGGGAGAATCAGCCTCTGTTCCGGTTCCAGAACCAACAACGTTATTATTGCTTGGTTCTGGATTGCTTGCTCTCGGACTCGTTCGGAGATCTAAGAAAGTCTAAGGGGTGATTAACCCAGATGAACTTATTGGAATCTAGTACGGAGAATATTAAGATGAAACGACTGAAATTTTTATCGGGTATTTTGTTTGTTGGTTTATTTCTACTAAACGGTGCCTCTGCTTATGCTATTACAGTGGATGTGGGTGTTGGTTCATTTGCTTTTGATTTTGATGGAACTACTCTCGGAACCGCTATAAAGGCCCCGACTGGATCCGTGGTCGGTCCAGCAGACGGTGGGTTTATTACACTAAATACAGATCTCCTTCCTGGTGCCACCGTTACGGGTGGTTTTGTTTCTGGAACATTTGGCACTTCTGGAGTCACAGACCCAGACTTTTCCGTATGGGACGCCTCGAATAACTTGTTGTTTGCCGGAGACTTTGTCCTTTTAAATGCCAATGGTCCGGTCGGGCTTAATACGCTGATCCTAAATGGAACAACTGTCCTTACTGGCGGTAGCTACTTCGGACTTGGGGCAGGGTCAACCCTCATTACAACCTTTGAGATTTCAACGCCTGGTGGCCTCCCAGATAGCCCGTTTATTACCCCTTTTAGTGGAACAGCAACAGCGACTTTTTCAGGTGTTCCAGTTCCCGAACCATCCTCGCTGTTGTTGCTTGGATCTGGCCTCTTGGGGCTTGTCCTTTTAGGGAGGAAACGGGTTAACAGAATCGATTACAGGTGACAAATCCTCTCCTTTAAAGGGGTAGGGTAAAAGTCAAGTGAGTGTGAGAAGGGGAGCCGTTCAATCGCAAGATTGCTCGGCTCGTGTTATATAGAGGGTTTTGACCCCCCTCAAAAGAGGGGGGTCAAAGGAAAAAAGTGGTCAGGGTTTCATGGAATTCTGAAGGGTTACAGTTAAATTCGGGTTAGGACATTCCAACGGGAAAACCCGACTGCCAGCACTCACCTAAACGAGAGGAAGATGTTTAAACGCAAAACATATACTGCCTTGTTGGTAATGGCAATAATCTCTCTAGCCTTAAACGTATCCGCCTCTTTTGCGGTGACCCTAACCTGGACTTTTGATGAAAATGGTATTAATGATTCTGGGCCTGGCGATTTTGCACTTGTAGTACATGAATTTTGGTCCAGAGTGACAGATGGAGAGGTTGATATATACCTTCGAAATATAGGGAACGTTTCAATCAGCACTGTTACTGTGGCGTTCAAAACAGTTGCTTCTGATCCTCCTGATACTCCTTATCCTTCTGATTTGGTTTCTAGAATAGATGTGACAGACCCTGCAATATTGGCCTGTAATGATCCGAATTATTCTGCACCGGATCAACCAGGTTGCATGAATGTAAATAGTCCTCCGGATGAGATGAGATTTCAACACTACTTCACAGACTTGAGTCTTCTAGACCTTGGGTTTACAGACCCGATTGATTCGATAAGATCGGCCAGTCTAAGGCTTGAATCACTGGGAGGAGCGGATATCGTAGGAATAGATCCTACACAACATCTATTACTAGGGCACTTGCGGAAGGAGATATTGGACTCCGATGGGACTGGAACAATATTACACAAAGGCCGGTCATTGTTTTTGATGCCACACCTGTTCCAGAGCCTTCGACACTCCTCCTTCTCAGCTTAGGTCTCATTGGATGGGGTTGGAAGAAACGGGATAAAGAAAGGGTGTGCGGAAGATAGGGCTAGGGGAGTAGAAGTGTAAGAGTTGATTAAAGGAGGTGTTAGGAAGAGTATGAAAAAATGGTATTATCGACCCTGCGTAATAATGATGTTTGTGGTTTTTTATTTTTCAACCCTGATGGTGACATCGGCATGGGCAGTACCTACTCTGGGTGTTGCCACTGATGGGCCTTATTACAGTGACGCAGATCCATTTGCGCTGACGAATTATCAAAATGACTGGGCATCAGGAATTTTACCCATAGGACCTAATCAACAGGAAGGGTTTGAAATCGTTAGTGGAGATATTTTAAATTTATGGGTGACGAATAACGGTAACTCTGGATATGATAACATATTTACGTCCGACATATTTCTACTTACTGATGCAACGAGTTCAGACAATTCGAGCCCAATCTCTAACGTTTTTTTTGACAGCGGTATCTTTACAGCAAATATTATTGATGATTTTGATTCATTTACAAATGATCAAATTGATGGGTACAAGTTTTTCCCGTATTCAGGAATTAATTTAGGCCCCGTTTTTGTCGACTCAACTTGCAGTATTCCTTCCACCTGCGCTCTTAATACCGGGTGGGCTAGTCTAGCTGTTGTTAATCCATCAGCAAATGGCTATACAGGAGATACATTTATCTATACTGGGATAATTTCCTTTGACGGTACTTTGGATGGGTTAGATCACTTTTTTACAATGGCAGATATGAGTGGTGACGGATTGTATACTAATGGAACAGATTACTTCTCACCTCAGACTACCAGTGGTGTCGGTGTTGCAGTCCCGGAACCAGGCACCCTGCTCCTCCTCGGCTCCGGCCTGGTGGGATTGGGACTGGCAAGAAAAAAGAAAAGTGTGTGAATAGAGTTTATCTCTCGCCTCCCAACACCCTTTTTGTAGTAGTACAAAGAGATGTTTGATCCGATTACAGGTAGTTTAACGGATAAGGAATTCGATTATCTCCTGCAGTTGGAGGTGAAACGGGCAGCCCGGTACTCCTATCCTTTCTCATTGCTGGTCATCGAAGTGGATCAGGAGAATCATGAGGAACATGAGGTGTTACGGACCATGTCCGCATTGATACAGGAGCAGATACGGGGAACTGACGTGGTTGGCAAAAGCCGTATCGGAGGTCATGAGAAACTCTTTCGCATCCTCTTGAGCCATACAGAGCCAAACGTTCTCCAGTTTGTGGGGGAACGGATTCGTATTCGCACGGGACTCCAAGCCTTCCGATTCGACGACCGGGAGGAGCACCGAACGGTCAGCGAGGGCGGGGCCTGCTTCCCGTCGCATTCAACAGATCCCTCTGAGTTGACCCGGATTGCCGAGAAGATGTTGCAAAAGGCCAGGAAGGAAGGAGGAAACAACCTCTGCCTACCTTCCTGATCTTTACCTTATACCCTCCTAGCACTCCGACCCACCTCACGTGCTTTTTACCCCCTATAACTCCCCAAGCACCTTCCGAGCTTCATCCGCTCCTGGAAAGTCCTTGGAAAGGCCGAGGGAGGCCTCTAATGCCTCTTTGGCTTCGGAGTGGTTCCCATTCTTAAAATAAGCCATTCCCAGGTGATACCGGATCACAGGGTGTTTTTCGAGCTTTTCGGTGCTCTCCTTGAGCAGGCTGATCGCCTTGAGATAGGCTTTTTTCTTAACATAGATCCAGCCGAGGGTATCCGAGACCGATGGGTTGTTGGGCAATTTCTCTTTGGCCTTCTGTGCCAATGTCAGTGCCCGATCGATGTTCCCGCCATGCTCCGCATAGATCCAGGCCAGGTTGTTGGCCGCAGGTGCAAACGTTTCGTCTATCTCTAATGCCTTTTCATATTCGGCCTGCGCCTTTTTGTAATCATTATTCGACTCGAAGATCACGCCGCGGAGCATATAGGCCCCAAGGACCTTTGGATTCTTTTTGATAGCTTCCGCGAGTTGTTGCAGTGCCCTGTCAAATTGCTTGTCCTGGCTGTAGAGCGTACCCAGGTCGATATACGGAGCCAAATAGTTCGCATTGATCCCAATCGACTTCTTGAAATCAGCTTCGGCCTCCTTGGTTTTTTTCTGGTTGGCGTGCAATTTTCCCCTAAGGTGATAGAAAAGGGGATTTTCAGGGGCAGATTCAATCTGTGTCGAAACCCGTTGCACCGCCTCTTCGGTTTCCCCCTTTGCCAAATGGATTGCGACGATCTGCGACAGGGCGTCGATGAGGTTTGGATTCAGCGACATCGCCTTTTCAAAAAGGGACACTGCCTCCGGTTCCTTTTTCTGTGCCCTCCGAAGTATCCCCATCCGGAAGTATCCCACCGGCTCCTTCGGGGCCAAATCAATTACCTTTTTGTAACTGGCCTCGCCTTCCTTTATTTTTCCAGTTGAAACAGCGGCATCTCCAAAGAGGATATGCGCTTTCCAGTTGGACGGGTCTTCCTGAACGACCTGTTTCGCCTCCGTCAGCGCCAGGTCATGCGAGCGGGATTTCATATGCAGTTCGGCCAGGGAAAGACGGGCGCGGTGATCTCTGGGTTGTAGTTTGACGGCCTCGGAAAATTCAGCCTTCGCCTGTTGACTATTTCCTTCCAAAAGGTGGGACAGCCCTAGATAATAGTGGACGGATGGATAAGAGGGTTCGGTCTGAATTACCTGTTTAAAGAGGTCGGCCGCGGCCTCTCCCTTCTTTTCTGATAAGAGAAGCTGCCCTCGAGTGAAGAAGGCGTCCGGGTCATTGGGGTTTTTTTCAAGGATCGCTTCGATCATCGATTTGGCTTCGTCTGTTTTACCTTGGGCAAGGTAGAGGCCCGCAAGCTTTTTTCGGCCGATGAGGTTTTCCGGTTTGATCTTATTTGCCCGGAGGTAGGTCTTTTCCGCCTTTTCTAGTTCCCCAGTGCTTTGATAGAATCCCCCTAAGGCGATCAATGGACCTGGTTCTTTTGGTGAAAGTTCGGTAATTCCGATCAGCGTTGCTTCGGCCGCCGGGATTTGATCAGTACGTTGATAAAAATCGGCCAGGGAAAAACGGAGTAATTTGTTCTCCGGCGATAGGGAGATCGCCTTTTTATAAAAGGACTCGGCCTCCTTCCTTTGGTTTGTTGCTTGATAGAAACGAGCAAGGGCCAGATGGGATTCTATCGATTTGGAATCAACGGTAAGGGCCTTCTGAAGGAGCATTTCGGCGCCCTTGGCGTCTTTTTTGCGGAGACGAATCGTAGAGAGTTCATAATAGGCTGGCAGTTTCTTTGCGTCGAGTTTTATGACGTGCCGATAGGCCTGTTCGGCCTCCTTGATGCGCTCCTCTTTAAGGTGGATTCTTGCCTGGATAAGATGGGCATCCCCATGATTCGGATCTTTTTCAAGGATCAGGTCTGCCTTCTCCCTTGCTTTCCCAAGTTCGTTTGACAATATGAAGAGGTTTGCCAGTTTAATGTGCGCATCGGTCAGGTCCGGGTTTTTTTCGGCCGCTTCGCTTAGAAGCTTGAAGGCTTGTCTGACGTTGGCAAGGCCTCCCATTTTCAGGTAGACTAATCCGAGCTGGTATTTTGCATCTGCATCATCCGGATCGAGCTGGATGACATTTTTAAATTCAATGACGGCCTCTTTATATTTAAAATCGCTCGCATATTCGATTCCCCTTTGATAGTGCTTTTCCTTTCTTGCCTCGGCCGAAGTGCATGAAACAATAATCAGAAGCATTCCAAAAAAAATAAAGTAAGAAGAACAAAAAACAGATCTATTGAAGACTTTCATCATCAACATCCCTTATTATGGCAGAGTGAGATTTCCAAGCTCGCCTCACGCTCATTGGGTTTCTATGCATATCTGACGATTATATATAAGGAATCTATGAATGGCAAGTTGAGCCTCGACAATACAAGATGAGTCTGAAGCAAGGCCTTACAGTCGGTAGTATAGGAAGGCTAAAACTATTTTGGCCAAAGACACTTAAACTTTTTTGTTGTCCAATCAAGAAGGTCGGCCTCTGAACACTGTAGGTTGTGGTTCAGGAACTTGACTTGGCACATCATCTTGGGGGTGGATGCGTCAACTTCATATTCCTGTTATTCAGTAGAGCTTTTTGAGTGCTAATTTGAGATTGACAGAAGAACATTATTGTCTTATAAGATAATTAGTCTTGGTATATTTCGGACATTAATGTCCGGTTAACTCAAGAATTCCATGTTCTATTTCTATCTTTTTGACATGGCTATTTATTCAGATAAGACGGAAGAGAAAGACCATGTATCTTCAAAAGAAGAAAGTGAGGACGCCCGCATGGTAGCAACGACAATAGGTTCAGGAATATCGGTACGACCAAAGGAAGTGAGTATTCAGCCAATTATTGGAACAACAGGGAACTTTCAAAGGATTTTGGATATTGTCGGGCGGGTAGCAGGAACAGATGTGACTGTCCTGATCCGAGGAGAGTCGGGAACAGGAAAAGATTTAATCGCCAGGCAAATTCATGAAAAGTCTCCTAGGCGGATTAAGCGCTTAATCAAGGTGCTTTGCCCCGCCATTCCCGAAACTCTGTTGGAAAGTGAATTGTTTGGGCATGAGAAAGGATCTTTTTCCGGTGCCCACGTACGAAGGCCGGGGAAATTTGAATTTGCCCATGAGGGGACGATTTTCCTGGATGAGATTGGGGAGATTCCTTTATCGCTCCAGTCCAAGTTATTGCAGGTCCTGCAGGAGGGGAGATTTTCGCGCATAGGGGGCAGCGATGATGTTCGAGTCGATGTGCGAATCATAGCGGCCACGAACAGGAATCTTGAAAAGGCGATGGAGGAAGGAGCCTTCCGCGAGGATCTCTTCTACCGTCTTAATGTTGTAAATATCTATCTTCCTCCCTTACGTGACCGAAAGGATGACATCCCGTCTTTGGTTCAATATTTCCTCGACCAGTTTAATCGGAAATTCAATAAACGGGTAGAGCTTTCAGAACAATCCATGAAGCTTTTTCCTGAATATCATTGGCCAGGTAATGTCCGAGAGTTGGAGAATACCCTCAAAGGAGTCGTTGTTCTTGGGAATGAAAAACAAGTAGACGATCAGCTACAATCCAAAATAGAGCGGTATCGAACCTTGGGAAAGGGTTTGACTCCAGCTGGGAATCCTCCATCTGCTGCGGATGATCAACGGCCTTCTCCTGCCCGGGAACGTCGAAGGGGGGAACGGAGGCGGAGGCTGGCAACAGATTCCTTGCGCACAGTCAAGGGAATAGATTCAACTTCCTTGAAGGCCATCAGCCGAAATGCGGCCAAAAAAGCAGAAGAGAGGGTGCTTCTGAGGGTACTCGATCAGACCCATTGGAATCGGAAGGAGGCTGCTAGAGTATTAGGGATAAGTTACAAGGCTCTCCTTTACAAGATAAAACCTCTCGAACAAGGTGAGTTAAGGCAGCGCTGATTAAGTAACTGATTGACCTGCTTCATCCATCGGGATCATCTTTCGAGCTTATGATCTCTGAATGGTTTCATCGTGTCTTGCTCAAACACTGCGTATATGCCTTTTTGGAGGCCGTTTTCATAAGCGTATGAAGCTTGAGTGCCGCTTTTTTTCCTGAAGTATGTCCACTTAAAAATGGGAAGGCAAGGATGGATTTCGAAAAATACCGCTACCAATCCTTTGCGCAGCGGAAACCGAGGAAGGGGAAGCGGGTTTCCGGTAGGACGTTCTGGCGGTAGGGGAGGCGAGAGAAGATGGACATGGCGTAATGTCCTGATTCACCGTAGGCATCTCCCTTGGCAACCTTAAACTGTTCTCCGAAATCGGGGCTCTCATAATCCCCATTTGGATAGGGCTTGTACCAGTCGGCGGTCCACTCCATGACATTCCCGTTCATATCATAGAGCCCGTAAAAACTACGGTCACTACTCCAGCGGCCGACCATGGTGATCCCACCATGTCCTCCGGCGCTGACATTGGCTTTCATCTGATCAAATTTATTTCCCCAGGCATACATATTCCCAGAGGGACCGCGTGCGGCCTTTTCCCATTCGGCCTCTGTCGGGAGGCGTTTTCCGATGGATCGGCAATAGTCACGCGCTTCATACCAACTCACCTCTACCACGGGGAGCAGCCCCTGGCCGGAGGGATATTGCCCTTCTTTCCAGGGGGGTGGCGGATTTCGTACTCTTATTTTAATGAAATTGGCATAGGCTCGGTTGGTGACCTCGGTACGATCCATCAGAAAGCCGGGTAGGTGGATACGATGTTGGGGATGTTCATCGAGATAGAAAGGTTTTCGGTTACCGAGTTCCGCCTGGGTTTCCTCCAGATCTACCTCATTGCTTCCCATGATAAAATCACCCTCCGAAACAAGGAGCATCTCCTCAGGGACAACTTTCCTGCTCCATGAGATGATGGTGAATTCGAAGGGAATGAAAAAAAGGAAGAAAAGAACGATCGACTTTTTGAGGGGCATCAGGAAGCTCTGATTAAGTCTGGGTTGAGTTTTTCAGGAGAAAAAATGTTTCGATTCAAGGCGTAAATCTCGGAGAATGGCCCGTTATTGTCAAGATTTGCAACGCAGAAGCGGGACATTTTTGCCCTGAAAAAACAATTCATGACTTATTCAGAGCTTCCCTCACTTTTCGCCGTTAATGACTGAGTGCGCGTCGGTATTATGGACCATGTTAAACCCATGACATCGTAGATTGCAGCCGGGGCCCTTGTGCCCAAGGTCATAATCGGCTTTGTTTACGGTTTCACCATTCCCCCACGCCGGTCCGTTGGCGAAGCGATTTCCTTTGATATTTGGCTGGAAATTGAGAAGATGGGTACTCTGGTCATGCCCGGGGTTGTCCATCTTGAACTGAGCATTATTTAACCCGACAATAACTGTGTTCCCGGCCTCGACGTTGCTATGGACATTGTTATGGCATTCGTGGCAACGGGCGTTTGTCCGACCCACAAGATGGAGGAGATGAAGGTTCCCGCCGGCATTCCCGCTTCCGTCGACATCCGGTGTGCCTCCCCGGTAGAAGTTTGTGAGCCTTTCCTTCGGGGCAATCTCAGTTGCAGATCCCCAGTAGGGTGTGATAAAAGCCGCCTCGTTATGGCAGTTAAAACAGAGGGCGAAATTCTGTGGATTGTATTGACCTTTTTGTGTCCCGGGCGGCGGTTGATCGGCTGTCCCGATGGTCGTATCGTAGTTGGCTCTTAAGATTCTTTTATAAATGGAACCGTGCGGACCCTGGGGGGTTTTCGGATCATTTAAGGAGGCTTTCCGTACCCCATCCGGGTTTACGGGGATACTGGGTGAACGGTCCGTTGGGCGTCGGAAGGCGACGCCTCTGGTGTCGTCATAGAGAATGGGACCTGGATAATCGGGAAGATTGATCTCAGGTGTGATCCCGATTCCTTTGAAGACAGGGAAGAGTCCGGCTCTGAAGGTTCCGAAAAGATCGGTATTATGGCAATCGGGACACATGATGGTTGCCTGCCGGGAGAGGCCTCCCGACCCGTCATCCCCACTCACTGCGCCTGTAACAGAATTAAAGCTGGCCTGATGTCCGAATCCTCCCATCAACTGGCCTTGTTGTGTCGGCACGCCCACATTCAGGTTGAAGTTATTCAATACCCCGGATTGGTTCATTCCGATCTGGGCAACCGGGTGAAAAGAGGTGTTAATTTCGGGAGGGAAATCCTGGATGAGGAAAGGCTGGCCGGGCATTCCAGAATCCGGATTCTTTTTCATGAAAAGCTCCGGATAAAAGGGTTTGGATGTCGGGTCAAACTCTTTGCGTTTGTTGCTCCCATGTGCATTGACACCCCTTCCCGGATCAATCGGGCTGTTTCCGCGGGCCTGAACGATTTTGCCGGTACCGATGGCAGTAAAAAGGGCTTCCCGAACATGGTTGTTGAAGGTGTTTCCATGGCATCGGAGGCAGACTTCGTAGATGAGGGGTTCTTCCTTGAAATCAACCGTTTTTAGGGTCTTCGCCACAATGCCGCTTCGGATGGTGACGCCGGGCATGCCCTGGAAGCGATTTCGACGGGTAACCCGGTGCATATTGTGACAATCGACACATTCGATGTGGGAGGTGTCGGGCGTATTGGGGGCATGTTCCATATTCAGATCTTTATTTCCGGTCGGCTCTGGGAAGGGACCGCCAAAGAAGGAGGGGATCCGGTTATCACTTCCGAGCTGGACTCCTTCTTTTGGAAGGTCCACAAAAACAGGCTGATGTCCCAGGCCCAGCGTCAGGTCCATCGCGCTCCCGGTTGGAGAGGTTCCATTATTCCCGTTTCCTTCACGGTCTTTGAAAAATTGCGTCCTGATATCGGGCGCCCGCGTGTTGTTCTGAAGGATCGATGTCTCCTGGGGCTGGTGACATTGATAGCAGGTTTGTTCAATCGCCACATTTCCGAAGGCATCGACGCCTTCTCGCATGATGCGAACGGCACCCTGGCGGGTATGGGGATCATGGCAGACCAGGCAGGCACGTTCAGCAACAACCGGGGCTTCATCACTGTGTAGGTTGGTTGCCCCCAGCTTGAGCCGTGAATCATCAAAAACGCCTGCCTGCCGATCACCAAAATGGGTATTCAATTCATCCGGATTATAGGGCCAGCCCGGTTTGTCGTGGCAGAAGAGGCAAAGGATCGCACCGGCCGGTGCTTTATCCGGGCGGCTGGCCAGGCCGGGAACGGGTGGACCGACACGCCTTTCTGCCTGGGTTGAGGCAAAGGTCTTTTCCTGGAGACGGTTGGCCCTTAAGAACTTGGGAAAATCGACCTGATGCGGATTGTGACACGAGGTACATTGGACGGAATCAAAGACGTTATTATTGTTCCCGGTTGCTCTTCTGAGCGGGGAAATCGGTGTGGGTGTGCTTTGTGTCAGAGGCCGTCGAATCGGGGGACCGGGGTCAACAAACTCAATATCTTTTGATGCGCGAAGGAGTGAGTCAAAGACCATTGAAATCGGATGGTCGTTCCGAAGGTCCCGGCCCAAGGCACGGGTGGCCTGAGCGGTGGCGCCTTCGCCGGTTGGAATGCTTCCGAAGGGCCCGGCCGGCGATTGTCCCGTCGGATACTCCATCTCGTATTCTGAGTCCAGCCCTCCGCTCCCGCCCCGGTTGATCACGCTTCCCAGGGCAATCGTACCGTCATGACAGGAGAGACAGAGACGTGAATAGCCGGTGGGTCGACCGGGACTGTTCGGCTTTGCTTCAAAGGATTTACTCCATACTTGGTCGTACATCTGGTATTGGTCGGCAGACAGTTTCCGGTTCCAGATCGGCGCGCGGAATGTTATTCCTTTCCGGTTGGCCCCGTGGGGTGTGTGACAAAAGACGCAGACCTCGGTTGTTCCTCTGGGCCCTGGAACGGATTTGACGTTTCTTTCCTTGTCCGGGCTGAAAATCTCATTAAAAATACGCTGCTGGTCAGGGTCAAGCGGAACCGCGGAGAGATTGTGCTTGGTACTGCTGACATCCTCCGTAAAGGGCTCTGCGGTGGGTTGTCCCCAGGCAGGGGCATCGAAGAAGGCCGGCACAATATCGATGCCCTTTTGGGCGATTAAGACGTACAGCAGACAGAGGGCTAAAAACAGCCCAATACCTTGAATTATTGAACGAAATTGTCGCATGGTCCGGTCGGCCCCTTTATCGAACAATCAATATAATAGGAGTACGCTAATTTTGTCAATAAAGTTTCGCAAACAGCCATTGCCGTAATTGACATTTGTTTTCATTTCGAGCCGTATAAGAAGATCTTCTTCGTTCTGTCTATTAATCAAAATTTGCGACGATGGATTGGTCTCCATCCACATTGATTACACAAGGTCCCGTCCCCGTACAGGTGTCTAAGCCTGACCAACCGGTGAATGTTGAACCTGTACCTGGTGTGGCAGTGAGCGTAATGATTTCACCATTTTTTTCTTTAAAACTGCTTCCATCATTGAAGATTTGGTTTAAACTGTCAACCCCGCCCAATATGATCATTTCATCAGTCGTTGTCCAGACGGCAGAGTGCCAACCACGCCCTGAAAAAGCTGCCGGGGTAAGAATAGCTTTCCAACTATTGGTCGCGGGATTATATTTTGCACCGCTTTTCACGTCCACTGCCCCGAGTTCAAATCCTCCCCATATGACCATTTCAGTTCCGTTCCAGACGGCGGAATGGAGTCTACGTCCCCCTAGCATGTTGGGTAGTGGCGTGGCGATTGTTGTCCAGGCATTTGTTGTCGGGTTGTACTTTACTCCATTGTTGAAAATTTGATCTCCAATTCCTCCCCAGACAATCATCTCAGTTCCGGTCCAGACGGCAGAATGCCGCTCACGCCCCGCAAAAAGGAGAAAAGGAGGAGGGGTGATGATCGTTGTCCAAGTGTCGGTTGCGGGGTTATACTTTGCGCCAGTGCTCACAGGAGCATTCAGTCCGAATTCAAATCCTCCCCAGACGATCATTTCGGTGCCCGTCCAGACGGCAGTGTGCCCCATACGCGCTTTTAGAATGTTAGACGGTGGGGAAGTGATCGTTGTCCAGGTGTCGTTTACGGGATCATACCTTGCCCCCGCGTTTGAACTTTCATCGCCCACTGCCCCAGTGGTTGAACTGAAACCGCCTTCCCTTCCCCCCCAGATGATCATTTCTGTTCCCGTCCAGATGGCAGAGTGCTGATCACGCGCTGAAATAACACTGGAGGGAGGGGTCGCGATCGCTGTCCAACGATTTGTTGCGGGATTATACCTTGACCCGGTGTTACTAAAAGTGCCTGCCCAGCCACCCCAGATAATCATCTCCGTCCCGGTCCAGATGGCGGTGTGCGCATAACGCCCTGATAAAGTTTCTGCTGCCGGAGTGGCGATAGGGACCCATGCATTTGATGAAACCGCAGAGCAGATTAGGCCACAATCAATACTCAAAGTCGGAGAAGAAATGACGCCCGACCCCACGCCTGTTTTTGTAACACTGAGGGTTTTAGGGATGTCGGGGACAGGACCTCCTCCTGCCTCGGGTAATCCTGTCCCGAGTATTCCTTGAATTGCGGGAGCGGATCCATCTCCCCCACACCCGGCCATCGTGGTCATGAAAAGTATGAAAAGAATCTTCCAAAATAATTTTCTTTCCATCGGTTTTCTCCTTAAAGATTGCTTTAACCTGACGGGACGCCTTCTTGTTTCAGCAACTGAAAAATCTGAACCCGTTTGTTGTAGGTATCGGCCACATAGATACGCCCCTGAGGGTCTACTGCAATCCCTGCGGGAAGCCAGAATGTACCCCGTTTGACCCCCGTTTTTCCAAAATGGAGGAGCAACTCTCCTGAAGGATTAAATATCTGAACAGTGTCAAAGAGAGAATCGACCACGAAAATATTTTGTTCCTGATCGACTGCGACCCCTTTTGGCCGGGAGAACTGGCCGAGCCTGTTACCGAGCGTCCCCATTTGACTCTGGTATAAGCCGTCCCGATCGAAGACCTGAACCCTGAAGTTGAGAGAGTCGGCCACATAGAGATGGCCTCCTGAACCGACCGTGGCATAGGTCGGAAAATTAAATTCTCCGTCCTCGATGCCACGTTTCCCAATGATGCCTGTTTTCTCCCCTGAGAGGGAATAGACCAAGAGGCGATGTCCCATGGTATCGACCACATAAAGTCGTTCCAGTACCCTGTCGATCGCGATGCCGGAAATTCTTTTAATCTCTTCATCATTACCGATGGTTCGGGCCCATCTCCCCTTCGGGTCAAAAACGAAGACGCGGTTTAAGTCCGCGTCGGAGACATAAAGGTAGTTGGATCCATCGACGGCAACCCCGATCGGGTTCTGTAAGCGAACACCGCGCGAGATCTTGAAAAACTGTCGGTATTTGTTCTCCACCTGGTCAAAATGATGAACAACCTGTAAGCCCGTGTCGGCAATATAGACTCCGCCATGGTCATCGACGGCAATCCCGGATGGACGGATGAGATAGGAGAAGGGGCCCTTCCCAAAAATAAAGAGAAGGACCTATAA
>JAJDBV010000063.1 GCA_029261165.1 Nitrospirota bacterium | reverse complement strand
CATTTCAGTTTCCTCTCTTTTCTTTCAGCGGTATAAAACCCCCTTGAAATAAAAAAGGCCCCTAAGATCAAGAAATAGATCCTAGGGGCCTTTTTAGAGGGTACCCTTATTTTTATTTAACTGGTGTTTCTATAATTATTCTAACTCGGCGGCCCTTCCACAAGGGTCCTCCCGCATTAGAAACTTACATGGTTAGATTTTAGTACCTGATCGAACCTTCCATCTTCAAGGATAAAGGAATATAAATAAAAATCAAGGGTTTTACCTTTTCCTCTCCAGTTATTATTTTCCCCTTAGAAGTCTCACTCTCATGAGGCGCGAAGGGGAACCTTGTTCGAAGTGGAAATCAATAAACAAATTGGAGATATTGGTACGGGAGACGAGAATTTAACCCCCACCTTTGGCCACGGATAACAGGCCCCATTTCTCTGTTGTACGGTCAGGGAAGACAACCCGATCAACCTTTGGACTCCCACAGGTCTCAATTCTAAAAAGTGTACTCTTACCTGCTTTTCGGTAGTGGGTCAGTTTGAAATAGTATATTTTTCAAGTAGGGTGGTTGACAAATCTCTTATTTATGATGATATTGTAACATTGCAGTAAATTGAAGGAGGTGTGATGTGGAATCACATAATGAAAAATTTAAGGCCTTGGTTCACTACATATGCTATAAGGCCCAGAACCCGTCTATTTTAGGAGCAACAAAGCTCAACAAAGTATTATGGTATTCAGATAGCTATTCTTATCTAACTCAAGGTAGGCCGATTACTGACGAGAAATATATTAAACGTCAATTTGGGCCTGTCCCAAAGCATATTCTGAAGACCCTAGGAGAATTATCTGAGGAAGGATCGGTCAAGTGTAGACCAGTTGACTTCCACGGCTTTAGAAAAGATGAGTATATTGCTTTCACATCTCCTGACTTATCATTTTTCTCCGCAGAAGAAATCAGCTTGATCGATGAGGTTTTCGATGTTGTTTGTAATAAACATACGGCTTCTTCAATAAGCCAGAGGACACATAATGATATATGGAAACTTGCTATAATCGGAGAAGAAATTCCACTACATACTATATTTGCATCCATCCTAGGTGAAATTGATAAGTCCGACATTGTGTGGGCCGAAAGTGTACTAGAAAATGCGGCTTAATATGCCTTTTCAAGCTAGAACTGTAATCGAAGAAGCAAAAGTGAGTGAGTTGATAGCTCAATCAAAAGAAAAATACCCTAGAATACGAGAAGCGGTAGATGGTTGGTGTTGGAGATTAGCAAGAGATCCAGATGTCGGCTATCAATTACCTGGTCCAGACCCAAAGATATTCGTCGTAAGAACTGGACAAATCGAGGCTGATGGTGTTCCAGAAATGACAATCCTGTATAAATATAACGACAACGAAGTTAATATTCGTGCCTTGCGAATTATATCTGATTAGTTTGGCTAATCTGCCAACCTTATAATTTCATCCGATTCCCAAACATGATCTGAAACACCGGCTTCCATCTCAGGTGCTTTCCCCCTTCCTTGAAATCCCCCCTTCTTTCTTCTATAGTTGGCTCCACTATACATATAAACTTGGTATTCACACCTTGTAACTGAAGAAGACATATGGCTGGTACCGACCCGATCCAAGAAGGCCAAATTCTTACAGGTTCTCTCTTTAATGAGCCCATGCGCGTGGAAACCGTGCGTGCCAACGGGCCTGACACTTGGGTCGCCGGTCTGGTTGGCACGCAATCGGAACGCTTCCGCAAGGTGACGCTGACCTCACGCGATCTTAAAGACCTCACGGTTCTGGATGCGAAATTCAACTACAAGGGGGACGGCCGTCTCCTTCGCCTGGGCCTACAAGCGTACTCGCTTGGGATCGCGTACGAGTTTGATCCCTATTTTGGGCTTTCCATTTCACGGGTTGACCCACTTCCACATCAGCTAGAAGCAGTCTACGATTACCTACTCAAGCTTGCACGCGTTCGTTTTCTCTTGGCCGATGATGCCGGGGCCGGAAAGACCATTATGGCCGGTCTGCTCATCCGCGAGTTAAAACTACGGGGGCTTGCAGAGAGAATCCTTATTGTCTGTCCTGCCAATCTTGCCTTCCAATGGCAACGGGAACTGAAGGAGAAGTTCGACGAGAAATTTCTTGTCATGAAAGGCGGGGACATCCGTGATCAATTCGGGGTAAATCAGTGGATCGAGCAGAAGCGTGTCATCACATCACTCGACCTTGCCAAGCGCGAAGAAATCCTGCCTGGCCTTCGCCAGGTCCACTGGGACTTGATCATTGTCGATGAAGCCCATCGAATGTCTTGGTCCCCACCCGCTCGGAAAACAGCGCGATATGCGCTGGGAGAATTACTGCGCGATACGTCCGATCACCTGCTGTTATTGACCGCCACACCGCATAAAGGCGATCCAGTGAATTTCAGCCTGTTTCTTCAATTGTTGGATGAAGATGCCTATGCGGATGTTCGGTCGATTGAGGAAGCCATGAATCGCCGCCGTGCGCCCTTTTATCTCCGCCGTACCAAAGAGGCAATGGTCTACTTTCCGGAGCGAAAGCCGGATGGGACTTGGACGGCTAAAAAGATTTTCACGAAACGTATTCCTCATACCGTTGATTTTCAGATTGATGGCATGGAGTTTGATTTGTACCGGGAAGTAACGCGGTTCGTTAAGCGACAGTCTACCCGGGCGGCGGCTCAGGACGATGACCCCCGTGCCCGCGCTGTCGGGTTCTTGATGGCCCTTTACCAACGACGATTGGCTTCCAGCACTCGATCAATGCGATGCAGCCTTGACAATCGCGCTCGTCGGCTGGAAGAAGGTCTGAAGCGGGCAAAGGCCTTGGCTCGCCTTGCACCGCCCGACTTTCCCGACCCGGAAGAGATGGAAGAAATGGAGGATGACGCGCGTGAACGCCTTGAAGCCATGCTGGAAGCAATCACGTTGTCGTCAAATGCCGAGCAGGTTCGAGAGGAAATCAATGAACTACAGGTATTGGCCGATCAAGCCCGGAAAGTGGAAGAGGCAAAGGCCGAAGCGAAGCTTTCCAAACTCAAGGATCTGCTCCACCAGGAAGGTTTTTTCGATCATTCCGACCAACGCCTGCTCCTGTTTACCGAGTTCAAAGACACGCTCGACTACCTCATTGGAAATCTGGAGTCCTGGGGCTTCAAGGTCGGCGCGATTCACGGAGGGATGAAGCCCGGTTCACGGGACCAGCCTGGAAGCCGGATTTATTCTGAGCAACAGTTCCGCGAAGGTGCGATCCAGATCCTTGTCGCCACAGAAGCGGCGGGAGAGGGGATCAACCTCCAGATCTGCAATATTCTGTTCAACTATGACATCCCCTGGAACCCCAACCGTCTCGAACAACGCATGGGACGTATCCACCGGTACGGCCAACGGAAGGATTGTCTTATTTTCAACTTCGTCGCGACAAATACCATTGAAGGGCGCGTTTTGCAGCGATTGATGGAAAAACTTCAGGAGATACGTAACGCCCTGGATAATGATGCAGTCTTCAATGTGGTCGGCGAGGTCCTACCCTCCTCCCACGTCGAGCGGATTCTCCGTGATTACTATGCCGGAAAACTCGGGGATACCGACCTGGAGGAGCGCCTTCTCGAGAATGTGGATGAGGAGAAGTTTCGCGCTATTTGCCAGAACGCGCTTGAGGGACTGGCCTCCAAGAAGCTCAATCTTGAGATGCTGGTCGAGCGTCGGGCGCGTGCACAGGAACGCCGGGTTGTTCCAGAAACCATCTCACGTTTCCTGCGAGAAACGGCCGACTACGTCCCGATCAAGATCAAGCCTATGTCTAATCTGCCACACACCTTTGAGCCGGCGCGAACACCCTCCATATTAAGAAAATATGAGCAGGAACCGGATTGGAAGCTGCCCCCCTTGGCCAACCGTTACCCCCGATGTTCAACGGATCGTGATACCGCCGAGAAGCACAATCTCGAATGGGTCACGCCTGGCCATCCCTTTTTTGAATCTGTGCGACGACACACCACCGTTAAGGCCCACCAAACGTTCAGCAAGGGGGCCTGCTTCCATTCTCTCCAACACGAGCAACCAGCACGTATCGATTTCTACCGGGCTCGCGTCGTGGATGGTCTCGGCCGAACAATCCACGAGAAACTGTTTGCCGTCGAAATAAGAGATGGAGGTGACCTTATTCTAAGGGAGCCGGGTTTCCTCGGTGATTTTACCCCGACCTCATCACCTGATGTTCTTCCAGAAGTGGCCTTGGCCTCAGAACCAACACATTGGCTTCATGAACGGGCGCTTCAGCCTTTTCTGGAAGAAGCCCGCGAAGAGCGTAGTTCCGAAATTGACCGGATCGCTGTTCATGTCGAGCTGTCGCTGACCGAACTGCTTGGAAGGGCGGACGAAGAGATTGGCAAGGCGGCAGCCGAGATCGAACAGAAGAGAGCGGGCGCGGAAGGTCGCCTGGCGCAGGCCGAGAACCGACACGCGGAATTGATGAACCGACGCGATCGCCGCAGACAGGAACTCGGACGACAGCGGGCCGTTTCGTTACAGGCTGTGGAGCGCATGACGAGTGCGTTGATTCTTCCATACCCGGAACAGGAGGCGCCGGAGGTCAAACACCTTCGGCAAAACCTGGAGACCGAAGAAATCGCCATGCGGGTGGTGATCGATCACGAGGAGGCGCAGGGCCGTCAGGTCTACGATGTTCACGAGAAGAACCTCGGCTATGACATCACGAGTCTTGATTTAAAATCTGGTGTGTTGCGCCTTATTGAGGTCAAGGGACTGTCTGCTGCCACGGGGACCATCCTGCTCACGCCCAACGAACGGCGTGTGGCTGAGGACCGCCCTGAGTGCTACTGGCTCTATGTGGTGACGAACTGCGGCACCGAGCCGAGACTACAGGAACCGATCCGCAATCCGTCGAGTTTCGATTGGAATGAGGTCACCAAGGTGGCGCACTACTATTTGTCAGTAAATGCCCTCACTCAGCCGATGAAAGTTCGGGAAGACCAGTCACCTTATGAATAAAAATGAATAAATATCGGATGTACGTGGATGAGGTTGGCAATCCGGATCTGGGAAACTCGGATAACCCGAATCACCGCTTTCTGAGCCTCACTGGCGTAATCATCAGTCTTGACCATGTAAAGTCTGCACTTCACCCAGAAATGGAGGCCTTAAAGGCCAAGTATTTTGCTTCTCATCCGGATGACCCGGTCATTCTACACCGGAAAGAATTGTTGAACGCCAAGCCTCCATTTCAATCTTTAGGAGACATGGAGGTGAAAAAGGCTTTCGACAGGAACTTGTTGCATTGTTTGAAGCAGTGGGAGTACACGGTTATTACAGTTTGCCTGGACAAGAAGAAGCATCGGGAGACCTATGACACATGGCGTTATGATCCCTATCATTACTGTTTAGCGATTTTGCTGGAACGGTTTAATTTCTGGCTCAATCGGCATGACACCACAGGGGACATTATGGCGGAATCACGTGGCGGAAAGGAAGATCGACGCCTCAAAGATTCATTCCATCGCTTGTGGGAACAAGGCACCGATTTCGTTGAGCCAAAAGAGTTTCAAAGATCCTTTACGAGCCGGCAACTCAAAGTCAAACCGAAGACAGCCAATGTAAGTGGACTTCAACTGGCAGACATCATCGCACATCCCAGCCGTGCGGAGATTTTAGATGAAGAGGGTTTGCTTGGGCGGCCCCTGGCTCTTTTCTCCAGCAAGGTCATTATGATTTTGCAACAGAAATATGACCAGAAGGAAGGAACGATCTTTGGAAAGAAATTCTTATAGGCAATAAAAAAGGCCCTTACGGGCCCGATAGCTCACGCCATCCACCTCCGGAAAACCGGATTGACTTCAATTTAGCATTTTAGGAAAAAAAGTCAAGAAAAAATGTGTATGCTGGGTGTGCCAAAAAGGAAACATCCTGCATGAAATTGGAGCCAAAAATAGATGATCCCCAAAGAATGCAAACGCCTGGCCGAAGTTGATTTTCCGATTGCCGAGGTATCGAAACACTCGGGAAGTAGCGGTCGGCTCGGACATCCCTCAACGATACATCTTTGGTGGGCTCGAAGGCCACTTGCCGCATGCCGAGCGATGCTGCTGGGGCTCCTATTACCCGACCCATGCGACGAACACTGCCCCGAAAGCTTCAGGGCGAAGTCACGGGAATTGTTGCCGAAGATTCAGGCCACACCCGGGCCGGAGGATGAAGACTTACGTAAGGCGCTTATCAAGTTTATTGCCGACTTCGCGGATTGGGACGCTTCCTCCAACCGAGTCTTCCTAGAGGTTGGACGTGGATTGATCAGGGCCGCCCATCCAGAGGAACCCCCTCTAGTGGTTGACCCCTTCGCGGGTGGCGGATCGATCCCGTTTGAGGCGCTCCGACTTGGCTGCGAAGTATTTGCTAGTGACCTCAATCCTGTAGCATGCTTGATTTTGAAGGTAATACTTGAAGACATTCCACGTCACGGCCCTGAGCTGGTTGATGAACTATTGCGGGTTGGAACGGAGATTAAGAAACAGTCAGATAAGGAACTTGCCGAATTCTACCCGATGGACTCGGATGGTGCTACGCCAATTGCCTATCTCTGGGCGCGGACAGTTCGATGCGAGTCACCGAACTGCGGAGCGGAGGTCCCGCTAATTCGCTCTTTCTGGCTTTGCAAAAAACGAAATCGCAAGCGAGCGTTCCGTTACAAGATAGTTCAACTGAAAGATCAAACTCCACAGGTGGAATTCGAAATGTTTGATCCTAAAAACGATGGAGAAGTTTCCGGCCCAACTGTGACGAATGCCAAGGCCACATGCTTGTGCTGTAATGCGGTTCTTCTACCTGAGCGTGTGCGAGCGCAGTTATCGGAGCAACGCGGCGGCGCGGATGTCATATTCGACAGCAAAGGTAATCGCATCGGTGGAGCGCGTATTACGGCAGTGGTGACGCTCCAGTTAGGGGCGAAAGGTCGCCAGTATCGATTGCCTAGCAAACTGGATTACATACCAGTCTGGAAAGTGCAAAATCAGCTTCAGACACTCCTTGAGAAGTGGGAGCGCGACGGGAAGAAGGGCTTCTCTCCAATACCGGATGAGCCAATTTCTTTGAACGAGATTAGAAGAATATCTGTCCCACTGTATGGCGCCACTACTTGGGGGGACATCTTTACTAATCGCCAGAAACTGTGTTTGTACACTTATGCACGAATGATCAGAGAGGCTGATTCGACCAAATCCTGCGCCAGGCTTTGTTCATTAGCCCTGGACAGGCTTGTCATGCTGCTAAGTGCTCATTGCAGGTGGAAGCCGACTGGCGAGTCGCTTATTGATATGTTCGGGCGACATGCTATTGGGATGGTATGGGATTTTGCAGAATCAACTCCGGGAATTGGACGCGAGAACACATTTGTCAGTTGGCTCAAGAAATATAGTAGATTTATGGAGTTTGCCACCACTCTAGGCCTAAAACCAGGAGATGTTGAACAATCCGATGCGACAAGAAGTTATCTTCCAGATGAGTCTTGCCAAGTCTGGTTTACCGATCCGCCATACTACGATTCAATTCCCTATGCGCATCTATCCGATTGCTTCTACGTTTGGTTGAAGCGTTCTTTACCGCAATCTCCCAGTCCTGATGATTTCTATGAATTATTGAGTCCAAAAGATGGTGAATGTGTGGTTGACCGTCCCCACCGGCTAAGTACGTCCAACAAGAACGACGAGTATTTCGAACGAAAGATAGCCGAGGCGACAACTGTCGGTCGCAAGGTTCTCTCGCCCTCAGGTTGTGCATCGATAGTTTTTGCTCACAAGACCACGGAGGGTTGGGACGCTCTTCTTTCAGGGATAATAGAAGGTAACTGGTGTATTACAGCCTCTTGGCCGATTGCAACCGAACTTAAGACTAGATTGAATGCTCGGGATACCGCATCACTCGATACTAGTGTCCATCTCGTTCTCCGCCCTCGTCCCAAAGACGCCCCTGTAGGCGAGTGGGCGGATATACTCCGGGAGTTACCAAATCGCGTTGGCGACTGGATGGAGCGCCTTCAATCCGAGGGCATTCGTGGTGCGGACTTGGTCTTTGCTTGCATCGGCCCGGCGCTGGAGATCTTCAGCCGTTATTCCAAGGTTGAAACAGCCGAAGGCGAGGAGATCTCTCTGGCGACCTATCTGGAGAAGGTGTGGGAAGTGGTCGGTCGTGCCGCGCTGGAACAGGTCCTCGGTACAGCAGAGGCGCAGGCGCGAAACGGCGCTGCCGATGCTCTGGAAGAAGACGCGCGATTGACGGCTCTCTTCCTATGGACCTTGCAGAACACAAATGGCGAAACAGAATCCAATGGGGATTTGGAAGATGGCGATGAGGATACACCGCCAGGGGGTAAATCAAAGGGCTATAGCCTCATGTTCGATGTTGCCCGTCGTTTTGCACAGCCCTTGGGTATCGATCTGCCCAAGTGGGAAGGCCGCGTGATCGAAACAAAAAAAGGCGTGGTTCGCCTCTTGGCCGTCAGCGAACGGGCCAAACAGCTTTTCGGCGAAGAGGGCGCGCAAAGTGTCGCTGAGCATCTGGAACGGGGTCACGCAACTGATATACAGGGTGTCCTGTTCCCAGAGATGACAGCGGAACCAATACTACGCCCTCATGGTCGGGGTCGCCGTGGGCGTGTCGCCGACATTACCGATCCGACAATGGCGATCGAGGCGACCACACTGGACCGCGTGCACGCGGCCATGCTGATGCAGTCGGGCGGCCAGGCAAATGCCTTACGAAAGCTAATCTCGGCTGAACAGGATCGCGGCCCTGAATTTCTGCGTCTGTCTAACGCCCTTTCCGCCCTCTACCCGAAGGGGAGTGAAGAGAAACGTCTGCTGGGCGCGATGCTTTTGGCCGTACCGAGGTGAGTCAAGTTATGGCGTCTATGGAGAGGACACGATCTATCTGGCAGTTGGGGAGTGGGCAAGATCGGTCCTATGCAGATGTGTTCTTAAAATACGGTGTCGGGCTAATAGGAGATGGAGATGCCGGACAGTGGACCTCAGAACGCAATGACAAGGAGTTTAAAGGAGGCTTTGTTCGCCGTTTTGCCAGCGAGTTGAACCTGGGCGATATAGTGCTTCTTCGTAATGGAGTTTCGACGATTTGTGCAGTCGGCATTGTTGTATCGGGATACAAGTACTTAAAGCAGTTCGACGACGTGAACGGCTGGGACTTGCAACATGCCAGAAGAATTAGATGGTGCCGTCTCCCACAGGATTTCGATTTCGGATCGCCAATTTTTGGATCAATTCCGTCGCGGTGCTCCCGGACCCGGAATGAGGAGGTCATAAGTTATGCCGAACGGTTTCTCCAGTCTCCCCCTATGCACTGGCAGTCAGCCCCCTTGCCCGAACTTCCTCCGGAAGAATCTGCGTTGGATGAGGTTCCCGAGGTTTTGCGGAGTGTCATCGCTTTGGCTCAAGACTTAGCTCCGATTTATTGGGATCGTGAAGGGTTTGGGGACCTCCCAACGGAGCATGAACTGGTAGCACACCTAGTTATCCCGTTTCTCATGGCCTTGGGATGGCATCAAGAACAGATTGCAGTTGAGTGGCGAGACATTGATGTTTCTGTATTTTCAACACTACCGCGTCTACCGAAAAACTGCGCATTCATTGTAGAAGCAAAACGCTTGGGCGATGGAATTGAGTATGCATTGGATCAGGCAAAAGGATATGTTAAGAAACTCAAAGTTCCACGTGATATTGTCCTTACAGACGGCATACGATACCAAATGTACTCATGTGAAGACGGTTTCGAGCCAGTGGCTTATGCGAACTTGACCAGATTAAAACAATCTGCATCTGGATTGTTCACCAAGATGAAGAGACCGTAGAGGAGCCAGCGATGGAAGCTTGGTACAAAATTGCAACACCACGTAAGGAAGTCCGCGAAGGGAGATCCTTTAATCCCGATGAATTTGCTATCCATCTGGAACAGGTGATCGGAGGGACCGCACCAGAAGACTATCGCGATCCGGAACAATTTTTCTCCAGGACCTGTTTCACGCGTGCGCTCCGGGATCACGCGGGGATGGTACTCCGAAGGTTGAGTGGAGAGACATCGAACACGGCGCCGGTTATGACTCTGATCACGCAGTTCGGCGGCGGCAAAACCCACACCCTCACGGCTTTGTATCATCTTGTTACCAGTGGATCGAAGGCTGCAAGCTTTCCGGGAATTTCTGATCTGATATCAAATGCAGGTATTTCTGCCGTGCCCGAGGCCCGCGTGGCCGCCTTTGTTGGTAACGCATGGGACCCAAAGCCGGGACGCGAAACACCCTGGATCGACATCGCGTGGCAATTGGCGGGAGAAAAGGGGGTCAAAGCACTTGGCGCGGCTGCCAAGACCACCCCGCCGGGAACGGAGGCGCTTGGCCGGGTATTCAAGGCTGCGAATCGGCCTGTCTTGCTTCTGTTTGACGAGGTACTTAACTTCCTCAACCGCCACCGTAATTTGGCCGATCCGTTTCATGCCTTTATCCAGAACCTCACGGTCGCAACAACGGGGACAACCCTTGGGGCCGCAGTAATCAGTCTGCCACGCAGCCAGGTCGAGATGACCGACTGGGACATGCAGTGGCAGGAGAAGATCACCAAGGTCGTCAGACGCGTGGCCAAGGATCTGATCGCGAATGACGAAGCCGAGATCAGCGAAGTAGTCCGCCGTCGCCTGTTCGAGGACGTGGGGAACGACCGCATCCGAAAGACGGTATCCAAGGCGTATGCCGACTGGTGCTTCGATCGGCGCGCACAGCTACCCCCTGAATGGACGGCGGTGGACAGCGTATCAACTGAGGCCAAAGCGAGGGAGCATCTTCGGCACCGGTTCGAAACGTGCTATCCGTTCCATCCGGCCACACTCTCCGTGTTTCAGCGTAAATGGCAGGCCCTTTCGCAATACCAGCAGACGCGCGGAACACTTGCCATGCTGGCCCAGTGGATATCATGGGTGTACAAGGAGGGTTTTACCCGTGCACAACGAGAACCTCTCATCACGCTGGGACATGCCCCCCTCGATGTTCCCGAATTCCGTAGTGTGGTTCTTGGACAGTTGGGAGAATCGCGCTTGTTGTCTGCCATTGATTCAGATATCTCTGGTGAACATTCACATGCCCGTGCCTTAGATTCTGACAGCAAGGGACCACTGAGGGATATTCACCGACGAGTGGCAACGACAATCCTATTTGAATCGTCTGGTGGACAAAATGATAAAACCGCCCATCTTCCCGAACTCCGGTTCGCCCTCGGGGAACCCGATGTTGATACCACATCGATTGATAACGCGGCATTCGCGCTTGAAGACAAATCATACTTTGTTCGCCGTGTCGGCTCGGATGGGTTCAGGATCAGCCATCAGCCGACCATGAGGAAGGTGGTGAGTGATCGTCGAGCGTCCCTGGACCCCGATACTGAAATCAAACCCACTATGCGCGCCTTGATCCAGAAAGAGTTTGAGAGAGGTGCAAGTATTCCACTCGTGCCTCTCCCTCCTGACGGCGCGTCTGTACAGGATACGCCGAGGCTAACCCTTGTTGTCGTGGAACCTGATTCGGAGTGGTCCGGCAGCGGCCGACTGTGCAAAGAGATTTCGGCGTGGACGAAACAGCGGGGCAAATCGCCCCGCCTTTATCCCGGCTCGCTCGTCTGGTGCATCAGGAAGCCTGGCAGGGATCTACGGGATAAGGTGGAGATGTTGCTGGCGTGGAAGCGCGTGGCCAAGGAAATTGCAGAAGGGACGCTTGGTGGCGATTTTGACCGAAGTGACCGGGCTGAGATACAGGTGAAAGTATCCGATGCGGAAGAAGCCGCAAAGGATGAGGTTTGGGGCGGATACCGGTTTGCCGTCATCGCGGATGGGAAAGAGCCCAACAGGCTGAAGGCCATCGATCTGGGAGCAGGCCATTCGAGTGGTTCTGAAACGCTTTGCGGCCGCGTCATCACGGCCTTAAAATCCCAAGCCTTGCTCAACGAGTCTGTCGGCGCCGGATACATCGAGAGGAATTGGCCACCTGCCTTGAAAGATTCAGGTGCCTGGCCTTTGGCAAGCCTTCGTCAAAGCTTCTTAAACGGTTCTCTGACCAGATTGCTTGATCCAGATGTGGTCCTTCGTGGGAAAATCGTTGAGTTCATCGGACGAGGTGATTTCGGTTTGGCATCCGGCCAGAAATCAGATGGGGGTTACGAACGGGTGTGGTTCTCAGAATTGATCTCCCCCGATGAAGTCTCCTTCGATTCAGGCGTTTTTCTGCTCACAAAGAAAAAGGCCAAGATGCTCAAGGACACTCAGGAACCGGATATAGAACCGGAAGATTTGGGGCCGGAAGAACCAGAGGAGCCCATAGGTCCTATCACTGAGCCGCCGCAAACCCCAGAGCCCGAAGATACGACAAGGAACTTTCAATTGAGTGGCCAGATTCCACCTGAGCTGTGGAATCGATTGGGGACGAAGATCCTTCCCAAGCTAAGGTCGGGGTCGGACTTGAAAGTCGGAATCAATTTTTCGGTAACTGTCACCAGCGACATGGCCAAAAACCTTGAGTCGGAACTCCGGCAGATCCTGGACGACCTGGGTTTGGCGGATAAAGTGAGAATTGATGAAGCATAGAAGGGACCACGATCAACTTGCTACATGAACAGAAGTAGTAGTTACAAAATTCCTTTACGATATTTATCCCTTTTAGTGAAGCACCCCTCGAAGCAACCTTACAACCATCTGAAGCTTATCTCCGTCTGCTTCCTTCAACAGTCGATTGACTGAGTCTCGGAGTTTCTTAGGGTTGGATTCATCATGTGAGATGGCAAAGATTTCTTCCATCTCTACACGCAAGGCATGGGCCAATTTGATCATGACATCCAGTGTGGGATTTTCTTTTCCTCGTTCAATACTACTAACATACTTTGAACTTATCCCAACCTTCTCCGCCAAGGCTTCCTGAGAGAGCTTCCTCCCCTTCCGCAGCCGTTTCAGTCTTACCCCAATCAACTCTTTGGTCTTCATAGACTCCTCCCGTCGGGAATAGTGAACGAACCTGGGAGGGATAAACACATTCCGACACTAGGATATATCTTGTATTTTCTGTGTAGCAGTTCTATATTCTGGTGAGAGATGGGATTATTCAGGAATTTTCATGTTCTGAAGTGTAGAAAGTCTAAGAATTATCACTCCGATGGTCGCTGAGAAAGATCGCTAATCTTTCAAGGAGCACAAAAATGAGCTACCCAGACATATCCAAGATCGATGATCAACCGGCTTCCGTTGTCGAAAATATTGCCGCCTATATTCAATACACACTTGATAACTATCAACAGCCTTCGGCACATGAGCTTGTAGAACAGATTGAGTGTGAATTTGGCCTTGTTGCTCGTTGGGATCTGCCGCTTGTTGTTTCGACGTTAGCAGAGAGTTCTGGCTTGACTCGTGCTAATCGTCAGTACCTTTGTTCTTTGATCGGAGACGGCAGTCTCGCTAAAGCCCTTCGCGGCGAAGATGCACCAGACAGAGAACTACTTTCAACTATTGATGCTCTCTTCCAGCAAAGCAAACTTTATCGTTCATCCGAGGAATTTCAAGAGATGATCGAATTCATGGGGCTCTTTCGTGACTATGCTCCATATAATAATATGTTGATAAGAATCCAGAATCCTAGTTGCAGTTTTTATGCGACTGCACGCGACTGGCAGAATAAGTTTGGTCGTAATGTCATTGAGGACGCCCGGCCAATGCTCATTCTTGCACCGATGCACCCGGTGATGCTGGTCTATGACCTTGATCAGACAGAGGGGACACAGTTACCGGAGGATTTAGTTGCATTTGCAACCTTCGAGGGGCAATGGGAACCTAGTTGGCTCACTCGCACTATGGAAAATGCGGAAAGACACTTTATCCGTGTTGACTTCAAGACACTTTCATCCACACAAGCTGGTTTTGCAACCATTGTTCGCGATACGGGTGACTGGAAGATGCGGATAGTCGTGCATGATGGACTAGACGGTCCAAGCCGCTTAGGAGTTCTCTTTCATGAATTAGCTCATATTTTTCTTGGCCATCTTGGCACGGATCAAGATTATTGGTGGCCAGGACGTATGAACTTGAATCGTGCATCTGTTGAGGTCGAAGCTGAGTCGGTTGCATTCATTGCTACCAACCGGCTCGGGTTATCCAGCTCAAGTAAGGCTTACGTCTCGACGTACCTCAATGGCGGCAAAGTCCCAACTGCCGTTTCCCCAGACCTGATTGCTAAAGTGGCCTCACGAATTGAGCGTATGACACACGAGCGAATGTCTCCCAAGCGTCGGGATGAAAAGAAGGCTTCTCGATGATGAAGATTATTTTTCTTATTGCACTTATAGCAACCTATATGCTTGGCTTTATCCGCCTTTTAAAGGACGGGGAATTTTATGGGATTATTGTTCTCGGTTTGACGACATTTGGTTGGTATTGGATGTGGAAAATAAAAATGTAAAACTATCAAAGACGTGGATAAGGAGAAGACCACTATGACGAATAAATGGTGTACCCTTGGATTATTGATCCTGATGATTGGTCTTGCGGGTTGTGCGACCTACAGCTTTATACAAACTGGACTCAGCGGTCCATTTCCACCAAAAGATAAATCATGTGCAATCGATGTGCTCACTAGCGTTCCCGATAGACCCGTGATTGAAGTTGGAATCTGTCACGGCCAAGCTCCAGGTGGGGGCATTATTTCAGATAACACGCCTGACGCCATTGAGCAGGTCAAGCGATGTGCATGTCAGAATGGTGGGGATGCGATCGTCCTGCTCAACACGGGTTCTACTGCATCTGTAATGACGGGCTTTGGCGCTTCTCAACAGCAGATCCGAATACCGGCAACGGTACTGAGATACAAATAATTACCCTGATTTAAATAGATAGAAAAGAACCGATCAGGTCATTAACAACCTGCTTATTCTATATAAAGGGGGTCCGAGAGATATGAGGGAGGGGCTTGTAATCTGCGAAAACTGTTTCTACTTGGGCCACAGAAAGACTGTTGTAAAAGGGAGTTCTGGAGTTGAATGTTTTCTTTGGGTTTTCTTTATCGTCCCGGGGTTTATCTATTCCGCATGGAGGCGTAAAACGCGTTACGAGGTTTGCCCCGAATGCGAATCTCCGGAAATGGTTTTAGCCAACTCTCCTAGCGGGAAAAAGCTATTTTCCGAAAATAGAGTGTGGACTCCATGTGGGAATTGTCTAGATGAGCAATTGGGCAGCTCAAACTAAAACAACAACAGTGTTATGAGTTTTCACTAAATCTCTTCTATCTCGACGTAATGAATGTCTCCCGCTATTTCTTTTTCTCTCTCTTCAAAATTATTTCGTAGCCGCATTATTCGGTCAACGTAATCTTCCTCTTCCCCCTCGGTTGATTCTGGTGTGTCGAGTCCGAGCAGCCTGATGGCATCCTGAAAATACTTCGCTCTTGACGTCCAGTCAGGAACATCCAGCGAAGCCATCTTACTTCCATTTGTATGCGTAGCAATTTTTCTAGTAGCCTCAAGGCCGTTCTTCAAGTGGTTCACCAAATAATCGACTGTAACCCCATGGGCCTCCAGGATCTCTCTGAGAACTTCTTTTACGTGGGGCTTGGCCAGTTCCCGTCTTGCTATCCAATTTGCCTTCTTTCGATTATTCCGATCATTTGGGTCACCAACATCATACCCGGCATCTAAGGCAGCCTGTGTAGCACTCTTCCGTGCTACAACACCCAGAACAAGCGCAGCCTGCTTTGGCGTCAATCCTTTTGTGTAAATAGACTTTTTTTCATAAGTCTCTCTGGCGCGAAATGAATTAGCACATGCAATCGAATGGAAACGAGACCTCCTCCTTACGCTCTCAAATTCCAGTCCACAATTCTGGCATATTTTTCCGAAAGGCATATAGCCACCTTCTCCACATCGCGGTGCCATAATATTGCTACACTAAATACCCACTCTGATGTAATCATGGGGGTCTGGAAAAGTTTTCTTCAACAACAATCCTTGTTTCTCTGAGAGCGCTTTGCTCTTCATAAAACCAAGATGACCCAAAAAGCCAAGCTGCTCATTGATTTGCATGATCATCTTCGAGGGGAATAGAGTCCCTTTAACATCTTCACGAGTTCCTTTCCACATTCCCCTCTTTCAGGCGACTGGGTGGGGGGGGGTGCTGTATAGACCTTTCACGGTAGCCGGAGACTTATACTGTAACCAAAAGTGTAACCGTTCTATTTGATATTGCCTTGTACTGAGGGGTATTATGATGGTCTAAAGGTGAGAAAACGATGCAGATACAACCAGTTAGTACTTGGTGGTACGGGGATTCGTAGGTCTTAAAATCCCTCGCACCGTAAGGGGCGTGCCGGTTCGATTCCGGCCTCCGGCACCAACGGCTCTTCTTTAAACGTCTCGTACGCAATTCCAAAAAGTTAGGGTCAGGGTGGACTTACCTGGTAAAAGTCAATGGCACAGCTGAGGAAGGGGGGGAGATGATCCATGACGATAGAGGCCTGAGCCCCTTTTCAGATTACCGCCCTTAACGCTGAAACTTGTTGACCAAGACCAAAAACTCCTCCCCCATCTTTGAGAGGTCCTTTGCTGCATTAAAAACATTTTCCGCGCCCGCAGCCGTATCCTTCGATGTTTCCGCCACTGCACTATTGCTCTCCACAACCTGCTCTGTTCCAGTCGCCGCTTCGGTCATATTCCGTGTGATCTCTCGGGTTGCAACCGCCTGTTCTTCGATTGCCCCGGCGACCGAAGCTGATAAAGTATTGATTTCATCTATGACCTTGAAAAATTTTTCCGTTGCAACGATGGCGCCCTGTGTGTCTTGTTGAATCGCCCGGATTGTCTCATTGATTTCTTCAGTTGCCTTCGCGGTCCTATTGGCCAGATCTTTTACTTCATTCGCCACCACGGCAAAGCCCTTCCCAACATCACCCGCTCGTGCCGCTTCGATCGTCGCATTCAGAGCGAGTAGATTCGTTTGTTCAGCAATCGAGGTGATTACCTTGATCATCTCTCCGATCTTCTTGCTGGATTGATCCAACTGGGATATCGTGGCACTGGTCGACTCAGACAGGGCCACCGCCTCCGACGTGACTTGGGCTTCCTTCTGGATACTCATTGAAATCTCATTAATCGTTGTCCCCATCTGTTCCGCAGCAGCTGCAACGGCACGCACATTTTCGTTCGTTGCCGTACTTGCCTTTGAAACGGCGTTGACTTGAAGTTCCGTTTTTTCCGAATTCGTTCTCATCTGACGGCTTGAATCCGAGAGTCCTTCGGAGGCGGTCACAATTTTATTCGAGCTTTTCTTGACTTCGGAGACCAAACGTTTTTGATCATCAACCATTTTTGAAAATGACCGGACAAGCTTCCCGATCTCACCATAACTTTCGACGTTGATTTTGTAGTTTAAGTCCCCATGGCTGACTGCCTCAATTGCTTTTTGAAGCATCCTTACCGGGCTGGAAACCGATCTCGAAACAAGGATACTGACGATCGTGGTCAGTATGACGCTGGTGAACAGAATGCCAATGGAGAGAAAAGAAAACCGTTTGTTTGTCTTATGACTCTCGGAGAAAAGCGATGTGGTCCTTTCCCTGAGGAGCAATTCCGTGCCTTTCATTGCCTCTAGAACTTCAAAGTTGGTCTTATTGATTTCGGAGATTAGTTCGCTTGCCTCTTCCATCGCCGCTTGTGCGGCAAACATCCGACCTTCGCCTTCTGCACTGATCTTTTTATCCGCAAGGACAAAGATCTCCTCAGACAAGTTGGAAATTCTTTCTGCCCCTTCCTCCAGGACAATAATATTTTGGGAGATTTTTGGGTTCTTTTCTCCCATAAGCATGGCTTTAAGTGCATCCAATTGTACCCGGTACGCAGTCAGATTAACGTCAAAGCGCTCCCGGGCTTTGAGGACGTTCCAGTCGTGCAATACACTTCCAGCAGGTTCCGAAACCTGTCGAATGGAGTTTGCGGTCCGGGTGGTGGCGTCGGTCACCTTCAACACGCCCTCGGCCTGGGTGAAGCTGCGATCCGAGGCAATAATTATCTGAGTAATCAGAAATCCGACCGCGATGATCGACAGCAGACTGATGGCCGTGCTGGCGACCAGCTTGTTTCGTATCGTCATTTCTCGAAAGTGCCTTAACATCCTCTCCTCCCGGACATTCATCTCGCGATGATGGTTTTTAGAAGACCACATATCGCGATATCGCGCACCATTAAAATAATAACGCGTCATTAATTGTCGGATCTCAGTATCGTTTCCTCCCTAATGGGGGAACCTGTCCTCGTGGATCACTTCATTGGAAAGGTTCCTACAATTTTGATACTTGATTTCTGACTGTCGGTGATGCTGCTGGAATTTACATAGCTGATCGCCCCTCCGAAAGACTGGACGTATTCAATGACCTGCTGATCGCTACTTAACTTTGGTGGAAGCGGCACCCCTTTCTTGTATCGGGCGCTGACCCAGTACTTATCGAGCTGATCGGGACTCATCCTAACCACATCCTTCAGGTAGACCTTTCTTTCCGGCGGAGAGCCTTTGTGATCAACTGATTTTACCTTCTTTCCGTTCGGCCAGGAAATGCTCTCCTTTAATAGATATTTTCGTATTTCCACGGGCGACAGTTTAGATACCGGGTTCTCTGCATTCACAATGATAACCAGGTCTCCCGCCCAAGTGCCCACAGGCAACCCCAATACGAAGATTAGGGCAGATATTTTTATAAACGTGTGTAATTTCATCATCTCCTCCAGTCTCTCTGAGATAAAAGGTTGATTAAAATGCAAAGGCTGTTTGAATATTGAACCCGTGTTTTTCGCGTGCGCCATCCAGATGCTGGATATACTCAACTTTGATTCGGTTCAGGGCGAAGACATCGTACGCAAAGCCCACAATGAAGGCTTCAAACTCCGGAATAAAATGGCGCGTCAAGGTGCCGCCATCGTCTCGGAGCGGTAGGTATGGCCCGCCATTCTCATCCGGAAGATCGGTGAAGTCGTAGCGGATGTAGGGATGGAAGGTGTCATCCATCAGGTTGAGGGAAAGCTCTGCAAAAACCGCCTCAAAATCGAATCCATCTCCGCCAAGATTGCCAAGGCTGTCCTCGTGGCGTGAGGCGACATATTCCAGAATGAGATTGAAGCGTTCGCTGTAAAGGACAAGATAGGGGTTGAATCCCAACTCGTCCAACTCGACCCTGTTCCCAGTCCCTGGAGCCGTACCATTCACGAGATCCGTCGGGTCGGAAGTATTCCCGAAATTAGGCCCCACCTGAACAGTGTCCAGTTCTGCCGCCCAACCGCTTAAGCCGATGCGGAAGTCTCTGTGAGAGGGAAAGACCCATTCGAATAGCGCGGTGACCGTTTTCCGATCGTCCTCATCTCTGTTTAAGATCAAGGTCACCGGATCCGGCCCTCTGGCATTTGCGACAGAAAAGGCATAATTGAGGGAGTGGTCGCCCATGGTCGGGACGTTTCCGTAGATATGGACCCCGGTCGAATGGTTCGGGATGAGACCGAGTTCCTCTTCATCGAAATCGGGGATTTGAATAGAATACATCAGCCATGCTCGGCTGTAGAGTGTCCGGTTATGAAAACCGATGGGCGTAAAGAAGCTTCCCACCTGGATATTGAATCCGTTGTTAATCCGGTAATCCAGGAAGGTTCGTTCTACATCCAGGCCGATTTCACTGCTCCCGCCGCGTTCGAGCTGAAGGTTGACTTCGCTCATCATGGAAAGACGGTCATTGAGTTCGGCGAGGACAACAAAATCAATCCCCGTATTGCCGAATCCTTTGTTCTGGCTCAAGGGGCTGGCATCCGTACCATCGGTGCTAAACTGCGCCGCATCCGCATCGTCGGCAGGCCCGCCCCATGTTGTCGCATAAGTCATATCCCCAAAACCTGAGAATTCCAGGTTCGCCGCCCTTACAAGCTGCGGTACCCATAAGAGCACTAGGACAACGATAGCTTTCGTAAACAGTCTTGTCTTCATTGCCAATCTCCTCTTTTAAATTGTGGTGTGAAGCTTCAACTTACTGATTCAGGTCAAACTCAAATAATACTTCTGTGGTTTCATTTACTTTTACGGCAACTTTCCGGGTTACCTGATGTGGTTTCTCATAGATGGGCCGGAACCCTTTTTTCTCTTTTTCCTTCAAGTTTTGTATCTGGTGTCCTCCTTGAAAGGCCACAATGCGGTATTCACCGGGAGGAATCTCTCCAATTTCAAACTCTCCTTTGGAATTGGTGGTCGCAAAATAATCATGTTCCAATGAGACAATGAGGCCGTTCATGTGGGTGTGAATATCACACTGAAGTCTGAACAGGCCGGTCTTGCGATTTTTTCGGGTGATGGTTTGCTGCCAACGGTGAATCGGGAGTCCGAAATTGAGGACCGTGGCATTATTTTCCAGACGAAAAAGATGGATGTTATGCGTAATAAAATCATCATGACGAAAACCGATGAGGCCTCCTTTGGCAACGCCCATGACCCTCGGACGAAAACGACATCCCTTGATGACATTCACAAAACGCTTTCGGGGTTTCCTCCCTCTTTCTATATTTTCCAGGTAAACGACGACATTTTGCATGCCTCGACTCTGAGGATTGACGAGAAGCGCATCATCCTCGAAAACTCTACCACAAAAATCAGGGTTCTTGGCAATTTTATGAATATATCGGTCGGGAATAGTCTCACCGATCCATTTTACGGCACCCCGGATGATCCCCCCCTGAACGTCCCGTGTGATCTCGTAGGAGAACACCGGGGAAGGGAGGGCGAATAAGAAGACCAGGCTGGAAATGATCATCCCTTCGCAGAGTCTTTTTTTATTACGAATCGGGTCGATAAAGCTGATTTTTCCGTCCATTTAATTCTCCAAACATGCCACAACCGGAGCAGTGACACGATCCTTTTTACTTGGGATTCTCTCTCTATGTTTTTACTTATCGGAGAAGAAAGAAATAACTTTAGAGAGATTGATTTATTTTTTGGTCATCTCCAGGTCGAGAAGGTATAATTTAAGGTGTTTGAGGCAAAATTGCTCATCGACCGAGGGGATCGGATTGCAGAACGATTTGGGATAGGGTATACATGCGCATGTCGGCATGTGGACGTTCGGAGTCGGCAGGAAGATGGATGACTAAAGGAGATTACGTTTTTAAAGATATATAATGATTTACAATGAACGGACCGGTCTGGGGAGTTACAATGCTGGACGCAGAAAAGCGATGATGCGGTGCGACAGTGTGCAAAGAAGGGGATAAGGTGACTCGATCCACGGAGGAAGGAAAAGGCTCCCAGGCCATCATTCCACAATAACAGAGAGATATTAAAAAAGGAGCATATCGTTGTGAAAAAATTTTTAATTGATGCAAGGTCTCTAATGTCGGTCTTGTTATTGGCCAACCTTCTTCTCCCTAGTTCTGCCCTGGCGCGGCCCGGAACCCGGCCTCCGGACCCGTCTGAATTCACGACAAAGGTCAAGGGCGCGTTCATCATCATCATTAATGATCTTGTCACGATTGATGACAAGGGAAATCTTGTCACGCACGAGGTCAAGGCCGATGCCAAATTGAACATCCAGGCAAAAGTTGCCGGCACGATTAGAATAGGGGAAAAAGGCTATTGGAATTTCAAGCGGGGACAGACGGTCGATTTTTTAAAATCAATCATGTTTATCACCAATGAGAACAGAGTCCCTGTCATGATCGAAGTCCTGGGTGATTTATTAGACGAACAAGAGGAGACGAATGCCCTTCCAATACTGATCAGAGGTGAAAATGATAAAAAGGGCAAGCGATATGATCTGCGGGTTGACGCTGCGATGATGGCAGGGAAGTTGTTCCGGGCAGGCGAATAGTCCCCGTAAGGGTCCAGCATGCCTCCCTTTGGCTTCGCGAGGCCCATCCCTCCAGGGCTGCGTTGCTGCGGTACTCGAATCCTCACGTAGAAAGCTATGCTCCGGTTCTGCGCGCCTCGCGCCTTGCCCTGAAGGAAAATTGAGCATGCTGAACCCTTACGGATTCTGCTTCAGCATGCTCACAACAAGAAAAACGGATGACCTACCCACGTAAAGAAAGATCTTCTCGGTATTCTCCGTAGACCCTCCGGAAGAGATCGGAGATCTCTCCGACGGTCGCCTTCGCGCGGACCGCATCGAGGACAAGCGGCATAAGATAGGCCCCCTCTTCCGCGGCAGCTTCGAGTCTGTGGAGTATGCGGGAGAGTTTGCGTTTATTGCGTCTTTTCTTGACCTTCCTGAGTTGCACCACCTGAGCGCGTTCAACGCTGGTTTTAATCTTTAAGGTGGGGATGGATCTTCTTTTATCATCGACAAAAGCGTTGACCCCGACAATGATCTGCTCGCCTTGATCGATTTCCCTCTGGGTGGCGGCGGCGGCATGGTGAATCTCTTCCTGCGGAAATCCCTTTTCAATCGCCGAGATCATGCCCCCCATGGCGTCAAGCTTTTTGATATATTTCCGTGCTTCTTTTTCCATGCGATTGGTAAGCCATTCGAGATAATATGATCCCCCTAGGGGATCAACTGTATCGGCCGCTCCGCTTTCGTGCGCGATAATTTGTTGTGTTCTTAACGCAATCGTCACCGCTTCCTCGGACGGGAGGGCGAGGGTTTCATCCATGGAGTTGGTGTGAAGTGACTGTGTCCCCCCCAGTACGGCGGCAAGGGCCTGTAGAGAAACCCGTACGATATTATTGTGGGGTTGCTGTGCCGTGAGTGTACATCCGGCTGTCTGGGTATGGAAGCGCAACGCGAGTGATAAAGGATCGTGAGGATTGAAGCGGTGTTTCATCTCGGTCGCCCAAAGGCGACGCGCGGCACGGTATTTTGCGATCTCTTCAAAAAAGTTGTTATGTGCGTTAAAGAAGAAGGAGAGGCGCGGCGCGAAGGTATCGACTTTGAGGCCGGCTTCAATCGCTGAGCCCACATAGGTTAAACCATCGTAAAGGGTAAAGGCCAGTTCCTGGACCGCGGTGGATCCGGCCTCACGGATATGGTAACCGCTGATGCTGATCGGATGGAAACCGGGTGCTTCTTCAACGCAAAATCGAATTGTGTCGTTGATGAGTTTCAAAGACGGTTCCGGGGGGCAGATCCATTCCTTCTGGGCAATATACTCCTTAAGGATGTCATTCTGGAGGGTTCCTTGCAGCTGTTTTAAAGAAACCCCTTGTTTCTCCGCCACGGCAAGATACATGGCAAAGAGGATCATCGCCGGACCATTGATTGTCATGGAAGTGCTGACCTGGGCAAGCGGGATCCGGTTAAATAACCGGGCCATATCATCAAGCGTGTCGATCGCCACACCGCATTTTCCGACTTCTCCGCGTGATTTGGGATGGTCGGAATCGTAGCCCATCAAAGTGGGCAGATCAAATGCGACGGAGAGGCCCGTCTGGCCGTTCTTCAGGAGATAGTGGTAGCGTTTGTTGGTTTCGACGGCCGAGGCAAACCCGGAAAACTGTCGCATCGTCCAGAGCTGTCTCCGGTACATCGTCGGATAAATCCCGCGTGTGAAGGGCGGTTTTCCAGGCTGGCCTGAGTCTGTATTCTGATCGTATTTTTGGATCGAAGCTTTTGTATAGAGCGGCTTGATCTCTATTCCGGAAAGGTTGGTAAAATTGGGTTTACGTTCTTTCTTTTTCTTTCGCACGGTGGTGCTCCATTGGGTGTGGAAGCAAGCAATGCGGCCGATACGAGAAGAAAGATCACGACTGAAGAAGATGTCGCGCGATCACCATCCGCTGTATTTCAGAGGTTCCCTCGTAGAGGGTCGTAATGCGGGCATCCCGGAAAAAGCGTTCCACTGGAAATTCCTTGATATACCCATATCCGCCAAAGATCTGGATGCCTTTGTACGCGACGCGGTTGGCCATCTCAGAGGCATAAAGCTTTGCCTGGGCCGCCATCTTTGTGACCGCTTCTCCCTTTTGACGCGTCCAGGCCGCACGATGTGTGAGAAGACGGGCGGCATCGATTTCCGTCTTCATATCGGCGAGCATCCATTGTACCGATTGAAACGCGGCAATGGGTTTTCCAAATTGCCTCCTCTCCCTGGCATAGGCGATTGCCGCCTCCAGACATCCCTGAGCGATCCCGACGGCCTGGGCCGCAATGCCGATTCGACCTCCGTCCAGGGTGGCAAGGGCGATCTTGAATCCCTCATTTTCTTCTCCAAGCAGGTTCTCCTTTGGAACACGGCAATCTTCAAAAATCAGTTCTGCCGTGTCGGACCCGCAAAGCCCCAGTTTTTCCTCAAGCTTCCCAATGATGAAGCCGGGCGATGCGGTCTCCACAATAAATGCAGAAATCCCTTGCTTTCCGCGTGAAGAATCAGTCACTGCATAAACGATTGCAACATTGGCATGTTTCCCGTTTGTAATAAAGCGTTTTGTGCCATTGAGAAGATAGGTGTCGCCATCCGCTCTGGCCCGGGTGGCGATGGCACCGGCATCAGAGCCGGCCGCAGGTTCGGTCAGGGCATAACAGCCCAGTGTGTCGCCCTTTGCAAGTGGGACGAGAAAGCGTTTCTTTTGGTCTTCAGTGCCAAACCGGAAGATGGGGTCACAGACGAGGGAATTATTGACGGTCATGATGACTCCCAGAGAAGCCCATACTTTTGAGATTTCCTCCATGGTCAGAATGTAGGTCAGGAGGTCCATCCCTGAACCGCCGTATTCAGGTGGGATGAATGCACCCATCAATCCCATTTTTCCCAACTGCTTCACCAGGACCTCTGGAAATTCACCGGCATGATCCATAACAGAAGCATGCGGTGCGACCTCTTTTTCGGTAAAGCTTCGTATCATCTGTACCACCATTTTTTGTTCTTGCGTCAAATGGGTGTTCATGAGGTGCTTGACTCCGGAGGATATTGGTAGAATCCTCTCCCTGTTTTTTGTCCGAGATAGCCCGCTTCAACATATTTACGCAAGAGGGGGGCGGGACGATATTTGCTGTCTGCAAATTCCGTGTAAAGGATCTCCATAATATCAAGACAGGTATCCAATCCGATCAAGTCAGCAAGGGCGAGAGGTCCCATAGGGTGATGTAGGCCTAGCCTCATGGCAGTATCAATATCTTCAGCACTGCCGATCCCTTCCGTGAGCGTACAAACGGCCTCGTTGATCATCGGCATGAAGATCCGGTTGATGATAAAGCCTGGATAATCTTTTGAGACGATCACCGTCTTCCCCAGTTTTTCTACAAACTGTTCTATCCGCGCAAAGGTTTCATCCGAGGTCAGCCATCCACGGACCAGCTCAACGAGTTTAATGGATTGTGCGGGATTCATAAAATGGATCCCGATAACACGGTCCGGTCGATCTGTCGTCGCGGCCAGACGCGTGATCGGGAGAGAAGAGGTATTGGTCGCAAAAATGGTCGTTTTTGGACAGAGTTCATCGAGACCCTCAAAGATTTCCATCTTGATCTCTTCCTTTTCGGGAGCCGCCTCAATGATCAGGTCGCATTGGAACAGGTCTTCAAACTTGGTTGAAAGTTTAATATTCTTAAGAATTTTTTCGCGGACCCACTCTGTCAGTTTCCCTTTTTTAACGGCGATATTCAGCCGGTGGGTAATCTGCGCAAGCGCATGATCCAAGACTTCATGTTCGAGATCATATAGGATGACATGGGGACCCGCTGACGAAACAACCTGGGTAATGCCCGCCCCCATCTGCCCCGCTCCGACAATGCCGACAACCTTGAATTCCATTCACACTCCTTTTGACATGATTAACGGTTATTTTTTAGTAAGTTACGCTTAACGACGTTCAATGAGCATTGCAAGTGCTTCCCCTCCGCCAATACACAGGCTTGCAATACCGCGAGAGAAGTCTAGATCTTCCAGGAGGTGGAGGAGGGTTGTCAGGATGCGACTTCCACTGGCGCCAATCGGATGCCCCAATGCGATCGCCCCGCCCCGGATATTGACCTTCTTGGAATCGATTTCTAACTCTCGACTGACCGCGAGGGATGAGGCCGCAAAGGCCTCGTTAATCTCGAAGAGGTCGATCTCGGGCACGGACAGTTGAACCTTCTTGAGCAGGGAGGCAATCGCAGCGACGGGTGCCGTCGTAAAGAGGGCAGGTTCCGTTGCTGTGGACGTATAGGCGATGACTGATGCCCTTGACGGTGCCCCGGCCCTTTGCGCAGCATCCTCTGACATGAGGACCAGCGCCGCCGCACCGTCATTGAGCGAAGAGGCGTTACCCGCCGTGACATCTCCATCCGGATCAAAACACGGTTTCAACGTTCTCAATTTATCAATGTCGGTACGGCCCGGCTCTTCATCTTCAGAAACGCGCGTTGCAGAAACAAGCCTTGTTTCCTTTTTTCCATCAAGCTGAACCGGGACGATTTCTCTCTTAAACGCTCCGGACTTCTGAGCCTCGCGTGCCCGACGATAACTTTCGATGGCGTAGTCATCCATTTCTATGCGGGAGAGTTGATACTTCCGCGCACAGGCTTCCGCGGCCGACCCCATATGGAAATTGTTGTAGACATCCCAAAGACCATCATGAATGAGGCTGTCGGTCAACATGCCGTGGCCGAGACGATAACCGGACCGGGCCCGGTCCAGAAGATACGGGGCATGCGTCATGCTTTCCATTCCGCCGGCGACCACGACCTCTGCGTCACCACCGGAAATGGCCTGGGCCCCCATGATCACCGCCTTGAGACCTGAACCACAGACCTTATTCACGGTGGTGCAGGGGACCTGTTCCGGAAGTCCCGCACCCAGAGCAGCCTGCCGCGCCGGGGCCTGTCCCAGGCCTGCCGACAAGACATTTCCCATGACGACCTCATCGACCTGAGGGGCTGGAATACCGGCCTGCCGTACCGCCTCGGCGATCGCGATGCTCCCAAGTTGTGTTGCCGATTGCGAGGCGAGCGTCCCCTGAAAACTTCCGATGGGGGTCCGAGCGGCTCCCGCGATGATAACTTTGTGACCCAATGAAGGCCTCCTCATTCCTCCACTTACCCAAGGGCCATTATAACAGATCTCCACCTTCCAAACACCTTGACGGGATTCCTATTACGCGATTTGAGAATGAGGGAAATCATAAGAAATCGGGTACCGTTGTGTTATAATTATTTAATTACAGGATTGCCTCAGCAACCGTCTGGATGAGGGGGCTTTATGCCGAAAAAGGTTCTCAAGACGTTTGAAGTTCAGCGGCTTCAGATTTTGAATGAGGCCGGGCAGACCGACCCGGCCCTCCAGTCCGGTCCAGAAAAAATTACAAAAAAAGAAGCCAAGGCTTTTTACGAAGCGATGGTCCTGATCAGGGCTTTTGATGAGAAGGCACTGAATCTTCAACGCGAAGGACGGATCGGTACCTATGCCTCGTTTCTGGGCCAGGAGGCGATCCAGGTGGGATGTGCCTTTGCCCTCGATCGATCCGATTGGGTCTTTCCTGCCTTCCGAGAAAGCGGCCTGTCCCTTCTGCGTAATATTCCCATGAAGATGATCTATCAGTACTGGTCGGGC
>JAJDBV010000062.1 GCA_029261165.1 Nitrospirota bacterium | reverse complement strand
AGTCCTCCAAGACCAGACAAACTTCCCTCTGATTTTTTCCGTGTTCCAGGTGAAACGCTCAACCTGATTTTCTCCATCGGTGTTTCCTTTTTTGTGTTATTGGTTTTGTTACGTGTGACGTTCGGTCTCATTTTGCTGGGGGTGGTCGGTGCAGTGGTGATGGTCAAACTTAAACAGAGCCAATTGTTAGGTCAAGGGATTAAAGTTTCGGAGACGCAACTACCGGAAGTTTATGAGGCCATCGAAATCGCTGCAAAACGTCTGGCAATGGATCAACCCGATGTTTATGTTATTCAGAATCAGGAAATCAATGCCTACGCCATGGGCGTGATCGGCAAAAAGACTGTCGTACTGCATTCGAAAACAATTGAATGTATGAGCAAGGGGGAACTCATCTCGATTTTGGGCCATGAATTTTCACATATACTTTGCGGCCACACAAAATGGATCGCATTAACCAGTTCTGCAAGATTTGTCAGAATTCCGCTTGTTTCTATGGTGCTTGATTTTATCTTTTTGTTCTGGTCGAGAAAAGCAGAATACACCTGTGATCGCGGTGGACTCATCGCCAGCTCGGACTTAAACGCCTCGATAACGGCACTCATCAAACTCTCAGTCGGTGAACACTTATTCAAGCAGCTTAATCTAAGTGAGTTGCTGTCACAAAAGGAAGCGCTGGACAGCGATATTTTTTCGAGACTTTCGGAAAAGATGTCGACGCATCCTTATATTATTAAAAGAATTATCGAATCTAAAAGGTTTCACGATTCTGAACTCTATTCCAACTTCTTAAAATATAGAAACATGCATCCGAACCAAGACCCAAGAAAAACATGAATATTCATAATGAAGCCATTCTGGACACTTCCAAAAAATGATCTCTGGTCGACTCCGTTTTTTGAAGGCCTCTTGGCGATTGATCTCAGCTCCATTGCGCATGGTGAATAAAGATGTTAGAATTTCCTCTGAATGAGACTTCGTATCGGTACAGAAAGATGACGATACACGATAATGACTTGAGACGATGAAAAGAATCCACTCAAAGCAAAAAAAGAAAAGAAGCCTGATTTTTATCTCACTTCTCTGTTTCCTCTTTTCGGGGGTCGGGTTTGTTCAATCTCTCCCGATCCTATTCATGGTCCTCGGAAATGCGCATCCTGTTTTCGTTACTGAAAGTCCTGGCAAGATCCACCTTGTTCTGCATCATCGTGGCAATTATGATGATCATGAAAAGGCGGACTCTATAGGACATCAGCATGATCTCCTGGATACCGTGATTGCCTTTACGAGCAGAGGAGAAGTTTCTCATACCGACCATGAAGTAGAAATACCTGTTTTTAAGGAAAAGGCCATGACCAAGACAAAGAATGTCGTGGTCGCAAAAAAACTCGCCTCATTGCAAATTCCTCAAATATCACCGACTTCCGTTAAGTTGAATGTCATTCAGTTCTCATCTCCTTCACCTCCAAGAACAAACCCAACGATTGGGTCTCTCCAAAAGACTGTCCTTTTGATTTAATCCTCCGAGTAAATCTTTACTACCTTTTCAAAGAGTTCCCTCGCTTTTTATTTGAAGGGGGTTCTAAGGTTTGAGGTGTGCCATTTCTTAGGCGTGCCTCAGGAATATATTGGAGGATTAATCCCATGTTTTGGAAAACCAATCTCTTCCTTGTATTGTCCGTAGCACTCTTGTCTGGCTGTCAGAAAAATATGATACCGGCAACGGAAACAGAGGAAGAAGAACCAGTTGTCATTACAAGATGGACAGAAAACACCGAGCTTTTTGTGGAATTCCCTCCGCTGGTCGTAGGGAAAGAAAGTCCTTTTCATGCCCATTTTACTGACATAGAGACCTTTCAACCCGTTTCATCAGATACCGTTGTTACGATTTTGACCCGAAAAGACGGCCACACAATAACCGCACAAACACCGGAACCAATTATTCCCGGCATCTACCGTCCGGTGATCATCCCTGACAAACCGGGGACCTATCGGCTCACCTTTCACCGATCCGACCCGAAGGAAGAAAACAATTCCGACACGGTTGATGTGGGGGAGGTAACAGTCGCCGCAACGCAAGACGCTCTGCTAAAATCGGAGGAGGATGAGAGGGATGGCGGAATTACCTTCTTGAAAGAACAGCAGTGGAAAATTGATTTTGCAACGGAAGTTGTTTCACAAAAAACATTGAACCGCTCGCTCAGGCTGCATGCTGAAGTCGAACCTTCAGCAGAAGGTGCCGTAGAGATCGTAGCGCCGATTGGGGGCCGAATTGTTCCGGTAAACAAAAGCGTACCTGCACCGGGGCAAAAGGTCAGCTCCGGAGAAATATTGGCGATGATCCTGCCGCTTCATTCTTCTTCGAGAAGTCGTAACGAATTGGAATTTGCGGTTCGGTCTGCGGAGGCCGAATTTAAAGCGAGTCAAAAAGAACTGGACCGGATTCGGACTCTCTACAAAGACCAAATTGTTCCGAAGCGGCGTCTGGAAGAGGCGGAAAAGAATAGAGCCGTCTTGCATGCCCGACTCGCGACGGCACGCTCCCGAATGTCTCTTCTCGATGTGAATCAGAAGGATTTCTCTAATAGCGATATCCAAAAATCGGTGGAACGCTTCCCGCTTCGTGCTCCCATTGCCGGAACACTCGTCAAGATGAACATGACGCCTGGTGCACAGGTCAAGGTGGGCCAACACCTTTTCATGATCATCGATCTCGATTCGGTCTGGATTGAGGGGCGTCTTTTTGAATCCGATATCCCGAAAATTAAGTCGGTCAACCATGCGCATTTCAACGCCGAATCCCTTGCCAGGCCATTTCTGCTTTCTAAGCCGGACAGCCGTCTTATCACCATCGGGAGTGTCATTGATCCTGTTCACCGCTCCGTTCCTTTGATCATGAAGGTCAATAACAAAGCAGGGCGATTAAAGATTGGTATGCACGGCCATCTCTCGGTACAAACAGGGGAAAGCATTACTGGCATTGCTATACCCAAAAGCGCCGTAGTGGATGACCGGGGGATTGAAGTCGCCTTTGTACATGTTGGCGGAGAAACCTTTGAACGCCGGGAAGTGACACTCGGTATCGAAGATGAAGGTTTTGTCGAAGTGAAGTCCGGCCTGAAAACAGGTGAGCGCGTCGTGACAAAAATGGCCTATCGTGTGCATTTAGCCTCTCTTTCTACACAACTTCCGCAACATGGCCATGCGCATTAAGTTTTACCAGAGGAGTAAAAGCGTGAAGGCGCAACTGATCAATGAATAAACTCATCGACTGGTCTTTGAAAAACCGTCTGATTGTTCTCTCTCTCTCAGTGGTGGTATTAATTTTAGGGAGCCTCGTTGCACTCCGGATGCCTGTTGATGTCTTTCCTGATTTGACGGCGCCGACCGTGACCATCATGACCGATGCCCACGGCATGGCACCCGAAGAGGTGGAAACCCTCGTCACCTTCCCGATCGAAACGGCGGTTAACGGTGCATCAGGTATTCGACGTGTTCGTTCCTCATCCGCCACGGGAATTTCCATCGTCTGGGTTGAATTTGAATGGGGCACGGATATTTATCAGGCACGGCAGATCGTAAATGAAAAGCTGCAAATCATCAGCGATGACCTGCCCGATGCAGTAGACCGTCCCATCCTTGCCCCCATCTCTTCCGTCATGGGAGAGATCATGTTGATCAGCCTAACCAGCGAAAAGCATTCGCCCTTGGATCTGCGTGCCACTGCAGACTGGGTCATCCGACGTCGGCTTCTTTCTGTCCCGGGGGTGTCTCAAGTTATCCCCCTCGGCGGTGGCGTGAAGCAGTATCAAGTCCTCTTGTCACCTGACAAGATGGCGACCCACGGCGTGAGTCTCGACCAGGTGTTGGATGCGGTGAAGGTGACGAATCAAAATACCTCTGCAGGTTTTTTTGTGGAAGGCGCACAGGAATACCTTATTCATGGTGTCGGACGGATAGAGAGTCCAGAAGAGATCGCAAATACTGTCGTCAAAATCACAGGGCACAAACATATTATGCTGCACCACTTGGGAGAGGTTAAAATCGGAGCCGCTATCAAACGAGGAGAAGGGGCTTCGCTCGGGAAACCCGCTATCATCCTGAACATTCAAAAACAACCCGATGCAAATACCGTAACCCTGACACAAACACTCGACGGTGTTTTGGATGAGATTGCCTCTGCCCTTCCAGAGGGGATGGAGATCAACAAGCAGATCTTTCGCCAGGCCGACTTTATCGATATCTCTATCAACAATGTGACCGAATCTCTCCGGGACGGCGCTCTTGTTGTGGCAATTATCATGGCCCTCTTTTTGATCGATTTAAGGGCAACTTTTATTACGCTCACGGCAATTCCACTTTCGCTTTTTGTCGGAATCTTGACCCTTTATTTCTTCGACATCACGATCAATACGATGACATTGGGCGGAATGGCTATCGCGATCGGCGCACTGGTGGACGACGCCATTATCGATGTCGAAAATGTCTTCCGCCGTCTGAAGGAAAATAAAAGATTGCCGGGTACGGAGCAGAAGAACACCTTGGCTGTCACCCTCAAGGCTTCCCTGGAGATACGGCCCTCCATTACCTTTGCCACTTTTATCATCACCCTTGTTTTTGTGCCACTCTTCTTTTTAAGTGGTGTCGAAGGACGACTGCTTCAACCCCTTGGTTTGGCCTACACCATCTCCCTCTTCGCCTCATTATTAGTTGCTCTCACACTTACGCCGGCCTTGTGTTCACTCCTCTTGCCAAAATCAAAGGGAATTTCTGAAACAAAAGGAAGCCCTCTAACGCGAATACTTACCGTCTACTACGAAAAGCTGCTTGCCCGTGTACTTCATCGACCCGTGATGATTATTACCGTCGCCCTCCTCTTTTTTTTTGGGGCGGTTGCCCTCATCCCTCAAATGGGTCGGACTTTCCTGCCTGAATTCAATGAAGGTACCCTGACAATCAATACTGTGACGCTGCCGGGCACCTCGCTTCTGGAATCGGACGCACTGGGAGAAATGGTTGAAGATATCCTCCTTTCTTTTCCAGAAGTCAAAACAACTGCCCGCCGCACGGGACGGGATGAGTTGGATGAGCATGCCCTCGGCGTAGAATCTTCAGAGATTGATGTGGGACTTCAAATGCAGGACCGGACAAAAGAGGATTTTCTTGATACGCTTCGAAGCGCCTTCACTGCCATACCCGGCATGACCATCACCATCGGGCAACCGATTTCACACCGGATTGACCACATGCTTTCCGGTACGCGTGCTAATATCGCCGTCAAAATTTTTGGTGAAGATCTACGACGTCTGCGGCGTCTCGCCCAATCGGTCAAAGGCAAAATGGAAGAGGTCGAAGGCGTCGTCGATCTTGCCGTGGAGCAACAGGCCGACATCCCCATCTTACGCGTCCGTTTCGACCGGGAACAGATCGCCAATGTTGGCCTTCGTGTCGGTGATGTAGCGGAAACAATTGAAACTGCATTCCGCGGTGTAAGAGTTTCCCGTGTGCTCGAAGGAGAACGGCATTTTGATCTCATCGTCCGGTACGAAGATCGTGATCGCGCCAGCCTGGACGCCATCCGAGGCACCTTGGTCGATACGCCTTTCGGCGGTAAAGTACCACTCTCGTACCTGGCTGATATCAGAAAATCGCTCGGTCCCAATACAATTAGCCGGGAAAATGTGCAACGCAAAATCGTCGTCAGCAGCAATGTCGCCAGACGGGATTTGGAAAGCGTGGTCAATGATATCAGACAAAAGGTCACCGAAGACGTTGTTTTCCCGGAAGGCTACTATGTCGTATACGGTGGGCAGTTCGAATCGGCGGAGGAGGCTTCCCGCACCATTGGTCTTTTAAGTCTACTGGTTATCGGTGGCATCCTTCTCCTGTTGACAGCGGCCCTGCATTCCGTACGAGACGCTTTCATTATTTTGATGAATTTGCCCCTCGCCTTGATCGGGGGTGTCTTCGGCGTCTTCCTCTCCGGAGGTGTACTCAGTGTCGCCTCCCTGGTTGGCTTCATCACCCTTTTTGGCGTCGCCACGCGAAACGGCATCATGATGGTCACCCACATTCGACATCTCATGGAGGAAGAAGGGATGGCCTTTCAGGAGGCAGTTAAGCGTGGCGCGGTTGAACGGCTTTCCCCAATCCTGATGACCGCGCTATCGTCAGGTTTGGCCCTGATTCCGCTTATCTTCCGCGCCGGGGCACCGGGAAGTGAAATTTTAACACCGATGGCTATCGTCATCCTCTGTGGGCTCGGTTCATCAACCTTGCTCAACATGATTGTTATTCCGGCATTGTATTTAAAGTTCGGACGTCCAATACCGTCGAAAGGAGCTCAGGTATGAGGATTCAAAACATCCGCAATTTTTTTGCGACGTTTCTTCTTGTTACATTGATGATCGTTGATGTCGGTGCAGAAAATGTAGAATCAGAATCTCTTGAATTACACATTGAAAAAGCCGTCGAGCAGGTCTTAAAGAATAACCCTAGACTGAAAGCTGAAAAAGAAATGCTCCGGATAGATCAAGGGCGACTCGAACAGGCTAAGCGTCTTTTTCAGCTGAACCCGGAGCTCAGTGTCGACGCCAATCATCGCCAAAGGAAATCTTCTTCACCCTCCGGAATGTCGGGAACTGACTTTGAGTTACGCTTCCTTCAAGAGATTGAAATTTTCGGTCAGCGCCGCCATCGGACTGAGGCTGCTAAAAAATATCTGAAAGAGGCAGGATGGCGAGTTACAGAGACCGAACGGCAGCTGCGCTTGAAGGTGGTCCATCTGTTTTATGATCTCCTGACCCTTCAGGAAAAAATAAAAATCCAAGAGAAGCGTTTAGCACTACATGAAGATCTCTTCAATACTGGACAGAAACGCTTCCAAGAGAAAGATATCTCAATTTTGGAAATCGACACACTTCGTTTTGACCGGGATCAAGTGCAACATGACTTTACAAAGCTAGAATCTGAAAAACTCATCGTCGAAAAAGCCTTGCAATCATTCCTTGGGTTAAACGAAGAGGCTGCGTTTGTCGCGGTTGGACAACTTTCAACACTGCTCTCTCAGGTAAGGAAAGGACCCGATTCTTTAGAAGAACTTGAAACATGTGCATTGGAGCATAGACCGGATCTCAAGTCGGTTCAGGCGGCTTTGGAAGGGGATGCTGCGTCATTTCAACTCGCCTTATCCAAAAAGATGCCGAACCTTTCTCTCGGCCCTTTATTTAAAAGTGACAATGAGGATCAGGTTATTGGTGTATCATTGATGATCCCGCTTCCATTTTTTAATCGGAACCAGGAAGAGGTGACGGAGGCCCGCGTAAGTCTCGACGTGAAAAAGATTGTACTTGACTCAAAAAATCTGGAGATACGGCGGGAGGCCGCTGCTGCTTATCGTCAACGGCAGCTGGCAAAAGAGCGCTTTGATTCCTATGGCGCTGACTATCTCGACCGTCTCAAAGAACACATGGTTTTTCCAAAAAGGGCGTATCGTGCCGGAGAGATCAGTATTTTTGAGTTTAGTGTTGCGCAGGGCCGTTTAGCCAATGCTCAAATTCGCTATTTAAATACCCTGCTTACCCTACTCAAGGCGAGTGCAGATCTTGATGCGCAACTTGGTGCCTGCAGGTTTACTGAAAAGCGGTAAATGGTGAACATGCATAGCGAGCACAATCCTCGTTTTTCTAGATCAAGGTTGGCGAGCGTATAAAAAAAGCGGTATTTTCATCGCCCTCTTTAGGAATTTCCTTAGAGAAGAGCATGGTCCTCGTGACGTTGACGGTTCTGACACTGCTTGTTGTGCCGGCATTTTATAAGTGGTTTGCGATGGAGCCGGAATCCTCAATCTTGTCAAAGGTTTCTCATTCCATACTTTCAGAATTAGAGGTGTAAATCATGGGTGACATGGATACATCAAAAGAGATACTATCTGACTGTACTGTGAGGCTCAGTCTGAGATCTTTGGGCGTGATGACGGTGCTGGATAGAACAGGTTAGAGGAGTTCATATGCTTAAGGCCATTATTTTTGATTGTGACGGTATTATTGCCGACAGTGAGCCTCATCATTTAAAGGCATTCCAGATGACCCTGAAAGAGGAGGGGATCTCCCTGACCCATGAAGAATACTATGAGAAGTACCTTGCCATGGACGACAAAGGATTTTTTTCGACTGTCCTTTCCGCTAATAAGCGGTCGGTCGATAATCCGATCCTTAAAAAGCTAATTATCCGGAAGATGGCCATTTACCGGGCCTTGTCTGAGAAAGATCTTTACCTCTATCCTGGGGTGGTTGAATTTGTGAGGAAGGCAGAGGGGCACTACCGACTGGCGATTGCATCCGGCGCTTTTCGAGGGGAGATTAAGGCGATTCTCGACAAAGGAGGGATGCGCTCCGCCTTCCCGGTGATTGTGAGCGCCCAGGACGTCAAAAATGGAAAGCCTCATCCGGAGGCATTTTTAACCGCGTTGGAGAAACTGAACACGCTTTCCACGCAGGATCATCCGATACCTCCGGATGCCTGTGTTGTCATCGAAGATTCTCTGCACGGACTCGAGGGGGTTCGCCTGGCAGGAATGCGGTCTCTTGCCGTCACCAATACCTATCCTGAAGAAGTTCTCTGCGGAAAGGCCGACCGGGTGATAAAGAGTTTGCTCGACATTGACCCGAAGGAACTGGAGGACCTTTGCAATCAGTAATGGACAAATTCTTGCGAATCCGTTTCGGTTGGTGTAGTATCCCCCAAAATATTAATTGAGGAGGTAGACGATGCATTGGTCCTTTATGGTGATGTTTTTTGCTGTGATTTTGATGACTTCTGTTCCGGATGTGGACGCCGCCGGGGAAGCACTTCCTCCAGGTCTTTATGCCGTGATGGAAACAAATCTGGGGGATATCACAATTGAGCTCTTCCCGAAGGAGGCCCCTAAGACCGTCGAGAATTTTGTCGATCTTGCGGAAGGCACAAAGGAGTGGGTCGATCCGAAAACCCGTAAGAAAGTGAAAAGTCCGCTTTATAATGGTCTTATTTTCCACCGGGTCATTCCCGGCTTTATGATACAAGGTGGTGATCCGATGAGAAACGGGATGGGCGGTCCCGGTTACCAGTTTGAGGATGAATTTACCCCGAAATTGAAGTTTGACCGACCGGGTCGGCTTGCCATGGCAAATTCAGGCCCCAATACCAACGGAAGCCAGTTTTTTATTACAGAGGGCGCGACGCCACACTTAAACAACCGGCACACAATCTTCGGGCAGGTTTTCAAAGGACAAGATGTTGTTCGTAAGATTGCCAGGGTTCCAAAAGACCGCCGTGACAGACCGAATAACGATGTCACCCTCAAGAAGGTTCGGATCGTTCGATCAAAATAGGAGATGCTTGAGGACACCTTCGCAGACATCATCGGCAAGGCCCGATTTGGATTGAGGATTTCGTTCTCTGAACTCTTTAAAAGGTCAGGGCTTCCGGAGAAACGTATCAGAGGTCTGGAAGAGGGGGAGCTTCCCGCACGGGAGGAGATCGATGCGCTGGCCTCGGGATTGTCTCTGGACGCAGGCAAACTGGCCGATGTTGCCTTTGGATTATGGGAGCCCAGGCCCGTACTGCAAGGGGCCGATTATCAAGGCGACAGAGGGGAATCAGGCCATCCAATCATTCGACGAATTGATGGTCGGATCGGGAGCTATCCGGTCAATGGATATCTCTTCCTTGATTGTGCTCAGGGAGAAGGTGTTCTTTTTGATACAGGATACAGCCCAATACAAGTGGTGCGGATGGTTGAGGAAGAAGCAATCAGACTCACTGCACTCTGCATCACCCATGCACACCCGGATCATGTCGGCGGGGCCGAAAGAATTCGTGCAGCCACCCGTTCTGTGATCTATCTCCATCCGAATGAGCTTTCCCCTGATCATCAATGGCCAGAAGGGATGATCCCCTTGAAAGAAAAGGAGATGATCTCCGTCGGCCGCTTTCAGATACGAACACTGAGAACTCCCGGTCATACACCAGGCGGGACGACCTATCTCATTGAAATGCCTGGCTCTTCGGAGCAGACGATGGCCTTTGTTGGAGATGCCCTCTTTGCCGGTTCCTTGGGGCGCGCGCAATCTCCCTCCACATATGCCACACTTCTGAATTCGGTCCGGACGAAAATTCTTTCCTTACGAAAAGAGACCCTCCTTTTTCCTGGACATGGCCCGGTGACGACAGTCGAGGAAGAGCAGAAGCATAATCCGTTTTTTGTCGGTTCATTCCCAGTGACGCCTGATCATGTATAGAGCATGTAAACCCTATCCTGCTGGGATGCGCCTTGGTGGGCAAAAAATGAAAGGTTTCACCCTTTGTGCAGGAGAATTTTCGTCCCCTGGTGGGGGGTAAAAAGGGGCAGTTTTTGGGTGTGATGAATTTTCTTGATTATTGAGTCGGATTTTTTTAGAATCCAAAAAGCTTTGTGTGATTCTCGCTTTAATTTTAAACGCGCATGGCGAGTGCCGTCCCCGTCCTTCTGGAGGGGTATTCTTCAAGAAGCAGTTTTTTGTTAGAAAGGATCAGTGGATGGACGCTGAGCGTGTGGAATGGTTTTATGGGACCTTCTCGCGGTTGCATGATCTTGTTTACGGACCGCTGTTCCATCAATCCCGTCGTTATGCGGTTAAAGTTCTCAAGGCCGGCGAGGGTGAAACAATTTTAGATGTCGGAGTTGGCACCGGGCTCAATCTTCCGCACTTCCCAAAAAACTGTCAAGTTATAGGGATCGATTTCTGTGAGCCGATGTTGGCAAGGGCGAAGAATCGACTGTCCCGACGTCGTCTCACCAATGTAACGCTTCTTCGAATGGATGCGATGCAGATGACTTTCCCCGACAATACGTTTGATGCTGTTTTTGCAGGGATGCTCATCACAACTGTTTCTGACCCGGATCGGGTTATATCAGAGATTATTCGAGTTTGTAAGCCGGGCGGGAAGATCGTCATGTTCAACCACTTTCAAAACGGGAACAAGTTTATCTCCACATTTGAAAAAGTTTTTTCGCCGATTGGGAAGCGGCTTGGATTTTGTCCCGATCTTGAACTCGGGGGGGTTCTGGAAGGAAAACCACTCATGGTGACCGAAAAAAAGAGCGTCAAACCTTTGAACCTCTGGAAAGTTGTCACATGTATTAATGAGAAAGATGTCAACGGACGTGGTAATGGGAATGGGAATCGTAATGGTCGCGGTAATGCGGCGGCCGGCTTTGAATGATTCCCTTCTCTCAAGAAGTTCCGAAATCGCTCCTACTTTAAAAATGATCTCAGAATGTCATGTGTTCAGATGGTAAAATCGATGATACTTTCGGGCGTCGTTATGACAACCCTCCTGGTGGGCTGTAATGATTCGGGCCACGCCCCTTCGCCTCGTTCTGTAAAAAAGGCTCCTTTCGAACTTGCAAAAGGGGAGACGCTTTTCAATGAGTCTTGTGCCGGATGCCATGGGAAAGGCGCAGTCGGGACGGACCGGGGGCCAACTTTTCTTTCCAAGATCTATGCACCGAATCATCATGGAGATGCCGCCTTCCTTCTGGCACCGCAGAGGGGGGTCCGGGCGCATCATTGGAAATTTGGGAATATGCCGAAGATCAGTGGTCTTGAAACGGAAGAGATCAAATCGATCATTCCTTATATTCGGTGGCTACAAGAAGAGGCGGGGATTACTTGAGGTGGGTGTCCTGAGTTTTATAAGTCCTGAATGAGTGTTCTTAGCTTTTCCCGGGTGTTGTTAACACCCGTATGATGAATCCCCTGCCAACCGCAGGCAATCGCTCCTGCGACATTTTCCTCAAGGTCGTCAATAAAAACCGTTGTTTTCGGTTTTAAGTGAAAGTGTTTTTCCGCCTCTCGAAATATCTTTTCCTCGGGCTTCACCGCACCGACTTCAAAAGAGGCGAGCGCCCCGTCACTGATTTGGTTAAGCTGGCATTCAGTCAGGAGATAATTCCAGTGAAGACCGCTGGTGTTGCTGAGCAGATAGACGCCAAACTTGTCCTTGAGCGCCCGGGCAAGCGCCTGCATTTCTTGAATCGGTTTGAAAATACAAACCCATTTTTCGATGAGCAGGGCGTGGTCAAGGGGTGACTCGAGCAGACTATTGATGTTGTCAATAAACCGCTTATCAGAGATGTAACCATACTCATACGAGAGAAGATCTGTTTTTTTGACGAAGTCTTTTACCCCCTCGACTTTCGCCCCATGATTGCGTAAGAGGGTAAAGAGATCATGATAGCCAAAATCGACAAGGACCCTTCCAACGTCAAAGACAATGTCGTTTATACCCTCAGCATGCCCTGCGTCGTTTGGTCGCACCAAAGGATTATTTTGAGCCTGTAAGGGTGGCAATTTCTTTGTCGATCCAGAAAACCCCTTGCTTGTCATCTCCAATCAGATCAATTTTTTCAAGGATCATTCTAAACAGGTGGTCTTCTTCATGCTGTTCCGCGACAAAGGTTTGCAAGAAGGTGAAGGCCGAATAATCTTTTTCCTGGAGGAAGAGGTCCACCATTTTTGTGATCTCCTTCGAGACGCTTACCTCTCGTTCGAGGGCAATTTGAAAGACAGCACGGACACTGTCAAACTCTTCAGGCGGCGCAGCAACCTGCCCCACTTTTACCTTGCCTCCTGTTTGAATGAGGTAATCCATTAATGTGTGCATGTGTTCTTCTTCTGATTCATGGTGATCTTTGAAGAAAGAACCGATGCCTTTTAAGCCTTTTGATAAGGCCCAGCAGGACATGGAGAGAAACATTCTAGAGGTGTAGGCTTCTCCGGCGATTTGGGCATTCAAACGGTCAACTTGGTCTTTATTCAACATGATATGTTTTCTCCAATGGATGGGGTTGTTGTTGAACTTACATTTTCTTTTTCGAATGATCGATTTACCCGCCTTGCCGTAGTGATAAAGCCGGAATGTCCGATCATCCGCAAACTGGGCCGAACGCTCCGACCATCAATATTCCAGGGCCGAAGGAGGGTTTCAAAGGTTTCGATGGACTCAAAGACCTTAGCTACCCTTAAGGCCTCAACGACCCGCTCGACTTGTGGGACGGTCGGAAGAAAACAAAGGAAAATTCCTCCCGAACGAAGGGCCGATATTGCGTGAGGGATGACTTTGTAGGGCTCCGGAAGATCGAGGATAATGCGGTCTACCGACGCCTCGGCAATCCCTTCATAAATATTCTCTTCACGGAGAAGCAAGCGTTCTTCTGTGAGGGTCTTTCCCAGATAGGTTTCGATATTCCTGAGGGCGCGGCGGGCAAAGTCGTCCCGGATTTCATAGCTGATTACCTTCCCTTTTTCTCCGACGGCCTGGAGAAGGAAGAGCGTCAGTGCCCCGGATCCGATACCGGCCTCAATAATGGTTGCTCCGGGATAGACATCCGCCCAGACAGGAATGAGGGCCAGATCTTTCGGATAAAGGATTTGCGCCCCTCGCGGCATATGGAGGGTGTATTCGGCCAATGTCGGCTTGAGGGCTAAAAAACGGGTTCCTCCGGAGAATCTGACCTCGGTCCCGTCTTCCCGGCCGATGATCTCATCATGGAGGATCTTTTCTCCGCTGAAACCGAAGGTCGCCCCGGCGTTCAACTGGAGCGGATAGATCCGTCCCTTGTGATTCACCAAATGAATTCGCTCGCCGGATGCAAAGACCTTCATGTGGCCACGCGTTCCATCAGGCGGCAGTAACTGCAGATTGTTCCTCGTGTTGGTTGACCGCAGACCTTGCAGCACTGCTTGTCTTTTTCCTGGGGAGAAAAGATCTGTTCCTTCTTCTGTAGATAACCGAGATAGAATTGATGCTTTGTCCCTGGAGAGGTTTCCTCCAGTTGATTAAGCATCTCTTTGTAGAGAAACATTTTGGCCCCTTTCGACATCGGACATTCTTCTATAATATAGTCAATCCGGCTGATCACCGTGTATGCCGCGATCTCCCGTTCTGTCAGCCGGTAGAGCGGTCTGACCTTTCTGGCCCACTTTCCGTCTTCTGCGGCAAGGGCCGGAGATTGTTTCTGAAGATAACTCTCCTGCCATTGCAGAACATTTCCTAGGAGCCGGGACGCTTCATCGTCGAGATTGTGTCCGGTCGCGACCACGGCAAAGCCCTTCTCTCTTGCGATGCGATTGAAATGGTAGCGTTTCATTGTCCCGCAGGCGGAGCAGGCGGGGCGGGCGGTTTCCCGCGCAATTTCCACGATGCCGAGGCCGTAGGCTTCCTGATAGGCATGGGTGATCAGCTCAAGATTTCTGGTGCGGGCAAAGGCTTCAACCTTGCTTTGTGATGTTTCTGAATAAGATCCGATCCCAAGGTTCAGATGGAGTCCGACGGCATGATAGCCGAGCTTGGTCAGGATATCCCAAAGGGCGAGCGAATCCTTGCCTCCGGAAACGGCCACGAGGACCGGCTCTTTTTTCTGAAGCATCTTGTGCTCTGAGAGTGCACGTCTGACCTGTTCATATACATAGAACTGAAAGCAGAAGCCGCAATACGCGGTGTTGTGCCGGGGCAATTTGATGACCGCTGGTTTTTTGCATCGACGACATTTCATTTAGGGGCAGACCCTCATCCTCCTGAAATGACCGGACGAATCTCAACGTCCGCATCATCTGGAAGAAGTGCATCCTCTGTGACCAGCTCTTCCCCGCAGATGACGAGGTAGGCCTCTCTGGGAAGATTCAATTCCTTTAAGATTAAAGCGGCTTTCCTTGGACCCTTCATGGAGATCTCCCTGAGAGGGTGATAAAGCTTGACTTTCATGCAAGGCATGATAGTCGAATCGTACCTGAAATGCAATTGGTTCTACTATCCCAAGATCTGCGATTCATCTTGGAGCAACGCCGTCAAGTCACCCGAAAAGGCAAGGCCAGAGGTCAAAGGGGGAACGGAGCGTACTCACCGGTACGGTGAGGAGACCTTTGGCGATAACGCAGTCATTTCAGGTGAATCGGCGGTTTCTAGTTCCTAAATTTCGGAATTAGCGACCATCCATATGTCAAAAGCGAGAGTGAAGGTGTTTTCATGTAAGGCGTTTCCAGGGGCATTGCATTTTATGGGCGATTTCGTTATTTTGACGAAGGTTTTGTCTTTTTGGCCCAAACTTTCTTAAGATTGACATCATAAAACATACTTGAAAAGATGAGGTGAGGCATGGATATATCTAGAGCGACTTATTTTGTAATTGGTACGGAGGACCGTCCTGGCCAATTGGCGCGATTTTCAAAACGAATGGCAGAGGCTGAAATCAATCTGGCCGGGGTCTGGTGTTTTGGGATAGGACGGGGCAACGCAGAGATCATTGCGATTCCCCGCGATCCGCATGCCTTCAAAAAAGCGATAAGAAGTTCAGGCTGGTCCCTGAAAGAAGGGAGTTGTTTCCATCTTTGTGGGGAGGACAGAGCGGGTGCGCTGGCCGATACGCTTGATCGAATCGCGCAGGAGGGGATCAATCTGTATGCCGTCGATGGGATGGGCTTTGAGTCCCGATACTCCGCCTATGTCTGGTGTGACGAACAGGATATTGAGAAGCTTCGGCAGGTACTCAAAGGATGGTAGGTCACGCTTAGTAAAAAAATTGTCATTGGTTTGACAAAGAATGAGTGGATATGATAGAAGTGTTCGTTTGTTGTGAGTCTTTACCGGTTCCCACCGGGGTATCCTTGAAGCCTGACAAGAAACAGGACAATTCCTGGTATATGCTCCGCCGGTACGCCAATCTCGGCATTGAAATGGTTGTTTCTGTGTTGATTGGTGCCTGGGGTGGAAACAGCCTGGACAAGTGGCTCGGGACGCGTCCCTGGCTTCTGCTTTTAGGGTTCATCTTTGGAGCCGCGGCGGGTTTTTTGAATATGGCTCGGCTCATTGCTGCCACTGAGAAAAACCGCAATAAGGAGAAAAACAAAGCGTGACCACGTCACTTATGATAGGAGGGGTATTAGGCGTGCTTTATTTCTATTCCCTAAAAATCACAGCATTTAAAGGGTCTCAGCGGTCTATTGCAACTGAACTTCGATCTGCTTTAAGTGGTTTCCTGCTCAGACTGACCGCAGTCGCACTCCTTTTATATATTTTAGGCCGATTTACTTCAGTCGATCTTCCGTGGCTGGTCCTTGGACTGGTCATTGTTTTTTCGTTTTTCCTTTTTCAAAATGCGGCCAAAGCCTTCTGGAATGACATCAGGCATCGGGGCACACAGCCAATGAGAGGACACTGATGGCAGAAGAGTCAAAAGGCATCGATCCACTTCATCACTTCGAGTTACACTCGCTCTTTGATCTCCATATTGCGGGGATCGACTTTTCGATCAATCAGGCGGTTCTCTGGACGTGGATCGCCGGCGCGGTGGTGTTTTCCCTGTTTGCCTGGACCGCGGCGACGCGGAAGCGTTATCCTAAAGGAAAACAGAACCTTGTCGAATCTGTTCTGGACTTCCTGATGAAAGAGATTGTCTTGAAGGTGATCGGCGAAGAAGGGCGGTTCATCTTCCCTTTCATTGCGACGCTCTTCCTTTTTATTCTCACCTCGAGTTTATTGGGTTTGATTCCCGGTTCTTTTACCCCGGTTGCAAATATCAATGTTACGGCGGGTCTGGCCATCATGGTCTTTGTGACGGTCCAGGCCGTCGGGGTGAAAAGGCATGGCCTAGTCGGATATCTCAAGGGCTTTGTCCCTCCGGGCGTTCCTTCATGGATCCTGCCGCTCATGCTCCCGATTGAATTTATCGGCCAATTGGCCAAGCCGCTTTCGCTGGCCATCCGGCTGTTTGCCAACATGCTGGCGGGTCACATTGTTATTCTGGTCTTTTTATCTCTGATTATTTTGCTCAAAAGTATTCCCGTGACGCCCTTGCCCATCGTGGGTGTGGTCATTATGAGTGCTTTTGAGATTTTTGTTGCCTTGATTCAATCTTTTATTTTTTCCATATTGACGGCAACCTATTTTGCGGCAGCCATCCATATGGAGCATTAAACGGCGCAGTGGGCGCGGTGTTGATTACAAATCGAAATTGACTTAACTAAGGAGGATAAGAGCATGGAGGGTATGACTTACGTAGGCGCGGTAATTGGGATAGCGCTGGCCGCTTTTGGGGGTTCCCTGTCGATTGGGTGGCTTGTTGGAAAAACCATGGAGGCCATGTCACGGCAGCCGGAAGTTGCGGGAGAACTTCGTACCACCATGTTGATCTCAATCGCTTTCATCGAGGCACTGGCCCTGTATACCCTGGTGGTCGCGCTCTTGTTGGTCATGACAAAATAAGGGGAATACCATGTTCGAACCCGATCCAGGTTTAATGATATGGACCGTTGTTTCTTTTCTCCTGCTTCTCACGCTGTTGAAGAAGTTCGCCTACAAGCCGATTCTTGATCTCATGGAAGGCCGGGAGAAGTCGATCAAGGACGCGATTGACGACTCCGAACGGGGTCGCTCAGAGGCAGAGGCGCTTCTTTCTGAATACAAGAAGCAGTTGGATGAGGGGCGAATTGAAGTACAGAAGATGATTGAAGAGGGCCGGGTTGCCGGGGAAGTTTTGCGGAAGGAAATTCTGGCCAAAGCTTCTGAAGAGTCAAGTGATCTGGTTAAGAAGGCTCAGGAAGAGATCGAAAGGGAAAAGCAAAAGGCCCTGATCGAACTTCAGGGACAGGTCGCAGAGCTCTCGATCCAGGTTGCAGGCAAGATGGTGCAGAACAGTTTAAGTGCTGAGAACCACAGTAAGTTAATTTCAGGAGCCCTCGACCAGGTCAAAGAGGCATATGGAAAAGGCTGATAAACAAAACAGAGAGATTGCGCGTTCTTACGCACAGGCCATTCTTTCAGTTGCCCGTTGTGAAGGTGTTCTTGACCGGGTGGAGGAAGAGTTGACGCAGTTTAGGGCCGTCTTCGATAAGAATCCCGCATTGCTTGAGTTCTTGAAGGATCCCAAGATTACCTCAGTGGGGAAAGAGAAGGCCATTGAGGAAATTCTGGGTGGGGAAACATCTTAGGTCTCCCGGCATCACATCCGGCTGGCGATTGATCAGTCAAGAGGCGGACTCCTGCCTGAGATCATCAGGGCTTACTTTGAACTTGCATCTGAATCCCGAGGCAGCATGACCGCGCGGGTCATCACGGCGGTTCCTTTGTCTGAAGATTTAGAGAAGAAGCTTGAAAAGACCCTCTCCGATTTAACCGGTGAAACGGTTTTTTTGAAGAAGTCGGTAGACCCTGCCATCCTTGGCGGTATTGTGATACAGATGGGAGAACGGATTATCGATGGGAGTTTGCGTCGTCGGCTTAGTGGTTTGCGTGAGGAAATATCCGGTAGGATTCTCGCTGAGAAAGGAAAATAAGGGGAAGCCAATTGAAGATAGATCAGGGTGAAATAGCAGGTGTACTTCAGAAATATATCGAGGGTTATCAGGCTGACATTACCATCGAAGAATCCGGTGAAGTCTTAAGTGTCGGCGATGGTATCGCCCGTCTTTCCGGATTGAACAATGCCATGGCGGGGGAACTGGTTTCCTTCCCGAATGATGTGGTCGGGATGATTTTGAATCTGGAAAAAGAGGATGTCGGCGCAATCCTCTTTGGAGAAACCAGTAAAATCAGAGAGGGTGATCTCGTCAAACGAACGGGGAAAATCGCACAGATCCCGGTGGGTGAGGCGATGGTCGGTCGTGTGGTCGATGCATTGGGACGCCCGATTGACGGGAAAGGCTCGATTGTCACAGATCGTTCGCGTATCCTCGAAGGGGGCGCGCCGAACGTGGTTTCGCGCGAGTCGGTCAAAGAGCCGATCCAAACCGGCCTCAAGTCTATTGATGCCATGATCCCGATCGGTCGGGGCCAGCGGGAGCTCATCATTGGTGACCGTCAGACTGGAAAAACGGCAATTGCCGTTGATACGATCATCAACCAGAAGGGAAGCGGGGTTTACTGTATTTATGTCGCCGTTGGCGGGAAATCGTCCAACGTGGCCTCAGTGGTACAGACTCTTGAAGAGCATGGCGCAATGGAATATACCACCGTTGTCTCGGCGACGGCCAACGAACCTGCATCTCTGCAATATATTGCCCCTTACGCCGGCTGTACAATCGGCGAAGAATTTATGTACAACGGAAAGCATGCCCTGGTGGTCTATGATGATCTCTCCAAGCATGCACAGGCCTACCGTCAATTGTCACTACTGCTCCGGCGCCCTCCAGGGAGAGAGGCCTATCCTGGAGATGTCTTTTTTCTCCATTCCCGCCTCCTGGAACGCGCGGCAAAGCTGAATGAAGAGCTAGGCAGCGGGTCTTTGACCGCCCTTCCGATTATCGAGACGCAGGCCGGCGATGTCTCCGCCTATATCCCGACAAATGTTATTTCTATTACGGATGGCCAGATCTATCTTGAACCCGATCTTTTCTATTCGGGTGTGCGCCCTGCGATTAACGTCGGCCTTTCCGTCTCCCGTGTTGGCGGAAATGCCCAGACCAAGGCGATGAAGAAGGTCTCCGGGCGTTTGCGCCTAGACCTTGCTCAATACCGTGAACTGGCGGCTTTCGCCCAATTTGGATCTGATCTTGACAAAGCGACTCTGGCCCAGTTAAAGCGGGGCGAGAAGATGGTCGAGTTGCTCAAGCAGGGGCAGTACAAACCGTACTCCCTGGCGGAGCAGGTGATGGCGATTTACGCCGGGACGACGGGTCATCTGGATGATCTGAATACCGAAGATGTCCAGGCTTTTGAAGCGGCCTATTTGAAAATGATGGCTGAACAACATCCGGAGATTGTGCAGGAAATTGTGGAAAAGAAAGCCTTAAACGACATATTGAATAAAAAGATGGATGACGCTATCACCGCCTTTAAGAAGGGATGGCGTCCCGTGGGGGCTGCTTAAAGAATGGGCGTCACCCTCCGCGAACTTAAGGGGCGTATCCGCTCCGCAAAAAAAACCCAGCAGATCACCAAGACCATGCAGATGGTTGCTGCCTCACGCCTGAAGAAGTCTGAACAGACCTTTCGCCGCGCCAAGCCTTATTACGAAAAGATGGAGTTGATTCTCTCGCACCTGATGGCTTCTTCGGGAGAGGTTACGCATCCTTTTTTTGAAGTGCGTGATGTCAAGACGATCGGACTCGTGGTGGTGACCTCTGACCGTGGACTGTGCGGTGCCTATAATTCCAGCATCATCTCCCAAGCAGAATCCTTCCTGAAAGCGCCGCGATCTCAGGAAGTGAAGCTCATTCTGATCGGGAAAAAAGGCCATGATTATTTTCAAAAAAGGGAATGGCCCATCCTTTTTAGTATTCTTGATTTGGGCGGAACCCCGGATTATCAGAGGATTTCCGGGATTACCGATCAGGTGGTGGAGGCCTATCTTTCCGGTGTCCTTGATGAGGTGCATGTTCTTCATACCAACTTTATCTCCGCGATGTCCACAAAACCGGTCTTAAAGAAGTTTCTCAATGTTCAACAGGAAAAAGGGGCAGAAAAGTCGGACTCCACTTCTGATTTTATTCTGGAGCCTGATTTTTCTACCATAATAGACCAATTCCTGTCCCGGCAGATCACGTCGAGAATGTATTCCGCCCTTTTGGAGTCTTTTACCGCAGAGAACTCCTCACGGATGGTCGCGATGAAAAATGCAACAGACAGTGCCAATGAGATGATTGATCATTTAAGCCTCATGGGGAACAAAGCACGCCAGGCGGCCATTACGAATGAAATCCTGGAGATTGTCACGGCCGGTGAGGCCATGAAGGCATAAAATTAAGAGGATTCCAAAGCGCACATAAGGAGTATAAAGCATGGCAACAGGCAAGATTCTACAGGTTATCGGACCCACGGTTGATATTCAATTCCCATCAGAACAACTCCCAAAAATTTTAAATGCCGTTAAAATTGTTAGTTCCTTAACAAAGACCGATGTCATTGTTGAAACAGCTCAGCATCTGGGGGGTGATGTCGTGCGCTGTATTGCCATGCGGTCTACAGATGGACTGGTTCGCGGGATGGAAGCCACTGACCTTGGTAAGCCGATCTCTGTCCCGGTGGGTGAACAGTCGCTTGGACGGATGTTCGATGTAACCGGAGAGACGATTGATGGCATGGGGCCGGTTACAAATCCGGATCAGAGATGGCCGATTCATCGACCCAGCCCTTCCTTTGAAAATCAGGTCCCGGTCACTTCGATCCTGGAGACCGGAATAAAAGTGGTCGATCTTCTGGCACCCTATGCAAAGGGAGGGAAAGTCGGCCTCTTTGGTGGGGCCGGCGTTGGAAAGACCGTCATCATTATGGAACTGATCCGGAACATCGGGGCGGAGCATGGTGGTTATTCTGTCTTTGCCGGGGTGGGTGAGCGGACCCGTGAAGGAAATGATCTTTATGCAGAGATGACGGAGTCCGGTGTGCTTGATAAAACCGTCCTTGCTTTTGGGCAAATGAATGAGCCTCCGGGTGCCCGTTTGCGGATTGGTCTTTCCGCCCTGACCCAGGCCGAATATTTTCGGGATGAAAAAAACCAGGACGTCTTGCTCTTTGTTGACAACATTTTCCGTTTTGTTCAAGCAGGTTCTGAGGTGTCGGCCCTTCTCGGAAGGATGCCCTCAGCTGTTGGATACCAGCCGAGCCTGGCCACAGAGATGGGTGAGCTGCAGGAGAGAATTACGTCGACGACCACCGGATCAATTACTTCTGTCCAGGCCATCTACGTCCCGGCCGATGACATTACCGATCCGGCACCGGCAACGACCTTTACGCATCTCGATGCAACGACCGTTCTCTCAAGGCAGATTGCAGAGTTGGGCATCTATCCCGCAGTCGATCCGCTTGACTCGACGTCCCGGCTCCTGGACCCACAGGTCATTGGAGATGAACATTATCAAACGGCCCAGTCTGTCCAGCGTATCCTCCAGAAATATAAGGAACTCCAGGATATTATTGCCATCCTGGGGATGGATGAACTCTCTGAAGAAGACCGCCTCACCGTGCAGCGTGCCAGAAAAATCCAGCGGTTTCTCTCACAGCCTTTTTTCGTCGCAGAGGTTTTCACCGGCACGCCAGGGAAATATGTGAAATTAGAAGACTCTATAAGGGGCTTCCAAATGATTGTCAATGGCGAGTTGGATGATCTTCCGGAGCAGGCTTTTTACATGGTCGGAACGATTGAAGAAGCGAAGGAGAAGGCGGAGAAGCTGAACGCATGAGCGAAAAGACCTTCCAGTTAAGTGTGACGACGCCGGAACAGGTTTTTTTTGAAGGCTCGGTCCGGTCTATTGTGGCTCCCGGCGGTCTTGGGAGACTGGGTATCCTGGTGAACCACGCCCCGCTTATTACGACCCTTGTGCCCGGTTTCCTGGTGATTACCTCTGCTGAAGGGGAAAAACGCGAGCTTTCTATTGGTCCGGGATTTCTTGATGTGAGCAACAATCATGTCACGTTGCTGACCGAAACGGTCAGTCAGGAGAAAGCGGCCTGATCAAAGATCCAAACATTGATTATTTATTGATGTACTGATTCATATCCATGAAGGGAGAGTGGTGATGAAACGATATTTAGGAATGACCTTAGCGGTTGTTACATTGTTCTATACGGCTTCGGTTTATGCCGCAGACTTTAACATTGAAGGAGATTTCCGGGTCCGTGGTGTCTACACTGACAATCTGCGCGATGCGAATGATCTCGTTGATGACCAACAGGCTTTTTCCGACGGCCGTTTTCGCCTGAAGACAACCATCAGCGCGGGGATGACCTCTGCCGTCGTGATCGTTGATTTCACGAATAGTTTTAATGACCCGAACAGTCAGTTTTGTCCCGCTCCCACGGGTGTTGGTGCTTCTTCCTTTTGTGGGTCCGGGAATTTCCGATTTGGGACGGCCAGTCTTGGGGGGACCTACAATATCATCGGCGTCCGTTCGGCCTACCTCAAGTTTGATTTTGATCGTCTCAAAGTTGTTCTGGGTCGGAAGCAGTTTGCGCTGGGGCATGGATTAATCTTAGATGATACCGTCGATTCCATTGCGGGCAGATTCAAGCTTGGTGCGGCGACTGTCACCTTTGTCGATGGAAAACTTTTTGATTCGAATAATGGGACGACCTCAAGTTTTAATGGAGGTACCGGAAATGATACCAATCTTTATATCCTTGACATTGGCATGCACCATGGGGAGGAGCATGCCCTTGGACTCTTTGCGACCTACTTGAATGACCGGAATAATCAATTCATCCTTCCGGGTCTGGGCATGGCGTTACCAGGTAATTCAGGAGAGACCTCCTTTTCAACGATTGGACTTACCGTGGATGGCTTAATCGGCCCTATAAACGCCCGATTTGAAATCGATTTTCTTGACGGAACCATTGAAGGATTTGGCCCGACGGATATCGATCTGGAAGGCTTGAATCTCCTCGTTGGTGCGGGACTTCCTGTCGGACCGGCCAATATCGACGTGAGCTTCCTATGGACCTCGGGTGAAGATGCTGACCCTGCAATAAATATTAACGGGGTCTCAGGGAACTTCGTCCTTGGGAATATTTTAGTGAATGATGATGTCAACAGTGACCGGGATGGACAGTGTGCAGGTGTCGGGGGCGGTCGGATCGGCTCCGGCGGCCGTGGTTGTCTCGGTGGATTGGGTATCACAGCGATAAAACTCTCTGCCGGGCTGGCCGCGTCAGAGACCTGCCACACCGAGTTGGCCCTCATCTGGGCTGAGACGACGGAAGACGCCGCTGTCGGTGCAGACAGCGATCTTGGGATCGAAATTGATCTGAACCACGATCACAAACTCGATGATAATCTTTCTGTGGCCGTCAATCTTGGATATCTTGCCTCAGGAGATGCCTGGAAGACCTTGGGGACCCCTGGGGGAGGCATCAGTCCGACGGACGATCAGCTTAAAGGGATTATCTCCGTGAATTATCAATTCTAAGAACGGAATAAGTGTGTTCAAAAAAGAGCCCCCCGGAATCTCGGGGGGCTCTTTTTTATTGGGGGTTTTCCTGCATGTTTGATAAAATTGAACAGGATTTCATCTGGAAAAAACCATGGACATACAGCAAAAAATAGAGGCCCTTCCCAAGTGTCCCGGAGTTTATCTCATGAGAGGGCAGAAGGGTGGGATTCTCTATATCGGAAAGGCGAAAGTTTTATCGAGCCGGGTCCGGAGCTACTTCCATTCCGGAAGAGAGCAAAGTCCCAAGATCCGGTCGATGGTGAGCCAGGTGGTTGATATCGAAACGATGGTGACCGGCTCTGAGCTGGAGGCCCTGATCCTCGAGAACAACCTGATCAAGAAACATCGGCCGAGATACAATGTCGTCCTGCGGGATGACAAGAACTACCCCCTCCTCCGCCTTCCTATCGGTGACGATTTTCCCCGCCTTGAGATTGTCCGACGAATCAAGAAAGACGGGGCGCTTTATTTCGGACCTTACGTCCCTGCGGGAGGTCTCCATGAAATGCTCCGCCTCTTGAGACGGATCTTCCCCCTCCCGAATTGCAGCATCGTAATCGATGGAACGGCAGACCGTGCCTGTATCGAATTTGAAATCAAGCGCTGCCTCGCCCCTTGCACCGGAAATCAGTCTAAGGAAGATTACGGTCGAATGATCGACCAGGTCCGGCTGTTCCTCGAAGGACGGGATAAGATACTCGTGAAGGCCTTGCGAAAGCGCATGCAGCAACGGTCGGACAACCTTGATTACGAGGCGGCGGGGCAAATTCGAGACCAGGTGATGAAGATTGAACGTGCCCTGGAACGCCAGCGGGTTACCTCAGTAGGGATGGAAGACCGTGACGTGATTGGATTTTCCCGAAAAGAAACGTCGGTTGATATCCAAGTTCTCTTTATCCGGGGAGGGATGTTGGTCGGACGAAAAGATTTTTTCCTTGAGCATATGGCCGGGATATCGGATGAAGAGCTTTGTACGGGATTTCTCCAACAATTCTATAACAAGGAGGGGGTGATTCCGAAGAAGATCATGCTCCCACTTCTTCTGGGGGAAAGAGTCCTGTTGGAAAAGTGGCTTTCCGGGCGGCGGGGAGGCCTCGTCCGGCTTCTTTCCCCTACGAGGGGAAAGGGCCTGGCCCTGCTTCGTCTTGCGCAGGAAAATGCCGAATCCTCTCTGGATGGACACTTGAAACTCCGGGCGGGCGGAGTGGCGAAGATGGAACTTTTGCAGGAACTGCTCCGCTTGAAAAGATCTCCCTATCGAATTGAGGGCTATGATATCTCTAATATTATGGGAACGAGTGCCGTTGGATCAATGGTGGTTTTTGAAAGGGGCAAGGCCAAAAAGTCCGATTATCGGCACTTTCGGATCAAGACCGTTGAAGGGGCAAATGATTTTGCAATGATGGCCGAAGTCTTGTCCCGGCGTATGGCAATCCTGAAAGAAAAGCCAGGGACGCCTCCTGACCTGATTCTGATTGATGGAGGGAAAGGTCAGATCTCAGCGGTCGGATCAGTCCTCGACCAGTTTCATCTCGGGTCATGCGATCTGATCGGCCTGGCCAAGGAAAAGGGCGACCGCGGGGAACGTGTCTACCTTCCGGGGGAGAGTAATCCGATTGAACTCCCTCTCGGCTCCCCCGCAACCCACCTTCTGATGCAGGTCCGGGACGAGGCCCACCGTTTCGCGGTGAGCTATCATCGTAAGGTTCGCGGTAAGAAGATGCTGAATTCCCGGCTTCAGGAAGTCGAAGGGATCGGTAAGCTTCGGAGAACGGCGCTGTTAAAAAACTTTGGAAGCCTTGCAAAGATTGAGGCCGCGACACTTGAGGCTCTGGAAAAGGCTCCGAAGATGAATCGGAAGGTGGCAAAAATCCTATTTGAGTCATTTAAAAAGCAGTAAAAAAAAGACCCCAGGGTTAATTTTCAACCGCTGGGGTCTTTTTAAGACGATTCAGCTCATGTTTCTTTGAAACGATTCTTTATGCAATAGCATCCACGATGGCATTGAGGGTGTTGCTCGGGCGCATTGCTTTTTGCGCCTTTTCCTCGACCGGGCGATAATAGCCACCCAGATCAACAGATTCCCCTTGTACGGCATTCAGCTCTTCAATAATCTTCACTTCATTTTCTCCAAGCTGTTTGGCAATAGGGGAAAAATGTGTCTGAAGATCCTGATCTTTTGTCTGCGCGGCCAATGCCTGTGCCCAATATAAGGTGAGGTAGAAATGGCTTCCCCTGTTATCCAGTTCACGGACCTTGCGAGAGGGTGACTTGTTCTCTCCCAGGAACTTTCCGGTGGCCTGATCAAGCGTCTCCCCCAGGGTTTTTGCCCTGGGATTATTGCTCGTTTTTCCCAAGTGTTCCAATGATGCGGCAAGGGCGAGAAATTCGCCAAGAGAATCCCAGCGGAGATGGCCTTCTTTCTCCATCTGCTGGACATGCTTCGGAGCAGAGCCTCCGGCACCGGTTTCAAAAAGGCCGCCGCCATTCATGAGAGGGACGATGGACAGCATTTTTGCGCTGGTTCCCACTTCCAGAATCGGAAAGAGGTCGGTGAGATAATCACGCAGCACATTTCCGGTGACGGAGATGGTGTCTTTGCCCTCTTTGATCCGCTTCAGTGAAAAACGGATGGCCTCTACCGGTGGCAGGGTATGGATTTCCAGGCCTTCCGTATCGTGATTCTTCAAATAGCGATTCACTTTTTCGATGAGCTGCGCATCGTGGGCGCGGTTTTTATCCAGCCAGAAAACGGCGGGAGCCCCTGTTGCCCGCGCCCGGGTGACGGCCAGCTTGACCCAGTCCTGAATCGGCAGATCTTTTGCCTGGCACATGCGCCAGATATCGCCTTCTTCCACGGTCTGCTCGAGGAGGGTTCCGCCGGATGCGCTGAGAACGCGGATGCTTCCTTTTCCGGGGGCTTTAAAGGTTTTGTCGTGGGAGCCGTATTCCTCTGCCTTTTGCGCCATCAGGCCCACATTGGGAACACTGCCCATGGTGGCTGGATTAAAGGCCCCATGTTCTTTACAAAAGGCGATGACTTCCTGATAGATCCCCGCGTAGCTTCCGTCCGGGATCACGGCCTTCATATCCTGAAGCTTGCCCTCCTTGTTCCACATTTGACCCGAGCTGCGAATCGCGGCAGGCATGGAAGCATCGATAATGACATCGCTCGGCACATGCAAATTTGTGATTCCTTTATCCGAGTTGACCATTGCCAGTTCGGGCCGATTTTTGTAGCAGGCCTGGATGTCGGTTTCGATTTCCTTTCTTTGGTCTTCCGGAAGACCTTCTATTTTTGCATAAAGATCGCCCAGGCCATTGTTGGGATTAAAGCCGATGCTATCAAGAACAGAGGCGTGTTTTTCAAGGGCGTCCTTGAAGTAAACGGAAACGGCATGACCAAAAATGATGGGATCTGAAACCTTCATCATGGTGGCCTTCATATGGATGGACCACAGCACGCCACTCTTCTTTGCATCTTCCATTTGCGCCTCAAGAAATTCGCGTAAGGCGCTGCGGCTTAGAACCGAGGCGTCAATCACCTCATCCTCGATAAGGGCCGTTTTTTCTTTTAAAACGGTGGTCTTGCCGTCTTGACCCACGAAGGTGATTTTTGCGTCCCCGGCGGATGCTCCGGTAATGACTGTAGATTTTTCGCTGGAGCGGAAATCATTCCCCTCCATATGGGCGACATGCGACTTGGAGTCCGCAGACCACGCACCCATCGAATGGGGGTTGTCCTTTGCGTACTGTTTAACCGATCCGGGCGCCCTGCGGTCTGAATTGCCTTCTCTTAAAACAGGGTTGACGGCGCTCCCTTTGACTTTGTCGTAACGTCCCTTAACCTCTTTTTCTGTGTCATTTTGCGGGTCGTCTGGGTAGTCCGGGAGGTTATAGCCCTTTTCCTGTAATTCTTTAATGGCAGCCTTCAACTGAGGAATGGATGCACTGATATTGGGAAGTTTAATGATATTGGCCTCAGGTGTCTTTGCAAGCGCACCCAATTCGGTCAGATCATCCGCCTGTCTTTGGCTGTCCGTCAGGTTCTCGGGGAAATTTGCGATAATCCGGCCTGCAAGAGAAATATCCCGGGTTTCAACGGGAACACCGGCGACCTGTGTAAAGGCTTTGACCATCGGGAGAAAAGAGTAGGTGGCCAATGCAGGGGCTTCATCAACCTTTGTATAAATAATTTTGTGGGTTTGTGTTGTCATCGTTTTTCCTCGGCTAAAGAATTTAATTTACAGACATTAATTTTTAAGGTATTTAGCGAACCCTTGTCAACTCTTTTCCTTGCTGCAAGACCCAACAGCAGGTCTTGCGGCCTCCAATCCAAATTGACACTCCAATCGTGAGTATGTTAAAAAAAGAGGTCTTATTTAAGGAATATTTCTTCATTGATCGGGTTGGGGAGGGGATATGTCCGGACATTCAAAGTGGGCGACAACCAAGCATCAGAAGGCGGTCACCGACGCGAAGCGCGGGAAGATCTTTACGAAGATTATTCGTGAGATCACCATCGCCGCGAAGATGGGTGGGGGGGACCCTCAGGGAAATCCTCGTCTCCGGACGGCCATCGGCAAGGCCAAAGAAGCCAATATGCCCGCCGATAACATGAAAAAGGCGATCCTGAAGGGGACGGGTGAGTTGCCGGGCGTCCAGTATGAAGAGTTTGTCTACGAAGGTTACGGTCCGGGTGGCGTCGCGATCATAATGGAGATTACAACCGACAATAAGAATCGGACGGCCTCCGAAATCCGGCACCTCCTCTCAAAGCATGGCGGCAACCTGGGGGAAGCTGGAAGCGTTGCCTGGATGTTTGAAAAGAAGGGTTGCCTTGTTCTTGATAAAGCGTCTGTTGATGAAGAAGAGTTGATGTCGATTACCCTGGATGCCGGTGCGGAAGATATTCGCTCTGATGACCCGGCCCACTATGAGGTCATTACACTTCCGTCCGATTTTGAAAATGTGAAACAGGCCCTCTCCGACGCGGATCTTTCCACCACCTTTTCTGAAGTCACCTTTCTCCCGAAAAATTCCACGCGCTTGGAAGGGAAACAGGCGGAACGGATGCTGCATTTGATGGGGATGCTTGAAGATCAGGATGATGTCCAGAATATCTATGCCAATTTTGATATTCCGGATGAGGTCATGGAAAAAGTGAATCAGTAATATCCAGCGCGGCATCATGGGCGAAGATGAGGGTCAAATAAAACGGGGTTCTTCTTACCCATTGCAGCCTGGCCCTCTCCGTATTCTCGGAATTGATCCGGGGATTGGAACAACAGGGTATGCGGTACTAGATGAGGGGCTTGGGGGGCGGTTCATATTGGTTCAATCGGGTGAGATTGCGACGGCACCCCGTTCTCCATTTCCTGCCCGCCTGAAGTGCATTTTTGACAGGCTTCTTCAAGTGATTACATCTTCCCTTCCAACGGTTGTTGTCCTCGAAGATACCTTTTATGGAAAAAACTTCAAGTCGGCCCTTAAGTTAGGCCAGGCGAAAGGCGTCGCCCTTTTGGCCGCAGAGACGCATGCGCTTCCCATCTTTGAATACGCTCCGACGGCTGTAAAGATGGCTGTTGTCGGTTATGGCCGGGCTACGAAAGATCAGGTGCAGCAGATGGTGGGTCGCGTTCTTGAAGTTCCGAAAAAGATCAAATCAGAGCATGAGGCCGATGCCGTGGCCATCGCGATCTGTCATGCGCATATGGCAAAGTTTCAGGAAAGCGTTGCGCGCTCTGAAGCGGCTGAGATGGGTAAAATGGGTCGGAGATGATCGCGTCTATTAACGGATTGGTCACGCACAAGACGCCCACCGTTGTCATTATAGAAGTGCAGGGACTTGGCTATGAGGTTCATGTTCCTTTAACCAGCTACTATCGTCTTCCGGAAGTGAAGGAGATGGTCGCGCTTCAGATCTATACCTACGTTCGGGAAGACACGCTTCAGTTGTATGGTTTTCTCTCACTTCTTGAAAAGGAGCTTTTTTTGCTCCTGATTTCGGTTTCAGGGGTCGGTCCCAAGTTGGGCTTGAATATTCTGTCCGGGATGGAGACGGGAGAGTTAATCGATGCCATCCGGAATGGGAATGTCCAAAGATTGAGGGCGATTCCGGGGGTGGGTCCAAAAATGGCTGGACGTTTGGCGCTTGAGTTAAAAGAGAAGGTCAGCAGCCTGCATCCGGAGCGTTCCGGTATTGCGGCATCGGTGGTGGAACCGGGGAACGAAGTGAGTAACGATGCCCTTTCTGCTCTGATGAACCTCGGGTATCATCGGACCGAAGCCCGGCGGGTAATTGAGCAAATAGTCCAGGGGGAAGAAGAACAGGATAATGGTGAAATTGATTCAGTGGAAGGCTTGATTAAGCTTGCCCTTAAAAGGTTGGCAAAAATAAAATAAGAATAACTATTCGACAGGCCTCTCTTTTCCTCCATGGCGGAGTTGCTGTGGTGCTTGAATCCTCGCGCCTTACTCTGAAGAAAAATAGTGGCATGCTGAATAGCTATAAAATATGGATTGTTGTAAATGGATGACCGTATCGTGACAAGCCAGGCGACAGATGAAGAACGTCGGGTTGACTCCAGTCTCAGGCCAACCTCACTCGCGGACTATGTCGGTCAGGAGAAGATCAAGGAGAATTTGAAGGTCTACATCCAGGCGGCAAAGAATCGGGGGGATGTACTGGACCATGTTATTTTTTATGGGCCTCCCGGTCTGGGCAAGACGACTCTTGCCAATATCATTGCAAGGGAAATGGGAGTGAATATAAAATCAACCTCTGGGCCGGCGGTGGAGCATCCGGGTGATCTGGCCGCGATCCTGAGCAATCTCTCTGAAGGGGATATCTTTTTTATTGATGAGATCCATCGTCTTCACCCCACAGTCGAGGAGATCCTCTACCCGGCAATGGAAGATTTTCAGCTTGATATTATTGTCGGTCAGGGTCCCTCGGCGCGAACCTTGAAATTAAACCTTCCTAATTTTACTCTGATTGGTGCGACGACGCGGGCAGGTCTTCTGACCTCTCCCCTCCGAGACCGATTTGGTGTGATCAGCCGTCTTGAGTTTTATCAGCCCGAAGAACTATGTCGAATCGTCATTCGCTCCGCAGGTATTTTGAATGTTTCGATTGACGAAGAAGCGGCACTTGAAATTGCAATGCGAACGCGTGGTACGCCCCGGATAGCCAACCGGGTCTTGCGGCGTGTGCGCGATTATGCAGAAGTGAAAGCGGATGGACATATTGACCGAAATGTGGCCGCGCAGGCCCTTACGCAGATGGAGATTGATTCCTCAGGTTTTGATGGAATGGACCGAAAACTCCTTCTTCTCATTATTCAGAAATTTGGGGGCGGACCCGTCGGCATCGAGACCCTGGCGACGGCCGTCGGTGAGGAAAAAGAGACCCTGGAGGATATCTATGAACCTTATCTTATCCAGAGTGGTTTTCTTGACAGAACCCCCCGGGGACGCATGGCGACGGATGCGGCCTATGCGCATTTTAATCTTGAACGACCAGAGGCGCAACCCCGTCTCTGGAAATGATCGCATATCAGGCGTAGGGGAGAGGGAAAGGGAGTCATGTTTTCTGTTGGGATTCTCACCGTCAGTGATAAAGG
>JAJDBV010000061.1 GCA_029261165.1 Nitrospirota bacterium | reverse complement strand
TAATTGTCATGATAATCATTGCTGTATCCTATTTTCTTTTCGTGACTGTGTCAAGAAATGATGTTCTATCGAATGGTTGAGATCGCTCAATTTTGGAATGATCCTCCTCCTTCCGGCCCTTCCTCCATAATGCATAAAATATTGTTTTTTATCTCTTTTATTGCTGGACCCTTTTTCTTGTGGTATCCTATCCCACTAAGGAGATATCTGTCGTGCCGCTGCCATTTCTATTCATCAACGTATTCATCCTGGGCTTGTTGATCGGAAGCTTCCTCAATGTCTGTATCTATCGTTTACCGAGAGAGGAATCGATTGTCTTCCCCGCCTCTCATTGCCCCGCGTGCAACAAACCTGTGAAACCGTACGATAATATTCCGGTTTTTAGTTTTATTTTTTTGAGAGGGAAGTGTCGGTCTTGCAGTATTCCTATTTCCTGGCAATATCCCCTGGTGGAACTGCTCCATGGTCTCGGCTATGTTTTTGTTTTCTATCGATTTGGCCTTTCTCTGGAGACAGTGGTTTATTCCCTTTTATTTTCTTCACTGGTGGTTGTCACTTTTATAGACCTTTCTCACCAGATCATTCCCGATGTCATTACACTTCCCGGGATGGTCCTGGGTCTGATCGCTGGATCAACGATTCTTCCCCTGGGTCCAGTCCGTTCATTTGTCGGTTTGGTACTGGGCGGAGGAATTTTCTACCTTATTGCTATTTTATCCGTTGTCATTTTGAAAAAAGAAGGAATGGGCGGGGGTGATATTAAGCTGATTGCGATGATCGGGGCCTTCATTGGTTGGAAGGGAATGCTCTTGACTATTTTCCTGGCGGCAGTCAGCGGGGCGGTCAGCGGTCTCCTCCTTATCTTTCTTAAAGGTAGGAATCGGGCTGAACCGATTCCTTTCGGTCCCTTTCTTGTTCTTGGCGCACTGATCTCCCTTTTCTGGGGGAGCGAAATTCTCGGGTGGTACCTTCAACTCGGAAGATTGTAGGTGTTGTGAGGGCTTGATCCTCTTTTGCAAGGTATGACAATATAACGGAGCACATGTGGTTCTTCGAAAAAGAAGTGTCTTAGAAGTCCGTTTTTTTGTTCTTTTTCTCTCCATTTTTTTATTTTCTTTATTTATTCTTCTTCTTGTTTATTACTCATTAGAGCTTAGTGTCACACAAAGACGACTCGAGACCAATGAACAGGAACGCCTAAAACTCCTTGGAGAATCAGTTCGCGCCTCCTTGTTGCGCGAGCAGAATCAGGAGGAGCCTGATGTCTTTTCCCTTCATTTACTTGCAGTTGAGAGAAACATCACTCAGATGACCCTGGTCGACTCGGACGGCATTATTTTGGCAGATTCCAAGAAAGAGGTGACTGAGAAGGAAATGATTCCGGACGCCCAACAGAACAAATATCGGGAAAAAGCCTTGAGGGGAGAGATCGTCCTGGAGCCCGTGCACCTGGAAAAAAGAGGGAAGTCCGTCCGTATCGTCTGGGTTCCCATAGAAAATGAGCGCCTCCTTCGTTTGATTTTTCCAGTTGGCGTGAAGAAAGACCAAAAATCTAGTGGTTTACTTGTTTTTATATTGGTATTCGGGGTTTTGGGTGGCGGGGTGCTGACTTACTCCCTCGTTCGGTTATTTACCTTGCGTCCGGGTCTCCGGGGCCGGGATCTCGCCAGAGAGACGACCGAATCCGGTTTTGTTATTGACACCTTTGAGGGTCTTATACGGCAATTGAAGCAAAAAGAAGAGTCCTTGGAGCTGCAAAAAGGGAAGGCTGAGGAATATGCCGAAAGTGTTGAAAGCTATAACGAAAATATTTTGCAAAGTGTGACGAGCGGTGTCTTGACCTTCAATCTTGAAAAAAAAATTATGACGTTTAACGCTGCCGCATCTGCATTATTGAATACGCCTTCTGAAGCGATCATGGGGAAAACTTATATCGACCTTTTCGGTGAAAATCAGAAGATTTCATCATTTTTGGAAGAAACCCTGGATAAGGAAAAAGAGATCTTTCGTGAAGAGTGTGAAGTAGAACGGCTGGATAAGGAGAGGATTTGGTTGGGCTTGAATACATCTCTTATCCGGGATCGGAATGATCAAATCATCGGGGCGACCCTGGTCTTTACCGATTTAACCGAAATGAAGATGCTCCAAGAGCAGATTGAATTGAAAAAGCGCCTGGCTGTTATGGGTGAAATGTCTGCGTGGATCGCGCATGAGTTCAGGAACTACATGGGGACTATCCTTGGTTTTTCTCGACTTTTGGCAAAAAAACTCGAACCGAAAGACGCGCGACAGGAAATGATCAAGGCGATTACGGATGAACTCTCTTCTATGGAAGGCCTCATTACGGAGTTGCTTTCTTATGGAAAGAAAGCCGAAATCAACCCTGTTCCAGCAGCGATGGTTCCCCTACTCAAGGATTTGATGAAGGAATTCATCGAAACCAGAAAATATCCAAATATACGTTGGGTCACTTCTTTTCCAAAGTCGGTTCCGGAGATTAGATTAGACCCCGTCCTCATCAATCGGGCCTTTTCAAACTTGTTCCGCAATGCCCTGGAAGCGATGGCGTCCGGTGGTGAGATCAGGCTTCGTTTATTGACAAGACCTGCGGGAATGATTCAGCTAGAGATTTCGGATACTGGACCGGGCATACCCAAGGAAAACCTGGATAAAATATTCCTGCCATTTTTTACAACAAAAGAACAGGGGACAGGCGTGGGTCTTTCTCTTGTACATAAGATTATCCTTTCTCATGGCGGTCATCTATCGGTTGGAAGCATGGAAGGGAAGGGGACGACCTTTCGGATTATTTTGCCGCTCAATATTCAGACAGACGAATATGTAGTGTGAATATGAACCCCGACTTCCCCGATTGCGTTATTAAAATACAGGAGTCGTAATGGAAACAATATTAGTTGTTGAAGACAGGGAGAGTTTGGCCAAGATGTTATCTCAAGCCTTGACTGATGCCGGCTATAAGGTCATCTGGGCCAAGGATGGGCGTGAAGGAATCGCGATGGTCCGTGAAAAAAAAATCGACTTTGTCCTAACGGACCTTAAGCTCCCCTACCAGAGTGGCCTGGACGTGCTTCACGAAGTAAAAACGCAGAGTGCTTTTATCCCGGTGATTGTAATGACGGCCTATGGGAGTATTGAAGCGGCGGTGAAGGCGGTGAAGGAGGGGGCATTTGATTTTATCTCTAAGCCTTTTGATCCAGATCACTTGCTTCTTCAGATCGAGAAAGCATTGGAAAAACAGAGGCTGATTACGGAGAATATTATTTTAAAAGAAACTTTTTCAAGACAATTGGGTTTGCCTCGTATTATCGGCAAGAGCCCGCCAATGACAAAAGTTTCCGAACAGATACAAAAGGTGGCGCAAGGAAAAACAACAGTGCTCCTCTTGGGCGAAAGCGGTACAGGAAAGGAGCTTTTCGCGCGTGCTGTCCACATGCTGAGTCCAAGGAAAGAGAAGGCTTTTGTCGCGATTAATTGCGCAGCCATCCCCCATGACCTTCTGGAGAGTGAGTTTTTCGGCCATGAGCGGGGTGCCTTCACCGGAGCGACAGGGAAAAAAATAGGAAAATTTGAACTGGCGGACAAGGGCACTGTATTCCTGGATGAAATCGGAGAGATGGATCTCTCTCTTCAGTCAAAGCTGCTCCGAGTTCTGGAGGCAGGTGAACTGATGCGGGTCGGGGGGACGACCAATATTAAAATTGATGCCCGTATCGTCGCGGCGACCAACCAGGTTCTTCCGAAGTTGATTCAAGAGAAAAAATTCAGAGAGGATCTCTTTTTTCGTCTGAATGTATTCCCGATTGTTATTCCACCCCTCCGGGACCGAAGGGAAGATATCCCGACCTTGGCGAGTCATTTTATTTCATATTATTCAAAAGAGATGAACAAGGATGTTGATGATTTTACACCGGAAGCGATGGACATTTTGATTGGCCATCGCTGGAAAGGCAACGTCAGGGAGTTGCAGAATTGCATCGAGCGGGCGGTTATTCTCAGTGATGGGAATAAGATTTGTCCGGAACATCTTGGACTGAAAATGAAAGAAAAGTCGGACTATACCCTTCAAGATATCCCATTGGAGGGCTCATTACAGAGTATCAGCGAGTCGGCAAGTTCTCTGGTTGAGTCTAGAATGATTCGTAAGGTTCTGAATGAGACTGGATGGAATAAATCTCGGGCGGCGGAGATCCTTCAAGTCAGTTACAAAACATTATTGACCAAGGTAAAGGAGTATGGTATAGAGAAGGATTGACGACTTACAAGTAGTCTGAATACTTCCTGTAGTAGGTGCAATATATGTTTTTGCGGCGCACTTCCAGCCTAGATTCAAATTCGGGATATACATTAGTTGAATTATTGGTGGTGATGGGTATTTCCGGGATGTTGGTTGTTCTGGGTACTTCAGATTTTTCGGTGCAGACCTCCCGGCAGCGCTTACGTCGTACGAGCCATCAGATCGTGTCGGATTTAAGGTTGATTCGACAGAAAGCAATAACAGAGGGGGAAACGCTTTCCATTCAATTTAGTCCAAAGGCGAAGAAATATGATCTTCCAGGGCATGGCCCGAAGATTCTTCCGCATAAGATTCTTTTTGGTACCCCGGATAATATTGGAAAAATCCCAAGTGGAAAAAAAAAGAAACTGCCGAAGGATGGCGTGAGTTTCGATCAAAATAAAGTTACATTTCAGCCCAACGGAACCTACGCTGGAGTGGGTGGGAGCATTTATTTGACGAATGATTCTCCACAGGGTGAAACGATGGCGATCACAGTCAATATGACGGGGCGCGTCAAACTCTACAAGTGGGGCGGAAATGCGTGGCAATAGGAGTGGAAATGGCTTTTCACTCCTGGAGGTGATGATCGCCTTGGTCGTCCTGTCGGTGGGTCTCCTGGCGCTGATCGGATTGTTCGGGTCGGGGTTCACATCTCTCGAAGTGGGTAATAAGACCACGCTGGCGTCTCAATTGGCTCAAAGAAAGATGGATGCCCTTCGCGTAATTCCCCCTGTTCTCACTCTAAACGATGAAGATCATCCAAGTGGAATGAGAAGACGGTGGTCTATCCAGAAGAGTGAAAATGATCCGAATATCTGGGTGATTAGCGTTGAGGTCCTGTGGAATAACAGCCAGGATCAGGGCCGACGTGTCTTCATTAAAAGTCTGAAGTTTTTTTAGGAGAAGGGCCATTGATTCGAAGATGGCAGCGCGGGGCAACACTTATAGAACTGATTTTTGCGATGGCCATTATGCTGGTCCTCACTGGATCTTTCTACCAGCTTTTTGGTTCTTTCCATCAGAATTATGAGGTACAGCATTTGATTGCAGAGATGCAGCAACAGGGACGGGTTGCAGTTGGTTTGGTTTCCAGAGAGGTCAAACAGGCGGGTTACGACCCGACCGGAGAGGCTTTTGATGGGACGAAGCTGACGAAGAAACGCTGGGTAAGGTGTATCCATGATAAACATCCTGCAGAACAGATCTTTGAAGCAACGCCAACTATTTTTCATTATTCCGTTGATCTGAATGAAAATTCCCGTATCGACAATGGGCAGTTAAGTAAACCTGATGTCGATGAGCATGTAAAATATGAGTGGGTTGGTGGAACCCCATTCGACTCTTGTGGAAAACCGAAGCGACCTTATACCTTATTCCGTGATAGCGGAAGTGGACTTCAAGAGGTCGCTTCAAACATCGAATTTCTTCGATTTGACTACTATGATGAAAGCGGAAACTTGTTGGTTGGTGCGCTTGCCACCCTTGCTCAGAGAGAGCAGATTATGATGGTCAGGGTGACCGTGCGTGCGCGAACAGAACGGAAAGATCCAGATTATGATTCGAATGGAGGTTACCGGACCCGGCAGTTTGTTTCAGAGGTCTGGTTAAAAAATATGTAAATGCGGAAACCGATTGGAAAGACGATCAACACGTGGAAAAAAAATGCGTTTTTGAGAAAAGTTGTTGCCATGAATCAACGCGGGACGGCGATGTTTGTGGCCGTCATGATGTTGAGTCTGGTGACGGGTCTCGGGCTTCTTTCCTTTCATGTTTCTTCGACCGAACTCCTTATCGCAAATTACTCTGAATATGAACTCGCGTCCAGCTACCTGGCGGAATCCGGTGTGGACCAGGTTCTTGCGTGGGCTGCATACCCCGACCGATCACCTAATCCTGATTTTTTCCGCCAATTACCGACGACGCCCTGCAGTGTGAACAATAGCGGAAGTACGCCCTATGATTATCGCGTAGATGGTTCTTATTTTCTCAATCCCCATATCCCCTTCTCCGAAATAGGGGATATGGGGAAAATTGTAGATATCCGGTTCTATCGGTCGCTGCATCCGGAGAGCATTTGCACGCTCGAAATAAAGTCCGTCAGTACGAAGGGGTCGGTCAAGAGGGTGAGGGTCGATATTTCGAAAAATGAAATGCGTCCTATTACTGCAGGCGTACAAGGTTTGGGTAATCCGGGCGTTTCCTCTCCGGTCTGGGTTCACTGGGGGAAGATTCGATATACGGGTCAGGCCAAATTGGGAACGGGAGATGCCGGTATCGTGAGGATTCCAGAGCCAATTGCCGATCCGGCCAGCAATCCGCCAAACGCGATGCCTTATGTAGAAGGTCTGGGCAATCAGGATCACTGGCTGGAGATTCGTGTTGAGGAGGAGATCTTTGAACCTTCATATCCTGATGTCCAAACGAATCTTCAGGAGGAGGTTGAAGTTGCCCTGGATGCTATCGATTTAGATGATTTAAAAAAGACAATCATGACATATGGAAATTATTATGTCGTCTCCTGTACGGGCACACTGATGCAGGATGGTATAGAAAAAGGAACATTTGATGATATCTTTCATCCTGCTTCTGAGGAATATAAGCTGGCATGGATCGACGTTGAGCCGGGGGGCTGTAGTCCGAGCCCGGATCCTGTTATTACCCTCGGAGGAGGGACCTATAAAGGTTATTTTTATTTCTCTGGAGATATTACGATTCATGGAGGGGAATCGGATCAATCTGTCGAAGCGTCCTCCCCCCCCTGGCCCACTTCAGACGCACCCCGGCGAGGGGTCACCCTGACGAATATAAATATGGACGGTCTCCTTTATGTTCAGGGGAAGATCGATCTGCAAGGACCCTTTTCTGTTTATGGCGCGGTCTTCTCTGAGCGCGGTTTTACCGGAGACGATGCGACCCGCCTGGAAGTTTGGTACAATCAATCTTTTGAGTCTGGAGCCTATTCCGGTCTTCCACCCATTGTTTTGCTCAAGGGAACATGGAAAATGATTTCCAATCTTGGTGTGTAGTCCATTACACAATCTCTCCTATCTTTCCCCAGTAAAAACCACAACTCCTTATTAACACTAAAAAAATAATATAAATTTTTGGTCTGTTTTTCATGGATCAAGACTTGCATATCGACAGAGGTGTGTCTAAAAAGTCCGTGAGGAAAAATCTGATGTGGCAGAAGATGGGACGATCCTGGATCACAAATTTGAGAAATAAAAGGGGTTTTACGCTCACTGAATTAATGGTCGTTGTTGCTTTGATTGGGGTCGCCGCATCCTTGGGGGTCCCTTCCTTTGTGAGTTCACTCCCTCGTATTCGGCTAAAGGGTGCGACGAGAGAACTGGCCTCCGATATAAGATATGCAAGGTCATTATCTATTGCGAACAATATTGTACATTGGGTCGTCTTTGAGAAACCCGGGGGAGCGTTTAATCAAACATATACGATTCGTCAACTTACAGTCACCGGCCCAGTGCTCAAGACCGTGAATTTATCCCAGGAATATATTGGAACGGTCATAGGGACTGCTGGTATCGATATTCGCCCTCCGGAATTTCCAGCGGGTGCTCCTTCGTCTGCCGTAACATTCCTTAATAACGATGTTCAATTGGACCAACTGGGCCGGGCGACGAAGGGGGGGGTGCCGGAGAATGGTGAGGTCTACCTGACCAATAGTGATGGGGATTTATATTCTGTGACCATCCTTGGATCAAGTGGTCGCGTTAAAATCTATAAATGGACAGGGACATCATGGACAAGCTGAAGTTTAGAAAGAATCTCTGTTTTCAGAAAGACGGGTTTACCTTGCTTGAAATGCTCATTGCTTTATCCGTCTTTTCCATAGGGATATTAGGGGTTTTGGGATTGATAAGCGCATCGATTGTGGGCAATTCCTTAGCCCGTCAGATGTCGGTTGCAACCAATCTGGCGAAAGACAAGCTTGAGGAGATAAATAACATACCTTTCGATAACCTCTTTCAGCCCTCTGCTGATCCGAACGTTTCCACGAATGCCGCGCCATTAAACATGACCGATATCGATTCGGTGACAGATGTAGAAACTGTGGTGATACCGGTGGACGATGGTGTGAATACCTGTACGGCAAATGCCCCTTGCGGAGATATAACGGCCGGTGACCTGATTTGGACCTATTCCCTCCCGGCCACGGTTGTGAAGACATATAATAGAATATGGACGATTCAGAGAAATCCGACAATGACGGTCAATGGGGCCAATCAACCAGTACTTCGTTCAATACTGGCGACATCGGTCGTTTCGTGGACCGACAATTCCGGGAGAAGCCATCGGGCCAGTGTCTCGACGTTGATTACACGGTAGGGGAGAAAAATGATCTGTCTAAACAGAAAAGGTTTTTCGCTGATTGAGGTGTTGATCGTCATGGTCATTGTCGGAGTCATTCTCAAGGGTTCCTACAACACTTATATTAACTTTAATAAAAATTCCGTGGTTCAGGAACAGATCGCAGAGATGCAGCAGAATGTCAGGGTTTCCAGCGACCAGATCACGCGTGAACTTCGGGCGTCGGGCTACCGTTTTGGATCTCCCATCGTGGGTGTACTTGGATCGAGCGCGCTACCGAGTATTACTCTGGATAAAGATAATCCTGGAAATTCGGTGACCATTCAAGGAGATTTTGACAATAATAACGTCGCTGAAACGGTGATCTATTCCATTAGTTGTTTTGAAACGCCATGTACAAACCCTTGGTTGATGAGAAATTATAATGGTGAGGGGGCGGAAAGATTTGCAGCCAATATTACTGAGGCCGAGTTTAAGTTTTATGGTCAGAATCCTGGTGATGCAACCGACCTGAATTTCCCGCGGAATGTCAATACTGCGGTTCAAACGAAGGCATCCGATATCCGCAGGGTAACGCTCAAGGTGACGGGGCGGAGCGCCCGTCACGATCCTGATTACGCTGACAATAACGGATATCGTGTGCGAACGGTGAGCTCGGACGTTGTCCTGAGAAATTTTGGCGCCTCGCTTGGGGATACCACGCCTCCTTCCTGCCCGACGACAACGACGGTGACTGCTGTTGCCGGGGAGTGCGGGCAATTGACGGTCAACTGGACCTTCAGCAACCCGGATGGTGATATCGCCGGTTTCAGGATCTATTACAGTACGGGGGCAATAGACGCCATTCCCCCAACGCCACCGACGGGGACCAATGCCGATAACGGAACACTCGATGTTCCCTGTACCGGGAGCTGCCCTTCTACTGCGATCCTGACCGGCCTGAAAAGTGGTGTATCCTATAATGTCATTGTCGAGGCCTATGACGCCTTTGGAAATTCCAGCACCTGTTTTCCCGGCAATCCCAATACTGATTTATGGGATACGAACAAAACCTCTGTCTCCGGCATCCCTGAAACGGGGCCGGCACCGGCTGCGCCGGATCAGGTGCAAGCCCCTCTGGCAGAGATGGGCAAGAATAAGGTCACCCTCTACTGGAATCCGGTGACGCTAACCGTCGACAATACCGCTGAAAAAAGCTTAAAAGGGTACCGGGTTTATCGGGGAACAACGCCAGATTTTGTCCCGGATGATACCTCCGGAACCGGAAATCGCCTTGCGAATGAAACGACGGTCACGGTCGCTTCTTTTGTTGATAACACCGCCGTCGCTTGTACGGTTTATTATTATAAAATCAAGGCGGTCAACACCTGTGGCGTCGTCAGTGCGGAATCGGTGGCTTTAAAGGTGACCCCGCCCGATAATGCGATGAAACCGAAGGCACCGACGATCACCAGCCTGGTCGCCGGAGACGACACTTCGACGCTCATCGTCGATTGGTTGGTGCCCGCGCCTGATGTGAATACCCACAGTACCCCGGCCCTTTTAAAGGTCTATTACAAGAAGGACACAGACACTCTCTGGACCACGTATGAGACAATTGATCTGACCTCGAGAACTTTACCCGCTACCGGACAGACCATCCTGATTGGTTTGATGGGGACGACCGTTTACGACATCAAGGTTTCTGCGATTGATGCGGCCCCTCCCGATGATTGCGGCGATGCCGCAGACAGCACGATCAGCAGTATCTCGACTGCGGCCTGTGCCCCCAGGATTCAATGGACGACGGGCACCGGCATCGTTCGGGGGGGAAATAAAATTTATCCAGGACTTACACCGACAGGAACGCCAATTGACTTTCTCTCCGGAAGAACAGTCATTGGAACCGATCCGAATGCCGCGAGCGACCCGGATTTTGTCCCGGGCAGCCGTTATATTACCTGGGTGGTCGATCCTCTTGATTGCACTCCCGATTCGAGTAATTTTGATCGGCAGGGCTTTGATTACAGTGACCCTCCCACTTATGTGACCGTTTCCACAGGGGCCAAGGTCGACTTTTTCATCAACAAAGCAGGCGACCCGACCAACACGCCGGCGGACGTTGCCTATGGAAGCGGTGGGGCCTCAGACCTCGCCCCTAGAAGTAGTGACAATTATTATCATTTCCCATTTTATCCGCTGACGAGCGTCGACATTGACACGGGGAAGTTCTGTTCAGGGGATTACGATTTTAGAGTCAGGGCCGTTGACGGCGAGCAATATACGGCAGAAAACACGATCCCTTTAACGATCAGGACCGGCGGAATTGAGTTTGATGATGCCGTGGTGACGACGACGAATATCTCAACCCCGGATGACACCCATCATATCGTGGATTTGGGAATCAAGAACACACACCCCGACAAGAATCTGGACATCACGCATATGCTCCTGAAATGGGGAAATACCTTGGCCTTCTTGAAAAAGGTTGAAATCGCAAGTCCGGCCCTGGTTCTTTTTGAAGACACCAATCTAACGACTGTTCCACCGGTTGAAACAGGGAGCGGTACGGTCGTGGTCTTTAGTGTTGTCCCCACAGTTTCTGCAAATGGCGGGACGGCCACGTTAAGACTGACCTTTACCAGTAATGTGAATACAATTCCGGCGAGTATTGATATGCGCGGGGTGACGGTGTCCGGAGGATTCATGACCCGGGATACCCTAGATGCTTCTTTTGTCTGTTCTGCCACCCTGGCATCGCAGAGAATTTCACAGGGTCCGCAGTTTGTGAAGAGTACCACTTTTCAGGATCAACCTGCGGCCAGCACACTCCCGAGTACCGTCCCGACGATCACCTCCTATGTTGCACCCGGGAAGCTGGTCGGTCTCTCGACTGCTGTCGACGATGCGACCGCGAACCCGTCTTATTCGGTCAACTCGGTGAAGATTCATTATGCGATTGATGCATTCACCAGTACGACACCGCCGACACGTCCCTCATCAACGGAGGGCGGCGTCAGTTATCCCAATCCTATTCCCTTGAACTTAGGAACGGTGATTGCCTCTAAGGGGTCATGGTCAGGAAGCATCCCCGCTATGAGTACGGCATCGAGGGTTTGGTATTATCTGGAGACGATTGATACAGAGGGCAACTTTGATATCCTGCCCGAAACCGGCGCCTACACTTATGCTCAGTGTGACACCGTCGGCCCGTCACTTTCGTTTAATTCTCCTCCAACACCGGCCGCCGGGCCGGTTTCCGGCAATGTCGATGTTGAAGTGACTGCCTCTTCCTCTGTCGTCGGCCTTCAGGATGTCAGCCTTGAGGTGACCGGGTTTATCGGGATACCGCCGACGACGATGACAGAGATTTCACCGGACGTCTACTCGGAATCGTATCAATCGACCAGCGGAGGTCTGAACCATACCCTCAAGGTTACTGCGACGGACCGGTGCGGCAATAAAACAACAATTTCCAGGATCTACAATCCTTAAAATAAAGAATCATGATGATTTGATGGAGGTAGACGATGAAAGACATCGAGAAAAATAGAGAGATCGTTGGGCAGAACATCCTCCGACGCCCTCTTAATCAGAGAGGCGTGGCCCTGGTGGTCTCGCTATTGATATTGGTGATGATTACTGCGCTTGGTTTGGCCGGGATCATGGCCTCTTCTACAGAGGTGAAGCTGGGAGGCAACGAACGCGTGGGGGCGGAGACCCTCTATGCAGCAGACGCCGGCATACAGCATGCCCTTCGGGCCTTGAGAGGACAAGATTTTGATATTGTCACGGCTTCCCCCCAGCCTTGGCTTAATGTAACGAATTTCAATGGAACCCCAGGGTTAAACTATTTTGTCGATGTTAAAAAAATAAACACCAATGGCGATATTGCCCCGGCCAACACGGTCTTTATCACGGCGACGGCGACTTATCCAAGCGGTGGGGGACTCAAGAGGATTGAGGCCGAGGTGAGAAATCTCTCCACAATGGTGCCGGTCACTTCCACTCTGGGTGTTGTGGGAAACGACAGCGAGATTAGGTTCGAAGATAATGTTACCGTCAATGGAGACCTTTCCGGCGGCGAGGTCCCTGTCGCGGGGAGCGACTGTGCGCAAAATAAGGCAGCCGTGGCCGTAGACACGGTGAGTGCCTACGATGAGATCAGACTCGATGGCGGCGGTCAAAGCATCACCGGGATGGGTTTGACGCCGAGTGTTCAATTGCGGCCGCAGGACATGTCTGCGGCGGCAATTCAGGCTCTTTCAAGCGATCTTGCAACAAATGCAGACCGGACCATCGCGGTAAATGACACGACAGCGGAGATCAACACGAATACGACCTACGGGACTGTCGCCAATCCGCAGGTGACGGTCTTCAATATGGAAGGGGATGACTCAAGGGTTCGCTTCAATGGAACGGTGACCGGAGCCGGTATCCTGATCCTGAACAGCAATATTGACAGGAAAGGAAGGATTGAATTCGGAGATTCATTCTCATGGGATGGTATTATTATCATTACCGGCTCGACCCGAATCGAGTTTGATGGCACTGCCGGTACCAGCATTACCGGGGGAGTGATTATTGCCAATACAGAACCCGATGCTTCGGCGGAGGATTTGAGGTTCAGGGTAGAGGCGGCCACCACCATCCAATATAGCTGTACCGCCTTGACCAATGCCATGAACAAGGCGCCCTTGTCGCTTAACGCCTGGCACCAGATATTGTAATTGATTCATCAGTTTATTACATAAGAAAGGATTTATTTAGCGTAATTTTCTGAGATCTTTCTAGAAAAAGGCAAACCGGTCGAAAGACCGGGACGCAAAGTCACAAGGTTTCGCCTTTATGTGTTTAGAAGGCATGCCGGTTGGGCCGCCTGGAGAACCATCCGATGAGGGTGGTTTATGATAACAATGGTGGCCCATTTCTTAGTAGAAATGGGCCTTTTTATTTGGTGCGGAAGCGTCTCATCGTAGATGTTATCCGTTGAAAAGGTCCCTCGCAAGATATAGGAGGGTTGACTATGAAAATTAAGGAGATCAATCTACATAAACTTCATTGTAACCAGAAAGGCATGGCCCTGGTGGTTTCGTTGCTGATATTGGTGATGGTGACCGCGCTTGGTTTGGCCGGCATCATGCTTTCCTCTACAGAGGTGAAGCTGGGAGGCAACGAACGCGTGGCATCGGAGACCCTCTATGCGGCAGACGCCGGTATCCAGCATGCCATGCGGGCCCTGAGAGGACAAAACTTTGATGTTGTCACGGCTGCCCCCCAGCCCTGGCTCGTCGTAACAGATTTCAATGGCGTTCAGGGCTTAGGCTATAGCATTGAAGTAAGCAAAACGAACATCAAGGGCAATCTGGCCCCGGACAACACCGTCTATGTTACCGCCACAGGAAAATATCCCTCCGGAGAGACAAGGAAAATCGAGGCCGAGGTGAGAAATGTCTCCACAATGGTTCCGGTGAATGCCTCGCTGGGCGTTTCTGGTGGTTTTAGTCGGATCAGGTTTCAGGGGAATACCACGATCAATGGAGACCTTCCTGCGGGCGAGACACCCGTGGCCGGAAGCGATTGTGCCCAGAACAAGGCCGGGGTGGGCGTTGACACGGTGAGCGCCTACGACGAGATTCGGGTGAAAGGGGGTGCGACCATCACCGGGATTGGAATGGACCCGAGCATACAGCTTCGACCTGAGGATATGAACCCGACCGAGGTTCAGACCATTGCCAACACACTTGCAGCGAATGCAGACCGGACGATTTTAGTGGATGATCAGAAGGTGAATAATCCTGATGTGAGCTGGGGAACGCAAGCGAATCCGGAGGTGACCGTCATTAGCATGACAGGAGAAGACGCAAGGATTAAATTTAATGGGGATGCCGATGGGTATGGGATCTTAATTATCAATAGCGAGACCACCAAAAAAGGTAGAGTTGAATTCAACGGTGGTTTTAACTGGACGGGTTTAATTATTATCACTGGAAATACGTCGTTTGACCGTTTTAAATCAAACGGCAATGACTCGATCACAGGAGCGGTGCTCCTGGCGAATACTTCTGAAGATCCGACAGGGGAGAACTTCAGGATCAAGTCAAATGGGAATTCGTCCATCCAATATAGTTGTATCGCCTTGAGCAATGCCGTAAATAATGCGCCCTTGTCGTTAAATGCCTGGCACGAGGTTTTGTAAGATCCGGAAGATTAGAGACATTAGCCTGCTCAGGAGTTGTGTGATCTGTCTGTTGAAAAATCTCAAGCCGTTAGAGGAAAGGCCCTCATTTCGAGATTACGGATATATAAACTGCCGAGATTTGGAAAAGACTTCGCCTTGTCTTTTAAAAAGGCGATTGTTATAATACAAAAAGAAGTTGATTCCTATCACTGTCAGAGGGAAAAATTTTCGTTGGATAAGGTTTTTCAGGGAAAAGTAAGCTTAGAGAAAGGGACGGATATCTTCTCCCTGTACGGGAGTTGTGATCGGCACATCAAGATGATTGAGAAGGCTTTTGGCGTAAGATTTTCGGCCAGAGGCGAAGAGCTTACGATCCAGGGGAGACCAGAGAAAGTCCGGCAAGCCGAGCAAGCCCTCATCGCATTGTCCTCACTTGTGAAAGAGGGGTTTCGACTGACTGAGGAAGATGTCAGTTACGCCATTCGTGTCTCCCGAACCGCCCATTCGGAAGGGGAGGGGGTGGGGCTATCTCCTTTTTTAGAGAAGTCTCCGTCACAAGCCGTATTGCTCTCCCAAGCGGCCATCCCGGTGGCTGGAAAAAGGAGATCAATCCTACCGAAGACGCCTGCCCAGAAAGAGTACATTGATCATATCTATAAGTATGATGTCGTCGTTGGAATTGGTCCGGCCGGGACTGGCAAAACATATTTGGCGATGGCTATGGCGGTTTCGGCCTTACAGCGCAAAAAGGTAGAGCGAATTATCCTGGCCCGGCCTGCCGTCGAAGCAGGTGAACGGCTGGGATTTCTCCCTGGGGATATGTACGAAAAGATCAACCCTTATCTTCGCCCTCTCTATGATGCCCTTTATGATATGATGGATGTGGACCGGGCAAAGCGCCTTCTGGAGCGGGGGGATATAGAGATCGCTCCGCTGGCCTTTATGCGCGGACGAACCCTGAACGATTCATTTGTTATCCTGGATGAAGCACAAAATGCGACGTCTGAACAAATGAAGATGTTCCTGACCCGCCTCGGTTTTCGTTCCAAGGCGGTGATCACGGGTGATGTCACGCAAGTGGATCTTCCATCAGACAGGCCGTCGGGTCTTATCGAGATCCAGGGTGTCTTGCGTGATATTCCTGGCATCCAGTTTTCCTATTTTACCGAAAAAGATGTCATTCGCCATCGTCTGGTTCAAGAAATCATAAAGGCCTATGACCGTTTTGAAGGGAAAAAGTGAAGAGAAGAAAGAAATAAGCCCTTCCCGTATGACACCCCCGATGCAGATCACCATCCTGAACCGCCAAAGAAAATATCGTATTGACCGGAAGAGACTGTTGCGATGGACACGCCGGGTTCTTCAGGAACAAAAACTGAATGGTGAAGTGGGTCTTGTCTTTGTGAATAATCGTCAAATCAGGGGATATAATCGTGATTATCGGAAACATGACGCGCCGACCAACGTTCTTGCCTTTCCGATGCAGGAAGGCATCGGGAGCGGTCTTCATCCGGAATGCATCGGAGATGTGATGATCTCATTGGAAACCGTTGAAAAGGAAGCGCTTCTATATGGACGGTCCATGCAGGAACACCTATTAATTATGCTGATTCATGGTCTTCTGCATCTGCTGGGATACGATCACGAAGATTCGCCTTCTGAGGCCGCGCGAATGCGGCGGCGCGAGAAAAGGCTGCTTCACATAATCAACGATGAAGGCTTAGTGGAGGGGTAGATGGGGAAGGGCTTCTTGAAAAAGCTCGGCTTAGGCCTGAAAGAGACTCGAAATTATTTTTCGGATGGGGTTGCCGCGCTTTTTTTTGGCCGTGCGACGATCGATGCGGATATGCTCGACCACCTGGAAGAACTCCTCATCGGTGCCGATTTGGGGGTTGAGGTGACCGAGCGGTTTCTGAGGGACTTGAAGCCCTGCGTTGAAAGGAAAGAGGTCTCCGACCTGGTTTCATTGAAGAAAAAACTGAAAAAATTTATGGTTTCTATTCTGGAGAAAGAGAGGAGTGAAATGCCTTTTTCAGTATCCCCAAAGGTGACCCTTTTTGTCGGAGTCAATGGTGTCGGAAAGACAACCACGATTGGGAAACGAGCGCAAAAACTGAAGGAAGAGGGAGGCCGGATTGTCCTGGCGGCCGGGGACACCTTTCGGGCCGGAGCCGGTGAGCAGTTGGCACTCTGGGGTGAACGGGTCGGTGTCGAAGTCATCCGTCATCGTCCGGGTGCAGACCCGGCGGCCGTGGCATTTGATGCCGTGAGTGCCGGCCTGGCACGCAAGTCGGACCACGTTCTTATTGATACGGCTGGCCGTTTACAGACCAAGAATAATCTCATGGCGGAGTTAAAAAAGATGGTGCGGGTTCTTGAAAAAGCCATGCCGGGCGCGCCTCATGAAAAGATCCTGGTCCTTGATGCCACAACAGGCCAGAATGCTCTCTCTCAGGCAAAGCTTTTTAATGAAGCAATCGGAATCACGGGGATTATTCTGACGAAGCTTGACGGCACAGGGCGGGGAGGGATTGTCATCCCGATCGTAGAGACCCTTTCGGTTCCGGTGACTGACATCGGTGTCGGTGAAGGGGCAGATGATTTGATCCCCTTCCATGTTGAATCTTTCGTAGACGCCCTTTTTGAAGATACCCCTCAGGGCTAAGATGAACCTTCCTTTTTCTCCTCACGTGCCGCCTGATTCTCTTCTGACTGAACGGAGAAGAAAACCTCTTCAGGTCTCACAAGGGTTTCGACATGCCGGCGTTTAAACTTTATTCTGATTTTGATCCAAAAGGGGACCAGCCATCTGCGATTGAGGCGCTTACGAAGGGGATTTCTCAGGAGAAGCGGCATCAGGTTCTATTGGGCGTGACCGGCTCAGGGAAGACCTTCACCCTGGCAAACGTGATTCAATCGGTCCAAAAGCCGACCCTGGTGATCGCCCACAACAAGACCTTGGCGGCACAACTCTACCGTGAATTCAAAGGATTTTTTCCGGAGAACGCCGTAGAGTATTTTGTCAGCTACTACGATTACTACCAGCCGGAGGCCTATCTTCCTCATACGGATACATTTATTGAGAAAGATGCTTCAATCAATGATGCCATTGATCGAATGCGTCATGGGGCGACACGGTCATTATTTGAGCGGAATGATATTATTATTGTTGCTTCGGTCTCCTGTATTTATGGCCTGGGGTCGCCCGAGGCCTACCACGGAATGCTTGTCTATCTTGAAGAAGGACGGGAGAGTAACCGCGATGCTATTCTCAAAAAGTTGGTCGAGATCCAATATGAAAGAAACGATATTGATTTTTATCGGGGAACTTTCCGGGTTCGTGGTGATGTTGTTGAAGTTTTCCCGACCTCGTCCGATAAGTACTGTATTCGCGTTTCGTTCTTTGGAGATATTGTAGAGGCCATCCATGAAGTTGATCCGCTTCGAGGTTCAGTCATACGGCGGCTTCATAAAGTGGCAATATACCCGGGGAGTCACTATGTGATTCCCCCGGAACGCATTGAGACGGCCTTAACCGGGATTGAACTTGAACTTCAGGATCGGATTAAAATATTTCATGACAGCCAGATGCTGGTAGAGGCACAACGCATCGAGCAAAGGACTGGATTTGACTTGGAGATGATACGGGAAATTGGGTATTGCCAGGGAATAGAGAATTACTCGCGTTATCTTTCCGGGCGTATGCCGGGTAAACCGCCGCCGACATTGCTCGATTATTTTCCAAAAAATACACTTTTGATTATTGATGAAAGTCATGCAACTGTTCCACAAATTGGAGGGATGTACGAAGGAGATCGTGCCCGAAAAAAGAATCTGATCGAGTATGGCTTTCGTCTTCCATCAGCGTTCGATAATCGCCCTTTGACTTTTGCGGAGTTTGAAGGGTTTATGCGGCAAGTGATTTATGTATCGGCGACACCCGGACCTTACGAGCTGAAGAAATCGATCGGGCAGGTGGTTGAACAGGTCATTAGGCCGACAGGATTGATGGATCCAGAGATTTCTGTCCGTCCTGCGAAAGGACAGGTAGACGATCTGATTGGAGAGATCCGAGAAAGGGTGGCCCGGTCTGAGCGGGTTCTTGTGACAACCTTAACAAAAAGGATGGCGGAGGACCTGTGTGAATATTACCAGGAAATCGGTTTAAAAGTCCGGTATCTTCATTCGGATATTGAGACGATTGAACGGATGGAAGTGATTCGCGACCTGCGGCGTGGTGAATTCGATGTCCTTGTCGGAATAAATTTGTTGCGTGAGGGGCTTGATCTTCCTGAGGTATCTCTTGTTGCAATTCTCGATGCGGACAAGGAAGGCTTTCTCCGTTCACATCGCTCCTTAATACAAACAGCAGGAAGAGCGGCCAGAAATGTTTCCGGAAAGGTCATTCTCTATGCTGAAAGAATGACAAAGTCAATGCGGATGACCATTGATGAAACAAACCGACGCCGTCATATTCAAGAGGATCACAATAGAAAGCATTGCATCACACCGGAAACAATCCGAAAAGGGATTCCAGAAACGCTTCGGAAGGAGTTCGCGTCTGATGTTCCTGACGCCTCGCTTGTTGCGGAAGAAGGGGGGGCTTATGTTACGAAAGAAGAACGGGCCAGTCTTATTAAGACATTGGAATACGACATGAAAGAAGCGGCAAAGCAATTAGAGTTCGAACGGGCCGCTGAAATTCGTGACCGGATTAAGGTATTAAAAGAGACGGAAATTATCGAGGGAATTTAATGTAAGGAGGATGCTTTGATCCAATGATCTTCTTTTCACGCCTGCTTGTAGGTATATAGGGCGAGAATGATTCCCAACAGGCTGAGAAGGTTGATCTGAAAAGTAAATCCAAGCGTAAAGGTGAATAAGCGGAGGTCAAGAACGACCGGAGGATTTATCCCGAGGTGATATCCCTTCAGGAAGATATCCTGCAAGAGCCCGGATGGGGAGAAAAGGAGCAAAACCTCTCCCATGACCCCCCCTCAAAGACCCCCGACGCGTATAAAAAAAATTAAAGTCCACGCTGTTTTATTTAAATTAGCCATACCGAATCTCAATTCGAAGGCTATCTTTTTTTTACTGTAGTGTCAAGAACTTTAAAGCGTATTAAGGTAACGCCAGTAATTGTTGGTGGAATTTGACAAGATTCTTGTGAAAAAGGTACGTTGTTCATTATGAGGCTACATCTTCTTGATAACCGGCATCTTAATCTATTGCTGAGCTATGATCGCCAGGGGAGCGAATTGGACCAAGGCGGTCCCGGCCTGGATCTGATGTTGAAGGAGATCCTTACAAAGGCAAATCAATTTGTTCCGTCGGAAGCGGGATCGATTCTTTTGGAGGATTCAGTAAAGAGAAGTCTTTCTTCAGAATGCCACGAACTTGTTTTTGTTGCTTGTTTCGGTGCAGGTTCCTCTAAACTGGTTGGGATTCAACTTCCGGTCAATGCCGGAATTGTCGGCGCGAGCTACTTGTATGGAAAGCCCTTCCTGAGCAAAACTTCTAAAAGGGAGACTTATCTTTCCCCCAAGATTGATCAGTTAAGTCGGTTTCGAACACGATCGATTATATGTGCGCCGATTATTGTTGAACAGTCGGTTTGCGGTGTCATTGAGTTAATTAATAGAAAAGATAAAGGGTATTACTCCAAAAAAGAATTAAAACTTTTGGAGATCTTTGCGGGATATACATCGACTTTAATCGAGAATGTGCTCTACGCTCGAAAACATAGCGAAATGTCAAAACGAGACGGCCTTACAGGTCTCTACAATGATCGGTATTTTCATCTGAAACTGGACGAAGAGGTACGCTTGGCAAAACGGCGTAAGGACGACCTCGTCTTACTCTTCATGGATATGGATCATTTTAAGGAGATCAATGATGAGTTCGGACATTTGACCGGAAGCCATGTCCTTCAGGATGTCGCCAATATTCTTAGGGAAGTGGTTTCACATAAGGGAGTGACGATTGCCCGATATGGGGGTGATGAATTTGTCATTATCTTCTCCCGGGCGAGCCTGAATCAAGTGGTAGATGTTGCAGAATCCATTTGCAACGCGATTCGAAAATTTACTTTTACATCCGTGCCGATTCATCCCAAAGCGCAGGTTGTTATGATAGAGGGAAGGTTGACATGCAGTATTGGACTGTCTTCTATCAGGGATCATATTGACATGCGGTCATCGAATGACAATATTCGTCATCTTCTGATCAGACAAGCGGATGAAGCAATGTATCGCGCGAAGTTAAATGGAAAGGGCTGCGTTTTTCTTGCTGAACCCAAATGAAGGATATTTCCACTCTGAGGGGTGTCGCGACAGATTACAAGAGACGAATTACATAAGCTGGAAAACAAGTGTAAAAAAACTCTTCTTCCGTGCCTGGTTTCAGGGGAATCGTGTGGGACCTAAGAAGGCGTTTCTTAAGAAAGGTCGCGTGCTTTCAGGGTTTTACGTTTGCTGTCCCGTGTTTTCTCGATCGCTTCAAGGCAAATGTTCTCAACTTGACGGCTTAGTTCTGACAAAAACTCACTCGATGTATTAAATTGGGCCTTTTCCTGAACAAATCGCTTTATTTTTGAACTTACGACTAACATGTCAGACATGTATTTCCTCCTTTAAACGGTGTAAGCGTTCTCTTTCTGACGAACACGTCCAGCAGGTGGGCTTTGTGTCCTACTGGGTAAGGTTTCTGAAAGTGATGAGAATCCTAGCACAAAAAATAAGGAGGTGCAATTAGATTGCAATTCGATGTAACGATTTCAATCACCTCATGGTAAATTTACCTAAACTTACCGTAACCATGCTTGCCGTGCTCATGATATTGCGATGGTTTTGCAGACCTTCGTACACACTGATCATATTGTAAATCTTGCAATGTGGCCTTACCTTGACACAATTCATTCCCCCATGGTAGTTAAGTAAATGGTTGATCCAGGTCAGATTCCGTCTAGACATATTAGAAAGATCCTTTTCGTTGGGGCAGGGGCCGTTGGCGGTTATTTTGGTGGATCACTTTGCAAGGCAGGTGCGGATGTCACTTTTTTGGTTCGCCCGGGATCCTATGGTCACATTTCTGAAAATGGACTGTCGATAAAGAGTGCCCATGGAGATTTTTGGGTCCATCCCTTCCTGGTTCAGAGCGTTTCGGAGATACCCTCAGTAGATCTCATTGTTTTAGCAGTCAAGTGTTATGACTTGCTTCCTGTGCTGAAGGAGATTGCGCCGCTTGTCGAAAAAGGCGCTGTGATTTTAACGCTCCAAAACGGGGTAAGTACTGAAGAACAGATCTTGTCGTATTATAAACGCGATTGTGTGGTCGCGGGCTTGGCATATATCACGGCCAGACTGAGCTCTCCCGGAGTGATAGAACATTACCGAAGAGGGATGATTTCTCTGGGAGAGTTATCTGGAGAAAACAGTGCGCGAGCGACTCAAATTTATGATATTTTTTCTGAATCAGGGATCTCCTGCCGTTTAAGGAAAAATATTCTAAAAGCAAAATGGGAGAAATTGTGCTGGAATGCAACCTTCAACCCCTTATCGGTTATTCTTGATTATCCCCTTTCTCTGATTTTAGATTCACCACCGTTATTAGAAGTTGTTCGGAGCGGGATTGCCGAGGTAATGGCTGTGGCTGCAGCGGAAGGGGTTCATCTGAATCCAAACACCATCAGTGAAACGATTTCAGCATCGAACCAGTTTAGAGCGTATCATACTTCGATGTATGAAGATTATAAAAGAGGAAAGCGAAGCGAAATTGATGACCTGAACGGTGATATCATTCTCCGGGGGAAAAGGGTAAATGTCCCGACCCCGACGCATCAGATGCTGTATGCTCTGGTGAAGGGATTGTTCGTGAAGCGGTCATTTAGTTCTTCGGACAAAACACAAGATATATCAGAACGTTAATCCGGGACCGTCGATGGAAAGAGGGGTTAAAGGTCCAGCGATTAAAGGAGTCTTTTTTGATGCTGGAGGGACCTTATTTGATGTGAAAGATGGTGTGGGCATTCAATATAGTCGCATCGCAAAAAAATACGGTGTCCAGGTTGATCCGGTTTTTCTGAATGACCGATTTAAAAAGCTTTTTGTCCTTACGCCACCTCTGGCCTTTCCGGGAACGGTCCAGCATGAGCAGAATGGATTGGAGCGGAGTTGGTGGCACTGTCTTGTCCGTGAGGTTTTTGAAGGGATTCAATTCCCGGCCTTTGAAATGTTTTTTGATGATGTATATCGTTTTTTTTCAAGCTCGGATGGGTGGGTTCTTTTTCCAGAAACCGTAGGTGTGTTGGAAGATCTTCATTCCATGTCATACTATATCGGGATGATATCTAACTTTGACTCTCGCCTTGAATCAATTTGTCACTCGCTGTGTATTTCTCGCTACTTCAGCGGGATAACCTTCTCAAGTCGACATGGCGCGGCCAAGCCGTCTCCGGAGATTTTTAAGGATGCCCTGAAACAGGCCAAGATCTCTCCCTCCGAGTCGATTTATGTCGGGGACAGCATCGATCATGACATTAAGGGCGCGCTCTCTATTGGAATGAAGCCGCTGTTGGTCGATCGAACCGACAAGCACAGGGTGAGAGAGGATATTGATCGGATCTCCAATCTGAGGGGTATTTTTAGATACATCTGAAGAAGGTCGTCCTGTCGAAATACGCGATTATCTTTTCGGATGATTGGCCGAGATTGAAATGGCATGTCCGTTATCGCTTGACGCGACAACAACGGACCCTCCTGCCGTGATTTTCCCGTTCAAAAGTGTTGTTTCATCCAGGTGAAACTTGTGTGTCCTCCCTTCTTTGTCCACGACGAGCAAAAATGCCCCTTCGGTCTTTAGGACTTTTCCGGTCATTTTATTGGAGGTGGTTTTCTTTTCCTCTGGATAACTCACGGCGGTGATGCCGGAGATCACGACAAAAGCCATAAGGATTAAGACCATCTTCTTCATCATGAGTCCTTCGATCAAAAATGTGCATTGATGATCGGAAGCCAAGGAAGAAAGGCGTTATTCCCGGCAATATTAAAAATTCCGATCTGTATTCCATGAAGCTCTTTTGCAACATTGTATGCACCGACCTGGACCCCATAGAGAACCTCTGCTCCGTTGACGAGCCCGATGGATAACCCGTACATTGTTTGATCGGCGCCGCTCAATATACCGCCAATCGTAATGCCGCGCATTTCAGTCGGAACGGCATAAAGCCCTCCGATTAAGAGCCCTCTCGCTTTTTCGGAAAAACTCCCAATTGCCCCGATTGCAATTCCATCTATTTGATTCTTGAATGAGATGACGCTGCTGACCGCGAGACCCGTCAGTTCATTCCCAAGTGCTGCGAATCCACTGATGAAGAGACCCTCCATCTTTTTCCCACCTGTCCTAAGCAGGCCGAGGGCAATACCCCTGGTCCCATCTCTATTTTCCGCAAACAGCGGGCTGATTAAAACGCCATTTATCTGCCGAGATGCCGGTGAAAGCGCAATGGTCAGCCCGTTGATTTCATCAATCGGTGGGTCGAAATCGGGGCGAAATGGGGTTCCGATATGAAGGCTTATCCCGTCTATCGTCCTGCCGTCTGATCGAATATCTCCTAAACTCAAACCCTTCCCTCGGGTTGTGATGTCCAAACCTGCTGAGGCATGATTCACGAAAAGGAAAAGTAGGAAAATCAATGAGAGGAAATATTTATTCATATCACTCACAGATATCTTTTATATTGATCCGTTTATTGGGGGCCTGTTTTTGCTTTGCATGCTCAAGGTATCACAATACGGTCACTTGCTCTGCGCCTGGGATTCCCCTTTTGTATATTTCGGCGAAGCGAAAATGACTGTCCTGTGATTCTCTCGTAGAAAGTGGAGAAGGCCTGATAGGCTGCGGCGCGATCATCCGAAAATATCCCTTCTGCAAAAGAGTCCTTTAGTTTGATACGTACGATCACTTTTTCTGCCTCGATGAGACGTCTTAGGAATAAATCATCAATCTCATAACGTTTTGAGGAAGAAGAGGTTGATGAACCAAAGAATGTTTCATTTACCGGTCCCGGGTCAGTCTCAAGATGTATTTGTTTATCCGACGATGAAAATGTGACGACCTTCCCGTCTATTTGGAACATGAGGCTTGGTTCTTCTGCGAATAAGCGGACACCGGGCACATGGGCGACAAGGATAATCTTTCCTTTGGGCATATCGGTTCGCCTGTAGAGGCTCAAACTAACCGTAGGGCTATAAGTCCATACTGGACCTACAGAGATCTCTGCTGCATTGTGAAGAGAAGACTCGTTTTCCTTGATGTGCCACGGAACCGGAGTGCAAGCGATCAATATGGACAACAATAGCATGAGTGCAGGTTTCTTCATTTTTTCCTATATGCGCTGATGTCAGGCATCCTCCCTTCCTCATGGACACTTCGAGTGATGACTCGCGCTATTATAGTGCAGCGCTCCATAGAATGAAATACAAAAAATATGATCCTAAGGCAGATCTCGAATAGGTCGAATGTATTTTTGTGATCTTTTTCAGAAGTTCTGGGTATTGACTTTCTACTCTTAAATGGAATATACCTTTTGACATTATTTTATTTGCATTCCCACTCGATATTTCCATTTTCTGGGGGATTTACATGTCGGAAAATTTTTCTTGTCAGATAAAAGGAGCAGGGTTGAGAATTTCAAATAGGGTCCTGACTATTTTATTTGAAATTTTATTGTTATTGGTTTTTCAAACTCCTGATGTATGGGCACTTGACAAGCATCATGATCGGAATGATTGCAGTAAAAACTGGTGGCAGTTTGAAAACCGTGGATGGTTTCTTCCTCTGGTTTCAGGTCTTCGGGCAGCCGAGGTAAAGGTCAATTTGGGAGGAATATCAAGGTATAACTTTGCCGATAGGGCGGAGTGGCTCGGGCAGGACCCGAGGATCGGTATTGATATGTCCGTCGGAAAAGAGATCCCTGTTTTCGGATATGAGGACAGGGCCTCATGTGAAAGTTCTATCGTAGATGCTGATTATGGCTTCGGCATATGGGTGCCGATCAGTTTTCACATGCTCTGGGACCTTGGTGCATCGTCATTTCCGATCATCAATACGGACTATCGATTTGGTGTCATGCTCAAGGTTGTGAAGGGTCTTCCACGGAACCAGCGCATGGGTCTCCGTCTCACACTGGGTCATGAAAGTTCACACCTTGGAGATGAACTTTCACTTTTTGCCAACGGGAAATTTCCCGTTGGTGGTCCAGAGCCTCCATTTGAGAGAATTAATGTCAGTTACGAGTTCTGGGAACTCGTATTATCCTGGGAGGCGGAAGGATTTCTAGGAGGGGAGGTTTCGAAGGTAAGGCTCGGTTTGTCCGGACTTTTTCATCCAAATGAAAAGGGATTTTACAGCTTTGACCTTTCCGAAACCAACGGGCGGGAGGTCGTTGGATCAAAAAGACATTTCGAACCGCATATCGGAATGGAATGGCGGGAAGACGACCCCCTGTTTGGATGGCCGGTTTTCCCTTTTATTTCTTTCCACTATGGACCTCGCATCGTCTACAATTATCAGAAAAGCGACCGGTCAGCGCGAGAAAAAATGGACTGGAAAACCTTTAATCTGATTATTGGAATTACAGATAAAATATATGAACCCGCTAATATCTTTGGGCGGACTGATTTTCATCTTCGACTTTATCACGGCGTAAATCCACATGGACAGTTCCGAAATGAGAGAAATTTCCTTATCTACGGAATTGGTTTCACCGTGCATGTTTGAGAGGTATGGTGACAGATTTTATTAGGGAGGCAGGCTCATAAAGGTAGACGAATTATCCCGTTCATACAAAAAACATAAACCCTATGATGTTAGCCCCCCTTCGATGATGCCCCATTCGTCCGTCAGTCCGCATTGGCATCGAATCCGGGCTTTAAAAAAAGAGTCGAGGGGGTCCGTGGCGATATTAATGATTAAGGGGCCGCACTTGCATCGGCCCATTCCAGATTGAACGTATTCTGTTATTTTTTGTTTTACTTTTTTTTGTGCTTCCTTTGAAATCTCGGTGAACCATTTATATTGGTCTTCCATCAATTCATATCTCAACAATAATCAAGGTTATCGCGAAGTTCTTCGGGTTTGAGTGTCTATTGCGCGATGTCGTCCTACGCGGGGAGGGCGATTCGGAGATAGAGACGGTTGGGGGTTTGAGCCTCCGCAAAGACATTGCGGGGCAAATGAAGGTTGTAGGTCTGACCCTCATATTTCGCGAAATATCGTAACGCATATCCCACCTCATGATCATACTCAAAGTTCCATACACTTGACGCAGTCGCTTGTTTAATCTCCTTCTCGACAAAACCTATGCGACGGACGGGTTCATAGCCCTTGCCAATGGCGACCAGAATCCGGTCTGGAAGTTCACGGTCAGGGAGGGGAGGGAGCATGAACCGTGGTGCATAAAGGTCTGGGACAATTGCTTCCTGTGCCCGCTCGATGTGTCGCCCCATTTTGCTGGTATTTACATAGTACACAAACTCGTTGATGACGGGTCCGGTCCAATCCTTCTCAAAGCCGTTAAAACCCATACACCGATACATACGCCACTCATTTGATCATAAATTTTTACTGTCATATTAATATTAATAGAGAATATTCACGATAACAACATGTTCAAAGATATTATGGGCTAGTTATTACTTATTTTAAAGCTTTCTATCAGAGGATAAACAGAGGACAAATTTTTTCGCAGGAAGTGGTCCGTTTCATGCCTGTCCGGCTGGATGCTTTTCCTGACTCAATTCCCTGTTAAATGGATGAATTTATGGGGTAGAGGTGAATTTTTTTAGTATTATTTTAGTATAATTGGGATTCGCCGTTTTAATCGCCATTCTTTCTTGACAGATCTGGACGAGAAGATATCTTTATTAATGCGGTCTATAAAATGAATTCTTCATTCAGGAGAGAAATGAAAGTCAAAACGCTGATTATCGGGAACGGTGATTATGAATCGAAAGAAGTCAAACGTTTGTTTGATGATATGGGAAATGAGGCGACTCTGGCTGCGTCGGGCCGTCAGGGGATGAAACTTGCCTCCGCACAGCACCCCGATCTGATCATATTGGATTTAGCCCTGCACGACATCTCTGCGATAGAGGTCTGCCGTTGGTCAAAATTAAACATGCTCACCAAAAAAGTTCCGATCATCATGTTAGGTGGAAGGAAAGAGATCAAAGAACGGATTGTCTGTCTGAAGGAAGGGGCGGTTGATTATATTAGCAAGCCCGTAGATCAGCTTGAATTAAAAGTCAGGTTTGATTCCTTCGTTCGAGAAAGATTACTCAGCGATGCGCTCAAAATGAAAGAGATGGAATACAACGACCTTCTCACGAATGTAGACTCACTTGCCATTTTTGATCCGGTGACTGGACTTGTGAGCAAAGAACGTTTTCAAGCGATTGTGGCAAAAGAGTTAAAAAGGACAAGTCGTTATAAAAGCCCCTTTTCCTGCTTGATCATCGAAGTCGATCAGGAGGAGGAAATAATTGATTCTTGTGGTCAAGAGGTGAGGGATAAAGCCTTGAAGTCGATTTCTGAGGAAATCAAGGAACAGGTTCGGGCTGTGGATACCCTGGCCCGAAACGGGGAAAAGGGGTTTATGTTGCTCCTCACAGAGCAGGATCAAGGAAAAGCCGTGTTGATTGCCACGACGATCTCGGAAAGAATTGGAAGGATTTCTCTAGAAGAATTCTCAGACAAGGAAAAAAAAATGTCAGTCAGTATTGGAATTTCCTCGATACCGGATCCAGGGATAAAACGGGTTCAAGAGGTCTTAGTCTGTGCAGAGTACGCCCTCGATAAGGCAAAAAAAGTTGGTCGTGGCAGGGTCCAAGCTATCCGGATGATGGAAGTCGAAGCCGGAAAGAATTCACGGTCGATGGAGTGTTTAGGCGGCCTCCCTAATTCGGGAATCCCATCCCGTCAAGATAAGACCTTCTGCTAGATTTCATTTGTGTGAATTTATTCAGAACGGGGAGGCTTGGCAACGAGAGAGAACGGGTGAACAAAATACACCCCAATGTCACTGGTTTTTGGAAATCAGATAAGTCAGGATTGCGATACCGGCCAAAAATAGAAATATTTCAAGTACGACGATGTTCATTAGAACCCCAGGACTGGAAATACCATGCACAGGGATCGCAATCTTCTCCCTGAGAGATGGGCAGACATAGATCAGTTGGCAATATTTGAAGGAATTCCGGGAAAGAGGTGAAACGTCTTTATGCGTTCATTCCGAAAATAATCACCGTCTCAAGGCTCAAGATCACATTTGAAAGTCGGCATTGACGTGCATAATACTTACGCGACAGAGATGACGCCTTCGATATCCCCAAAAAAATCAGACTCGCCGCATTTACATCTGATCCGGGCAACATAGTATATATCCTGGCTGTCGGTTTCTGCGGTGATATTTAAAGGACCGCATTTGCATCGTCCCATTCCATTCCGTATATAGGACTCGACTTCTTCTGTTATCTTTTCCTGGGCTTCGGGGGAAACATTTCCGAACCACCTGTAGTCATCTTCCACTTTTGGACCTTTGAATTCCTTTCATCAGAGCGTTTTCTTGATCTGATGTGAAGCGGCATGTTCCTTCATGACCATTCAGGCCTAATCTCCCGCCACCGACACAGTCGTGTATAAAATATGTTCCGATACCTACTTCTCAAGCGCTTTCACCTTGTCCTTCAGTTCCTTAATGCGCAACTCTCTTCCCACAAACAGTTGGTTAAAACGCTTCAGTTCATTGTTCTTTTTTTTAATCTCGCTTGTGCGCTTCTCGACCAGCCGTTCGAGATCTTCTGAGATCCGTTTGCGCTCGGTCGCATCGCGGCAGATTGCGCCAAATAATTTTTTAGTCTTTGGTTGCCAGGTGGACAAGGTGATATCTATCGGGAATAGGCTGTCGTCTTTCCTGATGCCTTCAAATTCACGCGTGATCCCGATGTGCCGACCTTCACCACCTTTTACCATCCGCTGCATGCCCTCCACCTGGCGCGGACGATAGGTCTCCGGCATGAGGACTGTCACCGGCTGACCGATGATTTCATCTGCCCGGTACCCGAATATCTTTTGGGCGCCCTTGTTCCACATGACAATGGTCCCGGTTTCGTCACTCACAATCATCCCATCGGATGCATGTTCAACGAGGGCGTGGTAGCGCGCCTCGCTCTCCTGAAAGGACGTCTCCGCTTCTTTACGCTCGACCATCTCTTCGATCAATCGTGCGGCGGATTGCAGACGCTTTTTGAAAAGATCAATGACAAAAGGGGGACGCGGTGTATGTTGCTGAGCCGCTTCTTTAAGATGGTCCACATCAATACCATACCGCGTGGATATGATTTTTAACTCCCTTTCCTCTTTAGGGGGATCACTGTATCCGAAATTGATCGACCCGATAATGTTCCCTCTGGAAAAAACCGGGACGGCGTAGATATGGATACCACCCAAACATCCGATATCGACGGGTTTGCTTCTCTCGATAGAGGTTTTCGAGGCTTTCCAGCAGGATTCGTGGCAGTGCCACTTTCCAGATGCCATGGCGGCCTGTTCATCATCCGTTCCACAGCTTTCTCGGGAGGTGTCGTTGAGCAGTTTACACCATCCTGATGAAGCGCGACTTCCTAGATAGGAGCCGTTTAGCTCAAAGACCGCGGCAGAGGAATCAAGCAGGTCAAGATATTCATCCATAATATTGTTAATGGTTTCCTGACCGAGTACCTGGATGGATGGAGGGACAGACATACTTTTGCCTATAGGAGACGATTTCTTTTCAGGAGGCAGCGGGCCACGATCAGCACTCCATTCATCGGCATCTTTGTTAGACATCAGGCCTATTCTCCCTGTGGGTCCGACCTAAGGATGGCAAGCCAGCGCCGGACGGCAACAACGGACCATATTCCCTCGACGATGGCGAAGGGCCAGGACTGTATCAAAACAGCATAAAAAGAGGACGCGGCACAGGCGGCAGCGAAGCCAAGGACAAAAACAGGCGAGCGATCCTCAAGAGCGTACATAACGAGCATCGATACAACTGCACAGATCCCAAAAACCTCAACCGCCATGAAGTTGATTATATCGACAAGGGAATCTTTTCGCAACTTGGTCTTTTTTAAAAAATGAATCGGTAACGATATTTTAGGAACCTCTGATTAAGTATGGGTTGAGTTTTAGGAGATAATATGTTGCAATTCAAGGCGTAGATCGCAGAGAATAGCCCGCTATTTTCAAGGTTTGAAATGTAGAAGCGAGACATTTTTTCGATGAAAAAACAATTCATGTCTTATTCAGAGGCTCTTTGAAAATGGACTGAGAGTCGATAAATACTTATTATTGGGTATCAAGTTTTCTTGATTTATTCCGATGAGTAGTTGTGGTGTCGAAATTTATGTCTCTATAAACGAAGAAGCTTTCCAGAGAGGGTCTGCATTGAAAAGTGATATCGCCGATCAAAAACGGGTTGAAGAGGCACTGCAACTCGCACAGTTTTCCATCGATTACGCTTCAGATCCTACATTTTTCATAAAACCTGATGGATATTTTTATTATGTGAATGAAGCCGCTTGTCAAACCCTCGGATACTCAAGAGATGAACTGCTTTCCATGTCCGTTTGTGACATCGCGCCGAGCATGACGCCGGAAGCCTGGCTTAAGTCCTGGAAAGAATTAAAACAACACGGTTCCTTTAGGGTGGAATCCTGGCATCGCAGAAAGGACGGCAGTATCTTCCCGGTAGAAGTCACAAGGAACTTTCTGGTCTTCCAGGGGAAAGAGTACAACTGCGCGTTCTCACGCGACATCACCGAACGTAAACAGGCAGAGAAGAAGGTTCGAAATGAGAAGGAATTTTCTGAAAATCTCATAAACAGTAGTGTTGATGGCATCCTGGCCTTTGATTGTAACTGTCGCTACACCATCTGGAATCGGGTCATGGAACGGATCACGGGTGTCGGCCAAGAGAAGGTCTTGGGTAAATGTGCCTTTGAAGTCTTTCCTTTCTTGAAAGAGAGCGGCGAGGATACATTTTTCTTCGAGGCGCTGGAAGGTAAGAATGTCATCTCTGAAGATCGTCCCTACAAAGTTCCTGAAACGGGGAAGGAGGGTTATTTTTCGGGCCACTACTCACCTATATATGGGGATGAGGATGAAGTTGTTGGGGGGCTGGCCATAATTCGAGAAATTACCGACCAGAAATGGGCGGAAAAGTCGATTCATTACATGGCCTATTATGATCGATTGACGGGACTCCCCAACCGCGCTCACTTCATAGAGCATCTGGAAAGGACCATATTACTTGAAGAGGATAAGAATAAACGAATCGCCTTCCTTCTGATCAATCTCATCCATCTCAAAGATGTCAATGACACCCTCGGGCTTGACTATGCCGATCTCCTATTGCAACGTGTTGGCAAGGATCTGTTGGAGACATTTGGCCCTACCCATATGGTCGCACGCATTGGTGGAGACGAGTTCGGTCTTATTCTTTCTGTGGGGGGTGTGGGAGAGATTATGCCCGTGGCGAATAGAATCTTGAAGTTTTTCGAGGAGCCCCTTGAGATTGAAGGTCTTCCCCTTTATATCGAAGCCGGCATTGGTATTGCCATCTCACCCGACCATGGGATAAGTGCCAGTCCGCTTTTCCAGAAGGCCGATGTCGCTTTAAAAGAAGCCAAACAAAGCGGGAGGGGCTTTCATATTTACAGTCCAAAGAAGGGCAAGCACTCTCCCAAAGGTATTTCCCTGATGGGAGAGTTGCATCATGCAATCAACAAAAATCAATTGATGTTATATTACCAGCCCAAGATTAATCTTCGAACGGGAAATATCGCCGGGGTGGAGGCATTGGTACGTTGGCAGCGCCCAAAACAGGGGATGGTGTTTCCGGATCGCTTTATCTTGCCCGCGGAGCAGACCGGGTTGATTAAACCGCTCACGCGATGGGTCTTGGGTGAGGCCCTGCACCAGTGCCATCGATGGAAAAAGAGCGGGAAAAAAGTCTTTGTCGCGGTGAACCTTGCTATCCGAAACATTCAGGACCCGCAACTCCCGGATCAGATAGAAGAATTACTTCAGAAATTTGATGTTTCTCCTTCTTCTCTGGAAGTGGAAGTCACCGAAAGCACGATTATGACAGATGAGATCCGTGCAATTGAGGTTCTGAATAAACTCGTGGAAAAAGGGATCACTATCTCCATCGATGATTTTGGCAAAGGACATTCCTCTCTCACTTACCTCAGAAAGCTTTCGGCCAGAACAATTAAGATCGATAATTCCTTTGTCTCAAACATGATTGTCAACAAAGACGATGCGGTGATCGTGCGCTCCACAATAAATCTCGGGCACAATCTTGGCATGAGGGTTACGGCAGAAGGGGTAGAAGATCGGGAGGTATTGGAGCGACTGATCGACCTTGGTTGCGATGAGGCACAAGGCTATTATATTGCCCGCCCTTTTCCTTCTTCCGATTTCGACAAGCAGTTGGATGAGATGGAAAAACGGGGAGGATGGACCCTCGCGTCTTGAAAATGCTAAGGCAGATGTATATGCTAAGAAAGGACTTTATGAGGTTTTAGATTTTTTTGGCCTCAAAATTTTTTCTACCCGATCCGCCAATTTTCGGGGAGAAAATGGTTTTGTGAGATAGGTGAGTACTTCTGCATCCTGACCCTGTTCTAAAGTCCCTTGATCTCCTCTTGCTGTTAACAAGACAATAGGAATTTCCGCAACGATGGGGTCGGCTTTCATCTGTTTGATGACCTCAAATCCGTTCATCCTGGGCATCATCACATCCAGAATGATCAGGGCCGGCTTTTCACGCGCTGCCATCTCTAAGGCCTCGAGGCCATTGGATCCTTCTACGACTTCATAAGCCCTGAGCGTCACCCTGATCAGTTGCCGTACATCCGCATCATCATCCACGACCAAGATTTTCTTACCCATCGGACTGATTCCTCCCCGTTAACATCTTCCCGGCATCGACGATACGATTGCCTCCCTCATTCTGGGCCCGTTCAAGAGCGCTGAATGCCTTACTGACGATCTCTTCCCCTGTCTGGGCATCCGTAAGAAAAGTGGAAATCCCAATACTGATGGTAAGGCGTTCTTTGGCCTTCCCTTCTTGATGTGGGAATGAGAGAGACTCGACGATTCTCCGTAGCTTCCCGGCAGCCAAGGTCCCTGATTCCTTAATTGTTTCTGTCATTAAAATCATGAAGGTTGATCCTCCGAATCGGCTAATGCTGTCAGCCGATCTAAGGTTTATTCTAAAAGCATCTGCGATATTCCTGAGGGCCTCATTTCCTCTCTCGACGCCGTTCCGCTCATTATATTCCTTAAACCCATCGACATTTGTGGCCATGAGGGAAAAGATCCGCTTGTAGCGGAAGGCGGCCTCGACTTCGCCGTCAAGACGACTCCTAAAGTATCGCTCATTATAAAGTCCTGTCAAGCCGTCAATCATCTTCGCCTTATCGGGGTATAGTTTTTCGTACTTCTTGATCTCAAAGAGGAGGGCTTCGCGAATAGATTTTTTATCATAATGGATAATCTTTCTAATCTCCCCTTCCAAGCGCTCCTTCAATTCGCGGGTCAACTCTTCCTGGAGATAGGCAACAATCGGGATGTTTTTGATGATCCGGTGTTTTACTAACCTTTGAGGCAGACCGATTCCATTTTCTTCAGGAAAGCCGGTAAGACCCAGAAGAATGAGGTCCGGTCGGCCTTCCAAGGCAAGGTCAATTCCTTCTTCTATCTCCGAAGCCGAAATGACACCAAATGCAGTCTCCCTCAGGATATTTTTTATCTCTGCCAGCATATGAGGATTGTGTTCGAGTACGAGGATGGTCACCGGTTTTATCATTACCTTCTTTTTTAAGTCGAGTTTGGTGAGGGTATTTAAGAGCGCCTGCTTATCAATCGGTTTCATCAGGTAATCAACTGTCCCGAGGCTGAGACCCAACTCCGTATTTTCCACCATGGAGAGGATGACCACGGGTATATCTCTTGTTTCAAGATCCGACTGTAACTCCTGTAGGACCTGCCACCCGTCCTTTCCCGGCAGCATAATGTCGAGCGTGATTGCGAAGGGGTTCAGCGCCCTCGCCTTTAGAATGGCTTCGTCACCATTATAAGCATGAGCAATCTCGTACCCTGCCTGCGTCAGATGGAGGGTAATGAGCTGGCTGACCATAGGGTCATCCTCGACCACTAAAATGACGGGACGGTCGGTTTCTCCTACCGAACCGACAGGACTCTTTTCTCGCTTCACCTTGCTTACCGCCTGCGCTTCTACGGTTTCCCTGCCACCCGCGCGCTTCGTTTCGGTCCATCCTTCAGCTGGCACCTCCACCGGTAATGTAAAGGTAAAGGTAGAGCCCCTCCCGGATTCACTCTTCACCCAGATGCTTCCGCCATGCATCTCAACAAAATGTTTGGTGATCGGAAGCCCGAGCCCCGTTCCTGGATAATCTCTTGTGTAGGAGGCATCAACCTGCCTGAACTCATCAAAGATGATCTCCTGATCATTCTGCCTGATTCCGACACCGGTATCGGTTACGGAGATTTCAAGGAACAATTTTCTTTCATGTGTTGTCGTATGCCCTCCAATCTTGATCATTCCCCCTTCCCCGGTAAACTTAATGGCATTGCTTAAGAGGTTTAAGAGAATCTGTCTTACCTTTCCTTTATCGGCGAGGATCTCTGGAAGCCCCTCCTGAATCTCACGTACTAAATGGAGGCCTTCCTTCTCAATGAGAGGGATGATCGTCATTATCGTGGAATCGAGAACCTCTTGTATCCGGAAGGGTTCGAGACTCGTCTGCATTCTTCCTGATCGAATCTTAGATAGATCCAAGAGATTACTGATGAGTTCCAGTTGATTCTGTCCTGAATGCAACATGTTCTTGACATATCCCATCTGTATTTCATTGAGGTCTCCAGAGACCTGATCAATAAGGATCTCAGAAAAACCGATGATGGAGGTAAGCGGGGTCCTTAGTTCATGGCTTATATTTGAGAGGAATTCGGATTTAAGTCGATCTGCCTCTTGTAGTTTTGCGACCGTTTCTCTCAGCGCCATGGTCCTTTCCGCGACCTCTTCTTCCAGGTGTACATGCGAGATCTTCAGCTTTTCCGCCATTTTGTTAAATTCTTCGGCCAGCTGCTCGATCTCATCGCCCGTTCGGATATCGAGGCGGTGATCCAGATCGCCCTTTCCGATCTCTTCCGCGCCTTTCTGGAGAACTTGGATCGGTTCAACCAACCGTCCGGCAACGACAAAACCGATGATGACCAGAAATCCGATGGAAAGCCCGCCGGAATAGAAAATGGTACGGAGTAGGGAGTCGATCGGGGCATAGGTCTCCTCCGGTGCCTGCCTGATAAAGCTGTGCCATCTATTGCCGTCAAAGGGGGCGGAAATGTTTAAGACTTCTCCAACAGGAGAAAATCCGACGATAGAGTTCTTTCCCCCATGGGCATCGTCCTCAGCAACGATCCACCCCGGATCCATGGCAGTCACTGCCGTGATGAGCACTCCCTCTGGGATATGCATCCCTGTTGGAAGGATCGGACAGGCCAGGACGGTCCCTTCTGAATCGATGAGCATGGCATGCCCGGTCTGGCCAAATCGGGTTTTAACAATGAGGGGACTGAGAAACCCTTTTAAGTCAAATACGATCTTTATCGCCCCGATTGCTTCAGAAGACCCACGATTAAAGATTGGAACGGCCAGATCAAAGACATAGCGGTCTGTTTTTTTATTTTGATAGACGTTGCTGAGGAAGACTGCTTCTCCCTTCAATTGCATCGTTTTGACCCACCAGTCCTCTCGGGCATATTGATAGGGTCGTACCGCAGTGGTGCTGGCCACAAGGACGCCCTCTTTATCGGTCACAAAGGTCACAAATTGTACACCCTCCTCCTTCTCGAGCTTGACCGATTCTTCCAGAAACGCGGAGGCCTTGCTCGACATCTGCTTTGCCCGTGCCGCAGCATCGCTCTTCTCCCAAGCGGTCTCAGCCCGCTGAATCTTCCTGAAGATCTCTGCTTCTAAAGTCCCCTCATAACGAGTGTTGTTCTCCATCACAGCAGCTTTTACGACTTCGGCATTGCTCATGTGCTGGAGAACTGTAATCTCTCTGATGATGGCGATATCGACTTTTTGGGATGTCTCGTGTGCCAGCCCCTGAAAGTTATCTCCCAGGGTCTCTCTCAGTGCAGCCGTCCCTCTCCAGGCAGTCGCAACTAGAGCAATCGCAACAGAGAGAACCCCAAGGAAAATGACTGCAAGGATAAACTTTCTTCGTAATCCATTTTTCATGCCCTTACTCCATACCGCGAGATGGCGATGCCCATCTCCAAGGGTCCACCAGGATGATCCTGGAACACCGAGGGACGGGTCTTCAATTTCAAGATCTCGATGGATGGACATGGATCACAACACATTTAAAGCCTCGAATGTTGAACCAAGTAAATCACATCCATTTTATACAGATAGAACCTCTTTTTTCTTTGATCAATGATCCTATCAATACACTATCGGATGAAAAGCAATAAACTTTAGCGGTTAAGTTTCGAGGTCAATTTACAAGCAGTTACAATAGGAAGACCGATGGGTGGGTTACAGCTGTTGCAGATGCTTTTTCTAACACATTAAAAAACTGGTGCGCCCAGAGAGATTCGAACTCCCGACCCCTTGATTCGTAGTCAAGTGCTCTATCCAACTGAGCTATGGGCGCAACCTGGTTTATGAGGCGAGGACATCTTTCAGGGTAATGGCAAAATTGTCATGTTGAAATGGATGCATGGTCGGGAAGAGTGAGAAGAGCCAGCCCTCGAAAAGTTCAGCTCCATTTTCTGTAATGACCACATGGATCGCGGGGTTTTTCAACTCATTAGAAACTGAGGTAAACACCGTTCCTTGGATAATCAGGTCAGGCAGAAAGATGCCGACTTTTACTTGAATGTTGGAACCGGGAACATGCCATATTTCTCCCAGGTTCACTGCATGTTCTGTGATCTCATGGGTCTTTTTATTCTCCAGCATCAGTTTAATACTTTTCCATTTTCCCTTGACCATGTCCGGAACAATGACTTTTGCCCCGCTCAGGTCCGGTATGTCCGTATGTGCCCCTCCGCGGAGAGGCGGCGGAGTTGGACGATCTGAGTCTTGTACGGACAATGGCGGTGGAAGGGTCTCTGGAAGTTCGTCTCTTCCTTCATTTTTATTACATGAAGCAAGAAAGATTAAGGTGAACAAAAGAACGACGGTTGCTGTTTGTTTCATAGTCTCCTCTTCATATGGTTCTAAACTTGGCGGAGAGGCAGGGATTTGAACCCTGGGTAGAGGTTGAAGCCCCTACGGCGGTTTAGCAAACCGCTGCCTTAAGCCGCTCGGCCACCTCTCCTTGGTTATGCTAGGACATTTCCTTTTATAGAAAACTTCAAAATATTTTTCTGATCACCCTGATCTTTCGATACGGCTTATGGCGGAGGGGGTAGGATTCGAACCCACGACCCTTTCGGGTAACGGTTTTCAAGACCGCCGCCATAGGCCACTCGGCCACCCCTCCATTTATGTTTGGACAGACATTATTAAGTACTCAATTTGTTTCAATGGCCTTGAGTCCTCCCATGTAGGGCCGGAGGCATTCCGGAATGAGAACCGACCCGTCTGCTTGTTGATAGTTCTCCAGAAGGGCGACGACGGTTCGGCCAACCGCGAGGGCGGAGCCATTGAGTGTATGGAGAGGCAGGACCTTCCCCTCCCTGTTTCGGTATCGAATCCGGGCGCGCCGCGCCTGAAAAGCCTCGAAGTTACTGCACGAAGAGATCTCTCGATACGTTTTTTGTGATGGAAGCCAAACCTCTACATCATACGTCTTTGCCGAAGAAAAACCAAGATCACCCGTACAGAGGGAGACAACACGGTAGTGGAGTCCCAGCCTTTTTAGGACCTCTTCAGCGTGGGTTAAGAGTTTTTCCAGTAAGTCATATGATTCATCAGGAAATGAAAAAGTGACCAGTTCGACTTTATTAAATTGATGCTGCCTGATCAAGCCCCGGCTTTCATTGCCATAAGTGCCGGCCTCTCTTCGAAAGCAAGGGGTGTAAGCCACGTAGGATAAAGGGAGTTGGGATTCCAGTAATGTTTCCTCTCGATGGATATTGGTCAGCGGGACCTCTGCAGTCGGGATGAGAAAATAATCGTCATCTTTGAGCTTGTAGAGGTCTTCTTCAAACTTCGGGAGCTGTCCGGTGGCGGTCATGCTCTCACCGTTGACGATAAAAGGCGGGAGCATTTCCTTGTATCCATGCTCATTCACATGAAGATCGAGCATGAAGTTGATCAATGCACGTTCAAGCCGGGCGCCCCATCCTTTGTAGAGTGCGAATCGTGTCCCCGTAATCTTGGCACCCCGTTTAAAATCAAGGATGTCGAGCCGTTCTCCAATTTCCAAATGAGTTAAGGGCTGAAAGGAAAAAGAAGGACCTTTCCCCCAGCGACGAATTTCCGGATTGTCGCGTTCATTTTTTCCGATCGGGACGGAGGTGTGGGGGAGGTTGGGGAGCCTGAGCAGGAAGGGGTTTATTTCTGCTTCAGTCTGCCTTAGGGCGCCTTCGAGCTTGGCAACCTCGTCAGAGACCTGTTTCATTTCTTCAAGGATGGGTTCGATAGGTGCATTTTCTTTTTTTCGTTTTGCGATTTGACCTGAGGCTTTATTTTTTTTGTATTTGAGCCCTTCAATCTGTTTCTTAAGATCGCGTTGGCGACGGTCCAGACCGATCCATTCGTCAAAAGAAATATCAATTTGCCTGAGCGCAATTCGGTCTTGTACGAGGTCCAGGCCTTCGCGCAGGTCTTTAAGTGCCAACATAGATGGAATTCAGCCCAAATGAGATGTAGTAAACCCTTATAAAGCTCTTCGTGACTTGATGGCCTTCAATCTAACATTTTGAATAAAGGGGAGTCAACATTGTGTTATTGCTTGACAATTTCTTGTAATTTGGTATCTTTTTTCTATTATATGGTAAAGAAAGGAGAAAGGATGTCCGTGAAAAAAATGTGGTGGGGAACGGGGCTGTTTGTTCTAATGGTGATCTTTACTCATCATTCGGTCTTTGCGGATGGGCGCCCTAAGGGTCAGGCTTTGTCTACAGAACGGCAGTTGGTTGAGCCGCTCCCACCTCCATTCTTTACGGAGAAAAAAATCCCTGCTCCTCTCCCTCTAGAAGTCGTTGAACCAGAGGTTGTTGAGGAAGCGCCGCCTCCGAAACCTGAATTCTGGGCCACATTTTCAAATGGTATGATCGTGGCGGATTTGATTCCTGATGGGGAAATTCAAGCAGCGGAAGATGCCAAGATTATGCTGGGGGATGGTGATGTTGTCTACCTGAAATCTTTCCGTGAAGATTTTTCTGATAAAGGACAATGGGTCGTTTTTAAGACGATTAAAGATGTTTATCATCCGAAGACAGAAGAGCGATTGGGAGATCTCATCAATGTTTTAGGAATCATAGAGGTCACGCATGCCAATAAAGATTCGGCGACGGCGAAGATTGTTCACTCGAAGGAACCGATCTCCAGAAATGACTTCATTGTTTCGCTTGAAAACTTGTTGAGCCTGGCTGACCTGAAAGATCAAGTCCTTCCTGAAAATACAGAAGGAACGATTGTGGAGGTCCGGGACAATCGCAGAAACAATGCGCAACATGATATTGTTTATATTGATTATGGCAAGAAGGACGGCGTGGCACGTGGCGACCGCTTTGCGGTCCTTCATGGTGGACAACGAGCTGAATTTCGCTCATCTAAAAAAGTGCCTGGCCTTCCTCAGCGCGAAGTAGGAAATCTGGTCATTCTTTCAACGCAGGATCGTACCGCGACCGCACGCATCGTAGAAAGTATAGAGCCGATATCCAGGGGAGATTCCATCCTCTTCCTCTCCTCAAGATAGACCTCTTCGAAATCAACCCTCCATAGAATCTGTTTCCCCTGCTCATGACATTACGGTTGACTCCGGTTGTTGGCTATGCTAAGAATAATAAACTTATGATAACGTTGGGTTTCTGTTACCAAAATCTGACTTCCTGAGAGCGGGGCATGAGGACTTCAGGAATTTATGAGCAGCCCTCATGTGTGTCTGAATATAGTGTGGTTCTAAGGAGAAGGATGATGAAGTTATCCGGGTCTCAAATACTCATCGAATGTCTCAAGAAAGAAAATGTTGACGTCATTTTTGCTTATCCGGGCGGAGTGAACCTGCCCATTTTTGATGTCCTCTATGGTGAAAAAGAGATCGAGGTCATTCTTTGCCGCCATGAGCAGGGAGGAACCCACATGGCGGAGGGTTATGCCCGGGCAACAGGACGGCCCGGCGTTGTCTTGGTCACCTCGGGTCCGGGGGCAACAAACACGGTGACGGCCATTGCCGATGCGTATATGGATTCAACGCCCTTGGTCGTATTGACGGGGCAGGTTCCAACGAAGTCAATCGGTAATGATGCTTTTCAGGAGGCAGATGTTGTCGGTATTACACGACCCTGCACGAAATACAATATACTGGTCAAAGATGTCAATGATCTCGCAAAAGCCGTGAAAGAAGCCTTTTATATTGCGACCTCCGGACGTCCCGGGCCTGTTTTAGTCGATCTGCCAAAAGATGTGGTCTTGGCGAAGACTGAATTTAAATATCCGGATAAGGTCTATATTCGAAGTTACGCGCCCAACTACAAAGGGAATAAATGGCAGGTCAAGCAGGCGGCACAAAGCATCATGAAAGCAAAAAGACCTGTGATTTATGCTGGCGGCGGAGTTCTTGCTTCCGGCGCGTCTCAAGAGTTGCTGGATTTGGCCGAGAGTGCCCATATTCCGGTGACGCAGACGCTCATGGGCCTGGGCGCTTTCCCGGGGACACATCCCTTGTCTTTGGGAATGTTAGGGATGCATGGCACCTATTGGGCCAATATGTCTATTCATCATTCCGACTTAATCATTGCGGTCGGTTCTCGGTTTGATGACCGTGTGACTGGACGGGTGGCTGACTTTGCCCCAGAGGCTAAAATTGTCCATATTGACATCGATCCAACATCGATCCATAAAGTGATCAAGGCCGATATCCCGATAGTGGGGGATGCCAAGGTGATCCTGAGCGGGCTCAACCAGATTTTAAAGGCTTCCGAAAATGGGGAGTCGGGAAAAAATCAGCCCTGGCTTTCTCAGATTGCGGATTGGAAGAAGGAACACCCGCTGGGGTATGACCAGGGGGATAAAATTATTAAGCCGCAATATGTGATCGAAAGAATTTATGAGGCGACGCAAGGGAAGGCCATTGTCGCAACAGATGTTGGTCAGCATCAGATGTGGGTGGCGCAATATTATAAGTTTGACCGACCGAGAACTTTTCCAAATTCGGGCGGGTTAGGAACGATGGGGTATGGGCTTCCCGCTGCGATTGGTGCACAAAAAGCCTTTCCGGATGATCTGGTGTTTTGTGTTGCCGGAGACGGGAGCATTGTCATGAATATCCAGGAGATGGCCACCGCTGTTGAATATAAACTCCCGGTTAAGATTGCCGTGATCAACAACAAATATCTCGGTATGGTGCGTCAATGGCAGGAACTCTTTTATGATCGCCGCTACTCCTCAAGTTACTTGGGAGACGGCACTGACTTTGTGAAGCTGGCTGAAGCCTTCGGTGCTGTCGGTTTGCGCGCAACAGAGGTCGGAGAGGTGGATCAGGTGATTCAGGAGGCCCTTTCCATCGATAAGCCGGTCATGATGGACTTTCAAGTGGATGAGGAAGAGAATTGTTATCCGATGGTCCCTGCGGGCGCTGCAATTCATGAGATGGTCTTTTCGGACCCTGAGGAAGAGGTGACGAAGAAAAAGGGGGAGAAAGAGCAAGAGAAGGCCGACGGCATTCTCACGGCCTGATCTTTGGACGCTTCATTCTACCATTTTTATAAACTTTGGACAGTATCGTGGGGGTGAATGCAACATATTATATCTGTTCTCGTTGAGAATAAATTTGGTGCGCTGTCCCGTATTTCGGGACTTTTTTCGGGCAGAGGATTTAACATCGAAACCCTTTCAGTGGGACCGACCCTTGATCCTTCGGTCTCAATGATGACGATTGTGACCCAGGGGGAAGATCGGATCATTGAGCAGATCACAAAGCAACTCAATAAGCTGGTTGATGTGATCAAGGTGGTCGATTTGATAGAGAAGGCGTATGTTGAACGGGAGACTGCACTGATCAAGGTGAATGCCCGCCCGGAAGACCGGGCCGAGGCCTTAAGGGTGGCCGATATCTTTCGCGCCAATATCGTCGATTCCTCACCGAATACCTACACGATTGAGATTACCGGGGATGTCAACAAGGTTGAGGCAATCATCAACCTGCTCCAGCCTCTCGGGATTAAAGAGTTGATCCGAACCGGAAGAATCGCGATTGCACGTGAAGAAGTGAAAATGACGGCGGTAAAAGAAAATTTAGATCGAAGAGCTTTGTCGGGGCAGGCGAAATAACTTTTTTCTACATACAAATGAAACGGAGTTTAAAATGAAAATTTATTATGATCAGGATGCCAATTCAGAAATTCTTAAGGGGAAAAAGGTGACCATTGTTGGCTATGGGAGCCAGGGGCATGCCCATGCCTTGAATCTCATCGACAGCGGTGTTTCGGTTACAATCGGTTTGAGAGAAGGCCGCTCCTGGGATAAGGCGATACAATCCGGATTGAAAGTCATGCCTGTTGCTGACGCGACGAAAGCGGCGGATATTGTGATGATGCTGACGCCGGATGAAATTGGCGGAGATCTCTACGAAAGCCTGGTTGCACCAAACCTTAAAAAGGGGGCCTACCTGGCCTTTGCGCATGGATTTAATATCCATTTCGGCCAGATTGTGCCAAGAGCGGATATTAACGTGTTCATGGTGGCACCGAAGGGACCGGGCCACTTGGTCCGCTCGGAATTTCAGAAGGGAAGCGGGGTCCCGATGCTGATCGCGATTCATCAGGATCCCTCCAATAATACCCGGGATGTGGCTCTTGCCTACGCGAAAGCAGCTGGCGGAACACGGGCAGGTGTTTTGGAAACCAATTTCCGGGAGGAAACCGAGACCGACCTCTTTGGTGAGCAAACCGTCCTCTGTGGTGGCTTGACTGCGCTGATTACGGCTGGATTTGAGACTCTGGTCGAAGCCGGTTATTCTCCTGAGATGGCCTATTTTGAATGTCTTCATGAGGTCAAGCTGATTGTTGATCTCATCTATGAAGGAGGCATCACGAATATGCGGTATTCAATTTCAAATACCGCCCGTTACGGAGATCTGACCCGAGGCTCCCGGATTGTGACCGATGAGACAAAGAAGGAAATGAAGAAAATCCTGGATGAAATCCAGAGCGGTCAATTTGCCAAAGAATGGATGCTGGAAAACAAGGCAAGACGTCCGGTCTTTAATGCCCTGGCCAAGCGGGGTGAGAGTCATCCTATTGAGGAAGTCGGCGGGAGACTTCGCGCGATGATGCCCTGGTTGAAAAAGGATCTTCTCGTGGATCGCAGTAAGAATTAGATTCCTCCGGTTACAGACATTTCTGTTTGTGAATAGATTGATATATTGAGGGATGATGCAAGAGAAGCGTTTTCCCATTGCAAAAGAAGGTTTTGTCTTTATCGGAATCGCTGGGAACCTGATTCTTCCGGCAGGTCTCTATCTTGGTTGGCCCGGGGGAATATTTTTCGGTGCACTTACCTTGTTTTGCACCTATTTCTTCCGGGATCCGGAGCGGGTCATCCCAGCCGAAGAGGGGGTCCTGGTTTCTCCGGCAGATGGAAAAATCGTTGATATTTCCTCAACGGAAGAAGGGCGGTATTTAAAAAAACCGGCGATCAAGATCAGTATTTTTCTGGATATTTTTAATGTCCATGTGAACCGAAGTCCAGTTGCCGGAAAGGTGCTGGACCTCATCTATAACAAGGGCAGTTTCTTGGCGGCGAATGTCCCAAAGGCTTCGCTGGAGAATGAGCAGAATGCCCTTATCCTGGAAACGGATTCCGGGAAAAAACTGGTTTGCATCCAGATTGCAGGTTTGATCGCAAGACGCATTGTCTGCAAGACAAAAATAGGTGAAACCCTTCACCGGGGTGAACGTTTTGGCCTAATCCGCTTTGGTTCCCGGGTTGACCTGTATCTTCCGATTGAGACGGAGATTCGCATTTCCAAAGGGGACAAAGTGAAAGGCGGGGAAAGCGTGATCGGAATACTACGATGAGAAAAAAAAGAAAGCCCAAGATCAGAGAACTTCGGAAAAAAGGGATCTATATCATTCCGAATCTGTTCACAAGCGGCAACCTTTTTTGCGGTGTTTTTTCCATTATTTCTGTTTTTAACGGTCATTTTGATACGGCCGCAACGGCAATCCTGATCGCGACTGTTTTTGATATGCTTGATGGAAAATTGGCACGTTTAACAAATACGACAAGCCGTTTCGGGGTCGAATATGATTCATTGTCCGACCTTGTTTCCTTCGGTGTGGCTCCGGCGCTTCTAGCCTACTCCTGGGGGCTCCGCGCTTACGGACGATTGGGTTGGGTGGCGGTTTTTCTCTTCATTGTCTGCGGTGCCCTTCGTCTTGCACGGTTTAATGTCCAGGTTTCCGGACCTGAGAGCAAAGGGTTTATTGGACTTCCGATCCCCGCTGCAGCGACCCTGGTTGCAACAACGATTAATCTGGACGGTTATATTCTTGATTTTGGGAAAGAGGTTCGTCCTGTCCTAATGTTGACCGTTATCTATATCCTGGCCTTTCTCATGGTGAGTAATATTTTCTACCGTAGTTTTAAAGACCTGAACCTGAGAGACCGAAAGCCCTTCGGTGCCCTGGTTGGTCTGGTTCTGATTTTATTGGTCCTGGTCACGGCTCCGCAGGTCATGCTTTTTTCAGTGATTGCAATTTATGTTCTCTCCGGAATAGCAGAACGACCATTGCTTGCGCTTTACCGGCGGCTTAAAAATCAGCCCCGAGAGGATTCTCCACTCCAATCGGAGCTTGAGGATATTGAAGATAAGGAGATCATTCTTAAACATTAGATATCACATTGCATTGCGATGTGATATAAAAAGAATGGCCTTCATCAATTGGAACACCCTGATGAGGGCCTTTTTTCTTTAAGTCCTAAAAAAAGGAAATTAATAATGTCACGACTGATTCAGATATTTGATACGACCCTTCGCGATGGGGAACAGTCTCCAGGCGCGACGATGAATGTTGAAGAAAAGATTCTCATTGCAAGGCAACTTGCCCGTCTGGGAGTTGATATCATTGAAGCCGGTTTTGCGGTCAGTTCTTCAGGAGATTTTGAGGCAATACAGAAAATCTCCCAAGAGGTGGAAGGGCCGGTGGTCTGTAGTCTTGCGAGGGCAAAGGCGGCAGATGTCGACAGTGCATGGGAGGCCTTGAAGGGAGGGGAAAAAGTCAGGATTCATACCTTTATTTCCACATCGGATATTCATTTGAAATACCAATTCAGGATGACACGGAAAGAGGCGCTTGATCGGGCTGTTGAAATTGTTCAACATTCCCGTGGTTATGTGGAGGATGTGGAGTTTTCTCCGATGGACGCGACCCGTTCCGAAGAGTCTTATCTCTGTGAAATGCTGGAAGCAGTGATTTCCGCAGGTGCTAAAACGGTGAATATTCCGGATACAGTCGGGTATACGACGCCGGAGGAGTTTCACCGGCTGATTCAGGCGATTAGAAGACGTGTTCCGAATATTGATCAAGCCGTTATTTCAGTTCATTGCCATAATGATCTTGGGCTTGCTGTGTCCAATTCATTGAGTGCGGTTCATGCGGGTGCCGGTCAGGTGGAATGTACCATCAACGGTATTGGAGAACGTGCTGGAAATGCCTCATTGGAGGAGGTGGTCATGGCCCTGCGTACACGCAAAGATTTCTTCGCGGCGGATACGCAGATTACAACGGAAGAGATTATAACAACAAGTCGCCTGGTCAGTAGAATCACAAGAATGCCGGTCCAACCGAATAAGGCCATCGTCGGTGCCAATGCCTTTGCTCACGAATCGGGAATACACCAGGACGGACTTCTTAAGGAAAAGATGACGTATGAAATCATCCGACCCGAATCAGTCGGTGTCGGAAAGACACGTATGGTGTTGGGCAAGCATTCCGGGCGGCACGCCTTTAAAAATCGTCTTGAGGAGTTGGGTTATCACCCGAATGAGGCTGACTTGAATAAGGCATTTGAACGACTGAAACACTTGGCCGATCAGAAAAAAGAGATCTTCGATGAAGATCTGGAGGCCATCATTTCAGAAGAAATGGGCCGCAAAGTGGAACGTTACCGTCTTGTCTCGATCCATTCGGAAAGCGGGAGCAATATTTCCCCTAAGGTGACGGTTGAACTTGCCGTGGGAGAGCAAGTTCTTAAAAAAGCCGGGCAGGGAGACGGTGTTGTCGATGCCGCCTATAAAACAATCGCATCGATGACGGAGACAAAGAGCCATTTGAAGTCCTATGTGGTGAAGGGAATCACCGGTGGTACGGATGCTCTGGGAGAAGTGACGGTCATCCTTGAAGAAAGAGAAAGACGCGTCATGGGCCACGGAGCGGATACCGATATCATCATTGCCTCCGTTCGAGCCTATTTGAACGGATTGAATAAACTGGCCGCATGGGGAGACAGGAAGAATTCAGGCGAAAAGGAAGTGGGCTTAATTTAAGCGATGATCAGGATTACAAAGATGGAGCTAGATAATGGCAGATAATATAAAAGTGGCGGTTTTTCCGGGCGATGGAATCGGGCGGGAGATTATTCCTCAGGCTGTGGCCGTTTTAGAGGTGGTTGGGCGGAAGTTCGGGCATCAGTTTAATTTTAAAAGTGGGATCGTCGGAGGCGCAGCGATCGATCAATTTGGGGAACCGCTGCCGGAGGAGACCCTCCGGTTGGCAGAGGATGCGGATGCAGTTTTACTGGGAGCCGTAGGCGGGCCGAAGTGGGAGGGGATGGATTACGCGATTCGCCCCGAGCGGGCGCTGTTGGGACTTCGGGAGAAACTGGGTCTTTTCGCTAATCTCCGCCCCGCGATCCTCTATCCGATGATGGCTGATGCCTCGACCTTGAAACGGGAAGTCATTGACGGGATTGATCTGATGGTTGTGCGCGAATTGACCGGAGGAATCTATTTTGGGAAACCGCGCGGCATCGAGAAGTTTGGTCAGGAAGAGCGGGGAGTCAATACACTGGTTTATACCACGTCCGAAGTGGAACGGATTGCCCGTGTCGCCTTCGAGGTTGCCCGGAAACGGCGTAAGAAGTTGACATCGGTTGACAAGGCCAATGTCCTGGAGGTGACCGAGTTGTGGCGTAAGGTGGTTATTTCTGTCCATAAAGATTATCCCGATGTTGAGTTGTCTCACATGTATGTTGATAACTGTGCCATGCAGTTGATTCGAAACCCGAAGCAGTTTGATGTCCTGGTGACGACGAATATGTTTGGAGACATCCTGTCGGATGCCGCGGCCATGCTCACCGGTTCTATCGGGATGCTCCCCTCTGCAAGCATGGGAGGACAGACGGATAAAGACCCGCATGGTTATGTGAAGGGGATGTATGAACCGATCCATGGCAGCGCACCGGATATTGCTGGCCGGGACATCGCCAATCCCCTTGCAACCATTCTCTCTGCGGCGATGATGTTGCGATATTCCTTTGGTCTGGAGAAGGAGGCCTGCGCGATTGATGATGCCGTTTTCAATGTATTGGAGGAAGGCTATCGAACGCCTGATATCTTTTCAGAAGGGACGCAAAAAATCGGCACAAAAGAAATGGGAGATCAGGTTGTGGCGCGGTTAAAAGAGTGGAAGGTCGTGGGTTCATGAAGAAAAAGGAAGCATACCAGGTTGCAATTATGGGGGCGACGGGTGTTGTCGGCCAGGAAATGGTAGAAATACTGGAGGAGCGAAAGTTCCCGATAGAGAAACTCCATCTTTTTGCTTCCGAACGCTCAGCCGGTTCAACGATATCGTATGCGGGCCGGGAAATTTCGGTTCTGGCCTTGAGCGAAGATGTCTTTGAGGGAATTGATCTGGTCCTCGGGGCGACCGACAGTAACTTGAGCCGGAAGTTTACCCCGCATGCGGCCACGGCTGGGTGTGTTGTCATTGATAACTCGAGCGCATTTCGTATGGAGCCCAAGGTTCCTCTAATTGTCCCCGAAGTCAATGGGGATCTTATTTCTACGCACCGGGGGATTATCGCCAACCCGAATTGTTCGACGGCGCAATTGGTTGTTCCCCTAAAACCGCTTCACGACGCCGCAAGAATACGACGCGTTGTGGTGACCACCTTCCAATCTGTCTCCGGGAGCGGGAAGGAAGCCATGAGTGAATTAATGGATCAGACGAAGGCGGTTCTTTCCTTTAAGGAGGTTGAATGTAATGTCTACCCGAACCAAATTGCGTTTAACTGTATTGTGAATTGGGATTGTGATTCAGAAACCGGGTTTACTGAGGAAGAGAGCAAGATCATCGAAGAGACGAAAAAGATTATGGGAGAACCTTCGCTCCAAGTCACGGCGACGACCATTCGGGTTCCTGTGTTCCGTTCGCATGGCGAATCAGTCAATATTGAAACTGAAAAGGAACTTGACCCGGATGAAGCACGGGCGCTTCTTTCATGCGCGCCGGGGATTACGGTGTTTGATGATCCGGGGAGAAAAATATATCCCACTCCGCTTGATATCGTGGGAGAGGATAATGTCTATGTCGGGAGAGTCCGGAAAGACCATTCTGTCACGAATGGCCTTCACCTTTGGGTCGTTGCCGATAACCTGAGAAAAGGAGCCGCACTCAATGCCGTTCAGATTGCCGAGCGGCTGATCCGTGATTGAAGGAATCTCCTTCCTGAAGCGCATGGCAGTGAACCCGTTGTGAAAAAAAGGCGAAAAGTTAAAATTATCTGTACGCTGGGACCAGCGACCTCTTCAGAAGAAATGATTTCTCAACTTGTTCAGGCGGGGGCTGACGTTTTTCGTCTTAACTTTTCACACGGCCTTCTGAAGGAACATGCGGAGTCGATCCGCCGAATCCGTCGGGTTTCAAAAAAAACAGGAAAACCAACTGCCATTGTCCAGGATCTCCAAGGTCCGAAGATACGCATTGGGCAACTCCAGGAGGAAGCCTATCGATTAAAAAGGAATGCTTCTTTTGTGATCACGAAACGCTTGGTTCCAGGAACGGGTTCTGCCGTTTCAACCGATTATCCGGCCTTGTCCGATAAAGTCCACCGAAACGACCACATCTTAATCAACGACGGCCAAATCAACCTCCGTGTCCTAAAAATCAAAGATGGGGATATTTATTGCCGGGTGGTTGATGGGGGCATTCTGCAGCCGCATAAAGGGGTAAACGTCCCCGGAAGAGAGTTAGGACTCAGATCCCTGACCGCGAAGGATAAGAGAGATCTGGCCTTCGGTCTGGCACACGGTGTTGATTACATCGCTGTATCCATGGTCCGAACGGCTCAGGATATTACTTTGGTAAAGCGTTTGATCCGAAAACATGGGTGCCAGGTTCCGATTATTGCAAAGCTGGAGCAGGCGATGGCGATAGAGCACCTGGATGATATCTTGAATGTGGCGGATGGTGTGATGGTCGCGAGAGGTGATCTCGGTGTCGAGATTCCTCTGGAGCGGGTTCCGCTTCTCCAGAAAGAAATTATAAAAAAGGCCAACGATGTCCATATCCCTGTTATTACAGCGACCCAAATGCTGGAGTCTATGATTGTGCAGGCCAGGCCAACACGTGCCGAGGTCTCAGATGTGGCGAATGCTGTTTTTGATGGGACAGATGCCGTCATGCTTTCCGCTGAAACGGCTTCAGGAAAACATCCGGTTAAAGCCGTTCAGATGATGAGCCGGACCATTCTTGCCGCTGAAGAGCGGCCTCCAGACCGGTTTCTCCCATCGACGGGGGAACTCTCCCTTCCAGAAGCAGTGAGCAATACAGCTTGCCATCTTGCCTCTCAAATGGACACGAAAGCAATTGTGACATCGACGCTCTCAGGCAGTTCTGCCCTCCGGCTTTCGAAATATCGGCCCAAGGTTCCAATTCTGGCGTTTACTCCGGATCCAGAAGTGGAACGTCGAATGAGTCTTTTCTGGGGAGTGACGCCTCGGAGAATGTCAATGTTAAAAGCGGTGGATGATATTTTCGATAAAATGGTTTATGAGGTTAAACGGGGAAAGCTGGCCAAAAGGGGAGATCTCATGGTGATGGTTTCCCAGTCGCCGCGTCACGGTCAAAAAAAAAGGGACGCTGCCCCAACCGATCTCATCAAGGTCTATCAGTTGGAATAAAAAGAAAGAAAGCCCCAGATTACAAGTGAGAAATGTTGGATCAAACGGATTGTTGACAGATACGTATCATTAGGAAATAATAGAAAAATCTTGGGTCATTTTTCGTGAGGTGAAAATAGAGGCTGATGAATAATCGGGCGCTTCGGGATCAGATTCGAAAATTAATAGAATTGAGTGGTGGAAATCTCGAACACGAAGATTTAATCTCCGAGATGATATCAACTGCTCTTCGTTTGTCTACGGATCGTGCTGCGCGTGGGGATGTTAAGATCATTCATCAGGCATTAAAAGAGATACGCTATGGATTTAAGCTCTTTTCCCCTTATCAAAACAGGAAAAAGGTCAGTGTCTTCGGCTCGGCCCGCAGCAATACATCGGAACCGATTTATGAACATGCGGCTGCATTTTCAAGAAAGATTGCATCAAAAGGATTTATGGTGATCACTGGTGCGGGAGAGGGAATCATGCGTGCGGCCCAGGATGGGGCGGGTCCTGGAAATAGTTTTGGTGTCAATATCATGCTTCCATTTGAGCAAGGCGCGAATGAATTTATTGAAAACGATCCAAAGTTGATGACTTTTAAATATTTCTTTGCCCGGAAACTTTTTTTTATCAAGGAGGCCAATGCCATCGCCCTTTTTCCGGGCGGATTTGGTACGCACGATGAGGCATTTGAGGCATTGACTCTCTTGCAGACGGGAAAGACGGATCCCTTGCCCCTGGTTTTAGTCGATGTTCCTGGAGGGGGTTACTGGGAGGCATGGCGCACATATCTGGAAGAGGTATTCCTCTCTCGTGAACTCATTTCAAAAGCAGACATGGGTCTTTTCAAGGTAACAGATGATATCGGAGCGGCGGTTGATGAAATTGTGCGTTTCTACCATAATTATCACTCCATCCGGTTTGTCCGGGACAAAATGGTGGTCCGATTAAATCATCCTGTACAAAGAGAGATGCTTGACCATCTTAATGATATTTTTTCGGGGATCTGTCTCAAAGGAAAGATCGCCGATACCGAGGCCCTTCCGGAAGAGAAAGATGAGCCCGACTTGATTAAATTGCCCCGGATAGTTTTTTGTTTTGATAGAAAAAGTTTTGGCCGACTTCGCAAAATGATAGATGCGATTAATACCTTTCCGATAAAAAACCAGGTTTCTTCATGAAAAATATCAGTATATTTGCACCCGGATCTGTCGGTAATATCGGTCCTGGATTTGATGTATTGGGAATGGCGGTTTCGGGCATTGGGGATACGGTTTCGATGACGAGACGCGCCGATAAAGGCGTGTCGATCATCAAGATCACTGGGGATGGGGGGCGGCTTTCATATCAGGTCGATGAAAATACGGCTGGAATTGCCGCGCAGGCGGTCCTGGATCATCTGGGTGCTTCCGACGGGGTGAACTTAACGCTTCACAAGGATATTCCCGGAACGGGTCTCGGGAGCAGCGCGGCAAGCGCCGTGGCAGCATCTGTTGCTGTCAATACCCTCTTTGGAGATCCCTTAACCAAGGATGCTCTGGTCCCTCTTGCCGCCGTCGCGGAGTCCAGGGTCAGCGGAGGCCTTTTCCTTGATAATATCGGTCCATCCATGATGGGAGGTGTGACTTGGAATAATCCCTTCACACAGGAGGTGGTCTCTCTTGGATGTATCGACCGAGCCGTTCTTGTCATTGTGACCCCTGATTTTCCCCTTTTAACAAAGGATGCCAGGCGTGCGCTCCCTTCTTCCATTGAAATGAAACAATTTATCTCCAATATGGCCCATGCGGCAATCATTTCCTGGGCTGTGGCGAAGGATGATGCTGTCCGGTTTGGACAGTCTATTGAAGACCTTGTCGCGGAACCTTCACGCGGTCCGCTGATAAAAGGCTTTGTTGATGTAAAAAAAGCTGCTCTTTCTGCAGGGGCCTTGGGCTGCTCCATCTCAGGAGCCGGTGCGACACTTTTTGCAGTGACCGAGTCGAAGCAAGAAGGAGAAAAGGTTGGAGAGGCAATGGCGCATGCATTTGAACGCCATCATGTTGTTGCCGAGGTTCGAATTACAAAGATGGACCGACAGGGCGCGCGTATTCTAGACGGCTGACCTGCTGTATCAATATGGTGGGAGACGGAAGCGCAAAATGAGGGAGGGAGTCTCATGGAGTTGGGTTCTACGCTGACGCAGTTCTTAATCGAAGAGCAATGGAAATTCAAGGAAGCCAGCGGGGAGTTTACTGGATTACTGGTTGATATTGCCACAGCCGCAAAGGTCATTTCACGGGAAATCAATAAGGCCGGATTAAACGACATCCTCGGTTATCAGGGCGGGCAAAATGTTCATGGCGAACAGGTACAAAAACTTGATCTTTTTGCCAATGATACCTTCATCCAGACATTGAGTCCGGCAAAACAACTCATCGCGATTGTGTCGGAAGAAATGGAGGACCCCTACCAGGTCTCTGAAATATCCCCAAAAGGGAAGTATGTCCTCCTGATGGACCCCTTGGATGGATCATCGAATATTGATGTGAATATCAGCATCGGGTCGATTTTTTCGATCTATCGGCGCAAAAGTGATGGGGGACGGGCGACGATGGAAGATTTCCTTCAATCAGGCCGCCTCCAGGTTTGTGCCGGTTATGTCCTTTATGGCTCAAGTACCATGCTGATCTACACAACCGGTTACGGTGTTCATGGGTTTACGCTTGACCCCGGCATCGGGGAGTTTCTCCTTTCTCATGAAAATATGAGAATTCCGGAGGAAGGAAAGATTTACAGCATTAATGAGGCCTATACCTCGCATTGGGATGAAGGGACCCGAAAGTATGTCGAAGAGGCTAAAAAGGGGGAGAAGACCGCCCGTTATGTCGGCTCGCTCGTTGCCGACTTTCACCGAAATCTATTGAAGGGGGGTATCTTTCTTTATCCGGCGGATAGTAGAAATCCGGATGGAAAACTCCGGCTCCTCTATGAAGCTTCTCCGCTTGCCTACATTGTCGAACAGGCCGGAGGAAAGGCGACGACAGGGAAGGGTGCCATCCTTGACCTTATCCCGGAAAAGCTGCATCAAAGGGTCCCGCTGATTATTGGGAGCAAGAAGGATGTTGAGCACGCTGAGGCCTGTTTGAATACACACCGCGAGGACTGACCTGTCCTTCCCGGAGGAGTGGGAGGCAAAGTCCTTGACAAAATGCCCTACTCTAGTTTATATCTTATTTCCAATTTCCGGGAAAAATGAATGATTCCAGAAGATCTTCGCTATCATAAAGACCACGAGTGGGTTAGGGCCAACGGGAAAAGGGCTGTTGTCGGGATTTCGGATTTCGCCCAGGAAAACCTGGGGGACATTGTTTATCTGGAGATGCCAAAGCTTGGACTGGTCGTTAAGGTCGGGGACGAGATTACAGAGATTGAGTCAACCAAAACAACATCTCCGTTGTATGCGCCTGTCGGAGGTACAATTGTTTCTATCAACGAGGTCTTGGAAGACAAGCCGGAATTGATTAACCAGGATGCCTATCATGATGGTTGGATTGTAGCGATTGAGATGAACCAACCCAAAGAGCTGGAACAATTGATGACGGACGAGGATTATGAGACTTTTCTCCAGAAGGAGGAACATTAAGAGCTTATTTCGTTCCATCCGCTTCATTACCAAGGAACCTTCCCTTCTTAAATTTGGAATACTCTTCATCGTTTTATCCTTTGTTTTCGCTTTTAAATTCTGGGCTGAACGACAGAGGCCTCTGTTGTTGCTTCAGGCTTCTCGGAATTCTGTTTTAACCGTCTCTTCTCAATCCAGTCGTCCTGTAGCGAGGAAAGCGCGTATTTTTAAAACGATTGATGTCAATCGTGCCTCTCAAAAAGAACTTGAATCCCTTCCAGGTATTGGGCCAAAACTGGCAGATGCGATCATGCAGGATCGACTTAAAAAGGGGTCGTTTCATCAAGCCGATGATCTACTTCGAGTCAAAGGCATTGGTCCAAAACGGCTGGAAAAGATAAGCCCTTACCTTCTTTTTGATTCGGAAAAAAATGATTAAAAAAACTTCGGTTGAGGCCAAAGCGCAGGAAGCACTTCTTTGTCGCGGAGCAGTAGAGGTTATTCAGCGTGATAACTTCTTAGAAAAGCTTAATAAATCAATTGTTGAAAACAAGCCGCTCAGAATAAAACTGGGTGTTGATCCGACCGCCCCCTACCTTCATCTGGGACACACGGTTCTCTTTCAGAAGATGAAACAGTTCCAGGATCTGGGACATGAGGTGATCTTCCTCATCGGTGATTTTACCGGAATGATCGGTGATCCGAGTGGACGGTCTCAGATGCGTGTGCCGCTCACCCCGGAACAGGTCACAAAAAATGCGGAAACCTACAAAGAACAGATCTTTAAAATACTCGATCCGGATAAAACAGAGATTCGATATAACAGCGAGTGGATGGGTGAAATGTCGGCTGTAGATCTGATCGATCTGGCCTCTAAGTATACGGTGGCCCGGATTATCGAGCGGGACGATTTCCAAAAGAGATTTAATGCAAAATATCCAATCGGGATACATGAATTCCTGTACCCCTTGATTCAAGGGTATGATTCCGTTGTTTTAAAGGCCGATGTGGAATTGGGGGGAACTGACCAAAAATTCAACCTCCTGGTAGGGCGTGCTTTACAAAAAATGGATGGACAGCCACAACAGGTGGTTCTGACCATGCCGCTCCTTGAGGGAACAGATGGTGTGCGAAAAATGAGCAAGAGCTTTGGAAATGAAATCGCTCTGGAAGGCAAACCGTCTGATATGTTTGGAAAGATCATGTCTGTTTCCGACAAATTGATGCATCGATTCTATGAGTTATTAACCGAAGTCTCTTTGGATGAGTTGCGAAACATTCACCCGATGGAAGCAAAACTGAAATTGGCTTCTCTACTCGTCAATCGCTTCCATGGTGCGGATCATGCGCGTGAGGCGGCGGATCAATTTGATGTCACAGTCGGCAGAAAAGCGCCAGGGGGGCATGAATTAGAGCTCAAGTTGTCCTTGACGCCGAAGAGGGTGATCGACTTGCTCTATGAACAGGCTTGGACAAAAAGCAAAGGAGAGGCACGACGGCTTGTTCAACAAGGGGCGGTGGAACTCAACGGAAATAAAATAACAGACCCGAATTATGAGATTATTCCCGTCAAGGGAGAACGATTTGATTTGAAAGTCGGGAAGAAGATTCGATATACGCTGACAGGATAGGATTGTCTGCGCTTGGCACTGTATTTGTTTTATTATTCCACGCTCAAAGGGAGCGGGATAGGGTGGTCAATCGTTTAATTACGGAAAATGAGGAGGAGATATGACGGAACGAACACTTTCAATGATCAAGCCGGATGGGGTTTCCAAGAATGTAATCGGTGATGTGATTCGTCGATTTGAAGCGGCAAATCTCAAGGTGATTGCGATTCAAATGAGAACCCTGACAAAAAAAGAAGCAGAAGGTTTTTATGCCGTTCACCGGGAAAGAGGATTCTTTAGCAGCCTGGTGACCTTTATGTCTTCAGGACCCCTTGTCGCCCTGGTTCTTGAAGGGGAGGGGGCGATCTTAAAGAACCGATCTCTGATGGGAGCGACCGACCCGAAGCAGGCCGAAGCGGGGAGTATCCGCGCAGATTTAGCCGGAAGTATCGAAGAAAATATCGTTCATGGATCTGACTCAAAGGAATCTGCTGACTTTGAGATCCCTTATTTCTTCAGTCAGTTGGCGCTCAACGGATAACCTGATCCGGAAGGGAAAAGTGCCGTGTCACAAAGCGAGAACCGACATAGGCCACAATTTGCCGCAGGCTCAGGGCGAATCAACAACAAACACTATGATGCCATTTTCGTCGGGAACGGGCTGGTTTCACTTTCCGCAGCGGCTCTCTTAAGCAAAAGAGGGCGGTCGGTCTGTTTCCTTGATACGACAGAAATGCGGGAAAGGACTGTTCCGGACGAAGCATTCTATTACGCCCTGGGTCCCTATCTCTATTTCGGATTTGAGAAGGGAGGCGCAATGGAAGGTTTTTTTTCTGAGTTGAGTCTTCCGATCCCCAATTTAAAGAAAGACGGTCTTGTCTACCAAAAATGTAATCCATCTTTACAGGTCATACAATCTACCCATCGTCTGAATGTTTACGCGGGAAAAGAAGACTATGGTGACGAACTGAAAAGAGAGTTTGGGGGACAGATTAAAGAGATCAAAGCTTATCTAAAAGAAGTTGAGCGGATTTATCTCTTACTTTATCCTTTCCTTGGCCGATTTTCCCAACTTGAACTCCAAGGGGTCGGTGATCGCCTGAATGAATGGGGCCAGAGGCGTGATTTTGCAAATATGCTTGGTCGCTATCAACGTAAAACGGCGCTTGATTTTTTGGAGCCGTATTTATTTAATAAACCCTTCCTTGATTATCTCGATCTCCACGCCCTTTTCGCTTATAGGAAACATCTGTCTGACATCTCTGCTTATGACCTCATCATTCTGGTCTCAGGACTTCAGAGGGGAGGTGTCCGGGTGCTCGGGGGGTGTCGAACCGTGATCGATTTTCTCCGGAACCTGATCCTTAGGTGGGGAGGAGAAATTCTAAAAAATAAAAAAGTATTGGATGTCGAAATGAAAGGGAGAAGAATTGTCGAAGGACTGAGACTGGACGATGGATCTTTTCTCAAGGGCAGACAGTTCACGGTTTCTCAATCTAAACCCAATGCAACGCTTCACTTTTATTATTATATTCGAGAGGAAATCATCCCTTCCCCAATGAAGGAGACTCTGGTGATGACATGGGAGAAGCCCCCCCCAGAGAACTTCATTGATGCCCTAATCGTCCGTCTCAGTCTGCCTCAAGAGGAAGAAGGCTTCCGCAAAGGGGTCCGGGGACTCTCCGTCACAGCCATGATGCAGCCTGGAACGCAGATTGATCCAGCCAGGCTTAAAGACCTAAGAAAAAGAGTTCTTGATCGTCTCCACGGGTTAATCCCTTTTTCAAAGGGAATCATTGAAGAGGCCGGTGAAACGATACCACAACCGGCTGGCGAGGATGCGGTGAGACTCCTCCCGAAGGCGCTTGAGCATCGTTTAGGAGATAAGGCCAAGCCTATCTCGAATGGCCTATTGAATTATCTACAACCGAGAGAAGGAAGAAACCTTTTCCTCCTCCCGTCAGATTTTTTCGAACCCATTGGGGGCGGTGCTTCTTTCCTGGCCGCAAAGACTCTTGCGGATGTGATAGAGAAATCAAAATGAATAGGCATAGCGAGCACAATCCCCGTTCTTCCAGAGCGGGGTTCTTCCAATCCTCTGTTTTTGTCAGACAGACACTTACATTCCTCGCACTGCTGTTCGTATTAAGCGGTTGTATTCGTTCGATCAAGCGATTTGATGACCGCGCATGGAATGATTTGCTGAGGGGAATCGATGCGCATCGGGAGGGGAGATATGAGGAAGCGATTCCGATTCTTCAGGATGTCATTGAGGCATACCCCGGCGCAGCGATACTGGAAGAGGCACAGTGGTTTCTGGTCAATTCCTACCTGGGTGCTGGAGAGAAGACATTGGCGCTTGGGGAACTTAGATCTTTTTTGCAAAATTATACAAATAGCCCCCATGAAGAACTTGCTCAGGCTTTTCTCTTTCGTCTTGACCCGCTCCATAAAAAAACGATCGCGGCCACGCTTGATCCGGGCCTGCAGGATTTTTTTGAATTGGAGATCCATGCCTTAAAAGACAAAGGGGTCAATACACTCATCTTTCCGGTGACATATAGCGTGCCATTAGGACGATTTGTTTTGTCTGGAGGTCAGCGAAGGGATGAAGGATCTCTTTTAAGGTGGATTCATACCGTGCATCGGGACGGTCTTCGTGTCATTGCGAGAATGGACTTTCGTGAAATTCGTACAGTGAGTGACAGGAGACCGCAATGGCGTGATCAGGGCTATGAAAAAGATGGAGAAACCTTACGTCCATTGAGCAAGCTTGATATTTTTAACGAGGATGTTTCCAGTGTTCTCCTTCAGATCTACCATCGTCTTGCACAATATCCATTTGATGGTATCTATGTTGAAGAGATCTCCTATGGGCCTGATGAAGGATGGACCTCGCATGCCCAAAATCAATATGAGGATCTATTCCTGGAGCGGCCCATCCCTTTTCGAATGATCGAAAGTCCTGATAAAATATCGGACAAGAAGCGTTTCCTTCCCGGGGAGGCACAATTCTGGCACTGGGTCGGGTGGCGAAGCCGTTACATTAACAAGGTCTTGAAAGATCTCCGAAATACAGTCAAATCAGTTCGCCCGGAAATACAATTTGGCATTGAGATTCCCCATTTTATCCTGGTAGATCCCTTGAAAGGGCTGACTGATACTTCTCTCGATCTCCTTGAATTAAACCAGTCGAAATTCGACTTCTACCTTCTTACCTCCGATCCAGGCGGGTCGCCGTCTCCAAACCTTCTCGAGGATCTTTTACGTTATGAACTTCCGCCGGAGAGGATCTGGTTGCAATCTGAGGCAATCGGCACTCGGGGTCCCCTTCAGGTGGAGTCACCTCTGCAAGGGCTTGTCATCCGCACAGATCAGGACTTGGCCAGGGGTTCTTTGGCTAACTGATTCAGCGACCCTGATGTGAGTGTTTCCTTGACCTTATTCACCGTTTATGCTAGGTAATATCAACTTTTCTATAACGAAAGACTGAGTGATGCTTCCTGAGAAAATCAAAGAAGGATTGACTTTTGATGATGTCCTGCTTGTGCCAGGGCGGTCTACTGTATTACCCAAGGATGTCAATCTTCACGCCAAACTGACCCGACATATCAAATTACAGATTCCAATTGTCAGCTCTGCGATGGATACCGTGACCGAATCCCGGCTTGCAGTTGCCCTAGCACGGCAAGGGGGGGTGGGAATTATTCATCGAGCCCTCTCCGTTGAAGCGCAGGCGGCAGAGATTGACCGCGTGAAGAAATCGGAAAGCGGCATGATCGTCGACCCTATTACCATTTCTCCGGACCAGCGTCTACAGGATGCGCTTGATTTGATGTCCCAATATCGGATTTCAGGTATTCCGGTGACAAAAAGAGGGAAATTGGTGGGTATCCTGACCAATCGTGACCTTCGATTCGAGACCAGAATGCACTTGAAAGTGTCTGAGGTGATGACCAAGAAAAACTTGATTACTGCTGCAGTGGGGACGACATTAGAGGACGCCCGAAAGACGCTCCATGAGAATCGTATCGAAAAGCTTTTGGTGGTGAATGACCAATACGAGTTGAAAGGCCTGATTACGATAAAAGACATCGAAAAGAAGATTAAATATCCAAATGCCTGTAAAGACCATCTGGGACGCTTGCGCGTCGGGGGGGCCGTCGGGATCGGAGGAGATTCCAAAGAGCGGGTCGCGGCCCTGATTAACGCCGGGGCCGATCTGGTGGTTGTCGATACGGCCCATGGCCATTCTGTCTCTGTTCTCGACACGATTCGATCGATTCGGAAACTGTATCCGGATGTGGAGATCGTTGGGGGGAACGTGGCCACCGCGGAAGCAACCGTCGATCTGATCAAGGTCGGGGTGGATGGAGTCAAAGTTGGGGTGGGTCCGGGTTCAATCTGTACGACGCGGGTCATCGCCGGGGCCGGTGTTCCGCAACTGACAGCGATCTCTGAGTGCGCAAAGGCGGCAAAACCATACAAAGTTCCTGTGATCGCGGATGGTGGGATCAAGTTTTCTGGCGATATTGTGAAAGCGATTGCGGCAGGTGCCAATTCTGTCATGCTTGGCGGGATCTTCGCCGGCACGGAAGAGAGTCCCGGAGAGACGGTTTTGCTTCAGGGAAGAAGTTACAAGGTTTATCGCGGAATGGGGTCGATCGGGGCGATGGAACGGGGAGGAAAAGACCGTTATTTCCAAGAGTTCGAACCCGAATCTAAACTTGTTCCGGAAGGAATAGAAGGCCGCGTCCCTTATAAAGGGAACCTGTCCAGCGTTGTCTACCAACTTATTGGTGGATTGAGGGCCGGGATGGGGTATTGTGGGACAAAGACCATCACCGCGCTTCAGCAGAAGGGTAAATTTATACGGATTACGTCCCCGGGCATCCTGGAGAGCCATCCCCATGATGTGATTATCACGAAAGAAGCCCCGAATTATAAAAGAGGCGGAGAGTTTTAATTTCCGCAACGATAGAAAAAATGTTACTATTCAGAACGCCACAGTTTTGCTTCAGGACAAGGCAAGAGGAGCGGACAAGCGCAGCGTATATACATACGTGAGCATTGGAGCACCACAGCAACACAGACATGAAGTAAAAGAGGGGCGTTCTGGATAGTAACAAGATATTGATTCTTGATTTCGGGTCGCAGTATACCCAGCTTATTGCCCGCCGAGTCCGTGAAAGCCGGGTTTATTCCGAAATTGTTCCTCACCATCTCTCCCTTGATGAAATAAAAGCTCACCATCCCGCAGGACTGATCCTGTCCGGAGGGCCTGCGAGTGTATATGGCCGGAAGGCCCCTCGATGCGATGCGGGGATCTTTGATCTCTCCATTCCCGTCCTTGGAATTTGTTATGGCATGCAGCTCATGACCCACCTTGTGGGGGGGAAGGTTGGGCGTTCCACCAAGCGGGAATATGGGCGTGCCGAATTGTCCCTGATTGAACGCTCCCTCCTTTTCAGGGGCTTGCCCCGAAGGATGCCGGTTTGGATGAGTCATGGAGACCGGATTGACGCGCTCCCGCCAAACTTTCATGCCATTGCCCAAACGGCCAATTCTCCCGCGGCGTCAATAGAGGACAAGCGGCGGAATTTTTATGCCATTCAATTTCACCCCGAAGTGGCCCATACCCCGAGCGGGGTCAAAATCCTACAAAACTTCCTATATAAAATCTGCGGCTGCAAGCCAAGCTGGGACATGGGTTCGTTTATCCATGAAGCGGAGGAAGAGATCAGCCGTCAGATTGGAAAGGGAAAGGCCATCTGCGGGCTGAGCGGCGGGGTGGATTCCAGTGTCGCTGCGGTCCTCGTCCAGCGGGTGATCGGAAAGCGCCTGAAGTGTATCTTTGTCGACAATGGACTTTTAAGAAAAAATGAGGCAAAATCGGTCAAGACCACCTTTAAAAATAATCTAAAGTTAAACTTAAAGTGTGTAGATGCATCCGATCAATTTTTAATGCGGCTTTCTTCCGTCATTAACCCTGAAAAAAAACGAAAAATCATCGGAAGAACCTTTATCTCAATATTCAATGATGAGGCGAAACGGCTTGGACGTGTTGATTATCTGGTCCAGGGCACCCTCTATCCTGATGTGATCGAAAGTGTCTCGTTAAAGGGACCCTCTGCAACGATCAAGACGCACCATAACGTCGGCGGTCTTCCCAAAAGGATGCGCCTCAAAACGGTCGAGCCTCTCAGGACCCTCTTTAAAGACGAAGTCCGACGGCTGGGTCTTAAGCTGGATATTCCGGAGCCGCTTCTATATCGGCATCCCTTTCCCGGGCCGGGTCTGGCCGTCCGTATCCTGGGGAAAATAACAAAGGAACGACTAGACCGTCTCCGGGAAGCAGACGCCATCTTTGAGGAAGAGATCCGAAACGCGGGCCTTTACCGGTCAATTTGGCAGGCTTTTGCCGTGTATCTCCCGATTCAGAGTGTCGGTGTCATGGGGGATGAACGGACCTACGAAGACGCCATTGGCCTCAGGGCTGTGACCAGTGCGGACGGCATGACGGCTGACTGGTTTGAATTTCCACATGATGTCTTGAAGCTTGTTTCAAACCGGATCATGAATGAGGTCAAAGGGATAAACCGCGTAGTTTACGATATCTCCTCCAAGCCTCCCAGTACGATTGAATGGGAATAATGTTATTTTAGATGGGTGAGACGGTGCCACCCCATTTATTGTAAAGATCCTGTCGATCCTGCTACATTTGTCTTGTCCCATGCTCCCATCACCGTGAAAGGTTATTGTGAGACTCTTGTCCCTGGCCCTATTTGTGTCCTTGTTGGCTGAACCTTCGGCCCCTGTCGAGAGTGTGCAATTCTACGATTGGCAGGCGCAGGTGATCTCAAAGGCAGAGCGGACCACCTGTGTGATTCATTTTACGGGCATCACGCAAACCCGGATTGTGATCGGCATGAACCTGTCCCTGGTTGAGGAGAAGGCTGTAGATGTAAAAGATGAAGGCCGCTACTTTACCTTGATTAAAGTTTCGGCAGGGCATGTCCACAAGATCGATCTTTCCGATGTGACCTCTATCAAGATTCAGAGGGCTTGGATCAAGACCTTGGCCGGTTCGAGTGAGGGGAAAATAAATAAGATCAATGACGGACCGAACCCCTATTTTCTCGGGGGGACCGAAGGGTTTGAATTATTTCAGTCCCTGGTGCTGGGGATAAAGACGGAGGGTGTTGTCGTCAGCTTTGTGGAAGGGCTCGATCTGGAGAGGGTTTTCCGGGTCCCGGCACCGCCTCCGGAAATTATTGAGGAAGTGAGTCATTGCGCGACAATTAAAATATAGTTTTGTGATTAGAAAGGATGAATATGAGTGAAAGATCTTTGAAAACAAAGGAAATAATAGAAAGCAAGATGAAAGAATCGCTGGAGGCGGTTTTTGTGGACGTTGTTGATGAGAGTTGGAAGCATGCCGGGCACGCCGCCGCCACAGGCGGGGGGCATTATATACTGCGTGTCGCTTCAGAAAAGTTTGAAGGCGTGTCCCTTGTCAATCGAAACCGGATAGTCTTCGATATTTTAAAAGAGGAAATGAAGGAGGACATCCACGGATTCATCGTAAAAGCCATGACGCCCGGGGAGTGGGAAGGAGCTTAGAGCAGGGTTTGTCCTGAATGTGACCAAACTATAGACTGCGGTTATGTTCGGAGTCTGTTTTTATCTTTTCTTTGTCTTTTTAAAATGGCTGACCAGGGGTTTTCGGCCCTTTTCTTTGAAGCTGAGGACGATTTTTTCTGCTTTCTCAAAAGGAACCGTGATAAAAGAGAACTTGTCCATTACCTGTATATCACTAATCATTTTAGATTTGATGGAGACTCTGCTTGAAATAAGCTCAACCAGTTTTCTGGCGTTCATCTTATCTTTTTTTCCCAGGGCGACAAAAAGTCTCGTTTTCCCTTCCTGATCCAGTTGCCTTCCCTTTGCTCCGACTTCCTTAATGACGCCATAAACATCAGGATTCAGATCTTCTTCAAAAGAATAGTGAAGAAGGGCCGCCAGAATCTCTGTGGGATGATGCTCTATAAGTAGTTTTTTGGCCCAGTTATAATATTTAGGATCAATCTCGCCCTCAAGGGTGGAAGACAGATCATCTGTGATCTTTTTCTTCTTGGCCGCAATAATATCCGCAACCTTGGGCACTGTAGATTTTTTGATGTCCGTCTTGGCAACCCGTTTTATGACCATCAGACGTTTATATTCACTCGGCGTAATAAAGGTAATTGCAGTGCCCTGATTCCCGGCCCTTCCCGTCCGGCCGATTCGATGAACATAGGCTTCCGGATCTTGAGGGAGGGCATAGTTGATGACGTGGGTGAGGTTGTTTACATCAATTCCACGCGCGGCGACGTCAGTGGCGACAAGAATATTTATTTTTTGGTTCTTAAACTTGAGCAGCGTTCTTTCTCTTTGTGCCTGAGAAAGGTCTCCATGAAGGGCTTCCGCGTCATATCCTCTATCCACCAGGTGGCTGAAAACAGAATCAACGTCAATCTTTGTCCTGCAAAAAATTATAGAATAAAAGTTATCTTCAATATCAATGATTCTGCAGAGCGCTTCAAAGCGATCCGCGTGTTTTACTTCAAAGTAGATTTGTTCCGTCAAGTTGGTTGTCAGTTGTTCTGTTTTTGCGGTAATAAGCTCATATCCATCCATGTATTTCCGTGCAAGTGTCTTTATGCGACTTGGTATGGTTGCAGAAAACAAAAGTGTTCTTTTGTCTTCATTGGTATGCTTCATGATTTCTTCTATGTCTTCGATGAAGCCCATATTCAGCATCTCATCCGCTTCATCAAGGATCAGGTGTTCGATTTTCCCAAGCTTTAGTGTTCTTCTGTTCAAATGGTCAATGACCCTGCCCGGAGACCCAACGACAATGTGCACCCCCTTTTTCAGTCTGCGGAGTTGCTGGTCAATGGATTGCCCTCCATAGATTGGAACGATTTTGATATTCTTTTTCCCTTTGAGCGAATTGATCTCTTCAGAGACCTGAATGGCAAGCTCTCGTGTGGGGACCAGGATGAGCGCCTGAACGGCTTTGAACTCAGTGTTGATCATTTCTATCAGAGGCAATCCAAATGCTGCGGTCTTGCCTGTACCGGTCTGGGCCTGGGCAATGATATTTGTATCATCACGCAGCATGACGGGGATGGTCATGGCTTGAATCGCAGTGGGCTCTTCAAAGCCTTTTTTATGAATCGCCTCCAGTACTTTTTCTGAAAGTCCAAGGTCGTTAAATATCTTTTTGTCTGCCATAGTCTTTTCTCTTCCTGATGATTGTTTCCTTCCGGGAGGCCGAATCGGGTGGTCTTGGGTTCATTTCTTGAAGCCCGACGGAAGTATAATATAATTTGTCTGGCATATGCAGAAAAATATCAGAAGCGAAGAAAGGGCTTGCCTTTGCTACAATAGTTTCATGAGGGTTCATTCGGATAGATGAGGAGAATCGGGTGGCTGGAAATAAGAAAACGGGCCGGGAGGTTTCCGTTCTCCTCTCCATCAGCCTGAATCACCGTATTCCCTTCCTGAACAGTGACCTCTCTGCCCGGTATATACTGGACCGCCTTTCCGCATCGTCCGCTTAAAATAAAACGAGCCGTGAGGAAGAGATGTCCGATGAACCCCCTGGACTTAAAGAGACAGAGTGTCAGTGTAGGGTCTTGAAGGTTTGATTTTGGAGAAAATATATAGGGGCCGACGACACACCTTGACTTTGTGACGATGCCTGTGGATCCAGTATAAGGCTTGCCGTCTACCTTGAAATGGAGGGATGGATAGGGATATTTAAATATGGAGGTGAATCCAAAGAGGAAATAGGTCCAGATCTTCGGAATTTTTCTAAAGATCCCTTTTCTTCTCTCGACCCGAGCGGTGACAAAGGCATCAAATCCTGTTCCGGCCATTAAGACGAAATAACGTTGGTTGACTAAGGCGGGGTAGATTGCCTGTGGACTACCTTTAATGATTGCCTGATACGCTTGTATTGGATCAAGAGGAAGTCCGATTTCCCGGACCAGGCCATTACCGGTTCCCGTAGGAAGAATCCCGATGGGTGGAAAGGTCAGCGGTATGGGTCCCATGGCCTGGGTCAGCAGTCCATTGACGACTTCATTTATTGTGCCATCACCCCCGGAACATAGAAGAAGGGTCCAGCCGTCACTCCTTTTTTCGCTGACCACACGTGTTGCATCAAGGGACGACTTTGTATAAAAAACTTCAAGAAACCCGGAGAAACGGTGAAGATGGTCTAATATCTCTTTAAGTTTCTTTCTCTTGCGAGAAGATCCGGCTGAGGGATTTATAATGAACAAGACTTTTGAAAGTAGAAAGGGTGAATGAGGTGTGATGGATTCCCGGGGGGAGAAAGCTGTCATGTTTCGATTGAGAAAAGAGTGTTGTGTCGCCGAGGATGGTCAGTGATCCCTTTCAACGACATAATCTGCCATCGTGATGAGAGATTGACGATGGCTTGAATCTTTAAAGCAGGAGAGGTCTTCTTTTGCCAGGTCGACAAAGTCTTGCGCCTTTTTGATCGCATAATTGATTGATCCATAATTCCTCATGAGCGCAGTCACCTGTTTCAGGTCTTCTTCCTGAAGGCCGGGTTCTCCAATCAGGCGTTCGACCTCTTTTCGTTCCTCTTCCTTACAGTGTTGGAGTAAGTGGATCAGGGGGAGGGTGATTTTTCCGCCCTTGAGGTCTTCACCAAGAGATTTCCCCAGACGTCTTCCATCCGCAGTGTAGTCGAGCGTATCATCGGCGACCTGAAATGCGATACCGATGTGCCGTCCATAGGACGAGAGGGCTCCTTTTGTTTCTTCCGAACCCTTCGCGATGATTGCTCCGAGGCGGCAACTTGCTGAAATAAGGGACGCTGTTTTATATTCAACGATCTTGAAATAAGTCTCTTCTCCGAGATTAAAATCTTTGTTGTGGTAGAACTGGAGGGTTTCTCCTTCCGTCATGCTACGGCAGGTACTGGAGAGGAGGTGGTTCACTTCATGGTTTTCTATTGTAACAGCTTGACAAACAGCAAGGGTGTAGAGGTAATCACCGACGAGAATGCTGGGTTGGTTCCCCCACTTCACGCGTGCAGTTGCATTCCCGCGTCGAACGTCCGCATTGTCCAGAACATCGTCGTGCAGGAGTGTTGCCGTATGGATGTATTCAATCAGTCCCGCGCCAAGGAGAAGATGTTCTTTATTGACAGTATTGCCAGTGAGTTCTGAAGAGATCATGAGAAAAAGGGGGCGAATTCGTTTTCCGCCGCTATTGAGGATATAAGTGGCGATATCGTTGACGAGGTCAATCTTCGAGTCAAGCCCCTTGAGGATCTGTTCTTCAACTTCATCTAACGACTCTTTGTAAGTGGACCAGACAAGATCCATTCCCCCCACGGAAGTTCTCCTTAATCAATGTTTAAAAAGTAGGGAAATACTAGGGGATGCCACCCATTATGTCAAGTTAAAACGTTCTTTTGGAACACCCGTAAAAACTTGACACGATCACTAAATTCAATCAGACTGTGGCGGCGTGAGTCCCATACTGTGTGTGGTTGACCTGAAGCTGAAAGCTTCGTCCCTTGAAAAGTATAGGGTGGAATCAAGCATGTCTCAATCACCTTCTCAAACGGAAGTCCGCCCCCCTAGAAAGGTGCCCTTGGATATCATCGCATTCGGTGTTGTGATGATTCTCTCCGGGTTTTATGATATCAAAATCATTCTGGACCATCCGGAATACCAACTTCCGATTTTGGGGATGAAGTTTGGGGGATCATTCGGCCGGATGGTCATCTTTATTTTTCCCCTGCTTCATTTTATCGTCGGTTATGGCGTAATTTTCTGCCGACGATGGGCCTACTACCTTTTTATCGCATTTTCCGCCTACGGCATTGTCAGCCCTCTCATCAACTACTTTCGCATGCCGCCTCCACACCGGATTCGAACCATACTGCTCATCGGCAGTGTGATTGTCCTGATCTATCTCTACAAACGAAGAGCCTATTTCAAAACCTAAGCCCTCGAGAACTATTTACGTGATGGTTCACCTTTCCTGGATTTTGATTCAGGGTAAGGCACGAGGAGCGCAGAACCGGAGCGTATATTTTATACGTGAGGATTCAAGCACCACAGAAACGCAACCATGGAGCCTTAGATAGGTGAGATAAACCATTACGACTTACTTTAGGGCTAGGTTTGAAAAAATCTCTGTGGCGGCCATGGACCAATCCATGAATGTCTTAGGAAAAACACCCAATGCAAAGACTCCAATCAGGGAAATGTAGACCACGGCTCGAAGCGGAAGTGAGATGGGGATCTTTGATGAATCCGTCGGCTCGGCAATGTAGATCTTTTTGACGACGACGAGATAATAGTACATCGAAATGACGATGTTAAGCAGGCCGACGATGACGAGGAAGATGAGGTTCTGGTTGATGGCGGCTGCAAATATATAGAGCTTGGCAATAAACCCTCCAAGGGGAGGAACTCCTGCGAGTGAGAGAAGGAAAACCAGGAGTGAAAAAGCGAGGAAAGGGGAGCGTCGATTCAGTCCTGCCAGATCATCGATATCATCCTTGTCCGTGAGGTTGGAGAAGATAATGACAACGGCAAAGGCTCCGACATTGGCAAAGAGATAGGCCAGTAGATAAAAGAGAATCGCGTCTCCTCCCATCTTTGTTCCGGCGGCCAGACCGACCAAAATATTCCCAATCTGGGCGATCCCTGAATAGGCAAGCAGGCGTTTCATATTCTTCTGGGCGATCGCCACAATGTTTCCATAGGTCATTGAGAGAACAGCCAGGCCCACCATAAACCAAACCCAGTCGCTCCGCATCCCTGAAAAGGTAGATAGGATGACCCGCAAGGTGATCGCGAAGGCGGCCCCCTTGGGGGCTATCGAAAGGAAGGATGTCACGGGTGTCGGAGCGCCTTCATAAACATCCGGGATCCACGCATGGAATGGGACGGCGCCGATTTTGTACCCGAGACCAATGAAGATAAAGAGGAGTCCGATGATGGCGCCAAGGGATGGCGTGATGTTCATCAACTCAGAAAACCGGATGGTGCCTGTTGCCCCGTAGACTAGACTGATCCCGTAGATGATGATGGATGAAGTCAGGACCCCCAGGATAAAGAACTTAATGCCGGCTTCACTTGATCGGAGATCATTTCTCAGGTAGGTCACCAAGACATAAAACCCGAAGGTCGAAAATTCCAGGGAAAGATAAAGCGAGAGGAAATCGTTGGCTGAGGACATGAACATCATTCCGAGGGCGGAGAAGAGGATAAGGAAATAATATTCTCCTCTAAAATACTTGGCCTTGTTGATGTAATCAATAGACGAGAGAACAATCAGGAGCGTCGCGATAAGGACGAAGATTTTGAAGAAGATGGCCAGTGGATCCAGAACAAACATCCCGCTGAAGAGTGTTCCTGATTTTCCCGAGGCGAAAAATCCGATCAGTTGGAGACAGATGAGGCTGGTTCCTGCCAAGGAGAGATAGGCGAGCTTATCTTTCCCGAACTTCGGAAAAAGGAAGTCGATTGAGATGACAATACAGGACAGCAGGGTCATCCAGAGTTCGGGAGCCATGAGCGAAAGGTCGATGTCCGCAAGGTTCAGCGCTGGGGCCATTAAAAACCTCCGACTTGCGTCAGTAAGGGTGTCACTTTATGCATGCGCTCCAACAAGGGAATGACTCCGGATTGGATGACATTGATGAAATGAGAGGGAAAGAGTCCGTAGTAGATCGAGCATGAGAGCATTAAAATTAAGGGAAGGCGATCATGCCAGAGGGTTGCGTCCATGGCTCCGGAAAATTCCGGTTTCAGATCTCCAAAAAAGACGCCGCGCATCATCCGGAAGAGGTAACAAAGTGTGAGACAGATGCCAAGAACAGCGAGGATGGTGATCTTGGGATACATACGCCAGCTTCCGACGACGATCATGAGTTCTCCGACAAAGTTGACCGTCAGGGGAAGACCGAATGAGGCGACGACGGCCACAATAAAGGCCCCTGTGATGAAGGGCATTTTTTGGGAAAGTCCTCCGAGAGAAGGAATATCCCGGGTGTGCGTCTGGTCATAGACCCAGCCGGCCATCGCAAAAAGGAGGCCTGTGGCCAGAGCATGGGCGAACATATAAAATATGGCCCCGGTCAGGCTGATGACATTCAAGGCGGCCATGCCGAGGAAGATATAACCCATATGGCTGGAGGAGGAATACCCGATCACATACTTGGTGTCTCTCTGGAAAAGGGCGACCAGGCCTCCGTAGACAATACTTCCGATGCAAAGGTAGGCCGCGATCGGCATCCACTCCTGCGTCGCCTCGGGAAAGAGAAAAAAGGCAACCCGAATGATGGAGAAGTGCCCCAGTTTCATCAGAACGCCAGCATGAAGCATGCTGGTGGCTGCCGGTGCGGAGGCATGGCCGACGGGTGACCATGAGTGCATCGGCCAGAGCGGCGCGATAGAGGCAAAGCCGAAGAAAACCATAATCCAGATTGCGCTGACCAAGGCTTTGCCGTATTTCCCTTCCGGAACCTCAGAAAGTTCAAGCAGGTCGAAGGTGTAGAGCCCTGAATTGCTGTAGATGAGGAGGATGCCCATCAAGGCGAGGATCGCGCCCGCTGATAAAAAGAGAACCAGTTTCATCGCCGCGTATTCTTTGCTGTTCGATGTGAAATTAAAGAAGAAGCGGGGGGTATCCTTCAGGGGGTTTTTTGATTCGAGAAAGTTTTTCGTATGGCTTCCCCAGACGCCGATTAAGAGATACATTGGGATAACCGACATTTCATAGAAAAAATAAAGAAAAAAGAGGTCGAGTGAGACATAGACCCCGACGGTGGCCGAGGTCAGGATCAGGAGAAAGATATAGAACTCCTTGGTCCGATCTTTGATATGCCAGGAGACAAAGATCCCCGCAAACATGAGGATGCAGGAAGCGAGAACAAGGGGAACCGCAATCCCGTCGACACCCATATGGAAAGAGATCCCGACATCCGGTGCCCAGACATACTTCTCGATGAATTGGAAGCCCCCTTTTTTATAGTCAAAAGTATAAAGCAGGATGAAGGAGGCGATCATAGAAATGAATGCCGCGACAGCCGCCACAGCCCGGACCATCATCGGCTTTGAATTGGGAACAAAGATCAAAAGAATGGCGCCCCCGAAGAGTGAAAATAATATGATGGACAAGAGGTGTGTCACGGGCTTCTCTCCTGGTGTGAAATAGGGCTTGCCTGAGCGACATCCTGAACTTTCCCGGAAGCCTTGAAACGATTATTGAAACGGGTGTCTATCTGAGCACCCTCTTCATTGTTTGAATCGTCGTCAGAAATGGATGCTGTGGCCGTCCGGCTTGTTAAAAAAGCGACGGAGCCTTCCATTCTTTTTAAGAAAGGTCCTGGGAAAAGACCTGTCCAGAGTATGATTACGCTCAGGGAGATGCAGATTGCCATTTCTCGTTGGTCGAGGTCAAGCAGTGTCTTATTTTTCGGGTTTTCAAGGGGTCCGTACATGAGGCGCTGGTAGAGCCAGAGGAGGTAACCTGCCCCAAGGATCACACCCCCGACGGCGATTGCGGCATATCGCCAGTCTGAGCGAAAGGCCCCGGAGAGGATCAAAAACTCACCGACAAAACCGTTTGTTCCCGGCATCCCCATCGAGGAAAGACTGATAAAGAAATAGAAGGCCGCCAGGATTGGAACCTGTTTGGCCAGCCCACCATACTCAGAGATGAGACGGGTGTGTCGTCTCTCATAGAGAAAGCCGACGATGAAGAAGAGTCCCGCCGTTGAGACTCCGTGGTTGATCATCTGGATCATGCCGCCTTGAATTCCGAGACGGTTGAGCGTGAAAATACCAAGCATAACAAATCCCAGATGACTGATGGAAGAATAGGCGATCAACTTTTTGATATCGTCCTGCGCAAGCGCGAGCCAGGCTCCGTAGACGATGCCAATGACGGCCAGGACAGAGATGAGTGGCACAAAGGTCTGTGAGGCATGCGGAAGGAGGGGGAGAGAAAAACGGACGAAGCCGTAGGTCCCCATCTTCAGCAAGAGACCTGCCAGCATCACGCTCCCGGTCGTCGGGGCCTGCACATGGGCATCCGGTAGCCAGGTATGAAAAGGGACCATTGGAACTTTGAAGGCAAAACCGAAAAAGAGGAGACTGAAGACGAGGATTTGTTGCCTGGGAGGAACGGGGGCCTTCAAAAGATCGATAAGACTGAACGAATATTTTACAGGGAGGTTTTGTGCGACAGCAAAGTCATGATAGTTCAAAGTAAGAATGGCAAAACCGACCAGCATCAAAACGCTCCCGACGAGGGTATATAGCACAAATTTCAGAGAGGCATAGTCCCGATTGGTCCCCCCCCAGATTTTGATAAGGAAATACATCGGGATGAGCATGACCTCCCAGAAGAGGAAGAAGAGGATGAGGTCAATCGCGACAAAAACCCCGATCAGGGTCACTTCAAGGCCCAGGAGGCACAGGAGATATTCCCGAAGATGCTCAGTGTCCATCTTCCAGGAAAAGAGAACGGTCAGGACCGATAAAAAAGTGCTGAGAAGAATCAACCAGAGGCTGATGCCATCTACGCCGACCTGGTAATTGGCTCCCATGGGTGCGATCCATGAAAACTTTTCGACAAACTGCATGTCGGCCACTCCCGGTTCAAAAAATACCAGGAGAAGAAGAGAGAGGAGGAAGTTGATTCCCACCGTGGCGAGGGTAAGCTGCTTCATGGCATTTTTATCAGGCAGCACCCAGAGAATAACGGCCCCTATTAAAGGAAGAAAAATGAGGAGGCTCAGGATCGGAAAGCCAATCTGATCGCTTGCCAGAATTTGATTTAACGTCCCCTGCATAAATGCCTCATTTCAAGACCACCAGTGCCGGGAGCTGGCTTTTCAGGATGAGATAGAGATTCACCAATATAAAGACGCCGACGATGATCATCATGGCGTAATGGTTGACCGTTCCGGTCTGGATGCGCTTGAGAATTCGGGCTGCCACGTGATTCGCATATCCCAGCAGATTAAGCGATCCATACACCACATACTTTTCAATCGTTGAAGAAAGCCATCCCCCTGAAAAGACCACCCGGCCAATGGTATTGACGATCCCATCAATAATTTTGGTGTCAAACTTACGGCACAGGGCAACCCAGCGGATGGTTGACTGTATGATCAGGGCTTTATACACCTCCGTAATAAATTCTTCATAGCGGGCGAGGGGTTTATGGGCCAGCCACATAAAGCCCGGGACGCCTTTCCGGTAGCCGACATCGACATCAATGGTGGTGCCGTCCTCGGGATGCAGTTTCCAAAGGATAAGGATGAAGGCCAGGGCCGTAAAAAAGAGGCCCTGCAGGGATCCCGCAATATGCTCCAGGGTGTAAGGATGATAGTCCACGGGGTGCGGCAGGAGTCCGTAGAGTAACCCCGGAAAGCTCCCGGTGATAAAACAGAGTGCGGCGACCACGCCCATCGCCCAGAGCATATGTCGGGGAGGGTCCTGGGCCTTGAGTCCTTTGTCCGGCGCCAGGAAGCCAAAGTAGCAGGGCTTAAGGGTGGTCGAGAGAAAGGTGCCGGCGGCCACCATGGTCAGGAGCAGGGTGACGATGGGCCGATGTTCTGCAATCGCGGCAGAGACG
>JAJDBV010000007.1 GCA_029261165.1 Nitrospirota bacterium | reverse complement strand
CACTAAGCTGACATAAACAGGCATTCCGCACCTCCTGGTTAACTATGTAATTAATGAAGCCGCTCTTGGTCGAGACCAGCTACGAGTATCCTAGAGGAAAGAACAGCGGAAGGATAGACTCTTTCCTATTGACGGGTCAGGCGAGGGCGGAATTTAATTGGGAGGAAACACTAAAAGGGTTTCTCAGGTAAAAAGGGAACAGGCTTGAAACGGGTCATAAGCAAAAGAGCGCGTTATGAGGCGGATTGGAGCGAATGAGACCACACGTCAAGGGGGTGTGGGAAATGATCGAAGGGTGTAAATTTCAAGACCGGACCCTATTTCTTTATTCCTGGAAAATAAGTCTGTCCCTATCTTTCCCTTACTCAAAACGTTCATCTCTGGAACGATTCCGATCTGATTCTCGTTGGCGCTCGGAATTTATTGCGTCTTCGAAATTCATCTCTTCTCTACTAGCCCATTCCGCTACTACTGGGTTTTCATGTTCTTTAAGGATCGATATAGGCCCTAGGCATTTTGACATTCTATCTGCCCGAGACCCACTTCCAGACATCGAATAAAGTGTCCCTATGAAATTATTCAAGACTTTAATGGGATCTGGAGCCTTATCAATTAAAATTACCGAAAGTGGCGTCCACTCAAGGATTCCCCCATTTGTTCCGTTCCTGTAAGGGGGAATACAGGATGCCACGATTGGGTATCTGACATGGGGGTTGGATTCGCACCAATTGATTATCACGTCATCTGAAATTTTTGATAAAGGGGTAGAGCGACGATTATCGTCACCAGAGAATACTGTACTTAATCGGTAAATTTCGATTGAGTTATTGCCAAAGAAACCTTCAAGAAAAGCTACTGGATGTTTCTTGGCCAGCGTGTCCAATAGACTATGGTAATCCCCTGGATAAATATGATGTTCAGCAAAAGCTTGAGCAAGTCGCCGACACAAGTCCTTCGCAACGTTTTCGGCAGCGTCACCAACTAGACAAGCTTCCGCGATACGACTCAGATTATGACCTAACATTTGATCTCGAGTACGACGATCTTCATCGAACCGCACTTGCGTAAGGAGATCTTGGCCGAGAATGATTATTTCATTTGAAGGTTCGTAACCCCTGGCAGTACGCCCATGGAGCCTCATAGTTAAGATGTCAATGGCAACTGCTAAGCCATCAGCTTTTGATTTTATTTTGCTTATTAGGTCAGCGAGGTCTGTGTCACTTATACTTTCATGAACTCTCCCATGACCCAGATAACGGAAAATCCATATTGGAGCGATATCAAGATCCAAGCATTTTTTAAGTCTTTCTATCCCGCTCTCACTTATTTCAACTGATGTTTGAAGTAAAGGAAACACGCGACTTAAGACCCTATCGGCGACAGCATCGTCAAGAATATCCTCTGAAATTTGATTGTCTATTTTGGATGCGGCATTAAGAAATCCCTTCAACACTTGGAAATTTCTTTTTTCATCGTCTATGGCGTTTAGCTGGTCGAGAAACCTTTGCCACATTTTCTTGAAATCTAAACATCCTTCGCCAAGTCCCTGCCCCAAAAAATACAATCCGTAACCATCTTCGGCTAGAATCTCTGGAAGCAATTCCATAAAGACGTCTTGATTGCGAGCTACCAGCTGACCTATTTCTCTTGTAGCTATTTCAACTTTGTCGTAGCTGCTCGCGGCGTGATCATCATCTTCCGTGTCGGCCAAATCCAATGCGCCCCACGGTTTGGCAAGGGCATAGGTTCGTGCTTTTTCAAGGAGCCTGTCGGGCGCCAATATCCTTTCCAAACTCCGGAGTCGTTCAAGACTGACGGCCTCCATACTATCAGCATCGAACCGGATGGTAGACCGCACTGCTATCCAGCCTTCATTCCAAGGTCCTTTCCTAATAATTGTTTTTGAAGCGGCTTCTAGTTCATCGAATAGTATGGCCTTTGTCCAGAGTCCTCTAAAACTCTCCGCGAATAATCGTTTTGCTTTTGAGGCTATCGGTTGTTCGGAAATACATAAATTAATTGCAAGCTTAACAAACATCCTAAACCAGTGGAGGACTTCACCTCTATTTGCCGGCGCATATCCATAGTTTCGTGAGTGAGCCCCGAAACCAAAACTACTGGGATACCCACTAAACCACCAGGCTTCCAATGCGCACCTCAGTAGTAATAAGCCTAGCTTTTGCTTATCTTCAGATTGGGAATTAACCAATCCTTCGATAACACGTAGCCTTTGTTCCGGCGTCGCATGGGTCCCTGAAAGATTAATATAAAAGAGCGATCCTAGGCATTCTCTTATAGAATTGTAATTTTCTTGCGGGTCTTCAGTTAGAGCGAAACGACAAAGTAGCTCAGCGCTTCTCCCAAACAATTCTGGGTCATAAGCCAGGGATCGTAGCAAGGAGGTGAATTCCGAAAATTTACTATTCAATCGAGAAGTAAAATCTTGTCCATCTTCACCATTAGAGGTACGCTCAATCTTATCGAGAACAGATACAGGGTCGAGAGGTGCAATATTGGTCAGCAAAGCGATTCCAAGTTCATTCAAATTGCTAATATTTTCTAAGAGACAATTTTCACCTAACCACCGCTGTGCAATGCTAATAGCCTCCTGAGACTGATGAAGGTAACTTAAACGTTTTGAAAAAGATCTTAAAAAGCGTTCCGAGCCAGCTTTTTCGAATACATCGAGAATATTTTCTATTGGGATATCTTCAAGTCCATTTTGTGCAAGTCTATTTGCAATGGCATGTGGTAAGACCGCTCGCCAGATACCTCTTTGCTGAACAAGGTCGCGTCTTTTTAACTCCGATATGTCTCTATATAATTCCGTTACTGTTCTACCGGCCAATGAAGCGAGTAGTCTTAATTCGGCATCCAAATTAACTGCGGTTTGGGAGTCAAAAGAATAAACCAGTGAACAGATCTCAGCTGATCTTAGGAGAGTACTGTTAGGTTCATTTCGCTGACGAAAAAGGCGTTGAAAAAGATCGTTGTCTTTTAGACCGCCCAGTGTTTCTCCACTTTTAATAGTCCTTGCGAGTGCGAGAGCAATCCGAGCATTACCGCCGGAAAATTCAGCGATGGTACGAGAATCTACTTGACTGATATGGGTAAATCGATGCTGAAGAATTGTCTCAATCAGGCCAAGGGAAGAGGGTTCGAGCCGAAACACTTGAGTCTCATCTGGCTGATCCTCACGAACGTCGTATTCCACCGTTATTAGGCTTATTAAGCTTTCTGGAGCCGTGCAAACAGCGGTTAAATGGCGATGCAAATCCGGTGGACAGTTATCGATAACTAATATCGCTGGTGTTTTAAGAGCTAAAAGACGTTCGGCAAAATTGCGAGGTTCGGGATTAGGACTATGGCTAAGATCTGTATAAAACGCACGTGATTGGTTTAACGCGGTTTGGCCGATTCGCTCGTCGAATAGCGCTTGAACCAATCTGGTTTTGCCGACACCAGAAAGACCGGCCAGGCGAACTGACGAACCAGGGCATTGAAGAGCTTTCCTAAGTGAATCTATTCCATCAAGAACTGTTATTCCGTCTGAACTAGTGTAGTGTCCTAAATAAACTGTATATTATATGTTGTATTCTTGTTATACTGCAGCTGTCCTTGAACAGGAGGAGTCTGCCGTTATGAGAGTAGCAACAACAATTACATTATCCGCTTCCGACAAGAAGACATTGACGAAAAACACCCGAAGCCGATCCGTCTCCGTTCGCTTGG
>JAJDBV010000060.1 GCA_029261165.1 Nitrospirota bacterium | reverse complement strand
ACCGTTCAAGCAACTCCACATCGAGGAAGAACAACAGGCCCTTTACGCTTTTTTTCATGTCTGGATGCAGAAAAAGTGATCGCCTCCGCACTCAAGAAAACAAAGGCACTATAAAATGGCCAACATCGCATTTGTAAATGGAAAGTGGTCTCCCCTGTCCGCCGCCACGGTCTCCATTGAAGACCGTGGTTTTCAGTTCGGGGATGGGGTCTATGAGGTTATTCGGACCTATGACAAGAATCCTTTCCGCATTGAAGCCCATCTCGCTCGACTCAAGATCAGTGCAGACGCAGTTGGGATCAACATCCCATATTCATTCAGTGAGATGGGAAAAATCATCCGTTCCGGATGTCGAAAGGCCGAGTTCAGCGTGACGCAGGTCTATATTCAGATCACCCGAGGGATGGCCCCACGAAACCATCGCTTTCCAAAACGCGTGAAACCGACGGTGGTCATCACCTTTCGGAAATGCAAGACCCCCTCCAACAAAATGCGGCGCGAAGGAGTCTCTATTGTCACTGTGACGGACACGCGATGGAGCCGATGTTGTGTGAAGTCTCTGAATCTGCTCCCCAATGTTCTGGCGCGGGAACACGCCTTGCAATCTGACGCCACAGAAGCCATTTTTGTTCGTGATGGGAAAGTCATGGAAGGCGCGGGGAGCAATCTCTTTGCGGTCTTTGGACAAAGCGTGATCACCCCCCCCGATGGCCCCTACATCCTCTCCGGGATTACCAAAAGCATGGTGATTCAACTTATAAAGCAGGAGGGACTCCGCATGCAGGAGAAGCGCTTAACCCTTCTCCGCCTCACGACCGCCGACGAGGTCTTCCTGTCGGGAACCACAATCGAAGTCCTCCCGGTCACCCGGCTCAACAACAAGCCGGTCGGGACAGGCCAGCCGGGAAAAACCACGCAAACACTATATAAGGCCTTTCAAGAAGAAGTACTCCGGACCTCACAAACGGTTTAAAGCTCACCATCTGAAGCTGATACTCGTTCTTAACCCGCAAAAACAAACATCGGGTATAATTGGTGTTTATAGACAGAAGGTGTCCACGAAAAGTGTGGGCACAATCTCTTGACTGGATTTGAGGGCAAACACAGGGTAAACACAATGATGAATGCTCGACATGTACTCGTGATTGTCATGCTGTTGTTTGCAACAGCATGCTCCTCGAGTGACAATGTTCCAAAAGCCGAAGAACCCAAACCACAGAAAACGGTTCACGAAACAGTCGATACGTTTATTCAATCTCGGATAAGTGTACTGGATAAGGCAAAGGGCTTAGAGGGGACGCTAAAGGCTGCGGAGAAGAAGCGCCTCAGGACAATGCAGGACTTTGAGGACAATGGGCAGTAAGATTGGTTTTACTACTGTTGTTGAGCTTCTGCCCCTACGGAAGCGATCTTCCCCCCGATCACCGGCGGAGGCAGGAGTTGCTCGGCAGGGCCTTGTGACTCAACGGTGACCGATACTTGTGATTCCAGTTTGCTGGCGGCCTCTCCGGAATAAAAACCGCTGGTCGGAGCAACATCCTGATAATCCCGTCCAATCCCCACTGTAATATACCGCTCGTCACATCGACGTATGTGGGTGGGGTCATAGGCAACCCAGGTCGGGATCTGCTCCGGGCCGACCGGAAGAAGAACCTCTACCCAGGCGTGCATCTGCCCCTCTCCAGGCAGATAGCCGGAGACATATCGGGCAGAAAGGTCCGCCAGACGGCAAAGAGAAAGCATGATATGGGCATAATCCTGACAAACCCCCTTGGCCAGGTTAAAGGCCTCAGAGGCCCGTGTTCCGACGTGCGTCTGCCCGGACTCATACTGCATATGTGATCCCACCTGATGTAAGATGGTCTCAGCCATTTCAACAGAAGGAATCCCCCGTTCTTTCAGATGGCTTGCCCATTGGTCAATCGTCTCTGAATGGTCAACCAGGCCGGTCAGTCTCTTGAATTCAACAGGGTCCACAGTGCAGTCCGATTCCTGTTCGGAAATCCCCTGGTAGATCAATGACTGATCTTCTCCATAGAAGGACTGCGTTTCAACGCGCATTTCAATGGTACAGGTCATCCCTTTGATATTCGCATGGTCCAGCTGCCAAACCAAATTTCCAAAGGCATCGGTAAAATGGCGATAGTCCGCCGAGGGTTCCATCTGCCAGCGAATATCCAGACGTCGCTGACGCCCGTAGCGTTGTGGGGGCGCAAGTCGCATGAGAGTTTGTACCTGTGAAACCAGGGATGCATAACTATAAACAAACTGGTGCCGAACAGAAAGCACCGCCTTGATGGCACGCCTCTGAGGCATCTCTGCTTCGGGATGACGACGTCGTTTTCGTTGAACAATCGGGGTGGGTTGGTCGGCAATGCCGCTTGATCCAAAGAAAACATTCGCGATCCGATGACTCAAGAGGTCAAGACGTTCAAGAACCTCGGTCGTAAATGTCGTCAGTCCGATCTGGAAAACTTCCTCGACACTACTGTATTTCAAGTCTGAGACCAACTGGCCGGACAATCGTTCCGCTTCACGCCGCCTGGGACTTCTGGCCGGACCTGAAAGACCCGTCAGTAACTCCTGAACGAGGTTGATGGAAAAACGGACGGACCTGGGGAAACGGTCATAAAACAGTAGAAACTGAACAATTGTTTTAGGAGAAAGGTGTCCGCCGTAGACCTTCCGATAAACCTGATGCGCACTTGCTGACTTTAATATCGCGATACATTGTTGGTATTCTGGCAAAGCACGGATGTCGGGGTCCGGGGAAAGGAGTACCGGGTGAACCAACAGAATTGCCGTATGCCGAGTCCGTTCAATGTTTTTTCCAAGACGGTAGAAGGCCCATCCTTCTCCACGGAGTAGGGTACTGCGAAAAACACCCGCCAGGGTATAACATCCCATCTTGATCTCACTTAAAAGCTGATGAGGATTCTCCTTCAACTCCTCCAGGGTGCGGTCTCTAAGACTGAGATAAAAACTGTTGAGATGATGCCACGCTTCTATCGAAAGCTGTTCCTGGATACCGCGCGCATTTTCTCGCGCCATCTGAATGAGGTTGACCAGAGAATTTTTGTTTTTCCTGTTGAGGATGAGAAAATCGAGCACATGTTCCGTGCTGATCTCATCATATAAAGAGCGATAACTTGAAGTATCCCCTCTGCCGTCCAGATAACGCTTCCAATCGACGACAGGTTCCTCCGCTTCCGCACTTTCGAGGTGCAGGTCATAATGGACATCGGTCAGACGTGCCGTATATTCTGCGCGCTCCATGTAGCGGCCGATCCAAAAAAACATTTCCGCGGTACGGCTCAGCATCTATCCTTCTCCATATAGCACCCAGGTATCTTTACTGCCTCCCCCCTGGGATGAGTTCACGACAAGGGAGCCTTCCGTTAAGGCAACTCGAGTTAATCCGCCAAGGGACATCGTAATCTCCTTGCCGTAAAGAACATAAGGACGCAGATCGACGTGACGTCCAGACAATGAAAAATCTTCCTCATGCTCTCCTACAAGAGAGGGATGCCTGGAGAGCGATATCACCGGTTGCGCAATGTAGTTCCGTGGCTCCGCAATGATCTTCTTTCGGAAGTCCTCCTGTTCGGCCTTTGTGGATGTCGGTCCCATCAACATGCCATAGCCCCCGGATTCATGGACCGCCTTGACCACGAGAGAAGAAAGATGATCCAGGACATATTTTCTGTCCGATTCATCATGACAAAGATAGGTCGGGACACTGGGGAGGATCGGATCTTCTTTCAGGTAGTATTTTATCATCTTGGGAACATAGGTATAGATGGCCTTGTCATCCGCAATGCCGGTCCCGACCGCGTTAATCAAGGCAACGTTACCCGCGCGATAGGCCCGCATCAACCCGGGAACGCCCAGGCTTGAATCACTTCGGAAGACTTCCGGGTCTAAAAAAGCATCATCAACACGGCGGTAGATGACATCAATCGCGCGTAGCCCTTCGGTCGTTTTCATATAAATTCGCTCGCCTTCAACCACCAGATCCTGACCTTCAACCAGCTCAATTCCCATTTGCAAAGCAAGATATGTATGCTCAAAATAAGCAGAGTTGTGCACACCGGGCGTCAACAGGACGACTGTGGGGTTTTCACCAGAGCGTGGCGCCAGATATCTTAAGTTTTCAAGCAACTGGTTGGGGTAATGGTCGATCGGCCGAACACGCATTCGGGAAAACAGGTTCGGAAAAACCTGCTTCATCACAACGCGATTCTCAAGGACATATGAAATCCCGGAGGGAACACGAAGATTATCTTCCAGGACCGTGTAGACTCCCTTCGCATCTCGAATCAAATCGACACCGGAGATATGGATAAAAATATTTTTTTGCGGTCGAAATCCGACAAGGTCGGGAAGAAACTGGGTAGAGCCCTCGACCAGTTCACGCGGAACAACTTTGTCTTTTAGTATCCGTTGCGGCCCATAAATATCCCCCAGAAAGTCGTTCAAGGCATGGATGCGTTGACGTAATCCCTGCTCTAGATGCTGCCATTCACTATTCGGGATAATCCGTGGGATCAGATCAAAAGGAAAAATACGCTCTTGCTGCTGGGGGTCACCATAAACCGTAAAGGTAATTCCCTGATTCAAAAAAACCTGGTCGGCCTGTCGCCGCCGCTGATCAAATTCCTTAACGGAAAGCTCTGAAAGCCGCTCACAGAATTGACGATAATGCGGACGAGGCGATTTCTGGTCAGCAAACATCTCGTCAAAAAAGTTTTCTGTTTTATAGGCAGAGATGAGATTTTTCACGAATAAGAATCCAACGGGTTTTTGTAAACTGTACAAAGTTCTCGTTTGATGTGTATACCACGATAATAAAAAAACAACAATAATCATGGAGTTCTGAGAATTTTTGCCGTGATTTTGCCGTGATCTTGAAATCTTCAGCGAAATAAAAAGATATTCGGATTGATCCACGGGAGGGTGCCTGATAAATTTATTAGGCAACACGGAATGCCCCCACGGAGGGAAAGGCGATGCGATGTTCAGGGTGTAAGAAAAAGATGAAATTGGTGGCGCAACCGAAAGGCATTCTTAAGTTCTCCGTGCCGTTTACAAAAATGGCGTACAGCTTCCTTCCGTTCTGGAACAAGATAAATTACTGGTGTCCCCCCTGCGAATTTGACCAGATCAACAAAATGCTGGAACCAAAGTGTCCTAGAGGATAAGTCAGGTGTTTTTTGTTGAAACGTGTTCATCCCTTGAATAATTTATACCTTATCTTAAAGGAAGATGAATTAATTCATGGCCAGTGGATCTGATTTTTATGGGGATCTCACGATATGCCTCTTCTAGATCTTCTCGGATAGTCGCTAAGGATTCTGGTAAGGCACCAAAAACAAAAACCCCACCACCGCCGCCAGCTCCTAATGGAAAAGACGTACATTCTAATGCCTTACAATGACTGAGGATCTCTTGTGCCCCCGTCATATAATCTGGACAAAGACTTGTGCGGATCTTACGGTAATCATTTATCGCTTCTGTAATTCTATCCCATTGCCGCAGCCTAATCCCTTCACGAAACGCATAGGCTATTTCCGGTTTTTTAGCATGTAGCGTATATCCTGAAAGCGTTGACATGGCATTTGCCCAAACAGTGTTGACATCCGTACTCGCTCGCATCTTTCCCGAATGAAAAATAGCCATTCTTTGCTCACATTCAGTATAGTACTCAGGAGAAAGCAACTCTGTACGAATTGATGTTCCATATCCGGTATCACGCTGACCGGGAATTCCCCATGGGAACCAGATATAATCGACAATCCCCCCAAAAATCACATTGGCTTGTTCCTGTGTCCCTGTGATGCTGACACCAAGGTCATGTTCCATAGATGAAGCCATAGAAACAAGTTGCGTATGACAAAACGGATTTCCTGCCAGTTCATTTGCTAGAATACAGACACCAGTGGTCGCTGTAGCGGAGCCCCCTAAACCAGCGGAGTGGGTGTCGGCACGAAGGTTATATAAAACAAACATGACGCCCGAAAGACCCATGATATCCAAAACCTTAAGAAGCCAGTTATCCCTATCAGGGATAATTTAACCCGGCTTGCCTGTTACTTCGGTCCCATATTCTATGGACTTCACACCTATTTGGCCCGGTACAAATGGATGCGCTTCCACTCTTGTTCCTGTATTAATTGTTATTCTGATCGTTCTAGGCAGATTGCGTGACCATTCCATTGAAGGATCTTTATGAAAGTCTTGTGGTATTACCGGAAGTCTCCAAAAAGCCTGTTGAAATGAGCGTAAATCCAGGCTGGAACCAGGCCCATCAATTCGATTGTAAGTTACTACGGCAGGTAATATATGGTTTGCAGCGGCTTCGTTGAGGCGTTCATGAAGATTAATCGTCAGAGATAGTTCTCCATATTATTTATAATCGCTCTTTTAAAAAATCAGGAAAACTACGTCAGTATTTTATGAACCTCGTCCAGAGGGCCGATGATTCTCCAACCCGAAAGGAAAGCGCTTTATTTTACTCGCTTGTTAACCCGGCCATAGAAAGACGGGGATTGCGCTCGCAAGGCTTCGTGAACCACGATGATCCGATGGCCTTCTTTTTCCACAGACTGTGGAATATTTCCACAACTCTCAGTGTCTTCTCATTCCTAACCCCTTGAAATAATAACATAAGCATAATATTGAACCAATTCGAACAATCGGTATCCTCTTTGCAGGTAAATTATGCGGGTCGTAAGCATGGAACAACCAGAAAGATTCCTGCCATATATTGACCTGAAAATGTTTTAAACGGAGATAGAGCTGCGGGGTCTGTTCGCGCCTTTGACCTGAAGCTCTTTAAGAAGGAACGGGAATCCTGGGTCATCACCAACATTGCCAACATATAATGCGTTGTATCTGACACTTCATAAGAGGAGGATTGATTATGTCGAGAAGGGTCGAATATCTTACCGGAAGAGGAACGGAATTTAGTGAACTGGCGGCAGAGCATTTCATGGAGTCTAAGCTTACAACCTGTTCGCAGGGGTCGGCTGCCGAGAAGATCGCCATAGCAATCACCAATGGGCATTTTGGGAGCCTTCCGGTTGTTGACGGAGAAAAAAGGCTTGTGGGCATTATAAGTGAATTTGACCTTTTAAAAGCCCTTCGTGCCTGCAAGGATCTTGAGCGGGTGACGGTGGAGGAGATCATGACCCCCGAGCCTATCTCTGTTAAGGAAGGTGCAACGGCTGAGGAGTTGATGAAAATCCTGGAAGAGAATCACCTCATTCGGGTCCCCGTTGTTGATGGAGAGGGGCGTGTTGTAGGGGTAGTGTCTCGCACGGATGTTCTGCATGGCTACATCCAATCAACTGTCGGCGACCTTCCCTGGTGGATGTAGCGCCCTCGGGGAGAGGCTCATCTTTATACAAAAGCGCAAAAAATTGCGATATGAAGTATTGACGTAAGAGAGAACGCTCCCCTTTGTTCATGGGAGAGTAACCCTCAGGCCTAACAATATCAGCGAGGAGTCCGAGTTCAAGGAGGTGGTGAGCATATTCCCCCGATGGGCGGAATAGCCTAAAGTCTCCGTCTTGGTGTCCACCTGTGATCACAGGTTTGAGCTGGTCTTTCTCATGACAAGGTGGGAGCCTTCTCTATTCCTTACTTCATTTAACTTCACGCCGTGATTGCGCCATTAAAAGAAATACGATTCATTCTCTACATCGAAAAATGGGTTGTGGATCGTGTTGCTTTCTCTGAAGGCGAAATCGGAATATTGGTTCCAAACTAATTTGAATCACTCAGGAGGTGGTATTGATAAAGAGAGCATTTGTATTTGACGAAGATGTGTCCATCCGTTCCATGCTTTGGAAGATATTTGAACGTCGGGGCTATAAGGTCTTTACTTATCCCAGACCAGGGGCCTGCCCGGGAACCCTGGAATTTCAATCCTTTTGCCTTTCAGGGCAGGCCTGTGGAGATTTCATCCTTACGAACATTGATATTGAAGATGTGACCAGGCTGGGATTTATACAAGAGCAGATAAAAAGGGGTTGCAAGGTAAAGAATATTGGCCTCATATCCAGCATCTGGTCAGAATCAGATTTAAGGATTGCAAAAGACCTCCGTTGTAAGGTATTTAAGAAACCAATCACAGGTGATGGAATCAATGTATGGATTGATGCTTGTGAAGAGAAGAAGCGGCCCATCAAGGCTTTATTTTAAGGGAATTGAGACCCTCCTTTGGCTTAATGGAGCCGTCGATCTCTACAATTCTGATTTGCTTAAAGCGTGGGCGGAGGATGTGATGAAACTACCGTAATTTCGTTCCTCATGCCTAGATCCAACTTCGACGGTCTCGTTACAAACTGCATTTTTTCCATTTACACATAACAACATAAGTAGTTGTGTATGTTTATCCCCTAAATCCCAGATTGATCGGGCTCTGCCCGGTCCGGGGAGTCGTGCGAGCGATCAATCGGCCAAGTTTGTCGAACCACTGCTGTTGATGCTGTACGGGGATGGCGGACCATAGGTGATGCAGTCTTAAACCGAAACCGGGAGGATGAATTGAGGGGAGATAAAATCATCATAGAAGAACACCATGCCAAAGCAGCGAAAATGATCGTAGAGATAATTTCACCTCAGATAACATCACCCGCCCGTAAATACAGTATGAGTGTTGCCGGCGAATCTGGAAGTGGAAAATCTGAAATTGCCAGAGCAATCGCGGATGAACTCGAGGATAAAGGGATTATGAGTGTGATTCTCCAACAAGATGATTATTACGTCTACCCTCCAAAAACCAACGACAAAACCCGCCGAAGAGATATTGCTTGGGTCGGTCCTCAGGAAGTCCATCTTGATGTCCTCGATCAGAACCTGAGAGATTTTCTCGATGGACAGGGTGAGCTTGAAAAACCATTAATTGTATATGATGAAGACCTTATTATCAGGGAAATGGTACGCGTCGAAAATGCAAAGGTTGCCATTGCCGAAGGGACATATACAAGCCTGCTTGAGAACTTGACTACGAGAACATTTATTGATCGCAATTATTTCGAAACGAGGGTACACCGGGAAAAGAGGCGACGACATAAATCGGAGCTAGATGAATTTACGGAAGATGTTCTTGGGAAAGAGCACGGAATAATTTCAACCCATAAGGCATTTGCTGATATTATCATTACCAAGAAATACGGTATACGGGTTAAAGTGGAGTAACCATGCATGTCATTTTCTTAAACCCTCAAGGAAATTTTGATCAGAATGACTCCTACTGGACTGAACATTCGGATTTCGGAGGACAGCTCGTTTATGTAAAAGAGATTTGTATCGCTTTGTCTAAAATGGGCGTCAAGGTCGATATTGTTACCCGCTATGTAGACGATCCGAACTGGCCTCCGTTTTCAAAAGAGATTGGTTACTACAAAGGACATGAAGATAAACTTAGAATTATCCGTATACGCTGTGGAGGGCCGAAATTTCTTAATAAAGAGCGTTTATGGGAGCACCTTGATGAATATACGGATAACATCATTTCATTCTATGGCGGCACCCTGCCTGATTTTGCTACGGCTCATTACGGGGATGGCGGTTATAGCGCTGTGCTCCTAAAGAAAAAAACCGGACTTGGCTTTACGTTTACAGGTCACTCACTGGGGGCGCAGAAGCTGGACAAACTTGGAATGAACCTTGAGAACTTTTATAAGATGGATCGACAATACCATTTCACAAAACGTATTGTTGCAGAACGTCTCAGCATGACATATGCCTCCAGAATTATCACATCAACCTCTCAGGAACGGTGTGAACAGTATTCCCATCCATTATACAGGAAGGCCGTTGATGTTAATGATGATTCCAAGTTCTCTGTCATACCACCCGGCGTAAACACGCGAATATTTAATGCTGAAAATGATAAAGAGGATAAAACATTTCACCGAGCCATCAATGAAAAGATTCAGGGGAATAGAATACCATATATTATCATCTCAAGCAGGCTTGATGATAAGAAGAATATTTTGGGAGTCGTGAGGGCCTACGCACTCTCTAAAGAACTTCAGACAAACGCTAATTTGAGTATTTTTATCCGTGGGTTGAATGATCCCTATTCAGATATTCACAAGCTACCTGAAGCGGAGCAGCGTATTTTGCGGCCGATTCTAGACATTATCGATAAGAACAATTTAATGGAGAAGGTTTTTTTCTTTAATGTTAAATCCCAAAAAGAATTGGCTGCGGCCTACAAATACTTTGCGGGACTTGGTTCTGTCTTTGCGCTCACCGCTTTATATGAGCCCTTCGGACTTGCTCCGATAGAAGCTGCTGCATGTGGCCTCTCTGTCGTTGCCACGAAAAATGGAGGCCCGTCAGAAGTTTTCAAAGACGGGTCCGGTATCCTGGTCGATCCCCTTGACGACAAAGATATTTCGGAGGGTCTATTAAAAGGCATTAAAGAATACCAGCATTTTTCAACACTGGGAATCCAGCGGGTCAAGGCAAAATATACGTGGAAGAATACAGCCGAAGCTTATCTTGAGGTAATTCAGCAATGCGTTAAAGAGCCATCTGTCCGTGAAGTAAAAACCCCTGGACCAAATTCTTCGGGGCGTGTACGTAAATATCTCACTGAAAATCGATTGAAGTAATGCGACTTCTTGTTTTGTTATTGCTCGGGCATCGGGAGAGGCATCGGTGAGTCCCTTAATAGTTGTTCATATTCCGATCTATTTCTTCAACTAACCCTCTTCCTATATCTTCGATTTGAATTCCCTACGGGGGCCAGTCAAGGTGTGCCTCGCTGACATCTCTTTATAAACCACATTAAACCCAAGCAAGTTGCCCACGACATCATGATACTAACTATCGTCTACGATGTCGTGGCACTTATCAATAGACGAATATGGTAAATCCGGTTCTGACTTTGCTATTGCATCCCGATAGAAGGGGAGATACTTCTTTTCAAGTACCTTGTCCCATGTCAGGTTTTCAATGATATTCTTGACAGCATCTTCTTGTATTCTCCGCAGGGTTTTCTTTTCAGGCTCCCGGTAAACTTCAAGCGCACGAGACAAGGCTTCAAGCAATTTTTGGGAGTCGCCCTGATAGGAAAATCCGAAACGACCATCAAGCGTTTTAACAAGCCCGCCAACGCGATGCACGATAGGGACATTTCCCATCAATTGGGCAAAAAGATCTGTCAGTCCACACGGCTCAAAAAGAGACGGGATGATGAAAAAATCACCTGCTGCGTATACTTGATTCGCAAAAGATTCACTGTAACCCCTGGCAATACACACTCTTCCAGGATATGTACGCGTTAATTTTTCAAACAGTTGTATTATTTCCTGCCCCCCATCTCCCAGGCCAAAAACTTGCGCATCTTCCTCTTTTTTAAACAGGACGCTGAGTGCCTCGGCTAAGGTCTCATACCCTTTTTGTTCAACCAATCTGCCGACGAAGGTAAAAAGGGGGATATCTTTTCGATAATTGATTGTTCCATGCAGTTCGATTGTTTCAGGTGTCTCACCTCGCTCCAGTTTTTCTAACAATGACTTTTTGCATGTCTCCTTGCCTCTAAATTGTCCCTTAACCACGGAAAAATTTTCAGCAAGACCTAGTTCCTTTCCATTTTCCGGATTAAAGGTTTTTGGATCAACACCGTTTGTAATGCCTAATAGTTTCACCCCATACCCAGAAAGGGTATGTCCTAACCATCCCGTCGTCCAATCATCACCAGTTTGCCGTAATTCACGGGCATAATTTTCACTCACTGTGTTGATCGCTGTCCCGAACAAAGCGCCGACAAAAAGAGGATCAAAAACCCCATTTCGTAAACACCCTTCAACAAGTTCATGAGGCACACCACAGATGGATGACGCAAGATTCAGATCAGAAATCTCCTGATGATACCCTCTACCCGCATTATGCACGGTAATCACTGTTGGTACATATCGTAAGAACGTCGCATAATTATCATCTGAAGTTTGGGCAATCAAAGGCAAAAGAGCGGTATGCGCATCATGGCAATGAATGATATCGGGATTAATCTGACACTTCCCCAGTGTATGTAATGTTGCCTTTACCAAGAGAACATTCATTGCAAAGAAGTCATGGTATCCTTCACCTTCCAATCCCGGGCGGCCAAGCGCATCGGCTTCACTTTTTGTGTATGTATAAATGCCTTGCCGATCTATTGTGCTGTCTGAATCTGTTAAATAGGAGTAACGCTCAGAGCGGATAAGGTGAACGGTGAGATTGGATTGGAGTTTCCCGAAAAAAATTTTTACACCTTCCCGACGTTCAGAATGTGCATAATTCATCGCAACTTCAAAGCTTAGAGATTCTTTGAGGGTGAGGTCTATTTTATTGTGCGCAATATTTTGGTCGATGACCCGGTAGTATGGCAGAAATATATGGGTATCTATGCCTGCAACCGCTGCTGCCCTGCAAAGCCCTTCAGCCACGTCTTTCATGCCGCCTGCCCCGGCCAGACCATTGTATTCTCTGGAAACATACACAATTTTGTTGATCCGGGCTTTGTTTTTTTTAGTAGACTCAAGATCCATTTTATGCCTCAAAGGCTCCAGGGTTTCACCGTTGTTGATACAACTCGGGCCATAAAATAGAACAGGGGGTTGTACTTGTCTCGGATTAAAAAGGCAAATCTTTGAAGTCTCGTGAATGCCCTATGTTTTGAGAGGCCTTTCTTTAATGGCCGCCGGGGCATAGAGGCCTTCTGCATATTCTTTGACCATCCTCCGGGCAGAAAACGTCGGTGTAGTGGTCCGAATCGATTCTTTCATCGTCTGGATCCATCCCCGAGGAATCCCATCAGTGTCCCGGGTGTAATAGAGGGGAACAACTTCTTTCTCGAGGACCCGGTAAAGTCCCTCGGCGTCCGCTAAGTCCTGTGCCTCGTCTGAGGCCATCTCTTGAGAACGGTCTGCGGGGGTGCCAAAAGTCCAGCCGTTTGACCCATTGTACCCTTCGCACCACCACCCATCCAGGATGCCAAGCTGAGGAACTCCGTTGAGGCCGGCTTTCATTCCGCTGGTCCCACTCGCCTCATGCGGGGCGCGAGGGGTGTTGAGCCACAGATCGACGCCCTGCACGAGAAAATGGGCGACATGCATATCGTAGTTCTCGACAAAGGCGATATGTCCTTCCATCCCCGAATCCTTTGCGAGACGATAGATCTGCTGGAGATGGTGCTTCCCGACTTCGTCGGCGGGATGCGCTTTCCCTGCGAAGATCAACTGGACCGGCCGCCAAAGGTCTCCAAGGAGTCGTTTAAGACGCCCCAAATCCTGGAAGATCAGGGTCGCTCTCTTGTAGGCGGTAAATCGGCGGGCAAAGCCGATGGTCAAGGCCTCCGGATTCAGAAGGGTCCCCGCGGCCAAAATCTGAACAGGATCGGAACGGTCTTGTGCCCATGAAATTCTCGCCCGTTCCCGAATGATAGCGAACAGCTTTCGTTTGAGCTGCTGGTGGGTCTCCCAGAGAAGATGATCCGGAATGTCGAAGACACGCTGCCAGATGAAGCTGTCATCATGCTGGTTTACCCAATCTGGTGTAATGTATCTCCGGAAGAGCAGATTGAGTTCAGGGGCGACCCATGTCGGCACATGGATTCCATTTGTAATCGAGGTGATCGGGAGCGCCTCCTTTTCCATTTCCGGCCAGAGAGACTGCCACATCTGACGGGTGACCTCCCCATGCATCCGGCTTACAGCATTATGTCTGTCCGAAAGGTGAAAGGCAAGGACCGACATGTTGAAGGCCTCTCCCCAGTCTTCCTGATGACGACCCAGCGCCCAGAATTTCTCCTGATCGAGTCCTAATCCCTTCCGGTAGCTCGAAAAATATTTCTCAATAAGGTGAGGGGGGAAGGCATCATGCCCTGCCGGAACCGGGGTATGTGTTGTAAAAATCGTTGTCCTTCGAACACCCTCGGCCGCAGCTTCAAACGATTTTCCACTGGCAACCCCTTCACGGATCCGTTCAAGCATCAGGAAGGCGCTGTGCCCCTCGTTAGCGTGCCATACCGTCGGTTGAATGTCGAGCGCCCGAAGCAGTCGGACCCCGCCGATTCCAAGGACAATCTCCTGACGGATTCGAAGTTCCTGATTTCCGCCATAGAGACGGGCGGAAAGCTCGCGGTCCCACGGAGCGTTCTCTTCGACATCGGTATCCATTAGATAAAGACAGACTCTACCGACCTGGACCTGCCACACCGTGATGGTGACGGTCCGCTGTCCAACCGGGACCTCGACCAGCAACCTTCCGGATTCAGGGGAAAGAACCGGCTTAATCCCAACTTGATCCACGTCCAGGGGGCGATAGACTGCCTCCTGCCAGCCATCGGCTTCGATCCGCTGATGGAAATAGCCCTGGGGATAGAGAAATCCGATCCCGATCAGGGGCAGCCCTATTTCCCCGGCCTCTTTGCAGTGATCCCCCGCCAGGAGACCAAGCCCGCCGGAGTAAATCGGGAGTGAATTATGGAGTCCGAATTCGGCCGAGAAGTAGGCAATCGGCTGATCGGTGAGGTCTGGAAACCGTCTGCGGTACCAGGTCTCCTTTTCCCCGATGTGCTGATCATAGGATTTGATGACGCCATCGTAGCGGCGCAGGAAGCCGGGATCTCCCGACACTGCCTTCAAGCGTTCTGATGAAACATCCCGCAGTATTTTTACAGGGTTGTGATGCGTTTTTTTCCAGAGGGGATGATCGAGTATTTCGAAGAGCGCGCGGGCCTCCGGGTGCCAGCTCCACCAGAGGTTGTAGGCGAGTTCTTCGAGGCGTTTGATTCGATCAGGAATTTCCGAAAATGCTACCATATCACTTAGTTACCTTCATTAAATGACCTCATGATAAAGGATCACAAGTCCTTTTTCAATCCAATTGAAGAAGAACGCTCCAGTTAAGGGAAATACATCTCAAGCCCGTTCCCCTTGCGCACTTTGACCTGAAGCAAAAAGAGTGCACTGAGACCTTTCCATTCAGAAAGCACACAGGCACTTGAATCTGTGTTGGAGATTTCGCTATGATAACCCAAAAATGGCTTGTACATCACTCTTAGGCTTGGGAAAGCGAAGTGACATTCAGGACTTTCAGGTAGCATGCAAACAAAGGGTTTATGTCCTCCTATAAAAAATTCCAAATCAATCTTCCTGCCTTGGTGATCATCGAAGCCCTGGTGTTTTATTGCGACCCGGTCCGATGAAGAACATACCGGGAACGCCTTACCCCCTGGGTGCGACCTGGGATGGGGGGGGGGTTAATTTTGCCCTTTTTTCTGAAAACGCGACCGGGGCTGAACTCTGTTTATTTGAGGTGAATGGTGTCCAAAAAGAGACGCACCGCATCCGCTTAACAGAGCGGACCGATCACGTATGGCATACCTACCTGCCCGAGGCGCGGCCCGGCTGGCTTTATGGGTATCGGGTTTATGGCCCTTATGAGCCGGTTAAAGGGCATCGATTTAACCCCCACAAGATCGTTATCGATCCCTACGCGAAGATGATTGTCCGGAAGGTCGAGTGGAACGACGCCATGTTTCCGTATCCAGTCGGAAACCCTTCGGAAGATCTGGTCATGGATAGACAGGACAACGCCCCCTATGCCCCTCTGGCCGCAGTGATTGACCCTGCCTTTAACTGGGGCGACGATCATCGTCTAAAGATCCCCTGGCATGAAACGGTTATTTATGAAACCCATGTCAAGGGGATGACCATGCTTCATCCGGACGTTCCGGAAGAACTCCGCGGTACCTATGCGGGACTGGCGTCCGAACCGGTCATTGAGTACCTGACCCATCTCGGGATCACCGCAGTGGAACTCCTCCCGATCCATCATCATGTGGACGAATACGCGGTCGTAAAAAGAGGTTTGGTAAACTATTGGGGGTATAATTCGCTCTCCTATTTTGCGCCCGACATCCGATACCATGCGAACACCTTGGATCAGGTTCATGAATTTAAGAGAATGGTCCGGTCCTTCCACGCAGCCGGGATCGAGGTCATTCTCGATGTCGTTTACAATCACACGGCAGAAGGAGGCCATCTCGGCCCGATCTTGTCATTCAGAGGCATCGACAATGCCGCCTACTACCGGCTTGACCTGGAGAATCAAAGATATTATACCGACTATACGGGGTGCGGCAACACGCTCAATATGCAGCATCCCCATGTGTTGCAACTGGTCATGGACAGCCTCCGTTACTGGATTACCGAGATGCATGTTGATGGATTCCGCTTCGATCTTGCCAGCACGCTTGCCCGTGAATTACATGATGTTGACAGGCTGGGAGCTTTCTTCGACATTATTCATCAAGACCCGACCATCTCGCAGGTCAAGTTGATTGCCGAGCCATGGGATCTCGGAGAGGGGGGATATCAGGTCGGGAATTTTCCGGTGCTCTGGACGGAGTGGAATGGAATTTTCCGCGACAGTGTTCGACGATTCTGGAAAGGAGACGGGGGCCTCGTCAATGAACTGGCGACCCGTCTGGCGGGAAGCAGCGATTTGTACGAACAGGACGGACGCCGGCCGCACGCGAGCATTAACTTTATCACCGCCCACGATGGATTTACCCTTCATGATCTGGTCAGCTATAACGAGAAAAATAATGAAGCGAATGGGGAGGATAATCGGGACGGAACCGACGACAACAACAGTTGGAATTGCGGGACGGAAGGACCAACAGACGACCATGAGATTATCCTGCTGCGGGAGCAGCAAAAACGAAACTTGATGGCGACGCTCATCCTCTCTCATGGAGTCGCCATGATTTGTGGCGGAGATGAGATGGGACGCACGCAGCAAGGGAACAACAATGCCTATTGTCAGGACAATCCGCTGACCTGGCAGAACTGGTCTCTTGATAAAAATGCGCGTCAATTTCTGGAATTCACGCGAGAGGTAATCCGCATTTGGAAGAACAATCCCGTCCTTCGCCGGAAGACCTTTTTTCAAGGCCGTCGGATCCGAGGTTCCGGAATAAAGGACATTGCCTGGTTTTCCCCGAGCGGACGCGAGATGACCGACGAAGAGTGGAATGACCCTCATGTCCGCAGTCTCGGCATCCGTCTCGCTGGAGATGCCATGGAGGAGCTTGATGAAAAGGGGAACCATATCACAGGAGAAACCCTGCTGATCCTGATGAATTCCCATCATGAGAACGTCTCCTTTATCCTTCCGGAAAATCACAGGCCCACAAGATGGGTTGAGATTTTAGATACATCCTTTGAAGTGCCGCCCGGTCTTCAAGCAACACTCAGGGGTGGAGAAACCTTTACCCTGAAGGGACGCTCCATGGCCGTATTCGTCAATCGACATGGGCGGTGAGAAAGGGACGCGGTTAGGAATCGTCTGGTTTCGGGAGATTGAACGATGAGAGGAAACACCCCTTCCCATCCTGTGAGCCTTTTTACAGATTACGATACCCATCTTTTTAAGGAGGGAACTCACTTTCGTCTGTACGAAAAACTCGGGTCGCATACCATGACAGTAGATGGTGTGAAGGGAACATTTTTTGCCGTCTGGGCGCCAAATGCCCTAGAGGTGAGTGTCATCGGCGATTTTAATGCGTGGAGAAGCGGATCGGACCCGCTGCAGGTCCGAGATGACGGGTCCGGCATCTGGGAAGGCTTTGTCCCGGGCACCTGTTCAGGTAGCCTTTATAAATATCATATTACTTCCCGATACAACCAATACGAAGTCGACAAAGGAGACCCCTATGCCTTTCGATGGGAAACACCACCGCAAAAGGCCTCGATCATCTGGGATCTTCAATATGCCTGGGGCGATCAGGAATGGATGTCAAGGCGTGCCAGAGCCAATCGTCTTGATGCACCCCTGGCGATCTACGAACTTCATCTCGGATCGTGGCGGCGTGTCCCGGAGGAGGGGAACCGGTTCTTGACATACCGGGAGTTGGCGCATACGCTGGTTCCTTATCTGCTGGAGATGGGTTTCACACATGTGGAATTGATGCCAATCACGGAACATCCCTTCTATGGTTCCTGGGGGTATCAAACCCTCGGATATTTTGCGCCCACCAGCCGGTATGGTGCGCCCGAAGATTTGATGTACCTGATCGACACCCTGCATCAGGAAGGAATCGGTGTAATTCTGGATTGGGTCCCCGCCCACTTCCCCTCTGACGCGCATGGCCTGGCCTATTTTGACGGAACCCACCTTTTTGAGCATGCCGACCCCAAAAAAGGGTTTCACCCCGATTGGAATACCTGTATTTTTAACTATGGCCGGGATGAAGTGAAGAGCTTTTTGATCAGCAGCGCTTGTTTCTGGCTCGAGAAATACCATATTGACGGTCTCCGGGTCGATGCCGTCGCATCCATGCTCTACCTTGATTATGGAAGAAAAAAGGGGGAGTGGGTCCCAAATGAGGATGACGGAAGAGAAAACCTCGAGGCGATTTCGATGCTCAAACGACTCAATGAGACCGTCTATCAACATTTTCCGGATACACAGACCTTCGCTGAGGAGTCAACCGCATGGCCGATGGTCTCCCGTCCAGTCCACAGCGGAGGGCTGGGCTTCGGGATGAAGTGGAATATGGGCTGGATGCATGACACTCTGGATTACTGGTCGAAAGACCCAATTTACCGAAAACATCACCACAATCAAGTCACCCACAGCATCTCATATACCTTTCAGGAGAATTTCCTCCTCCCGCTTTCTCATGATGAGGTGGTCTATGGAAAAGGCTCTCTGCTCTGGAAAATGCCGGGCGATGGATGGCAGCAGTTTGCCAACCTCAGGCTCTTGTTTGGTTACATGTACGGTTATCCTGGAAAGAAACTTCTCTTTATGGGGTGCGAATGGGGACAGGGGCGGGAGTGGAACCATGAGGAGAGCCTCGATTGGCATCTTCTGGAATCGGTGTCGCCGAATCTCTGTCTTCAGCGGTGGGTCCGTGACCTGAACCGGTTTTACCGGAATGAACCGGCCATGTATGAAGCGGATTTTGAATCTTCCGGGTTCGAATGGATCGATTATCAAGATTGGGAACAGGGGGTCATGTGTTTTGTCCGGAGAGGGAAAACAACCGATACGGTCATCTTAGTTGTCTGCAATACCACGCCGGTAACACGGCACCATTATCGAATCGGCGTTCCAAACGGAGGTCGCTGGAGCGAGGTCCTCAACAGTGACGCTGAGGTCTACGGCGGCAGCGGCAGCGGGAACATGGAGGGTGTTGAGGCGACCGGACCGCCGGCACATCAACGCCGGTCTTCTCTTTCACTCTCCCTCCCTCCGCTCGGGGTTCTCTTCCTTAAAAATCGAGGGACCTCCAATGAATAAGGTCAGAGAGGATCTCATTTCTGATCGGCACATGAAAATGGGAAGGCCTTTAATGCAAAGGGCCAGCGGACTCTTGCTCCATCTCACTTCACTCCCTTCGCCGTATGGTATCGGGGATATGGGAGAAGGGGCCTACCGCTTTGCCGATTTTCTCTCGGGAACGGGACAAAGGTTCTGGCAAATCCTCCCGCTGACCCCGACGGCGCTACTTCATGGAAATTCTCCTTACAGCAGCACTTCCGCCCTGGCCGGGAACCCTTTGTTGATCAGCCCGGATCTACTTATCGAAAAAGAACTGTTGTCAAGAAAAGAGATCGAACCTCTTCCTCCCTTCCCTGAAGACCATGTCGATTATGCGGCAGTTATGGCCTTCAAGGGTGAATTGCTCAAAAAGGTCTGCGGGCGCCATAAAGTGCGGTTCACTACAGATACAAATTTTCAGCGCTTCTGCGATGAAAATGCGAACTGGCTTGACGATTATGCCTTGTTTGTGGCCCTCAAAGGACATTTTGGGGGCCTTCCCTGGAATTTATGGCCAGGAGAAATTCGGGATCGAGAAAAAAAGGCGCTCGAAAATTGGAGGGAGGAACTAGTCGATTGTATCGTTGAGGAAAAATTTATCCAGCACCTTTTTTTCTGCCAATGGACGGACCTGAAAGCATACTGCAACCGGAAAGGAATTCAAATCATCGGCGATCTCCCAATCTATGTCCATTACGACAGTTCGGACGTCTGGGCCCTCCCTGAAATCTTCAAGCTCGATACCGAGAAAAATCTTCTTGCTTCCGCCGGGGCTCCGCCCGATTTCTTCAGCGTCACCGGACAGTTGTGGGGAAATCCCGTCTACCGGTGGAACATCTTAAAGGAAAATGGATACGCCTGGTGGATAAAACGGGCAGGATACCAATTAAAACGCTTTAACTTTGTGCGTTTAGACCATTTTAGGGGCTTTGTGGATTATTGGGAGGTTCCGGCTGGTGAAAAGACTGCCGTAAACGGGAAATGGGTTTCCGGTCCCGGAGAAGATTTTTTTTCCACGCTCCTAAGATCGTTCCCTTCCCTGCCCTTCATTGCTGAAGACCTGGGGGTGATTACTGAGGAGGTCGTCCTATTGAGAGACCGCTTTGCACTTCCTGGAATGCGTATCCTTCAATTCGCATTTGAAGAGGACCCTCTTTCCGATTTGTACCAGCCACACCATTACATTCATAATTGTGTGGCATATACCGGAACGCATGACAATACAACCCTCGTCAGCTGGCTCTTTGACGAAATTGAACCTTCATGCCGGAGACCGGAAAAGGTCAGGATGGAGAGAGAGAACGCGATGCGCTACATCGGGTTCCAGGGAAGGGAGACGAAAGAAATCCATTGGGAGTTTATCCGCCTGCTGATGATGTCTGTTGCGAACCTGGTGGTATTTCCCATGCAGGATATCCTTGGCCTGGGAAAGGAGGGGAGGATGAACTTTCCCGGTACGACCCATGGGAACTGGGAATGGCGGTTTCGATCTGGGCAACTGGAAGGGGCTGAAGGGAAAAGGCTCACTGAAATGACACAACTGTACGGACGGATATAGTCCATCTCTCCATACTCCCTTATCATGAAAGCGGAGGCATTTTGTTGCAATGACTTTCAAGATATATTAAAAGCTAGTTAGGGGACAATACGCTTGGAGGGAAATTGATAACCTTTGGGCAGAACAACAATGCCGCCTTTCGACACCGCGAACAACTTCTGGTCTTCTTCGTAGTTCAATCCGATCTTTGTCCCTGGCGGAATAGTGACATTCTTGTCGATGATACAGCGTCGCAAATGAGCGCCGCCGCCGACGCGGACTCCTCCAAACAAGATCGACTCTTCTACGCGGGCGCCCGATTCGACCACAACATTGTAGGACAGAAATGATTGAACCACGCGTGCGCCAATAATCACATCCCCTCCCGCCAGTGAGGCATTCTCCACGCGTCCAACCTCTCCGGAGGAAGAGGGAACCATGCGGGCCGATGGGCTTTGGCCCTGATAGGTTCGAATAGGCCAATCTTTCTGGTAGAGATTGATCGGTGGAACCGGTCGAAGAAGATCCATATTGGCTTGGTAATAGGCATCCAGCGTGCCGACGTCACGCCAGTAACGGTCCTGGCCTACGCGTCCGGGAAGGTCTCCAAAGTGGAAGGCGCCAACAGTATGGGTCGGGACGAGCCCGGGAATGATATTTCGTCCAAAGTCATGGGCCGAGTGGGTGTCTTTGTGATCCTGTGCAAGAACCTCGAGAAGAAAAGGAATGTTGAAAACATAAATTCCCATCGAGGCCAGGGCATGTTCAGGGTCTCCGGGAATTGACGGGGGGTCTTTTGGCTTCTCGACAAACTTTCGGATTTGGTGTTTTTTGTCAATTTCAATGACGCCGAATGCATGGGCCTCATCTATAGGGATCATCATACAGGCGACAGATACATCAAGTTTTCGCTCAATATGCTGCCGCAGTATTTCGGCATAATCCATCCGATAGATATGATCCCCTGCAAGCACTAAGACATATTTCGCCTTGCTTCGCTCCAGGATAGCCCGATTTTGGTAGACGGCGTCTGCCGTTCCAGCATACCATTCGTCTCCCATTTGCATCTGTGCCGGTACTGCAATAACGAATTCCCCTATTTCAGGATTAAAGATCGACCAGCCGTCCCTGAGGTGTTTATTGAGGGAGTGTGACTTGTATTGCGTGAGGACCATAATCTTTCTGAGCCCTGAATGGAGGCAGTTGGAGAGGGTGAAGTCAATAATTCGATAGATCCCTCCGAATGGAACGGAAGGTTTGCATCGGGCCTCGGTCAAGGGATGCAGGCGTGATCCGATTCCGCCTGCCAGGACAACCGATAAGGTCTTCTCCACAGCCCCCATTAAGGAACCTCCATTGCGTCTTTTATCCCATCCCTCCCGTGAGTCTAAGCGAAAATAATATAAAGTACAAGATCATTATTCGTATACGAACAACAGCGTAGGCTGATGATCCCTTACGAATAGTCCAGGGTTCTATGATAGGCTTATCCGTTAAATACAAGATCCCCAATATGCAGTATGAAAGAGCCATGGTATGCTATCCCAAAACTATACTTGAGTTTGAGAAACGCATGGAGAATATTGGATAAGGGCAATTGAACTCACGATGCATGTTTATTCTGTTCTCCATTGTATTCGGACTTTACCCTTTCTAAAGATCCATAGGGAGATGACAGGCATTGCATTGCAGTGGGCCAATGGCATAAGCTAATCCCTCAAAGAACGGTTTAAAAGGAATATGATGGTATCTGACAAAAAGGCGCTCTCCTTTGTCACAATCGAAGACCTATTGTCCTATGGTGCGACATTGACGTATCGGACGGCGGATAAAGGGGTTTCTCTCCCCGTCTGCCCTCCTTCCTCATCAAAGCGCTCAATACATGCCTTAGAAGCGATGAGCGAGATCAGGGCATTTGTTGAACGGTCTCGATCTGGTTTTCCCGATGCAGAAACCTATCGATCTAATCGGCGTTCCATCATAGATGGCATATGTCATGGTGACGAACTGGTATTCTACGCAGCCTGGAATCGTCTCCTCGCCGAGGGGGCACTCTCTCCTCTCTATCATGCCTCGATCGGTTCTGTTCAGAAACCAACGGGTCGACGGCCCCTTGCAATCGTGCCCAGGAAAAACCTAACTTCTCAATTGACTCAGGGCCGTGTCGTTATCGATTTAGGGGATGATCGTTTTTGGCTTCTCCCAAGGGATCTTGCCGGCAGGACACTCCTTTTTGCGATGCGACACGGGGTTTCTCGGGTGGACAGCAAGATCTTCCGGGTTGGCCGCCGCTTGGCCAATGTCCTCGATACAGAGAAGGGGATTGCAAAGTCAAATGCCGTCAGCGCTGCACTAGCGAGGATGGTTGGCGTTGTTGGACAGCAGCTCGATTTTCTCCACCTGGAAAACTACCTTGACCCAAGGACCTTCATCCATCTCATTACGAGTAGCCCTAACACAAAACAACTTCTCGAACGTGTCATCAAGTCCTTGATTCCTGAGGAAACAAGTCAACCGAATGCATTGATCGAATCCACCCTGGAATCTCAGGACTTCGGTTGGGCGACCGGAATGAAAAAGGCTGAAGAAACGAAACAAGTTGCAGAGACATTTGGTGTCAATGCCCAGTTAGCTAAGCGGCTCTTAAAACACCCATTATACAGTTATCCAGGTGGGCACTCTTTCTTTGATCTTTATGTTGATGTTGTTGATGGCCTCCATCGCCTGTCGGAAAAGTACAAAGGAGGGGTCGTCTGTCTTTACACCCACAGCTCGACCTTACGAGCATTGATTACCTACCTTGATCCTCGGCCATTCCACGAGGCATTCAAGGAATTTGGTGAATATAAAGAAGAGCAAGAGAATGTGGTCCTTTTAACATACGAAAAGAAACAATTGTTCGGATATTCTACGGCAGTTGGGCTCCCTCAACATGACCGCATAAATAGGGAGGTGGAAATCACCGTCGAGCGTCAAAGGGTCGGTCGTGTGACACTTAGGCCGCAACAGCTCCGGCAAATTGTTGTCCTGGTGTCAGGCGGTGATTTCTCAGGTGCCGGGGCTGCGTTAAAGGAATTTCGAGCAACGGGAGAGCGGATGGGCCTTGCCGTTTATTTTGTCAGACATGGTTTTCTGGGGCTTGCAAACAATTGGATCGAATCCTTTACTGAACGAGAAATGCGCGGGATGGCCAAGCAGGCAAGCAGCCCGATCGGAAGCAGTCGCTTTAACGATTTCAAAGATGAAGAGGTTCAGCGAGCCGCAATACGACACCTTGCCCCTTATCTTAAGGATGGCGCTCTGGTCGTTATTGGAGGAGATGGCAGCCTCCGAGGGGCACGTGCGGTCTTCGAGAATTTCGGGGTTCAGGCAGTCGGTCTTCCCGGCACAATCGACAACAATATTGCCGGCACCACTTCGCTCGGATTCCGCTCTGCAGTCGCGCTGGCCAACCAGTCTCTCGAATCCCTCAAGGCCACCAGCGCGGCCATGGGAAGTATCTTTTTTGTCGAATTGATGGGGGCCGGTTCAGGCCACCTGGCACTCGCCTGCGCCTATCAGGCCCGTGCCGAAGGGATCCTCGTTAACGAACATCCAGATCCGGATGCCTACATTGACGAAACGATACTTTGGACCTTAAAAAGAACCTTGGGTGTTCCTAACAAAAGCCATCTCTTTATCGTGGCGGAAAAGGCCCCACATCGACACCACGCCCTCGGAGGAGTTCACGGGCTGGTCGAGTATGTAGCCGACACGATCACCCATTGGCCTCAGCTCTCACCGAAAATAGGCCACTACCCCTTAACTGTTACAACCAAGGCAACGATATTGGGGCATACCCTTCGTGGTGCCCCCCCTGTCCCAGAGGATAAAATGCTTGCCCAATACTTAGCCTATGAGACCATCCGCCTTCTCATTGATCAACCGGAAGAAGCAGTTGGCTGTCTCCTTAAAAGCCGAGCTGAAGGGGAAATTGACGCTGTACCATTTCAAAATATCAAGGAAAAGTCATTTGACTGGGAGACTTTTGCACGAATGCATGGAAGTGCGTTATCACAATAAATATGTCCGATCGGATGTCTTTTTGAAGAATACTACTTGGCCTAAAGGGGTCAAACGACAACCCAGCCCGCCCGTTGACTCATTAGAAAATGTTACCGAAGGATTAGATCGTTGACTCATAACAGAGGTTACTTTTTGGAAAGAAGATCAAAGATTTTTTTGAGTTTTCTTTCCATTCCCT
>JAJDBV010000059.1 GCA_029261165.1 Nitrospirota bacterium | reverse complement strand
CTATCCACGCGGGTACCGGTTCAATCCTCTAGAACATCTCTTTCTTCCGAACATCATCGTCATCATCAACGGGAACGATCCGGAGCAGGTTCTCTGGTTTCAATCCTCTCGATACGCAGAAAACTTCAAGGTCTCCCTCCTATTGACGGAAGGAGACTATGCGCAACTTTCAAATCAGTTGAATCGCCCTGTTTATTATGCCGATGGGCGCCTGCTGGATCGGCTCAGCATACACGCGGTGCCTTCCGTCGCCATGCAGAAGGGGACCCTCATGGAGGTCAAGGAAATTGCGATCCCTCAAAAGAAATAGAATGGGGCTTTGTGCATTTATCTCGTTCGCACTCATCCTCATCAGCGCAGGTCGCGCCGACGCGGTCGGATACGGCACACCCCTTAATCCGGTAACCGATATCTGTTGGAACTGTGTCTTCCCAATCAAGATCGCAGGGGTCACCGTCGTCCCCGGCACTGTTATGGATGCGCCCGATCCCGCGGTCTCTCCGATCTGCGTCTGCCCGGCACCCCCTCCGATTTTCTTGAGACCGGGCATCCCGGTCAGTTTCTGGGAGCCGGCCCGTTTCGTTGAGACGGTCAAGGATCCCTTCTATTTTCCCAGCCTGGGGATCACCTTGACCAATCCGAAACCGGGGTTTTTAGGCGGCACACATTCCGAGATGGGAAGCAGCAATCTGATTGATACATCAACTTTTGCGCAGGCGCACTATTTTATCTTTCCCGCATGGGCCTTGATGGAACTGCTGGTCGACTTCGTCTGTGTGGAGAGCAGCGGTTTCGACCTCGCCTATCTGACCGAAGTCGATCCGCTCTGGAACAACGACATGCTCGCATTTATCATCAATCCGGAAGCGCTCCTTTTTGCCAATCCGGTCGCGCAGATGGCCTGCATTGCAGACAGCGTGGCCGCAAACGCGGGCCTTCCGCTCAGCGCCCTCTACTGGTGCATGGGATCGTGGGGGAGCGCTTACCCGCTCACGGGGCATGTGAACGACGATGCCTATGTCCAGGCCAATGCCGCCCTCGCTGCCAGGATGATCTACAAGCTCTCACGGGAGATGCTGGTCTGCGATACCGGGATTAACTTATGCGGCTGTGTCCCCACACCGATCTGGGTCAAACACAACTACCGTCTCCATATCGCAAAACCGGTTCGAGACTTCACCTGCCATCCGATCGGGAGATCGAGCATGATCTGGGGAATGGCGAAGAATCCGCCCTTTTCGGCCGGTCCGAATGCGAGCGACAACTTTTTATGGATGATCTTCAGGAAAAGGGCCTGCTGCGCCTTTTAGGAGCTTTCATGGGTTTTCTAAAACAGATCAAGACGGTCCTTTCTTTCATGATGATCATCTCATTGATCACGGCAACATGGCCTGCCCCGGCATCAGAACCGGGTGGAATGCAAACGGTCTCAATTCGAACACGCACCCCGTGCCAGGTCGTCGAAAAAATAGAGCAATCGAAGGTCTTCCTGATCAGCGCAACGCAACGGTGTGTCCGGGTGAACGGGCGTCTTCAGGTCGAGATCAATGCTGCCCATAAAACGGTTCAGATCTATGTCGATGGGACGTTCTGGCAGGAGCAGGACGTGCAGACGATCAAGCTGGATGATGTCAACGCTCTTTTAGAGCAGAGTGAAGAAATAGAAAACAGTCTTGTGCTCCCTCAAAATCATTCTGGTAAGGAAGCGAAAGAGAAGGCCGAGGCATTAACCCGTTTTTTCTCCTCCGAGGGCTATCAAAAGAGGCTCCGTGAAGAGACGGCGCGATTAAAGAGAGAGGTCTTAAATCTGCCCTTGGAGGGTTCCTCTAAACCTGAAGCGTCGGGATCAGGAAAAGGAAACTTCTTGTCCGATTCGGAACGGATCTATCTCTTCATCTCCTCTGCAATGCCGACACGCACATTACGCAACTACGCCGCTGATCTCGATCGATTGGGGGATCGGAATATCTCGATGGTTATGCGGGGGTTTATCGGGGGGATGAGGCATGTCAAACCGACGCTCGGTTTTGTCTCAACGGTCATCGTAAGAGATCCCGCCTGCCGAGTGAAGGAACAACAATGTCCGGCAAACCGGATCAACCTGCAGATCGATCCCTTGCTTTTCAGGAAATATAAGATCACCCGGGTGCCGGCCCTCGTTTATGTCCCTTCCTTTTTTCCTCAGGATCAACAGGCGAGCGAAGGGCTCAACGACACGCTGCCGCATTATACGCTCTATGGAGACGCGTCGCTGGAATACCTCATTGAGACGCTTTATCGAGACACCCAACGGGAGTCACTGAAGAAGATTCTAAAATCGTTCACAGGGGATTAGAGGGAGTGATGACAGACGAAGGAGCAAAAAAACAAAAACGACCTTGGTTGCACTGGCTCTTTACAGTTTTTCTCGCGATGACGATCTCGATCCTCTCCCTCTATGTCTATGACGCCTGGTTTGCGCCGAAGATCGTCACCGTCGATTTCAAGGCATACCTGGAAGGAGAGAAAAAGCGATACCTCTCCGGAGAGATCGATGATGCGGCCCTGGAGGAAAACATGGAACGATTTCAGCAAAAAATAAAATCGCTTCCAAAAAATACAACCGTTTTAATCGAAGAAGTGGTGGTCAGTGATGCGGAAACCCTCAGGCCCTAGACTCTTGATCTTTATGGTCGTCCTTGTCGTCGCAGGAACATCGATCCCGGAGCGGATCGGCGTGACGATCACCCCCTCGCTGAGGCACCGGATCTTCCTGCTCGATCGTTCTCCCGGGAAAGATGCGATGAGACCGGATCGTTACATCCTTTTCAATCTACGCTCCGCATTCATCAAAGGGTACAAGACCCATAAGGTCATCAAAAGGGTGGCCTGCGCCGAAGGAGATGAACTGCTTGTCCGTGAGCGTTCCTACTTCTGCAATGACCGTTATCTGGGGCAGGCGAAGGAATATTCCCTGAAGGGGGAAAAACTGACCCATTTTCCCTTTGAAGGAACCATCCCCGAGGGGAAGCTGTTTGTATTTTCAAATCATATCGACAGCTTTGATTCTAGATATTTTGGATTTGTGGAGAGAGATGATGTCCTGGCGATTGCTCATCCTGTTTTTTAGCCTGTTTCTATGCTTCACCCAACTGCAAGCCGCGGAAACACCCCCTCCGGAAGAGACGGTGTCGAATCCGAAACGGGGATGGTGGTGGTACGAGATCGAACCACCCGAGGCGAAGACCGAGGAGATACAGGCAGGCCGGCCGCTTCCCGCTCTCTCCGATTATTCATTGGAGACGCTCTGGGAGATGCATCCGGACGAATTTCAAGGCATCCTACTGCAGATCCACAAAAAGGCGGTCATGACGCTTAAGGAAGACGATGTCCGCGATTACCTCGTGATTCAGGATATCGCCCGGAGAAAGGCCTTGGCCTTCACCAATGTCAATGCGATGATCGTCCAGAAATATCCGGGCTTGTCGCTCGAAGCAGATTTCCCGACCGTCCTCCCCGGGAGAAACGCAAGAATCAGGCAGGAGATGGCGGAGATCGATACAAAACTGGAAGAATCTCGGAAAGACTTCGCCCTGATCTACTTCTATTCTCCCACATGCCATTTCTGCACCGAACAGAACAAGATCTTGAACTTTTTCCTGGTGAAACATCCGTGGGAGATTAGAAAGATCGACATTACGAAACGGCCGCAGATCGCGGAGGGCTTCGGCGTTCGCGCCGTCCCATATCTTCTGCTGATCGCGAGGAAAAGCAAAGAGACGATTCCCGTATCAGTCGGCGTCATCTCCCTCAAAGAACTGGAGAAACGTCTCTACAGGGGGATCCGCCTGATCAATAAGGAGACGACGCCGGAAGGGTACTCGATGTTCGAATACGAACGCGGGGGCGGGTTTGATGCGACGGCGCCGCTCCGGGTCAATGGCGCCCCCGCACCCGCAATGATAAAGAGACGATGAAAAAAGGAGTGATCATGGGTCGAATATTATTGACGATTTTAATTCTATTGGCAACGCATTCAACAGGGGACGCGGCGGGCTGGGTCGATGAATGGATCAACCAGAAGACCGTTGTCTCCCCAGGGTCCTTTGCCGGACAGAAGCGGGGCTACCTGAACGGCGGGGGCTTCTCGGCCCGCTGGCTGAACAGCAACGATTTTCTGGCGTCGGTCAATCCGCCCAGGATCAAGTCGGGATGCGGCGGGATCGATGCCTTCGCCGGGGGGGTCTCCTTCATGAATTTCGATCACCTGGTGAAAAAGCTCCAGGCGATGGTGACCTCTGCGCCCGCCGTGGCCTTCGACCTCGCCTTCAATGTTCTTTGTGAACCCTGCGCCAAGTCGATCAAGTCCTTCGAGGCGATCACCGACACGCTCAACCAGTTACAATTCAGCGACTGCAGGGCCTCACAGGTCCTGGTTGCAAGATCGTTCCAGGCGCTCGGTTCGGACAACGGGAAGGTCCGGGCGATGGCGGAGAGTGACTTTTCGCTCACATCGGGGGTCCAGGACCTCCGGAAGGATCTCACCGATGTCTGGAGCGCTAACAACAACCAGCCGCAGACAAGTGACGCCGCACAGATCGCGGGGTGTCCGACGGACCTGAAAGATATCTTCGCCACCCCGGGCAGAACGGTCCTTGAAGGGATCGCGCTCAAGAAGGGCTATCCGACCCGATATATCGATCTTGCCCGTGGATTCACTGGCGATATCGGGATTTCTCAGGTCACCTCTCCGAATGGGACGGTCCAGATTGTTCCGAGGTTCATCCCGCCCTGCGAAGAGAACAAGGCCGATGCAATCGAGAACTTCTTTACCGGCCGGGCCTATCAACGGCCCTCGGACGGCGGGACCTGTACCCTGATCGCCGATGTCAATGCAAACCTCATCCAGTGGGCGACAAGGATCATGCAGGGTCTCGCCGATAAGATGGAGACCGGGACCCCCTTGACCCCGACAGAGGTCGCTTTCATTGACAGCCTTCCCTTGCCCGTCTATTCGGCGCTCAAGTTCGCCGTGGCGACCGACCAGACCGCCGGCACGATCGGGATGCTGGCCGAGGTCACGGCGCGGGCCTACGCCTTCAATATGATGTCCGATCTCTACCATATGACGATAAAAGGGATTCATACGGCGAATGCGGTCCTCTCGAAACAGGGGCAATCGGCTGGACCGACCTGCCAGATGGATCTCTTCGAGCCTGCAATCCAATCGACGCATGAACTGGCGGTTGGCATTCATGACACGATACGCCGCCTGCAAACCTCTTATGCTTCGATGACCCATGAGATCAATGCCATTATGGAGGTTTCGAGCCGGTATGATCAATTCAACGCCGCAGCCAGGCGGTCGCTTTCACAGGTGTTCAACCCCTCGCTCGTCAACATGTCCCTTGGAGGAAATTAAGCATATGCGCACCTTAAACCGAGTCCTCTTATTAATCGTTTTCCTGATCGCTTCTGTTGTACCGGCCCGGGCGCTGGAGATGGAATACTATACCTATAACGGGTTCGGCCCGGTGGTCAGCGCCTTCTCGAAAACCGCCCTGATCTTCAGCGACGCGTCGTACAGGGGGCTCTTTTTTACAGTCGTCGTGATGGGGATCCTCTTCGGCGCGGCCGCGGTCTATTTTTCGACCCGGGGCGGACGTCCCTCTCCCTTGTCCTGGACGGTCCCTGTCCTGTTCGGTGTCGTCTTTTATCTCTCATTGATCCTCCCGACGGGATCGCTCCATATCTATGACCCGGTCAAGAATCAGTATCAGGAGGTCGCAGGCATCCCGGATGGCATTGTATTAATTACCGGCACCTTGAACAAGATTCAGCGGGGTCTGATCGATATCGTCTCGACGGCGGGCGACCCGGTCGGCTACCAGGCGCAGGCGGGGGGCGTCGGCTTCGATATGCTCCTGAATGTCCACTCCAAGGGGGTGCTCCTGGCCGACCATTATATCCATCGATCTCTCAAAAAATATATTGAAGATTGTATCTTTTTTGAACTGATGCGGCCGGGAACGACCCTTACCGTCAATCAATTCGCCAACAACGCCGATTTCATCCCGCTCTTCGAGGCGGCGGGCAGCCCGGCGATCTTTACGGTCTTTTATGAGGATGCCGTACCGGAAGGGGTGACACTTACCTGCAAAGACGCCATCGACCGGATCAAGACAAAGATCACCAGTCCGGCGCAATTTGAAAATACGACCAAGGCAAGATGCGCGGAGGCCGGCTTCGACCCGACCGTCCCCGTCGAATATACCACCTGTAAATCGATGCTCTCTAATCTGGTCAGCTGGTTTGAAGGGGCCTCCTTCGATATCACCCAAATTTACCGTCAGAAGTTCATCGCGGAAGAGATCAATAACGTCGTCCTTTCAAGCAGCCCCGACACGGCAATTCAACTCCTTGGATCGAGAAACACCGGGACCTCGATGCTTTCCGCCGGGATGATCGCAAATGAATGGATCCCGATCATCCGGGCGGTGACGACAGCGATCGCCATCGGGATCATTCCGATCCTGGTGATCTTTATCCCGACGCCGATCTTCCTCCGGGCATTGGCTCTCATTGTAGGATTCTTTATCTGGCTCGCCGCCTGGGGCGTCACCGATGCGATCGCGCATCAATTTGCGATCGATTACGCTTCGACCGTATTCGAAGAGGTGAGGCAGTATCAGTTGGGCTTAACCGCGATCTCTTCCTTCGGGACCGCCTCCCTCAAGACCTTGGCCGCCTTCGGGGCCATCCGCTGGTCCGGCTTGATGTTGGCGACCGTGATCACCACCACTCTGATCCGTTTCGGGGGACACGCCCTCAGCACCCTGGCGGGGCAACTGACGGCCACACCGAAGCAAAAAGGAGAATCGATCGGAGAGCTGGCAAAGCCGGAAGGGGCGGCCACCGCACTGAGATCACTTGAGGAGGCCCCGCCGGTGATGGCGAATGCGCATAAGTTCAACTTCAACCAACGTACGGGTTCTAAGACGGGGAGACTGGCCAAAGGAGTCGGTGAAGGTCTGGGATATGGGGGCCCGGAGGAGGCCTTTGCGACAGGACAGACGGAAGGGCAATTTGCGCGTGGCGCGGCGGTCGGGAAAGAACGGTTTGCACAAGAAGTTGCAAGCGGCAATGTTCCCGTGGCCGGAGAAAAGTCAGCCTACTTCTATGAAGGCGCCCGATTCGGACGGGGTGCAGGGTCGTTTCAATTAGGCAAAGAAATCTTCGGAATCGATACGCCGTCCCAGGCCGCTTCGTTTGAAGCCACAGGGAAGATGATTACATCTGAAATGGCGGCATATGCAGAAAAACAAGGCTTCAGAGGTGTTGTTTCCGGGATGCATATGACCCATGCCGGATTTAATCCCAAAACAGGAGAGGCCTCTTCGATGTCCTTTTCAGGACCCGTCACGAGCGATAATCTCAATGACCTAAAAGGCTTAGCAGAGCGGAACGGCCATGATGCGGCCTCACAACTTCTGCAGCCCGGCATGATTGCGACATTTACCCTGAATCCCCGTACCGGAAAAGGAACATTCCATGCGACTGATAATACCGCTGTACAGAGCGAAGACTTCGGAGAAGCAACCATCAATGACGCCAAGGGGCTCACGGTCGACACAGCACAAGGGAGCTTCCAATTAAAGTCGGGGAAGGTTCAACAGGTCGGCGGCCAGGTTTACATTAACGGCAGCACAGAGGATGGGAAGAAGATCCAGCTTGAAGGATCATTATCCGACGGCTACACGGTAATCCCCGGATTAAAGAGGAATAAGGACGGCACGGTCCAAATGAGTGCCGAGCCGGGGGCCGCGCTTTATGAATTCCAGAGTAAGGGAACTCGGACGAAAGAGGATGGAACACTTAAAACCGGTGTCGTCAAAGATCGGGATGGAGATATTTCCCATATCGCACTGAATCTCACACGCGCAGAGACCCAGCAAGGAATTCGTGGTCATGAAACGCTCGACTCGGATGGTTTAAAAAAATTGGCCAAGGTAGTGAGATCCGAGGGAGGTCCAAAAAATGTCGCGAGCACGCTGGAGCATCTTGCTTCGGAGGGGAGATCGGCCGACGTGACCTTCTCAAGGCCGGCCGGTGCCGAAGGAGGACTCGGGACCCTTTCTGTGAAGGCCGGAGGAACCGCCGCGACACAAGACTTCTCGCTTTCACAGAACGGATGGGAAACGATCTCCAAGGCGCACAGCAGCAGTCTGAGGGGGAGAAAAGATGTCTCGGAAGATGTGTCTAAGAGGTCCGTCGATCATGGTATTAGTATCGGTTCTGCCATGCAGATGGCTCTCAATAGAGATCCGGCCATCGCATCATTTGTATCGGACCCTGATATTGCCAAGAACCAACCGGATACCTTTAATGCGAATGTCGCAACGACAGCGAGTAACCTTGCTTCTGATCTTGGAGGTTTTATAACGAAGAAAGGGGCAGACCTTGGACACCTACGTGCAGAACTAGGCGCACACTTCTCCCTTGGAGGAGGTGCAAGTGCAGGGAGATCACTCCAAGATAACGAAGTAATCGACCTTCTTACAGGAGAATATGACAGGTTGATCCGAAGTTCCTTCCAAGAAGCCAATGATCAAGGACTAAATAGAATAGCAACAGGAACCTATATCAGTGGAAAAATCGGTGACTTTACGCAGGAAATTTATGACAAGGCAAGGATGAGAACCTCGAAAGATTTTGGGGCAGATGCTGGAATTGGAGGCATTAAGAGTATGTTCAATGACCTTAGTGAAAAATCAGACACTAAATAACTCTAGTGGTGATTATGGTCTGAATAATATTCGACATCACCAGGGTATCGCGCCTGATTCATTGGGTCATTCGGGTCTAGTGAGTCATACATTGGACGATAATCTGAACCCATCTTAAAGACCTGAGAGACATTCCCTGATCGGAACCCATGGATCAACCGTATGATGAAAACAATAATCGAGCAACCAACCAAGGCAGTTAACGCTAGAGCGAACACTATTTCATTCTCCTTATCTGATAGTAGTAAAGACTACCGAGTCCAACTTAGAATGTCAATTAGACTCATATCTTTTATCTTTGCCGGAGTACTCATCCTTTCGGTTTCCCGCATAGGTCACGCTTTTTGCTTTGAAGAGGCTGGCGGGATGTACGGCGTTTCACCTCGACTCCTCTGGGCCATCGCCAAAGTGGAATCCGACTTTAACCCGGACGCAATCAATCAAAACAGAAACGGGAGTTACGATGTCGGGCTCATGCAGATTAATTCCTGGTGGGAAAAAAGGTTAGGGAACGACTTGTGGAAATCGTTAAAGAATCCCTGCCAGAACGTGAAAGTGGGGGCATGGGTGTTGGCACAATGCATTCAACGGTTCGGGCGAACATGGAAGGGGATCGGCTGCTACAACGCCTCCAGCGATGAGAAGCGCGTAAAGTACGCGGAAAAAGTCTTTGCCACTTTAAGGCAATTAAACAATCTGAAATAGGAAGGAACGACTGGTGGAAGATTGGCAACTCTGGTTTATCGTCGGAATAGGCCTGGTCATTTTTGAAACATTTATCCCCGGATTTGTCCTTGTCGGTGTCGGTATCGCTTGTCTTGTTTCAGCATTGGCATCTTATTTGGGTATGGGATACGGGATCCAGAGCCTCATCCTGATCGGGGTGACGATGCTCTTTTTTGTGACCATTCGACCGATATTCGTGAGGCTCGTTTACTCCTCCCCAGGAAATAAAAAAACGAACGTCGATGCCCTCATCGGGAAATCTGGCATGGTCATTACCCGAATCGATCCGGTCACTCCTAAGGGGAGAGTCCTGGTCGATGGTGAAGACTGGAAAGGGGTCTCCGAGGGACCCGATGCCCTTGAACAAAATGAAAGGGTCGAGGTCGTCAAGGTATCCGGAACTAAACTCATCGTCAAACGAAAGGAAGGTTAGTCATGGCTATTGTTGTCATCTATGGACTCTTGGTTCTTCTGATCGTAGTTTTTGCCTCACTGGGATTTAAGATTGTCCAGCAAGCGGAGACGATGGTCATCGAAAGACTGGGTGCCTATCATAGAACGCTTCATCAGGGGATCAACTTCATCTGGCCGATTATCGACCAGCCGAGAGAAGTTGATTGGAAATATATCCGAAACGATCTGAATGGAAACAAGATTATTGAGATGAAAACGATTAACACCATCGATTTGAGAGAAACCGTCTACGATTTCCCGCGACAGAACGTGATCACGAAAGACAACGTCGTCATGGAGATCAACGCGATCTTATACTTTCAGATCACCGATCCCCATAAGGTCGTCTACGAAATTGTAAACCTCCCAGATGCCATAGAAAAACTGACACAAACGACCTTGAGAAGCGTCATCGGGGAGATGGACCTCGATAAAACACTCAGCTCACGGGACACCGTCAACGACAAACTCAAAATGATCCTGGACGACGCGACCGACAAGTGGGGTGTGAAAGTGACCCGCGTTGAACTTCAGGACATCCTGCCCCCGCGAGACATAAAAAGTGCGATGGAGGCACAAATGCGGGCGGAGCGGCATAAACGCGCGGCCATCCTCAATGCGGAAGGGGCGAGGCAAGCCACTATCCTTGAAGCGGAAGGAATTAGAGAAGCCGCCATTAATAAAGCGGAAGGTGAAGCGAAGGCACGTATTCTGGCAGCCGATGCCGAGGCCTCGGCGATCGACAAGATTACCAGAGCAATATCGGATGCGAAGGGAAACCCGGCACAATACCTCATCGCA
>JAJDBV010000058.1 GCA_029261165.1 Nitrospirota bacterium | reverse complement strand
GCAATGGGGGCGGCCGTGGAACCACCGTGTCCGCCATGTTCCACCAGGACGACAACCGCGATTTTTGGATTTTCCACTGGGGCATAGGCAACAAACCAGGCATGATCGTTGAGATGTTCGGGAAGTTCTTTGTCATCCTCGGGCCTCGCAACCACTTGGGCGGTCCCTGTTTTTCCCCCCATCGAAACCAGTTTCGATCGGGATGTTTTAGCGGTTCCTTTCGGATCGGAGACAACGCCGGCGAGTGCGCTCTTAATTGCCCGAATTGTCTTAAGAGAAATGGGTAAACGCCTTCCCTTTCTGGATGAAACCGTCTCGACGGATTGCGTGGCATGTATTTTAATTTTCTTTAATAGCTGAGGGGTATGTAATACCCCATCTGCCGCGACCGCGCCGATCATGGAGGCGAGTTGAATGGGAGTTGTTAGAACGAAGCCCTGTCCAATGGAGATAGAGAGGGTTTCCCCGGGGAACCAGGGTTCTTTCATGACGCGCTTTTTCCACTCAGAGGTCGGAATCAATCCCCCTTTTTCATACGCAAGGCCGATACCGGTGGGTCTCCCCAGTCCAAAAATGTAAGAAAACTGGGAAATCGTGTCGACCCCGAGTTTCAAGCCCATCTCATAATAATAGACATCACAGGACTCCACGAGGGAGCGATGAAGGTTGACTTGTCCGTGGCCCTGCCACTTCCAGTCTCTGAAAGTACGTCCTCCAAACCGGACAGAACCTTCGCAGGGGACTTCATCCTCAGCGGCCGCCGCCTTCGATTCCAGGATTGCCGCTCCCATCACAATCTTATAGGTGGATGCCGGAGGATATTGACCGTGGATGACTCGATTGGTCAGAGGGCGTCGGACATCCTCAAGAAGCGCCTTCCATGCCTTGGATGAGATTCCCTTGGAAATCGTATTTGGGTTGAAGGTCGGATGGCTGACCATGGCCAGGATCTCTCCATTGTTCGGATCGATCGCCACGATGGCCCCTGGACGCTGTGCGAGGGCTTCTTCGGCCACCCTCTGAACGTCTAGGTCCAGAGTTAAAAAGATGTCGTCTCCCTGGAGGGGCGGGGTGACCTTGAGAACATTTCTCTCATGTCCCAGGGCATCGACTTCGATCCTTTTCCGTCCCCGCGTTCCTTGAAGGATCTCATCATAAGTCTGCTCAACCCCGTATTGACCAACAATGCTCCCTCCCTTTATATCCTTGTATTTTCCTGAGGCAAGCTGTTTCTGTGTCACCTCCCCGACATAACCAATGAGATGCGCGGCCAAAGTCTCATAAACGGCGTCCCGTTTGAATTCTGAGGCAATATTGACTCCGGGAAGGTCCAATCGGTGTCCTTCTATCTGGGCGACCTCCTTCATCGTCAGATCTTCTTTAATCTTGATCGGAAGATAAGAATCTTTCTTATTTCTTTTCAATCGGTCCGATATTTCCTCAGGCTTCATTCCGATCAACTCAGCGAGCCGGGCGACGATCTCTTCCGGATCGGGCATATCGCCCGTGACCACGTAGAGGTTGTTGCTGGGAGGGTTGTTTACGAGGACAGACCCATTACGGTCATAGATCCGACCTCGGGGAGGCGGTGTCTCAATAACACGAAGGCGGTTATTTTCAGACAGCTCCAGGTAATATTCTCCCTGAGCGATTTGAAGATACCAGGCCCTGAGAAGAAGGAGGAACAGACCGAAGGCGATGAGGCCAAAGAACAAACTGATCCTGATCTGAAATCCTCGGTTTTCAACCTGGGGGAGATGAGGCGCCCGCATATTTTGACATCCCTCCTCGATTTTTTATTTTCAAAAAAGCGTAGAACAATACGATGGCCAGCAAGCCATTATAAAGTGCCCTCACAAAAATACGGCTCATGATGTTCAGAGTAAACTGATCTTCTCCGGATCCGCGCAGGAGGAACGTACCAATCAAATCGTGAAGATGCGAAAGAATGAAAATGATCAGTCCGTTCCCCCAGATGGGGAGATTGATGAGGGTTTTTCCAAAGATACCGGCGAAAAGGCCGATGATCCCTTTCAGGACAAAATGGATGCCGAGGAACCCGATCGAAAAAAGGTCAAGAAGCCCTCCCAGTGCCAGGCCCCAAAAAAGACCATTCATTTCCCCAAAGGCCCATCCGTGCATGAAGGCAAGCAATAGTGCCAGGTCAGGCTTTATCCCTCCCATTTTGAATGGTTCCAGAAGGAGGGTCTGAACTGGGATAAAAAACAAAAAGATTGCGATACGGGTAAACCACTTCAAGAAAATACCTGCCTTGATTACACTTACGGAAGAACTTCTGACTAAGTTGTCAGAGGATCCTGTGATCGTCATCCCAACAGGACCATTTTATCATACAGATCAATGGCGTGGGGTGAAAGGGTCGGACCTTGAAGGATTCTCAGCGGGATTCATCAGGGGAGAGGGGTGCAGTGGATCTGATGATGAAAACCTCTTCCAAGCGGTCCAGGTTGACTTCGGGCGCGACCTTGACCTGGAGAAAAATTTGCTGTTCCTTTTTTTTGTTCACGCTTTCAATCTCTCCGATCTTGAGCCCTTTTGTAAAGCTCCCCTCGAGTCCGGAAGTGAGCAGCACATCGCCGACCTTTGCTCCAGAAAACTGAGGAAGATAACTTAAGCGGAGCTCTCCTTCTTCAGTCCCCTGGACAATTCCCTCATCCCGCGTCCGCTGTATTGTTGCTGCGATCCCACTGTTTCGGTCGGTCATCAGGAGAACCTGGGCGTAAGCGGGCCATGCCTTAATCACCCTTCCGACAACGCCTTGTGGTGTTACAACCCCCATATTTTTGTTGACGCCAACATCTGTTCCTTTATCAATGATAATCGTTTCATGCCAATGGCTGGGCTTCCGGCCGATCACGGTCGACAAAATGAATTCTACCTGAGAATCATCTCGATAATTCAGGAAACCCTGAAGCCGTTCTGCCAATACCGCTTTTTCCCTGAGCGCATGTAATTCACCCTTTAACTGTTCAATCGCCTTATTGAGTTGCGCGTTTTCTTTTTTGACATCAATGAGATTAAAATAGCCATCCCAGACACCACGTACGCCAGTTGTAACGGTATACGTTCCTTCCTGGAGATAATATACCGCACTGCCAATGGAGGCGCCAAGCCATGCGACCGGTTTACTTTGAAAATCGGGTGAGAGCACTGCGGTAGCAATACTGAGGACGAGAAAGAGATAGAGAAAGCGTTTATAGACATTGACCCGACGGATCATCTGCACCCCTTATCTTGAACACGCATGGCGAGCGTAATCCCCGTTATTCTGGGTGGGGTTGGCGAGCGAATAAAAAGTAAAGCCATTTTTCATCTCGGGCGGAAGAACCCTTGCCGTTTTGTGGTGAGGGTCTTCCAATCACGCGGCATCACGTTTCCTAGTGAAGCCAGTGTCAGGTCATAGGTGCGATTGAGAGGCGAGGGAGATTTTTCGAAGCAGACTCAATTGATCCAAGGCCTTTCCCGTTCCAAGCACAACCGTGGTCAAGGGATTATCGACGGTAATAATGGGAAGGTTGGTCTCTTCCCGAATACGGATGTCCAGTCCTCTCAGAAGCGATCCGCCGCCGGCAAGCACAATGCCCCGATCAATAATGTCTCCGGCCAACTCCGGAGGCGTGTTTTCCAGAGCAACCTTGATGGCATTGACAATTGTCGAGATCGGATCTGCAAGGGCCTCTCGCATCTCCCCGTCATCGATGACCATTGTTTTGGGTATTCCTGAGATCAGGTCTCTTCCTTTAATCATAAAGGTTTTCTTGTCATCCAGGGGATAGGCGGAACCGATCTCAAACTTGATCATTTCCGCCATGTGTTCTCCGATCAGGAGGTTGTACTTTCGCTTAATATAACTGACAATGGACTCATCCATCTTATCGCCTGCGGTCTTTACCGATTCGGAATAGACGATCCCGGCCAGGGAGATGACGGCGATATCGGTCGTTCCTCCTCCGATATCCACAACCATGTTTCCGGAAGGTTCTGCGATCGGGAGTCCTGCGCCAATGGCGGCAGCAATCGGCTGCTCAATGAGATAGATCTCTCTGGCACCCGCCAGCTCTGCCGAGTCACGAACGGCCCTCTGCTCAACCTGTGTTATTTTGGAAGGGACACCAATAATAACGCGTGGACGAACAAAAGTATTACGATTGTGTGCCTTTTTGATGAAATGGCTCAACATTTTTTCGGCGATTTCAAAATCGGCGATGACCCCGTCTTTCATTGGCCGAATTGCAACGATATTTCCGGGGGTTCGCCCCAACATTCTTTTTGCTTCCGATCCGATTGCGACCACTTTTCCCGATTTTCGTTCAATAGCCACAACGGAGGGTTCATTGATTGAAATCCCTTTTCCGCGAAGATAAACAAGGGTATTTGCCGTTCCCAGGTCAATCGCCAGATCATTAGAGAACCATCCCAGGATGCTGTTTGTCAGTCCCATTCTTTCTCCATAATAATTGTGAGGATTCAGTTATAACAATTCAGTTCAGCCGTCTTTTACCTCATTTCGGCTTAGTTACGGTTCTGCGCTCCTCGTGTCTTATCCTGAAGATTAATCCAGCCAAGCTGAATAGTTATCTCCATTATTTTGCCAAAGACTCAGGGATCATTTGATCCAAAACTTGCGTCTTTGCCAATTCATCCCCAATACGATGCCCTTTTGCATTTCCAATGATGAGTAGCGATTCAAAACCGACGATAAGTAACACCAGAAGCCAGCCGATTGCTGGAATATGGAAAAAAAGGAAGCCGACGCCCAGAGGAAAGTTTCGGAGTATCGATTCCTTGAATGACACGCTTCGAAGCGGATTGGGAATAACGACCTGAAGGCCAATCAGCTGTTTCCCAATGCTTCTGCCGCTCGCAAACCCATCTGCAATCAATAAATAGACCAGCGAGGCCAGGAAACTAATTTGAAGTGGGATCTGGAATATTGCAGCGACAATGAGAAAGTCGATAAATTTTGCGATGAAACGATTTAAGATCGTTGCTTTCGGGTAACCCCACGAGGACCCGATCTCCTCATCCTGTTTTGACAACACAGAGGCCTTTCTTGACGGAAAATGGAATACATTATGTCAAAAAAAACAATTGGTTTCAACACAAATGTCCGCTCAGAAAGGATCTACCCAGGATCTGCGGTTAGATCCTGGGTAAACTTTCAAGCTGCCTGCTGATCCACAGTCAGGGGCTGCCTGAGAGAGAGGAGGATAAGGAAGGTGTGTGGTAATAGCGACAAGCTTCAGTGATGATTCGGGGCGAATGGACAGGTTCAGATATCGGAATTGCAAAATCTTGCTCAGGTTCGATTTCTGACTTGACACGAATCTCTTGTTTCCCTTATAACATATAAATCATATAATTCCTATCGGGATAGTAGGTTTATGTTTTATTTTTCTGTAAAGGGTGAATACGCCGTTCTGGCCATTCTGGTCCTTTCCCTGCATCGCGGGAAAGATCCTCTTCAAGTAAAATCAATTGCTCAGAAGGAGGGCATATCGTTTCGCTTTCTTGAGCAGGTCATGAGTCTTCTTAAAAAAAGGGGTCTGGTGGAGAGTGTGCGTGGTCCCCACGGCGGGTATCGTCTTACAAAATCTCCTGATCAGATTCTCCTTGGAGATGTGCTGCAGGCCGTTGAGGGCTCCTTGTCTCCGATGGCCCCGTCGGAAAAGCGTCAGAGCAAGGGTTCTGGATTAGACAAAAAAGGGCCTGAAGGGATCGTGCTTCAGGAGGTCTGTGCCGAGGTCAATGCCTCGTTGAAGGCGCACCTTGACTCGATCAATTTTGAGGATCTTTGTGAGAGAAAAAGAGACCTGGAAGAGAAACAGGTCCTGATGTTTCACATATAAGAGAAGGGTAGAGATGGAAAGAAAAACGATTCATACGGATTTTCTGATTATCGGGGGCGGTACGGCGGGGTGTATGGCGGCAGTGGAGATGAAGGAACGCTATCCTCAATGCTCTGTGACGATCATGGAGAAGGCTCATATCGACCGGAGCGGATGTCTCGCGGGGGGGATGAATGCGATTAATGCTTATTTGAATAAGGGTGAGACCCCGGAAAGCTTTGTCCGCTATGTCCGGGCCGATTCCTGCGGATTGGTTCGGGAAGATCTTGTTCAGTCGATGGCGGAGCTCTTTGAGTACGGCGTCAAGAAAGTGGAGAAATGGGGGCTTCCGATCTTATGTGATGATGACGGAAATTATATTCCACGCGGTCGTTGGAACATAAAAATTAACGGGGAATCGCTCAAGCCGATTCTCGCCAAGGCGGCGCGGTCTGCCGGGGCCAAGGTTTATAACTGGGTGACGGTGACAAACCTTTTGACGAAAGACGACCGGGTTGTAGGCGCAGTTGGCTTTTCACTACGTAATGGCACCTTCTATGTTGTTCAGGCGAAGGCGACGCTGATCGCAACCGGAGGCGCCGCAGGCATCTATCGCCCGAATAATCCGGGAGACGCGTCTCACAAGACCTGGTATTCTCCCTATAATACGGGGGCGGGTTACGCCATGGGGATACGGGCCGGGGCGGAGATGACCTCCTATGAGATGCGTTATGTTGCCATTCGGACAAAAGATGCGATTGCGCCGACCGGAACAATTGCGCTCGGTGCCAAGGCCCCACAGGTCAACTCCGATGGGGAACGCTTCATGGTGAAGCGCTATGCCGATCTGGGAGGAGACGGCGCGCCGACCCCTTACCGGGCGCATGGTCCGGTTCAGGAAATTAAGGAGGGACGCGGTCCTGTCTATCTTGATACCCGGGGTCTGAGTGAGGAGAAAGTTCGGGATTTGAAGTCGGCCTACCTGGACATGTATCCTTCGCAGGTCCTCTACTGGCTGGCAAACGGCATTGACCCTGCGAAAGAACCCGTAGAAGTTCAGACAACGGAACCCTACGTTGTCGGGGGACATTGTCAGGCCGGATACTGGGTGGATAAGGATCGGAGAACAACATTAAAAGGTTTATACGCCGCCGGAGATGTTGCGGGAGGCGCCCCCTTCAAGTTTGTCTCAGGGTGCTGGGCGGAAGGGATCATCGCCGCGCGGGCCATGGGACGCGATATTGAGAAGATGGACTCGGTGGCTGCCGAAGATCATCTGGTGGCTGCCGAGGAAGAACGTGCTTTTAAGCCCCTGAGGGGACATGGAAAGGTGCGGCACGGGATCCGGCCTGCGGATTTTGAGGCAAGGCTTCAAAAGATCATGGAGGAATATGCGGGCGGGGTTTCGACCCATTATGAGATGAATGAGAAAATGTTGACCATCGCACGAGACCGACTGGCAAAACTCCCGGAAGAGGTGGAGCACCTTGTGGCGGGGGACCTCCACCAATTGATGAAAGTACATGAGGTGATCGACCGGATTGATGTGGCTCAGGTCCTGGTCGAGCATCTCCTTTACCGAAGGGAAACCCGCTGGCCGACCTATCAGTCCAGAACCGATTACCCGGACCGGGACGATGCGAATTGGCTGAAGTTTGTCAATTCGATAAGAGATCCTAAAACGGGCGGGATCGAAATGGTCACACGGCCTTATGAACAAGTTGTTCCGGGAGACCGGTATAATGCAAAATGACGGAAGGTCAGTAATAATATCGACCACGTTTTCAGACTTTAGCGATAACTGAAATTTAGGAGGAATAGATGCCTGTTTGGGTGGACCCGGAAAAATGCAACGGCTGTAATGGATCGAGCCAGCCTCCCTGTTTGAGAATGTGTCCCGGTGATCTCATTGTGAAGGATCATGCGGAGAACAAGGCTTACTTAAAATATCCGGAGGATTGTTGGGATTGTCTGCCCTGCGTCAAGGTCTGTCCTGAGGAAGCGATTGAGTTTCACCTTTCTTTCCAGTTCGGGTCGAAGGGGGCCAGGCTGATTCCTCATGTTCCCAGGAAAGGGAGCCAGATTACCTGGGACGCCGTCGATCTGAAAGGAAATAAAGAGACTTTTACCATTCGGACAAAAATCATGCAGGTTGCGCTGGATGAAAAGGTGGAAGGCGGAGCCGAGGCAATCGACTTCTCAATATAACGACGACTTCATTACACGAATACTTTAAATAGGAGAACAGAATGAGCATTTCAATCCCCCATGGGGGGAAATTAGTCAACCGGTTTGTCGATTCCAATGATGTGGACGGCTTGACGCGTAAGGCGGAAAGCCTTAAAAAAATTGTACTGACTCCGCGTGAAATTTCTGATCTTGAACTGATTGCGACCGGCGTATTTTCGCCCCTGGAAGGGTTTATGAAGAGTGCCGATTACCATCATGTTCTTCAGAAGATGCGTCTTAAAAATGGTCTGCCCTGGAGCCTTCCAATTACCCTTTCCGTGACGACAGCGAAAGCGGTTTCTCTCAAAGAAGGGATGGAAGTTGCCCTATCCGAGGAGACAGGTCCTCCTCTCGCTATTTTGAAAATTGAGGAGATCTTCCCTTTCGATAAGGAAAAAGAAGCCCTGTCCGCATATGGGACGAATGATTTGTCTCATCCCGGAGTCGCTTACACGCATTCCCTGGGCGATCTTCTCCTTGGAGGCAAGATTACGATGCTGCGGCGTCCGCCGGGACAGGCTTTCAAGGAGAACCGTCTTGAGCCGGTCCAGATGAGGAAGCTTTTTGAAGAGAGAGGCTGGAAAAGGGTTGTGGCCTTTCAGACACGGAACCCGATCCATCGCGCGCATGAATATATTCAGAAGTGCGCCCTGGAGATTACCGACGGGCTTCTTCTTCATCCGATCGTGGGTGAAACGAAAGAAGGGGATATCCCGGCTGATGTCCGGATGGATTGCTACAAAGTGCTGCTTGATAAATACTACCCGAAAAACCGGACGGTCTTAGGCGTTTTTCCCGCCGCGATGCGTTATGCTGGGCCAAGAGAGGCTATTTTTCACGCGATCTGCCGAAAAAATTATGGTGTCACTCACTTTATTGTCGGTCGGGACCATGCCGGTGTTGGAAACTTTTACGGGACCTACGATGCGCAACAGATCTTTCAGAAATATGACGAAGGCGAACTTGGCATCCGAACCCTCTTCTTCGAGCATACCTTTTTCTGCAAACCCTGTCTTGGAATGATCTCGGCGAAAACCTGTCCGCATGATCCGAGTGAGCGCATTACCCTCTCCGGCACAAAGGTGAGAGAAATGCTCCGGGCGGGGACTCGGCCTCCGCTGGAGTTTACCCGACCAGAGGTCGCTGATATATTGATCAAGGCGATGTCTTAGTCAGGTTTTGCAAGGATAGGGACACAATTATTTTAATTTTTTCAGATCCGTCTCCTGAAGTTTCTTCGTCATCTCCATACGGAGTTCCGCCCCCCACTGACGACCCGCGTTCATGGTTTCACTCGTGATCAAGGGCAATTTCTTCAGAAGCGTCTGCCCTGCCGGACTCTTGTAAAAATCAATGAGCGCCCGCATTTCTTCGACACTCAGGTGTTTCACGTAAATGGGAACGATCAGGCGGACGAGATCGTCAGGGTTTGCTCCCGCTTTGAAGTTTTCCCAGAATTGATCCGGGATATCAGGCATTCTTTTCTGCTGCAAGCCGACCATCTGCTCGATCACCCGTGAACCGAACTGGTCTGCTCCAGAGGTTTCAATCAACTGTCGGGCGACTGATTCGGCCTTCCCTCCTTCATCGGCCTGAAGCGGTCCATGACTGACGAACAATAAAACGAGTGTCGTCAAAAGAAGAGACCCTGTTTTTTTCATTTGATACTCCTTCATTCTGTCACCTTCAAAGTAGTTTCTCTTCCCAGTTGACATCGACTTGTCTTGACTGGCCCGTTTTATCGGTGCAGTAGATAAACTTATTCTTACATCCGAAGAGATGTAAATCCCGCGTAATACGTACGTCTTCCTTACAATAGATCGCGATATCGGCAAAACGGCCTTCCAGATACCAGCGAACTGCCTGCAGTCCCTCGGCCGTTTTGCCCGATCCCAGGGTTGCCTGGGCCAGATTCTCAAGTTTAGGCCGAAAGCCCAGTATTGAATGGAGATCTACCATGAGGTCCAGCGTGGGAAGTGAGGATAGATTGTGATCAGTATAGGCAGACAGGACCGTATAATCAAATCCGAGGAGGTTATAACCGATCACCCGGTCGGCACTGGAAAGCTCTGAGATGAGTGCCGGCATATCCTCCTCTTCAAATCCCCTGAAGCAGGCCGTTTTTGTGGAATACGTTACCGCAAAAGAAACGCGCATGAGATGTTTGTTCCCCCATCCTCCGACATCCGCCGCACTTTTTTGCGTTTCCAAATCAAAATAGATACTGTTCATCGTCCATCGCCATTCCAGCCGGCTCAAGTTGTTTCTCCCGGAGGGTTACTCTAGAAAATAAGGCTTCATCCTGTCAAGTAATAAGGGGCGAATTTTTTTGATGTTGTCTTGTTCGGGATGGTGTCTCCCCTGCCTTCAGGTGAAGAAGTTCCGGGTATTGTCTCAGCGAAGGCTTGGAGTAGAGTGGCTTTCCTCAAGTACTCGAACGCTTCTTGGCCCCCCCCCGTTTTGGGGGATTGATTTATAGATCATCGGTGGTATCCTTGGAGTTAAGATATACAGATAGCGTAAGACTGAGACCGAATGAAAAGGGCAAAATCACCGTAAGGTGATGACGCAAAGCAATCGGTCCTAAGGAGGGGCTTCATACACCCATCTTGGGATGGCTGAGCTACCAAACTGGTTATTTTTCGCCCATCTTCCTTTATCTCGGGACGGTGGGCTTTTTGTTGAGTGAATAAAATATTTTTCGTTCCTTGAGAAAAGGACGACCACCCAGTTTAGGAGAAGACAAATGGTTTCCGCAATCCATGGTTCTCTGTCTGGAATCGATGCAAGTCTAAGGAGAATTGAGACCACGGCCCATAACACAGCGAACCTTAGCACAAGCGGGTTTAAGAACGATACCGTTCACCAAAGCGAAGGGAGAACTGGTGGCGTCGTTGTTCACATTGAAAAAAGCCTCACACCGGGTCCACAGCTCCCTTCCCCAGATGGTACGATCGTGGAGGGCTCTAACGTTGATCTTGCTGAAGAGGTGAGCAACCAGATCATCGCAAAAGCTGCTTTGGATGCAAATTTGGCCGCCTTGACAAGCGTGTTAGAGGCGGAAAAAAGTATCATTGATATCATTGTATGACGGTGCCGGTATGACGATACCGACTAGAAGTCAGAAATAGTTTTCCTGCTTTTATCAAAAGAGACATCAGTAATTTATAGATTACCATTTTAAATATCGTGTAACGGTATCGGTTTGTCTTTACGGATCTCAGGGAAGAAGGAAGCAACTTTATCTTACCAATTCTCCACATTCAAAATTCTTAAAATTGATGATAACCACAATAAATCGTTAGCCAGCTGAATACAATCTTCAGAAAATATTGGTTCTTTAGATACAAAATAAAAAGGCGATGCTTGTTCTTCCCTCACACGTCTTTAAACATTTTTTCTTTCTATAAATCTTACCCAAAATCTGTCTATCATAATATCTAATTTCTGGAATTACACAAAACATTACTCCATTTATACCAATACGGGAACTAAAGAGGAGAGAAGATGCTATAGTAGTCAGTAGTGGAGTTTGATCGTGATTGTCTTGTCAAGAGTGAGGGGCAGAGGCAAGCACGATGATGTCGGAGACTTGCCGCACCTTGAATTCCAGCGATCAACTCCACCCACAAACTGTAAGGGGGTCCTAGACAGGTTCTTTCACTCCAATGCCGGTTAATGAGGGATCCGTATCGACAATCATGAACATCATTTAACCACTCAGGAAAGGAGATCATATGAAGAAGTTAATCAATATTTTGGTTCTCCCGTTATTTGTCTTCTCGTTTTTCCTAATTTCAACCCCAGCCACCGAGGCACGCGACCCAGCTCGTCCGGACTCGACGGCACGGCACATCGCGCGCGACTTAATTGAGAAGGCAGCGCAAGACATAGAAAAAAAGTGCACACAGGAAAATCCGGATTATGCAAAATTATTTACATCAAGTGTTGCAGGGTTGTTCAAATCGTACCGGAGGGGGCTCATCGGAGCCGACATATATAGGCAACAGATCGCGTTAACTCGTGAGAAATTCATCATATCATGCGGTGGCTCATTATAACCGGGCGCGACGAGGCGGAGTCGCCATCGAAGGGATATCAAGCCAGCTAATCCGTAGGTCTAATCTACTCTACGTAAAAATGAAAGCCGGGCGGGGGATGCCCCCCGGCTTTCATTTTTACTCATATCAGGACAAGGTCAGATGCGAAAACCTCCCGCAGACACCCATGAGTTCCACGGCAAGATGTTATCATAAAACACCTCCTTTTTCTCTTTCTAGAAAGATCACAACTCTTTGATATAATTGGTGCCCCCGGGGTGATTCGAACACCGGACACACGATTTAGGAAAGCAACATACGCTCCCTACTCCAGCCAACAACCAACTCCAGCAAAGACTTATAAAAAAAGGCCTCAATTGGCTGGAGTAGGCTGGAATAGGCCTGAGGATGTTTGAGTTGAGCACAAAATGAGCACCTCTTTGAGTTACTATAGGGAGGAGGGTTCTGTCGCAAAGTTTGGATTGTTGAGACCTTCGATGTGACGGTAGCTCAGAGGAAGAGTATCTTTGAAAAACCGCACCTTACTGGGGCGAAGATTTTCCTACCCGAAGGCAAGAGGATTGGAAATTCCGGGGAAAAACCTTCTGCATTTATAGATAAGAACTGAACCCACATAATCTTAGGATCTACTGCTAACCGTGGTAAATATTCAATGCCGTTATCCAGACCAAGACCTTCCGGATATTTGAGGCCATTTCTTTTGATGCCCTTAGATTACCCGCAACAGGCCGGATCATGGAAGGTAAGGTAAGCAGATCTTGAGGTACTTCCGCCACCTGCCAAGAATCCTGAAGTGAACGACCAATGAATTGCTTCAGAAACTCATTCGGAACAGCGGGTTTTCCATCTCTGATTATGGTATTTCTGACCACAATCCGATCTGCGACTCTTCCCCGCGTACCCACAATGACGTCCCACTGACCTTTTTCACTTTTTACGCTTACTAGAAATACCTTTGCAATATAGCGCCTGGGATTACGATCCAGAACATCGTAATAAGCAATCAAATCTCCCTCTTGGCTTATCGCATCCCCATAGAGTTCATTGATCGCTTGGCTTTGCTTCAAGGATATTTTTTTATGGTGATCCATAAGAATGGCGAGGGGATAGGCCTTCCTGGCATCTAACCTGGCAATCTCATGGGGTTCATGGTAAAAGACGCTTTTTATGGAAGTGCAGCCTACACCCAATGACATCAACAAGCCGGATATAAGCATATACACGATCCATCGATAGTTCTGCTCCTTCTCAGAGTTGCAGAAGCACATAATGGGATATTGTATTCGCATTGATGCACCTTCTTATTCTATTTCTATGATGTATGAATTTCCTCAGCACTGTCAAGCATCTTGTGTCCGAATGTCAGGAGTTAATAATGTGTCCGGTTCATAGCACATAAACTGTCCGGTTTATTCTACCTTGAGAAAGGAGGTGGAATTGTAACCCTCCCATATAATAGGGGCATTAAAAAATAGAGTTCTCCAGCGTTCAACGGGCTTGACAAATGCCTTATTAGATCTTAGAATAGTAGCATTATGACTACTATTCTAACCAACAGACAAAAAGCGGTCCTCGATTTTATCTGTCATGCGATAGAAGATCAGGGTTATCCTCCGTCCCAACGGGAGATTGCCGATCATTTTCAGATGGTTGGCATATTGGGTGTGCAGCGGCATCTTCTCGCCCTTGAGAAGAAAGGTTATGTTCGCAGGGGAAAAGGGGCTCGGGCGATTGAAGTCATCGGGCAGGCTTCTGGCCGGTCCGTTCCGATTTTAGGCAAGGTTGCCGCCGGATCACCCATACTTGCGGAGGAATACCTACTGGGCCACCTCATGCTCGATCCGACCATTGCCCGATGGGAAGATGTTTTTCTTTTAAAGGTCCAGGGTGAGAGCATGAAGGACGCGGGGATTTTAGACGGAGATCTGGTGTTGGTCAAACCACAAAAGGATGCAGAATCAGGAGAGATGGTCGTGGCCATGATCGAGGGAGAGGCCACCGTAAAGCAACTACTCAAAGAGAAGAAACGGGTAGTACTAAAACCTAAAAATGATACCTTTGCGCCTATCGTGATTACCAAAAAAGATCCTCCACTTCAAATCCTGGGAAAAGTCGAAGGCTTGTTCAGGCTTGATATGAGTAAGTATATCAAGCGTCGCTGAGAGGTTTGTAACAATTCAGATTCCTTGGACTTGTCTCTAGGGTAGGGGGGATTGGTTTATTTTAGTTCAGTTTTTGTTGGTAGTTTAAATAGTTGAATCATCTGTGCCCGTTGACTCATTAGAAAATGTTACCGAAGGATCAGATCGTTGACTCATAAAAGGATGTTACTTTTTGGAAAGAAGATCAAAGATTTTTTTGAGTTTTCTTTCCATTGCCTTTCTGAGATCAAAAGGGTTAAGGGA
>JAJDBV010000057.1 GCA_029261165.1 Nitrospirota bacterium | reverse complement strand
GTGTGGAAATATGACAATACCCAGCACAACACGCAGAATAAGGCCCGACCACGTCTCATCCGTTCTGAAAAGAATCTTCATCAGGACATCTCAATCAAGGTTAGACCAAGAGGCTTTATCGACAATTTCCTTGAACTTCGTCAAAGGAATCCCCCACCGCGCTTCAAGTGCCGAAATATCGGCATTGTAACCGACTTCGTTAAACCAACGGAACATCACGGCAAAGTCATGGCCCAGGGCCGCCTCGGCCTGTTCGTATGGCAGAAATTCGTATTCGACCGTATGGCCAAGCGACTGAGAGACCATCTTGAGCGCATCAGGAAGGGTCATCTCCTCTCCCGCAAGTTCAATGATTTGGCCAATAAATTCTTGAGGCCGTATAAAAGCGGCGGCCGCAAACGCCCCAATATCTCTTAAAGAAACCATTTGAAGGGTCCGGTCGGGGAGAACAGGAAAGATTAGGTTCTTGTTTTGGATTGCCGGAAGCATCCACGGAGATCCAAAGTTTTCCATGAAGAAGACGGGGCGCAGGATCGTCGCCCGGATTCCAACCTTTCGGATATATTCCTCCACCTGCCACTTTGTTTCGAAGTGAGGGATACCGGTCTTCTGATCTGCACCTCCTACCGAGGAATAAACCAAATGATCCACACCGGCAGCCTTGGCAGCGTCAACCATGGTCAGACCCTGCTTCACTTCCGCATCCATCCCAGCCTCGAAGGGCGTGGTAACGAGAAAAACTTGTTTTACACCATCAAGAGCCTTTTCAAGTGATGCTTGATCCGTCAGTTCCCCTTCTACCAATTCCGATCCCATCCTCTTCAGCGCTTCCCCTTTGGAGAGATGACGTGTAAGCGATCGGACCTTTCTCCCTTGGCCCAACAAACTTGTTGCGACGGCATTTCCCTGCTGACCCGTTGCCCCTGTCACAAGTATCGTCTCATTCATTTCCATGATTGACCTCCTTCTAAGTTAAAATCCAGGAAATACTATTGTTTTTTTACTGTACATACTTTATAGTAAGTTCATCTAAGATGTAAAGTATGCACTTTAATGTAATATACTATCTAAAAGGATACCGTTGTACATATGGGGAAAAATGCTCATATCGCTTGCCCGGTGGAGGCAACTTTGAAGGTCATCGATGGTCGATGGAAAGTCCTTATTCTTAGAGAGCTTTTTCAAGCGCTGAAGCGTTTCAGCGAATTACACCGGGCCCTCGAAGGAATCACTCAAAAAATGCTGACCCAACAACTCAGAGAGTTGGAACGTGACGGCGTCGTTCATCGAGAGGTCTATCCACAGGTCCCTCCGAAGGTTGAATATTCGTTGACCCCTTTGGGTAGAAGCCTCAAGCCCATTCTTGACGCCATGCATGAATGGGGCATCCTGCACTTAACAAAGCAAAGGAAATAACGATTTTTTCTTCATACACTTCCTCTCCTCCCCGATAATCTCTCGTGGAGAAACAGGCGACCCCGTTGGACGCATTGACGACTTACTCTGACGTGTCTCTAGCGTGTAAGAAGGACCCGGATTGAAATCCCCTCTCTATAAGTCTCGTTTGAGAAAATAAAAACCCATTGACAATCTACCTATGCATAGATATAATACGCCTTATGGAAATTTCGTCAACTGCGTCAACAATCATGGATGTTGCTGAGGAGTTGATTCAAACTCAGGGATGCAATGCTTTTAGTTATCGCGATCTTTCCGAACGTATAGGAATCAAAACTTCGAGCATTCACTATCACTTTAATACAAAAAAAGATCTGGTGACTGCAGTGATGATCCGTTATCACGAAACATTTTTAGAGCAACTTGATGTTTTGAAAAGTGAAGATTCCCCAAAGAAAAAGTTTACAATCTATATCAGTCTATTTGTTAAAACGTTTCGTAGAGGAAGACGTATCTGTCTATGTGCAAGCTTGGCTTCAGACCTCGAGGCCCTTCCAGAAGATACCTGCCACCTGGTCACTCATTTCGTTGCTGCCCAGGAGAGGTGGTTGTCCGAAATTTTACGACAAGGGATTGATCAGGGTGAGTTTCGTAGGCTGGACGACATTAATCAGACGGCAAGGAATGTATTTTATACCTTACAAGGGGCAATGCTGATGGCCAGAACATCATCGGTTGAAAGAATCGAAGACGCTGGAAAATGGATTCTAACCGTACTAAAGCCCTGACCTTTTTTTGTACCGAAACAAACTATCTATACATAGGTAGTTTGTTACCAATAGAGCGGGATGAGGTTCCGAACAAAGGAAGGGATCAATCATGAATCTAAATTTTACGAGGTTTACTTTTACGAATAGCGTTAAGAAATTCCAGGAGCAATACGGATCACGTCAGTCATATGCGCGGATGGAACATTCAGGTGATCATTATCTGCTGACAAACAGGGAGATCGCATTCATTAAATCAAGAGACATCTTTTTTATGGCAACTATTGGAGAGAATGGTTGGCCTTATCTTCAATACCGCGGAGGTCCAAATGGATTTCTCAGGGTAATTGACGACACGACCTTAGGATACGCGGACTTTCGTGGAAACATGCAATACATCAGCGCTGGAAACATAAATACAAATCAGAACACATCCTTATTTCTGATCGACTATCCTTCACAACAACGATTAAAACTATGGGCGAAGGCAGAAATAATAGATAGAAATCGAAATCTAGAATTACTAGAGAAATTAAAAGTTCCCGGCTACAAGGGAAAAATAGAACGGCTCATTATTTTTAGAATCCAAGCTTATGATTGGAATTGTCCTCAACATATCACCCCAAGATATACAGAAAAGGAAATTTAAGAGAACATCAAGAAAAACAAGACCATTTATAAATAAAGATTTAGGAGGTGTATGATGCGATGTCCAAGATGCAATGGCTTAATGATCACGGATCGATTCCAGGATCTTCAAGACAGTACAGGTCATATCCATTTTTACGGGACGCGTTGCCTGGTCTGCGGGGAGGTACTGGATCCAATGATTTTAGAAAACCGGGAGAAACGACGTTTGGCGCGAGTCCATTAACTCCAAGCCAACTTACAAATAGGAGAAATATCATGGAACATGATACAAAATATCTCACGCTGACCGATGAGACCTTTAAAAACCAGGTTTTGGAAGGTAATGGTCCCGTCCTTGTCGATTTCTGGGCTGCATGGTGCGGTCCCTGCCGTGCGATCACCCCTCTTATTAAAGAGATCGCAATAGAATTTGAAGGACGGGTGATCGTCGGAAAATTAGATGTCGACAGTAACCCCGTAACCGCGTCAGCATATCAGGTCTCTTCCATACCAACCCTTCTATTTTTCAAAAATGGACAGGTTGTCGATCGGATCGTTGGTGTCGTTTCGAAAAAAGACCTTAACGATAAACTCAATGCACTTCTTCAGCTGGAGAAGGTCAACTTATAGTCGTGGTGGAGGATAAGAAGTGATCCTTGCTTTCATAAAATTTAACAAAGGTCTCATGAAATTTCCAATGCGATGGAAACTATGGCTCATGCTTCTTGTCGTCGTCAATATGGTCATACCTTTCTTTTATCTCTCTCACCTTGAAGCTCGGATTGCCTTGGCTACCATTATGGTCAGCATGATGCTCATGACCATGATCACCCGTTTTTCCGGGTTCACACGTTTGTTGGGCTTAGGGCATGTGTTTTGGTTTCCGATGCTTTATTTCTTCTGGACCCGGCTAAGCCAAATCCCGGCGAGTAATTTTTTCGGGACCTGGATACGCGCCTTGATGATCTTAAACGCGGTGTCATTGATTATTGATGTCGCTGATGTCACCCGTTATCTCGCTGGCAATCGAGAGGAAACAGTTCAAGGATTTTGAGCAAACAAATCGAAACTCTATTTTCCTCAAGGGAGAAGATCCCACTTCTTCATTCTCATGTAATATCTAAACCCTTAGATTTGAGGGTTAAGCGCCCCTTAATCCTTCTTAAATTTCGCATTCCTCTTTTATCCATCAGACATACGGGTTATAATCCATTTCAGAGAATGTTAAGAAAGTATCTTTCATACAGTCCCCGCAACAATAATGCTTTTTTGTTTCACATGGAGATGACCCATTGAAGTTTTTTCACAAGGCAAGACCATTCATATTCTCCCTCTTTTTCTTGTTCTGCATGGTCGGGTGCAGCAACCCCGAAGGAAAAAGCCAAGCTCTTTTCGAAACAGCCCAATTTGAAGAACAACAGAGCAACTTTAAACATGCCAGGAAGCTCTATCAGGAAATTATTAGAGAATATCCGGAGACATCCTTCGCCTACAAAGCCGCGGCACGGCTGGATAGCCTTGGAGAACAAAACCCCCGCTCTCCCAGAACAAAATAAACGACACATTGCAAAATATTTCCCGATTGCGTATCTTCTCACTGTGAAGACTTCTGGATGAAGAAGAGCGCTTTAATCAAAAAGAGGGGGGTCACGATGGGCGAGCAAATTAATGTATCAATTAACGGTGAAAAACTCGCAGTGGATAAGGGAATATCTGTCCTGGCTGCATCGATGAAAGCCGGTGTAAATCATATGCATTTATGCGGGGGGCACGGCCTGTGTTCGACATGCCGGGTTCGTATCCTCGAAGGGGAAGAACATCTAAGCGAGATGACCACCTTCGAGCGTTTCTCTTTGCGAGGACATCTCTCCTTTGCCGCAAACGTCAGGCTCGCCTGTCAGGCGAAAATAGAAGGCGCTGTCCGTTTGGAAACAATTTTCCCGACCATCGGGAAGCTGGACTTTAAAGGACCTTAGAGTCTGACCTTAATCCGATTTCGGATTGGGAAGCATTGAAAGTGGAATAGAGGACTCTTCTCCGACACCGTTGGACTGTGCAGGCTGGGGATATTTAAAAGTGAGATCCTCATAGTTTTTTACGATGACCTCTTCATCGTCCATGTAGAGAAGTGTGTCTTGCGGAAGAATCGCAATCTTCCCTCCGCCCTGGGGCGCATCGATGACATAGTGGGGGACACCCATTCCGGACGTATGCCCACGCAAGGCTGAGATGATCTTCAAACCCTTTTCAACACGTGTCCGGAAATGGTGCGTTCCGCGGACCAGGTCGGCCTGGTAGATATAGTACGGCTTCACCCGGATTGCGAGGAGCTTCTGCATCAATCGTTTCATCACTTCCGGATCATCATTCACCCCTTCCATTAAAACGGTCTGACTCCCAAGTGGGATTCCAGCATCGGCCAGCATTCCGCAGGCCTTGGCCACTTCCGGCGTAATCTCGTCCGGATGGTTGAAGTGAAGGTTCATATAAAGGGGATGGTAGGCCTTCAGCATGTTGCAGAGCTTTTCCGTAATGCGAGACGGCAGTGTCCCAGGCACACGCGTTCCGATCCGGATAATCTCCAGATGTGGGATCCCCCTCAGTGCCTTTAATACACGTTCGAGAAGCATATCGACGACCATGAGCGGATCGCCTCCGGAAAAGATAATGTCACGCACCTCCCGATGCTCGGAGAGATACGAGACCACCTTTTCAAGATTGTCCGGTGTCAGCGTTCCCGGTGATCCGACAAAGCGCTTCCGGGTACAAAACCGACAATAAATCGGACACTGATTTGTCACAACCAAGAGAACCCGGTCGGGATAGCGATGGACCAGGCCCGGCACGGGACTGTCTTTCTCTTCATGGAGCGGATCCTCCGCTTCGCATGCCGCATCGAGATTCCCTTCTTCTGCAGTCGGGACCACCTGTTTCCAAATGGCGTCTCCTTCATTTTTTATTCGGCTCAAGACATGTGGTGTGATCCGCATGGGATATTCCTCAACAATATCCCGAACTTCATCTGCCGGAATACCCAATACCTTCTCAAGCGTTTCGACATCGACAATGCTTTCCTTAAGGTCTTTCTGCCATTGCTCCACCGGGACACTCCATTTAATGATCAATCACCATTAATAACGAATTCAGCATACCAAATCTCTAATATTTTTTTCCTAGCCTGGCTTTCCAGCTTATCGGCTGGATGAAAATCCAAGACTTATTCAGGATAAGCCCCCATAGGTCTTCTCCAGATAAGCAAGAATTTTATCCTCATCATCAAGGACCACATCGTCATCTACCAAGACCGGCACCAAATATTGCCCGGACACTTCGTAGACCTCTTTTCGATCTCCCTGCCATGAAGAGACCTCAATTTTTTCATGCGCTAAGCCCAGGTCTTTCAAGCGATCACGGACCATTTTACAATAGAAACATGATTCCAGGTTATAGAGTTTCAAAGCCTTCCTTTTCTGAAAGATCCCATCCAAGAAGGATAGGATCTACTCTCACAATACAAGGTCAATTATACCGTTATCCTGTAGTTACTGCGCAAGGTGCCATGACGGCATCCACCATCCCGTGAATAATTTTCTTCTCAAGTGAGCAAATCGTCGCCAGGACCCCGCCCAGATGGGCCTTTTTTCCTTCAACAAAATAATAGGGAGAAAGACGCACCCGTCCCTCCATTTCAACAAGGCACTCTTTTTCAAAATGATAATACGCGACCACAACCTTTTTCCCTTTATGAAACTCCTGAAGGATATACGGCGTCGTCTGGAAACCTCCCATCGCCTGATCAATTACCTTTCGCCATTCACCCTCAGAGAGATCGTGACCGATAGAAACACCTCGGCTTCCCCATGCCAACTCGGAAAATCCGGAGGGCTTAATAACAAATCGGCGCTGCTTCTGTGTCGCATCCCCCATCTGTTTAAAATTAGTCACAGGCCGGTCCGCGATTGCTAAGTCCGGAATGACGGCATGTGGAGGGAGGATGGTCGGATCAATGATCCAAGTCTTCGGAAAAAGCGCCTCCAGAAAGGCATAACACCCTTCCCCCAGGTGTCTCCTCCAAAAGGTCTTCAAAACCGGGTGATGAAAAAGGGCAAAAAGGCTTTTTTCCTCTAATTGTGCTTTCGGGGGTGGGGTCAGGATCACCCGCTTCTTCCTGGCCGCATAAAGGATTAACTCCGCCTTCGGGATATTCTTCAGATCAAAGAGCTCAAAGAATCGATAAAGGATATCGATCTGCTTCCTTTTTCCATCAACGTTCAGCCAGAGCCCTTCTTCGGTAAAGACAATCTCTTCCGGTCTGATGACCGTTGTCGATAGACCACGGGCCGTGAGGGTATCACCCAGCCATGTCATCTCCGCTCGATATGCTTCTGATTCCTTCGAAACAACGATGGCCAGAACAACATCTTCTTCATTTGAGAGAGAACGAATCATCCGCTCAAACCCCGAGACCATCCCCTCGCGCTCTCCGATAAGGGTCCCTTCTCGAATCAATGAAGCATATGCTCCCGCCAGGCCGCCTGTCATGCCGATTCCACCCGGAACAGAATCGAGTTCTGTCGCAACGAAACCTTTCTCTGTTTGAATAAGGTCGGGACGAAGGATCCCGGGAAGATTTTTTTTGAAGCGGTTCATCCGTCCATATTCAACAACCGTCTCCGGCTTCCCACGGTCCAGATAAGCGGCGACCCAAGAAGGAAGACGGCCATGGGTACTGTCCAGGTAAAGCCGGTTGGCTGCCTCGTAAAAGGAAAGGAGATGATTCCCCAGAGACTCCAGGAATGCCAATTCCTCCGAGGTCATCCAATGAGGACTCGACGCAATGCGCCAATGATTGTTTCCTGCATCCGGGGCAAGATCCGATTGGTCCTCACCCGGTCGGGGTAAGCGGTAGAGCCCCTCCTGGATCAAACGGGTTCGTATTTCATGGTACGGCTCGGCCTGAGACTCAGCCGGGTCTGTGTTTTTTGACATCAAATAAATAGTTCTCTCTCAAAAAACAAGCGTTTTTAACTATACCATTGGAAAAAGAAGCTTCGCAAGTCCGATTTTAAGAACTCTGCCCGATAAGGACAATCTATTTTCATCATGCCATTCTTTTTCTTCAAGGCAAGGATCGCGCTCATTATGTATGTTCACGAAAATGGCGGGAAATTTCTTCTCTGCTGAGATCACGAAGATGAACAATGTCTCTCCAGTCCTTTCCATCGGGAAGAATGGGCCTACCGATCGTAACAGTAACCTGGTGACGTTGAGGGAGCCATCCTCCTGCCCTGAGGACTTGTCTCGTTCCTTCCAGCGTGATGGGACAGACCGGAAGGCCCGTCTCGACGGCGGCCTTAAACGCACCCAACTTAAAGGGGAGGAGCCTCTCTGCCTTATGAAAAGTCCCCTCAGGAAAAATCATAATGGAGGAACCACTCCGAAGAATCTCTCCGATCTCCTCGGTAGCGGAAGCACTCCTGGAAAGATCGGCGCGATCGACCATCAGATGTCCCCCCTTTGAGAGAAAGGTCCTGAGAACCGGAATCTTGAGGAGTTCTTGTTTGGCGATAAACCGTGTGCCGACGGGCAAGATCGCTGCCAAGATGCCGGCATCAGCATAACTGGCATGATTTGCAACAAAAACCATCGGTCCTTTACGATCCAAGTGCTGTACCCCCTCGACAATCGGATATAATCCAGAAAGTTTAAAAAAAAGACGCGCCGAGGCTTTCAGTATTCGATCCACCTGCTTCGAGGGAAGGATCGCAACCAGGGGCCAAACCGGAACAAGGAGTGTCCCCAGGATAAAGGCAACATAGCTTCCATAAAAAAACTGTCCGACCTTATTGACTCCCCTGCCGATCCATGACCAGATCCACGTCGCAATCAGTCTAGCGAACTGAATTTGCGTGGTACTGCGTGTTTCTCCTATCCGGTCATTTAAAAATGCCTCGCGACAAGCTGATCTGGCGATTTTTCCACTTGATGTTTTCGGAACAGATCCCTGCGGCACAAGAAGTACCTGATCCGGGGGGATTCCAATTGCCGTAACAATCTGATCATTTATCTCAGTGATCAGTTGCGTATGCCTTTCCTTCCCCTTTTCCCTGGTCTCAGCGACGACAACCAGTTTTTCAGTCGAGAGCTTCTCATCGAAAATCCCGAAGGCAGCGATACATCCTTTCCGGATACCGGGGACATCTCCGATGACCTCTTCTATTTCATGCGGGTAGAGATTACGTCCCCCCTTGATGATGATATCTTTTTTCCGGCCGGTAATAAAAAGCTCTCCTTCAGCACAATAGGCCAGGTCCCCTGAAACCAACCAGTTGTCATGATAGAGCGCAGCAGTCGCCTTTGGGTTCCGATAATATCCTTGTGTACATGAAGGCCCGCGAAACTCCAGCCGTCCCTCCAGCCGTTCTCCAATCACTTTGCCATTGTCATCTACAATTCGGACTTCGTGGTCTACGATCGGCTTTCCGCAGGAAACAAATTCCAGGGCAGACGTCTCTGTATCATCCGAGGGAACCGCCTTTCGGTCGCGTTCAAAGACCTCCCTAGACACGCGGTCAATCTTCGGAAGCGCCTCTATCTCTGGAAAAGTTAAGGCCACGGAAGTTTCGGCTAAACCATAAACAGGTGTAAACGTTTCAGGACGAAACCCGTAAGGCGAAAAACGGCGTGTAAAACGGGCCATCGTGTCCGGACTGACTGGTTCAGCGCCATTCAAGGCGGCCCGCCAGGAACTGAGGTCAAGTCCCTCGATGTCCTCATCCTTGATCCTTCTGGCACATATTTCGTAAGCGAAGTTTGGGGCAGCGGTGATCGTTGCACGGTGGGTATGGATCGCCCAGAGCCAACGCTCCGGGCGATTTAAAAAGGCAAAAGGGGGAAGGATCGTCACCGAAATCCCATGATAAAGACAGGAGAGCCACGAACCAATCAAGCCCATATCATGATAAAGCGGAAGCCAACTGACGCCGGCATCCGTCGGCTTAAGATCGAAAGCCAAACCAATACTCTCGATATTTGAGACAAGATTCCGGTGCGTCAGGACAACCCCCTTCGGATCCCCCGTACTTCCTGATGTATATTGAATCAGGGCAGGATCATCTTCACTCACAAAAGGCAACAATAAGGAAGTCACTGATTCAGGCCGATCGGATGGACCTGAAACCAAAAGGTCAGCCGGCATCACCACGTCGAGTAGCGCACTCAGCCGCGGCCTAAGAAGACGCGCCAGCCTTCCGGCTTGCTGAAAAGTAATGAGAAAACGGGCACCTGCATTTTCAAGGATTCGACACTGGCGCTCAGCATACTCTTCAATTCGATCCGGCCTGAATGGAGGGTAGACCGGCACGGCAATACCCCCGGCGAGAAGGACCCCAAAGAAAGATTGAAAAAAAGACAGCTCCGTCGGGAGCATGATCACAACGGTCTCCCTTTTTTCAAGCCCCCGTGCCATCAGGTTGTTTGCAACATGCGTTGCAGAATCGAAAAGTTGCTGATAAGTGAATATTTCTTCCTTACCATCCTCCCTAAAGAGGGTGACATGGGTTCGTTCCGGGTTATTTTTTGATTGAAGTACAAGCGCTTCGTTAAGGGTGCTCGCCGAGACACATCCGACCCCGGGCTCTCCCATGAAAGGAATACGCGCATGCAGCGATTTTACATTTTTTACCTTTTGGGGCTCAGTACGAAGAATGAGCTGCGCTAAATCGCGCGGGGTATGGGCCTCTGCCATGACCGTATCAGGAAGGCGGAGAGAAAACCTTTGCTCAATGCGGAGAAGAAGTTCCACCCGCTCTAAACTTCCCAAGCCAAGTTCACGATCAAAAGAGGACTTCGGAGAGAGAAAAGCGTTCCTTCGGATTTCACCCGTCTCGGACAGAAGGACCTTCACCACATCCAAAACCTGTCCCTCAATATAGGATAAATCCGATGCGGTCGTCTTCACTGACTGGTTTCCACTTGGCTCATAGGATTATTTTATTCCTCCGGAACCTTGATATCAAGAAAGACGGGAATTTCTTTCGTCGTGAGGGTCACAAAACCCTGCCACAGAGAAACCAGGACTTTTTCTGCAAGGGAGTGGATCTCTAATTTTTCGATTGCGACGGGTCTTCATCAGGGGAAGGTCGTCGATTCTTCCCGTGGTACCCTTCGATCAGGATCGTGATCTCTCCCTTGAGCTTCTTGGACCCCATCTTCTCAATCACCTCAGGGATTGTTCCATAAATCATCTCTTCATAGACCTTGGTCAACTCCCGGCCAATAGCAACAAGACGGTCTCCATAAGTAGAACCGATCTCCTCGAGAAGAGCCTTGGTGCGATAGGGAGATTCAAAAAAGATGAGTGTCCTTGGATCCTTAAGCAGGGAAAGGAGACGTGTCGCACGTTTTCCTTTCTTGCGCGGCAGGAAACCTTCAAAGGCAAAGCGGTCCGTAGGCAGGCCGGAGGCAGAAAGGGCCGCAATCGCGGAACTCGGTCCGGGAATGGGGCTTACAGGGAGTCCTGCCCTTACAGCCGCCTTGATCAGATAATATCCCGGATCAGAGATTGTCGGCGTCCCGGCATCGGAGACGATTGCAACGGAATCCCCTTCCCGCATTCGGGAGATGAGTACCGGCGTTTTCGCTTCTTTGTTAAAGTCATGGTAACTGGTCAGGAGGGCATTAATATCATAACGTCCCAGGAGTCTCTGGGTATGGCGGGTATCCTCAGCGGCAATAATCGCAACGTCTCTCAGGATGCGAACTGCCCTGTATGTAATATCTTCCAGGTTTCCAATCGGGGTGGCGACAACGTAAAGTGTTCCAGACATCTGATAATCAGGATAAACTTTTTTCGATGAGTAAACAAAGGACATGCCCGATCAGGATATGTGATTCCTGTATCCGTGCCGTATTAGATGAAGGCACTTTCAGGCAAAGATCCGTGATGGAATCAAGCCGCCCCCCTTTCTCTCCGGTCAGTCCAATGGTCCTGGCACCCTGGTCCTTTGCCGCTTCCAGCCCCTTAACAACATTTGGCGAATTTCCACTCGTACTGATTCCGAGTACAATGTCGGCGGAACCGGCCCAGGCCCTCACCTGTCTCGAAAAGATCGCGTCATAATCGTAATCATTCGCAATGGCCGTCAGTGCAGAGGTATTGGTGGTCAGCGCAATCGCCGGAAAGGGCCTCCGTTCCAACTCAAAGCGCCCGACCAGTTCTGCAGCAATATGTTGCGCATCTCCGGCACTTCCCCCATTCCCGAATAGAATAAACTTTCCCCCGGATTGAATCGAATCACTGACCCATTCGGCTGCCTGAATCAGGGGGGAAACCAACGTTTGAAGCACTCCTTGTTTTACGGCAATACTATCTTGAATTGCCCGTGCCACAATCTCTTGCGCTTTATCGATTCGCTCCATCGTTCTCCTCCCAACTCCTTTGCGGTAACAAACACATGTGGTCAGTTCCCCAGGTACTGGCTGACACCTCCAAAAGTTCCAAACCACTTATTCCCCTGACGATCAATTGCAATGGCATAGACCGAACCAATCCCATCTTTCTGCGTCAGATTGTTAAACTTCTTCCCGTCAAAGCGGCTCACACCGCCGTTTGTACCGATCCACAAGATCCCCTTTGAATCAATTTTGAGCGCATGGACCATGTTTCCCGCAAGACCATCCCGGGTTGTAAAACTTTTCCAATTCGTCCCATCATAGCGAGAAAGCCCCCCTCCAAGTGTCCCGATCCAAAGGTTATTCTTGGAATCAACAGTCGAAGAAACCACATAGTTTGGATTGTACTCCAGGGGTTTATCCCCACTCTGATGATGTTTCGGTGTAAAAGGGAGTGCCTTTGCCTCAGGTGGGACGACCTTACCCGTACTGGCACCGACCCCATCTTCATTGCTCCAACTCTTCCAGTTTTTGCCGTCAAACCGGCTCACACCCCCTTCTGTTCCAAACCAGAAGGTCCCTTTATGGTCAAGGGATAAGGTATATACCCATTTGTCGATCAGTCCATCATCAGTGGTATAGGTCTTAAACGACGTTCCGTTAAACCGGCTGACACCTTTCCAGGTTGCCACCCACATCACGTTATCCCGGTCAAAAAGAATACCATAGACCCAGAGATCGCCCAATCCTGTCCTTCTGGGAAAAGAACGCCATTCTTTTCCATAGGCCAAAGGAGAACCGCTTCCATAAGGCGTATAAGTGATCCATTTCTCCCCATCAAAACGGCTGAGCCCACCTCCATAGGTTCCAACCCATTTATTTCCGCCAGGACCAACAGTCACGGTATGAATAATATTGGATAAAAGACCATCCCGTGTTGTATAGACACTCTGATCATCATTCGTCAGATCATACCTAAGGACGCCATTGGCGGTTCCAACCCAGAGAACATCCCCTTCAAAGGCCAAGGAACGCACGATGGAGAAGAGCTGAAAGTGGTTCCAAAGCGGAGCAGATCGATTGGGCTCGGAAAAGGCCTTTTGCGGAAAACCGGTACCGCATATAAGAATGGCAAAAGATAGTAAAAAGATGAGAAGAACACGGATGGAAAATCGAAACAATGCTAAACCCTACTCAATGATCACTCATTCAATATTTGTTACTTCTAGGGATAATACTTTATCGTCCGATAGGTGACCTCGGTCGGTTCCAATTCGGAGCTGCCACCAGGGGCTGGCGATTCCCATGCGGTCTGGGTTACCCAGTTTCCCTCAGTATCATATTCGTACCGATACCTTTTATCAGATTCCACGCCGCCAGTGGGTCCATAGTGTATTTTCTTGGTCGGGTAATTCTCGTTGCCATAGGTATAGACCGACTTATAGTTAAGGGACAAGCCTGCTTGGTTGAGAAGCGGTTTGGATCGGATCAGATAAAAAGACTCCTCAAGCATTCTCCCCGCGCCATCATAAGTATAGATCCATTTGAAACGATTTGCAGCGAGTGTATGGCCCCGCACTTCTTCAATCAGGTTTCCTTTGCCATCATATTTGTAGACTGACGTGGAAAAGAGGTCGCCATCAGGAAGAGTCCTTTTTTCGGTGACCTGCATTGCGTTATCATGCGTGTAGTCCCACTTAAACACAACAGTCCCCTTGTAATCATACTCAAGCCCTTCCACCAGCCTCCCATCTGAATCATGTTCAAAGACAGATTTAAAATTAAGAGCCTCTTCGTTGTAGAGTTGGTCCTCTTCGATCCGGTTTCCTTTGAGATCATAGGTCGTGGAAAGCCACGGCATTCGTGGGCCGGGGGTCCACTTCCCGGCATCATTCCTCGAAATCTTACCGATCTCTACCAGAACCGTCTTCACCGGACCAAGGAGTCCTTCTCGTACCTTATCGGTTTTTTGACTTCGAGCGGCAATAAGATCGGAAGTCCCATAGAAGGAAATAACGAAAAAAGTCCCTATCAGAAACAAAACTAAGCGCTTAAGCTTCACGAGGCCTCATTATAACACTTTTATGACAGAGTGAAACAGGGCACGGACCCTCTCGAGGGTCGGCTAGAAGGAAGTATCGGGTATGTTCCTGGTACGGTTCGCAAGAAAAAATGCGAATGGACATCTTGCCGGTCTGTATCCCGCTGCGGAGAGAAACGCTACTCTTTTGGCTTAACGTGGCAACGGGTGCAGTTCGCAATCGGGAAGGCAACCCGTCCGTGACAACGTCCGCAAAATTCCCCATTCACAATCTTTACCATGGAGACCGGGTTCCCCCCCTTCTTCATCATAAAGATCCCTGGATGACAATTACTGCAATCCAGCCAAAAGGTGTGTGGAAAATGGGGGAAGATCACATTCGGCATCGAACCCACAGCGGGAATTTCAACATCAAACATGAAAGGAGGCACTGGCGGCTTTGAAAGATCGAGTGATTCGTGCGGTTGAATAACATTGTCCTTAAATGCTGCAACCCAATCCTCAACGCCTGTCGCTTCTTTCGGAATGTCTTTCATCACAACATGGGGATTGGTATTCTCTTCATTGTAAGGCGGACCCGGAGTCGGAAGCACGGTCGGGTCCTCAAACTGAGGCAACTCCGTGACAGGCGGGGGAGCCACCAATGAAAGGGGCTCAGAAAGTTTCTTTTCTTTCGGCAGCTCCTTTTCTTGTGCCTGAACAGGCGCTTTCGCCTGGGCAAGAACGACTTCCTTTTTGTCCGTAGGGGGTGCAGCTGAAACCGTTTCACTTTTTGCCTGACGGGCACAAGCGTAAATAACCGAGAGGGAAAAAAGTACCATCAACAATCCCGTATAAAACCGTTTCTTTCGCCCTTTTTCGCCGGTCATCTAACCCCTCCCCTCATCCTAAATAAATAAGGAACCTCTCTAAAAAATGACAACTACGATATTTCAAGATGATTACTGTGGAAATCCCTCTAGAGGACCAGTTTTCATCCCTGGCGTGCCCGAGTGACACCGGGCACAAACGATCGGCTTCCAGGAAATGGTCCCATTGTGGCATTTGCCACAAAACTGACCGTCAATAATGATCTTCTTCATATCGATGTCGTTGGCGCCGGATCGCATTTCAAATATGGCAGGATGGCACACCTTGCACTTGAATTCCGCCCGGTGGTACCAGTGAGGAAAGACAACCGGGGGCATCCCCCGCTTTTCAGCCTTGCTGTTCAACACCATGTCGCCAAAGTAACCCGACACATGATCGCCGACAAACAGAAACGAAAACAGAAGGACAAATCCAAGTACGATGCCGACCCGAAACTTTTTCATCTTCCCTCCCTATTCTTTCGCCTTTTGCCCCAAAGCACATCTATTCCGGTATTTACTTGTAGCCGGTTGATTATCATACCCCTTTTATTTTGTCAACATTTTTTTATATAAACCTGGATTTTACTCAAATGGGGAATAAGACTGATCAGACGCGTCAAACCTCTTTTTTTCTTGACAAAAACAAAAAAAAACTTATAGTTACCTTGATATTTTTAAGGTGGTTATTAATGTCGTTTTCCCGTTAATACCTTAAGGATCGACCCCAATGCTGGCCTGTGCGAGCGAGATGGAAACTCAGGATGATACTTAAGAAAGTCCATTTTTTTGTCTTACTTGGAGTCGTCGGTCTTTTCTTTTTTCTATCCGCCTCGGCAAAAGGAGGTTCGATCGTTCGTTCCCGCCACGACCTTTCAGCACTAAACTGGCGGGGATACCAAAATGAGACCGGACCAATGCAGGGAGGGACATTCAGCGACTTTCGTGAGACCTGTGTTTATTGTCACACACCGCATAACAGTAGCAGTTACGCACCACTCTGGAACAGAGAACTCCCGAAAGAACGGGCTTACCAGATGTACTCAAGCCCCAACTTTGATTCAACCCTGCCCAAGGCGCCTGATGGCATTTCTCTCGCGTGCCTCTCCTGTCATGATGGATCAGTGGCAGTCGATTCTGTCCTGAACCCCCCTCGGTTTCACGACATCGTTGAAAGCGGTGTTAAACACCGTATGACACTAGAAGGAGAACCAGGATCTGACGGCTGTTCCAAGTGTCACAACCGCGTGGAAGGCGCATATGGCGGCGTCTCCGGGGCACATGACGCCACCATCCGTTACTTCGCAAAGGATCTTCGTGACGACCATGCCTTTTCGATGACTTTTCCAACAATTGACCTAGATCCTCAGTTCAATCAACCGACCATCCTCAAGACCGACGGAGGAAGGATGTTTCCAAACGGGATACAAACTTTCGAGGGGGACAAGGTTCAGTGCGCCTCTTGTCATGACATCCACAGTCCCGACGAAAAAAACCTGGAGGGACGGGATCCTTTTCTTAGGGCTTCCAACCGCGGCAGCGCGCTCTGCCTGACGTGCCATCAGAAATGAGGGGATTTTTAGGATCTGGCCATAAAGACCGAAAGGACATGGTAATGAAGCGGGTTCTCATATTCAGTCTTTTTATTTTAATCCTGGGGGGGTGTGGGTCAAAGACACGCCAGGCAGAACCCAATTTGTTCTGGCCGCCCCCGCCTGAAACGCCGCGGATAAAATTTATCAAGACGATTTCTTCCTCAAGTGACGTTGAAAAGAGTCGTTTCTCAGAGCGCTTGAAGTCCGTTCTCTTCGGAGGAAAATCCGGAGCATCCCTGGTAAAGCCCTACGCTGTTTTCGCGACCTCGGACGAGCGGATCTACGTCGCAGATTCAGGATGGCGAAAAGTCCTCGTTTTCGATTCAAAACAGGAACGCTTTTTTATGGTCGGGGTCGATGGGCCTGGCGCGCTGGCAGGTCCCCTGGGCGTCACCGCAGACGCGAATGGCCGGATCTACGTGACGGACTCCGTGCTTCGAAAATGTTTTGTTTATGACGCTGAAGGGAAGTATCTCTTTGAAATGGGAGACTTGAACCGCTTGGAGCGCCCCGTCGGCGTCGCCGTCAATAATGCTCTGAAGCGCGTCTATATTGCAGATACCCGCAAACATCAGGTCTTCGTCTTTGACATGGAGGGGAAGTTCCTTTTTGAGTTTGGACAACGGGGAAATAAAGAAGGTGAATTCAATTTTCCAGCCAACCTCTTCATCGATGCTTCTGGAAAGATCTATGTCACTGACATGAACTTCAGGGTCCAGATTTTTGACCCGGAAGGGAAGTACCTTTCACAATTCGGAAGCGTCGGGACCGGCTTCGGCCAATTTTCTCTCCCGAAAGGAGTCGGCGTCGATTCTCAGGGTCATATCTACGTCGTGGACTCCCGTTTTAACAATGTTCAGATCTTTCGCCCGGATGGAAGACTTCTTCTTTTTTTCGGTGAATTCGGAGGAGAAAAAGGTCAGTTCTGGCTGCCCGCAGGCTTGACAATTGACAATCAGGATCGAATCTACGTCGCGGATCAATATAATCACCGCATTGATGTCTTCCAGTATATCGGGCCAAAAGGGAATGATCAAAGATCGGCAGCCCAAGAACAGGTCCCTCAGGGGAAAGAAGGCAACTTCCGTCTTTCCGACGAAAAACCAAAAGAAGTAACGAAGTAAAGAGTCAATGAATGAAACGGAATCCCTTGATGTCACCACCGGCCAAGACTAAGCCCGGGACAGGAAAAATATTGAAGACCATTTTGAGGCCTTTCATCTTTCTCGTCTTGATCGTCACGGCAGGATTGGCATTCTTCCTGGTAAATGCCTCTGCCCTTGAAGATATACGGCATTCAAAGCACAACCTGGCCGTGAACCCCGATATCCTGGCTGGTGAAGGAAACGATTCCAAACCGGGCGACCTCACCTCTTTACGGGGAGCCCGCAACCCTGAAATCCGAGGAGTCGAGGGAGATGTTCGCCTCAACGAAGAGATCTGCATTTTCTGCCACACGCCGCATGGCGGGAAGAGTAACGTCGGCGGGGCCGTCGGCCATGCCCCCCTTTGGAACCGTCGCATCTCCAATCCGATGACGTTCACACCTTATACCAGTCCCAACTATGACGCACAAGACCGACTGGGCGCACCCGGACGTCCCAAAGGCGTCTCCCTGGCCTGTCTTTCATGCCATGATGGCGCCGTCGCTTTTGATGCGCTGATCAACAGCTCGGGATCAGGCGGTTTTTTTCAGAGCAACAAATTTGGGTCCGGGCCGGGCGGGAGCATCGGCATGGATTTTTCAGGACCCGCGGTCGATGCGGCAAACAGCTTCCGGGAAGGGAGAAGAGATGGTACGGCAGGTGGTTTTATCTTTTTTGATCAGTTCGGCGGGGGACCCCTTCCCTCCCTCGGGTCAGAACCCTTTCCAAATCTCGGTCTCGATCTCCAGGACGATCACCCGATCAGCATCGAGATCCCACGAACCGATCCACAGTTCCGGGAAATTTTAACCAATATCACAACAAAAGGAGGACGCGTTCCCGGCAGCGGCAGCGTGATGTGGATCGACCGAAATCCGAACGGCGCCTTCCTCCCTCTGGATAAGCGGGATCGGATTAGGGCATACGCCTCGGACCCGAGTCGCCCTGACGCCCCTTACATCGAGTGTGCCTCATGCCACAATCCTCACGACGCAAGCCGTCCCGGTGGACAGCCGGCCCTGTCCGAACCGGTAAACGCCCAGACGATTAATAACAGCCTGTTTCTCCGTATGGCATCCATGCCGGGGGCAAACCCACAAGACCGTAATGAGAGGAGCCTCGTTTGTTTGAGTTGCCATAAGAAATAAGGCGACCATAAAATTATGCGTCAGTGGATCTTAAAAATCGATGTTTTAAAGAGAGGGTTCGTGCTCCTCTTCCTACTGGGTTTCGTCACTGAGGCCCACGCCATGGAGGAGAGCGTCTGGGCGGAGGTCAACACCATTCCGATTACAAAACAGGCCGTCAATGAAGCAACCCGGGTTTATCTCACTCGCATCGGGCACAGAATGCTTTCGCCCGCCAGGATGCTGGACCTCAAAAGAAAGATGCTGAAGAACCTGATAGAGGAAGAACTTCTCTATCAGGAAGGATTAAAAAAAGAATGGACCATCCCTAAAAAAGAGATTGAAACAGCAGTCAAGAAAATCCGCGACCGATTTCCTTCAGAGGCCGATTTTTTGGCCGCGATTGAGGAAGAAGATCTCACCCTCAAGGATCTCAGAGATGGCGTTCGGCGCTTTGTTTTGATCCGAAGAACACGGGAGTCCATTTCCCAACTGCCCGATGGCGCCCAGCAAGAAAGGCTGCAGCAGATCACTAAGAACTCAGCCATCAAGATCCATGAAAAATAGCTGAGGCAAGAGTCTTCTAGATAAGTTTCAACCCGGCGTGTGCTGCCGTCCGTCGTGGATTGTAAGTAATGAGGAGGAAGATTGCTTCATTTGGGAAAGAGGACTTTTTTTTCGTCCGGAATTTTATCTCTGTTCATTCTTTTACAGGTGATCATCCTCTTCCCTTCCCGCGTTGAAGGACGGATCATCAATCTGGGGGGGTCCCTTGATTTTAGTTACGGACATATCCGAACCACCCAAAACGCACGGAGGGATGAAACCTCCTTTATCCAACAGCGCTACAATCTCCACAACTTCGGAGAAATCTTCGATCCGCGTATTGGCACTTTTCTGGTCAATGGGACTTTCCTGACCCAGGACTCTAAAACAAAGCAATCCAGCTTGGACCAGAACTTTGAATTTCACGATTACTCTTTCGCACTGAACCTCCTTCCCTATATTTCTCCCTTCAGTCTTTACTATCAACGGGTAAACCGTGCGAACGATAATCAGGTCGCTGTAAACAACCAAATCACCATAAGAGACCGTGTGACGACAATCGGAGGGAACTGGTCGCTCTCCGTTCCCCGGCTCCCAAGGCTTTCACTCTCCTACAACCAGTCAGAGCTGGAATCAACCGATGATTCAACCCGCCTGCCAAACAGCCTCAGCCGCTTCTTCAATCTCGAATCGAGCGGCCGGGTCCGAGAAACCACCCTGATCGCCCGCTATCAATTCAACACAACGGATGTCGCCCGCCTGAGTAGCGGAGTTCAAAAGGTCCAGGGGAATGCCTTCAACCTGACGACCGAAAGCCGGCTCTCCTCCAAACTCTTTCTGAATACATATTCCCGCCTTGCCAATCGAGGAGGAGGAAATGCAACAGGCGTCACATTCGCACAAGAACGCGGTCTGGGGGCTTCCGTCTTCTATACACCCAGCGTCCTGTGGGATACTCACGCGCGAATCGATTACTCCGAAACCCCGGGCGGAACAAATGCAACCGATTTAAAACGCTTCACAACCTTCTGGAGCGGGTCCTATCGTCCGACGAATGAACTCGACATGGTACTGAGTGCACGATACTTTCAATTCGATGTAAACGATGCACGGACGACCTCGCCTTATCTCGACTACCATGTCAATTACCGCCCTTTTTTCGGCTTTTCCACCGGCTATGGATCCTCCATTGGAAATACAATGACCAGTGGCAGCGGATCCGAGGTGGATACGCTCTTCCATCGTCACCGCACCTTCGTCAATTACTCTCGGTCTCTTGAGATCCTCCGTTACACCTCCAGTTACGCACTGAGTTACGGGGTCTCGGATACAAAACAAAAAGGTCCGGGAAGTCCATCAGATGAGCGATCAACCGACCTGATGAACACCCTCAGCCTGGGTGTGGAGAACACACGCATCCGCATCGTTCATGTTGCGCTGGCCTACACCTTCAACCACGTCGAGCGCCGCAGCCGAACGGTTCAGGACCTTGAAGATCAAAGATCACATGTGATCCAAGTCAACGCAGACAGCAGTTACTTCAGAGGCATTTTTCTGGAAGAAGACCGCCTCCAGTTGCAGTCCACCGCAAGCCTGACCCATATCGATGGCTTTGGTCCAAGCGGAGTAACCCTCCTCCTGGACGGCCGGGGAACCTATTACTTTCTCGGCGGCGGCACGGCCTCTCTGGGATGGACCCACCAGGACTACCCGGGCGGTTTCTTTTTAGAGACCGATGTCTTTTCTGAAGAGGTTCGCTGGACCTCCTGGTATGGAAATGCGACAGTCACACTGGGTATACGTGGAAGCCAGACACGCGGCCCGGATGGCCGCTCCCTGGATCGGGACACCTTGGCGTCGACAAGCACCCTGGCTTACCGGATTGGGAAGTTCAGATTCAACCTCGACCATCAATGGTCTACAGATCGCTCCTCCGGGGTTGAGTATGGCAGCCAATCGATCTTTGCCCGTGCTTCTAGGTCCTTTTAATGTCTCAACACATCTTCCGATACGTTGTTATAGGAATGACCCTTTTCAGCCTTTCCGCCTGCGCTGCAGCGCCGGTCAAACAAGAAGCGCCTCTTTTCTGGCCAAACCCTCCCGATCCCCCAAAAATAAAATATCTGAAGAGCCTGTCTGAGCCTAAAGACATCGGCGTTAACCAGTCCTGGTTCAAAAAGGTCCTTCACTTTATTTTCGGGAAGGGCCCC
>JAJDBV010000056.1 GCA_029261165.1 Nitrospirota bacterium | reverse complement strand
ATCGTGGACTCACAATAGTACCCTCCTTTTATCGAAATCTTTGGGTAACATTTATTATGAGTCAACGATCCCTCCTCTGAGGCCGCTTCGGTAACATTTTATTTGAGTCAATTCGGGGTATATGTCCTACTTGCCCTTCCCCTTTCTTTACACTATAATTCTTCCTTATTCGTTACTAGAGAGGGAATCAGACTGATGACAAGTTGTGAAAAAGGGGAATTCTCACTTAATGGCCTTCCTCGAGCAGTGGGATCGCTCCTCATCATCTTTGTTTTTTTTCTCTTCACGGGCTGCGCAACCGACGCTAAAAAGCCTTCTCCGGTGTTATCTCAGACAACAGACCTCCGGAAGGCGCTTCTTGAGGTGACGGAGGCCTATGAGCAAAAAGATAAAGAGGCTTTTTTTTCAAGGTTTGACCCCTCATTCCATCCTCTGACACTGTTCAAAAATCAGGTCAATCGAGATTTCGAAGCCTTTTCCGGGGCCGATATTCAGGTGACGATTGAACAGATTCGGATTGAACAGGAATCCCTCGTGACCGTTGTTCGATGGAAGGGAAGTTGGACCTCTGTGTCTGGTGAGCCAGCGCTTAGAAAAAGAGGGCATGCCGTCTTTCGTTGGACCTCAAAACCAATGCTGCGGCTTTTAGAGATCAAGGGAAATCCTCCTTTTGGGGTATTCTGAGGAATCACGTATGCCGCCTAAAAAGACCATTCCTATCAAAACAGATTTTCTGATTATTGGCGGCGGCATTGCAGGCCTTCGCGCTGCCATAGAAGCGGGAAAGTACGGAAAGGTTATCATTCTGAACAAAGGGATCAAGGGAGAATCGAGTTCCGATTTTGCCCAGGGCGGGGTTGCCGCGGCATTGAGTGATGACGGCGCGGGCATACAATCGCACTACCAGGATACGGTCGAAGCCGGCAGAGGGCTTTGCCAGGAAGATGCCGTTCGGATCCTGGTGGAAGAAGGGCCTCAGCGCGTCCGTGAGCTGATTGCCTGGGGGGCGGAGTTTGACAGAACGGAGAAAGGTTTTGCGCTGACGCGTGAGGGGGCGCATCGACAAAACCGAATCCTCCGGGCAAGAGGCGATGCGACCGGGAATGAAATTGTCCGAACGCTCCATCGCGCCATAGAGAAGGAAAAAAATATCTCTATCCGGAATGGCCACTTTGCCATGGACCTTTTGTTATCCTCGAAGAAAGAAGGGGGAGGAGGAGAAAACCCCTTCTGCCAAGGGGCATGGGTTCTCGATGAACGTACAGGACAGCGGCTTCTTTTTCTGGCGCAAGCTGTGATTCTTGCGACCGGCGGTGTGGGTCAGGTTTATCAAAAAACAACCAATCCCCTGGTTGCCACGGGGGACGGCATCAGCCTTGCCCTTGCTTCAGGTGCCGAGGTGACGGATATGGAATTTTTCCAGTTTCACCCCACAGCACTTTCGCTACCGGCAGCCCCTTCTTTTCTCCTCTCCGAAGCCATGCGGGGTGAAGGCGCCGTCCTTCGGAATACAGAAGGGAAACGGTTTATGGGTGCATACCATCCCGATGCCGAACTCGCGCCGCGTGATGTCGTGACGCGTGCCATTTTAAACGAAATGCGTCGTGAGCTTAATCAGTATGTTTTTCTCGACATCACCCATCTTGAACCCACTTTTTTGAGAGAACGTTTCCCAAAAATTGATGCGACCTGTCTCCGCTACGGGATTGATATAACGAGTGAACCCATCCCGGTTGCACCCAGCGCCCACTATCTGATGGGAGGCGTATTGACTAACTTGAATGGAGAGACGAGCATCCCAGGGCTATACGCGGTCGGCGAAGTTGCCTGTACGGGGGTTCATGGGGCCAATCGGCTTGCGAGCAATTCCTTGTTGGAGGGTCTTGTTTTCGGTGCGCGTGTCGGGAAGGCCGTCGGGCATGTCAGGCCAACGCTCCTGGAACCGCCCGATTCGTCAGGTCTATCAGGGCCAGACGTTGCAGAGACAGTCTTTTCCGAGGCGGAGATTGCCTCCGTCGCTAAAGTGGAATATTTGTTGGTCCAAAAAGAGTTGCGGGAGATGATGTGGAAAGAGGTGGGGATCATCCGTAGCCAGTGCTCGTTAAAAAGAGCAGTAGAAAAGTGGGGACGATGGCGGTGGGTTCTCTCAAATCCAGCACTTTCGCGGCTTGCCTGTGAGACAAAGAATATGCTCTGGACCGCTGCGGCTATGATCGAATCAGCACTCAGAAGAAATGAGAGCATTGGCGCCCATTTTCTTGAAGATGACCTCTGCGTCACGGCGGACACTTCAATTGCTCCAGAAAGCGCGCGCGGTCTCCTCTCCAAAATCACAAAGGCATCGCTGGCAAAGAACTTCCCAATTGAGGAAACCGCTGCTCAGGGGGCGATGCGTCCCTCCCCCCGATAAAATTTGTAAAATCGAAGCACATCCTTGACATAACGGACGGTTTGCGTAATTGGCGGGACGGCCCCATACCGTGCGACATTTCCCGGCCCCGCGTGGTAGGCCGCCAGTGCCAGCGTGACATCACTTTCGAATCGATCAAGTAGGTAACGAAGATAACGTGTCCCGCCTCTGATATTGTCTTCCGGATCAAAGGGATCTTCCAATTGGAGGTCCTGGGCTGTGGCCGGCATGACCTGCATCAAGCCTTGGGCTCCTGCCGAGGAAACGGCCTCAGGGTCAAAATCGGACTCCACGCGGATCATTGCCTTGATCAAGGCGGGTTCGATCCCCTGCGACCTGGCCTCAAAGTCGATAAACGGGTCATATTTCGCTCTCCGCTGTTTCTTGGAGGGTGTCTGGGATGAATAGATCTGCCATTTTCTTTTTTGGTATCTGGAATTTGTCGGCACATTGGTAAAATGGGTTATCCCGGAGGCATCAGTATATTGATAGATCTCCATCGAGAATGCCTCGATAGGCAGGAGAACGAGAAACAAGAATGCGAGCTGACGTGAAATGGGCATTTTCCCTCCTGAAGTGTTACTATTCTTGTGTTTATAAAATCTACCAGCGACTTACGATTCTGTCAATTTTCCCAGACTTTGAAATCGACTCGCAGTTTTGCAGGGACTTTGGATTTGCTCTGAGACTTGAATCTGAGCAGAGCGCGACTTATATTCTTTATGAGTAGACTGTATCGAATGATCAACAAAGGAGAGCCAGATGCGTCTGGATCGCTTAACATTGAAGGCCCAGGAGGCCTTTCAAGCGGCCCAAAAGAAGGCCGAATTATCTCACCATCAACAAATTGACGAAGTACACCTTGTTTTAGCGTTGCTGGAACAAAATGGCGGGGTCGTCCCGTCCCTCCTCAAGAAGATGGGTGTCTCCATGGAGGCGATCCGGGAGAAACTGCTCCATCGTCTTGAGAAGGTTCCCCAGGTTCAGGGTCCTGGAAGTGTTGGGTCGCTCCATATGGCAATGAATATTTCTGCCCTGTTTGAGCGGGCGGAAAAGGAGGCGGCGCAGCTCAAGGACGAATATATCAGTACCGAGCATCTTTTCCTCGGCACACTCGACCCGAAAGGATCGGTGCAAGCCATTTTTCAGAAAAGCGGTGTGGAGCGCGAAAAGGTTCTTTCTGCCCTTGTTGAGATCAGGGGGTCCCATCGTGTGACCGACCCCAACCCGGAAGAGAAATACCAGGCATTGGAGCGCTACTCCAGAGACCTGTGCGACCTGGCCTATCGGGGAAAACTTGACCCAGTTATCGGACGAGATGACGAAATCCGGCGCATCATCCAGGTCCTCTCACGGCGTACAAAAAACAATCCTGTCCTCATTGGAGAACCGGGCGTCGGAAAGACAGCGATTGCTGAAGGCCTGGCACAACGGATTGTCTCAGGGGACGTCCCGGATGGTCTGAAAGATAAACGGATTCTTTCGCTTGATATGGGAGCCTTAATCGCGGGAGCCAGATTTCGTGGAGAATTTGAAGAGCGTCTCAAGGCAGTGATCAAGGAGGTCGTCAACGCCGAAGGCGCAGTGATCCTCTTTATTGATGAACTTCATATGCTGATCGGCACCGGGGCCGCCGAAGGGGCGATCGATGCCTCAAATATGCTGAAACCGGCCCTGGCCCGGGGAGAACTTCGCGCCATTGGGGCGACAACAACGGATGAGTACCGGAAACATATCGAAAAAGACGCTGCGCTTGAAAGGCGATTTCAACCGATTCTGGTTGAGGAGCCTACAGTGGATCAGACGATTTCTATCCTCCGTGGATTAAAGGAGCGCTATGAAGTGCACCACGGGGTGCGCATCCAGGATGCCGCATTGGTTTCTGCCGCGTCCCTGTCTCAGCGCTATATCGCCGACCGTTTTCTTCCCGACAAGGCCATTGACCTGATCGACGAAGCGGCTTCGCGCCTGCGCATGGAGATCGACTCGATGCCCTCTGAACTTGACGAACTTACCCGGAAGATCCGTCAACTTGAGGTTGAACGGGAAGCGGTCCGGAAAGAAAAAGATGATTTGTCCAGAGAGAGGCTGGAGAAAATCGAAAGGGAAAGGACTGAACTAAAGAGAGACGCGGACTGTCTATCAAGACAATGGAAAAAGGAAAAGGGACGCATTCAGAAAATCAGGGCACTCAAGGAGGAGATCGATCTGTGTCGCCAGAATGCCGGGCAGGCGGAGCGGGCGGGAGACCTTGGAAAAGCGGCCGAACTGCGTTATGGAAAAGGCCCCCAGCTTGCGTCGCAATTAGCGGAGGAAAATAAGCAGCTCCAGGGATTACAAGCCGATCAGAAGATGTTGAAGGAGGAGGTCGACGAAGAAGATATTGCCGAAATTATCTCCAAATGGACCGGAATTCCGCTCTCACGCATGGTGGAGGGAGAGGTTCAGAAGCTGATTCATATGGAAGCGCGCCTCCGTCAACGTGTTGTTGGACAGGACGAGGCCATTACGGCGGTCTCCAATGCCATACGACGGGCCAAGGCCGGTATCTCAGATCCGAACCGACCGCTCGGATCCTTTATTTTCCTGGGACCAACCGGCGTCGGCAAAACCGAGCTGGCACGCGCGCTTGCCGAATTCCTCTTCGACAATGAACAGGCGATGATCCGGATCGATATGTCGGAATATATGGAGAAACACGCTGTCGCGCGCCTGATCGGCGCACCCCCCGGTTATGTCGGACACGAGGAAGGTGGTCAGTTGACAGAGGCGATCCGAAAGCGGCCTTACGCTGTTGTCCTCTTTGATGAGATCGAAAAGGCCCATCCGGATGTCTTTGGCGTTCTCCTGCAGGTATTGGATGAGGGAAGACTGACCGATGGAAAAGGGCGGACGGTCGATTTCAAGAATGCCGTCCTGATGATGACATCTAATGTTGGGAGCCAGGAGATTCAGGATCTCAATGGAGATGAGGTTGGGATCCGACGGCAGGTTCTCGAGGCCTTACGAAACAACTTCAAGCCGGAATTCCTGAACCGGATTGACGACATCGTCATTTTTCATCCCCTGGAGAGGCTGCAACTGGAAAAGATTATCGATATACAGATGGCACGACTGAAAGGACGGCTGGATCAAAAACAGATCACCCTGTCGCTTTCTCCGGAAGCAAAAACCTATTTGGCGCGTGAGGGCGTCGACAAGATTTTTGGGGCACGGCCGCTGAATCGGGTGATCCAACGGGACATCTTAAATCCTCTCTCTATGAGACTTCTGGAAGGGACTTTTAAAAACGGAGACAAAATCTTGGTTGAAGTGAAAGAGGGAAAGATCGTCTTTCGGTAAACGTGAGTTGTATTAAAATATTGACAACACGGCATGAATATTAATAGAATCCTCCCCACGCCTTCCTCCCGTTCAGCCGGAAAGGGTTGGGGCGAATATGGTTAAAGAGGAGTACGAATATGAAGCTTATTTTGAAAGAAGATGTTGTGCAACTGGGTCAGATGGGAGATCTGGTTGATGTTGCAGACGGATATGCGAGGAATTTCCTCCTTCCCCAAAAGAAGGCATCCAAGGCGACGACCCATAATGTGAAATTATTCGAGCATGAAAAACGCGTCGTCGCCGATCAAATCAAGAAAGAACGATCCTCGGCTGAAGAGATTGCCAAAAAAGTCGAAGCCATCTCGATCCGCATCCCGGTCAAGGTGGGTGAAGAAGGGAAGCTTTTCGGATCGGTGACATCGAAAGACATCGGTGAGGCGGTGACCGCTGGAGGGGTTGAAGTGGACAAACGGAAGATCCTCCTCGAAAAGCCGATTAAGGAACTCGGAACTTTCGAAGTCAAGATCAAAATTCGTACTGACGTCACAGCACTCGTCAAAGTCGAAGTTGTTGGTATGGATGAGGATGTGGCAGATCCTATCCCCAAGACTGAGCCTGAGATTGCAAATGATCCTGAAGCCGAAGCCGTGGATGAGGCTTCAGAGTAAGGTGCGGCGAGACAGCCCTCTCCCTGATTTAAAGTCGCACTAAATATCCTCCCAGGATCCATGTCGTGGATCTTTGATTGAACCGCCAAGTCATCTGGAAGACAAGGCCAGAGGCCAGAAGGGCGATCGAGTCGTACTCCTTGTACGGTGAGTCTCTTGTCGGTCGATCGCGCAGTTTTCTAGGCGAATCGGCGGTTTCTCATTCCGTATTTTCGGAGTGAGGTCTCCCCCTCCTTTCCTTGACTCCTCTATGCAATAAGGGATAAGATTGTTTATGTATCCCTTTGTTTGGTCTGCCTTTTTTATGATGCTGACCCTCTTCCCTGTCGTCTCCGAGGCGAAGACGATTCATGTTGTTACCTACGAAGGAATCATTAATCCCGTTTCATCCGAACTGATCGTCGATGCCATTCAGAAAGCGGAACAGTCAGAGGTCGAGGCCCTGATTATCCAGCTCGACACGCCGGGAGGGCTTGATTTGTCCATGCGCGATATCGTCAAGGCGATGATTTCCTCAGAGGTTCCGATTATCATCTATGTGGCACCCAGCGGGGGTCGTGCTGCTTCCGCGGGGGTCTTCATCACCTTTGCCGCGCACCTTTCAGCAATGGCCCCTGGGACCAATATCGGTGCGGCCCATCCCGTGGCAATGGGGGGTCAGGAGATTGATGAAGAGGTGAAGAAAAAGCTGGAGAATGACGCCGCGGCCTATATCCGTTCCCTGGCCGAGCGTCAGGGGCGAAACGGGGCATGGGCCGAGGATGCGGTCCGGAATTCGGTCTCGATCACAGAGACGGAGGCGCTCGAGAACAATGTCGTCGACCTGATTGCAGAAGATCTTCCGGATTTGATCAAGAAGATTGACGGCAGAACTGTGCTGACCCTGAAGGGGAAGCATGTCTTCGCGACTGCGGATGCAAAGATCGTTAAGAACCCGATCAGTTTGCGCATTCGGATTCTCAAGGCAATCTCCGATCCGAATGTGGCCTACATCCTGATGCTTCTCGGAACGACCGGGCTGATTGCTGAACTTTACAGTCCGGGTGCGATCTTTCCGGGCATGGTCGGTGCCATCTGTTTAATTCTCGCATTTTTTGCCTTTCAAACATTGCCGATTAATTATGCCGGGCTTCTCTTGATCCTTTTGGCGGTCGTCCTCTTTATTGCGGAGTTGATGGTTCAGAGTTTCGGCATTCTTGCCATGGGAGCGGTGACAGCCCTTCTGTTCGGGTCGTTGATGTTGATCGATTCTGATATTCCGTCACTTCGGATCTCACTTCCGGTCATCCTCACGACCACTTCCGTCACAGCGCTCTTTTTTATTGTGATTCTACGCGCGGCCTGGCAGTCTCAGCGTGCCCGACCCGCCACCGGGGTGGCACAGCTTGTGGGTGCGGTTGGGGTGGCGCAGGCCGATCTTTCTCCCGGAGGACCGTTTCGACTTCAGGGAGAAATCTGGCAGGCTGAGAGCGAGGAGACCATACGGTCGGGAGAAGAAGCGAAAGTGATCGAAGTGGTTGGGTTAAAGCTGAAAGTAAAGAAGCTGAAAACATCATAGGAGGATGCGATGTCCCTGACTTTTCCAGTTGTGGTAGCCTTATTTCTCGTATTCTTTATCCTCGTCAATGGCATCCGCATTTTAAAAGAGTATGAGCGGGCGGTGGTCTTTCGTTTGGGGCGGGTCCTGCCGAAGGGGGCTTTCTATGGGGGGAACGGTCCCGGCCTGATCATCCTGATTCCGTTTATTGACAAGATGGAACGTGTCAGCCTTCGGACCGTCACGATGGATGTCCCGGCACAGGATATTATTACTCGGGATAATGTGACGGTGAAGGTCAATGCCGTCCTTTATTTTCGCGTTGTCGAGGAACAGAAGGCGGTCCTGAATGTGGAAAACTTTCTCTATGCGACCTCGATGATCTCGCAGACAACCTTGCGGAGCGTCCTTGGCCAAAGCCAGTTAGACGATCTCCTTGCGAAGCGGGAAGAAATCAATGTCGAGCTTCAGAGGATTATTGATCAGCAGACTGAACCCTGGGGGATCAAGGTCAGTGCGGTTGAGGTGAAAAATGTCGACCTGCCTCAGGAGATGCTCCGGGCCATTGCCAAACAGGCGGAAGCGGAGCGTGAACGGCGGGCCAAAGTCATTCATGCCCAGGGAGAATTTGAGGCCTCTCAAAAACTGGCCGACGCAGCAGGTATTATCGCGACCGAACCGGCAACACTCCAACTCCGGTTCCTTCAAACGCTCACCGAAATTGCCACAGAGAATAGTTCAACCATCGTCTTCCCGGTCCCGATCGATCTGATCTCATCCTTTTCGAATCCGAAGAAAAAGGAATAGTGGAGTGGAACAATAACCCTTCAGCATGCCCATATTTTGTCTTCGCGAGACCCATCCTTCAGGCCAAGCCGCGAGGAGCGCAGAACCGGAACGAACTGCTTATACGTGAAGAATCGGGTACCACAGCAACGCCGCCTTGGAGGGATGGGTCTCGCGAAGACAAAGAGGGGTGTGCTGAAGGATTATTGTTTTCGCATCGATTCGAGGAAGACGGCACTGGTGATCATGAAGAATCCGGTGATGATTCCCGGAACGCTTGCCGATTCCCACTGAATGAGCCAAAAGAAGAGGCCGACGATCAGGAAGAGTTTCAGGCTGTATAGAAATTGTTGTTTCTTTTTGGAGAGCGGATCAAGGATCTGCTGTTGAAACTTCCGATGCAGGCTTCTAAAGTTGAACATACCCAGAAGTCCGCCGATGATGAGTGAGGCTCCAAAATTTCCAAAGACAAAAAGGGTTGCCACGCCGCAGGCGGCCAGGACCACGAGGCTGTATTTCTCGATCCGATAGAGGGCGGCATTGCTCTTTGCCAGAAACTTCTCAGGGTCGATTTCTGATGGTTTTGCATCGTCCTGAACCATCTAGAGTTTTTTGAACACCTTGTAGGCGGCGCTGATGGTCTTGCTGATATCTGAAGGAGAATGGGCGATTGAGAGAAAGAGCGCCTCGAACGGAGAGGGCGCAAGGTAGACCCCTTCTTTCAGCAGGCCTAGAAAAAACTTTCCAAAGCGGTCTCGGTCTGTCCTCAGGGCTCCTTCGTAATCTTTGACCTTTTTGTCGGTAAAGAAAAAGGTCATCTGTGAGCCCACCCGGTTGATCTGAAGGGGAATCTTTGCCTTGCGCGCGGCATCGGCGATGCCTTCTTCAAGGAGAGCGGAACGCGCTTCTAATTTCTCATAAAAGCCGGACTGCCGAAGCAGACGCAATGTTGCGATTCCGGCGGCCATCGCAAGGGGGTTTCCTGAGAGGGTCCCCGCCTGGTAAACCGGTCCAAGCGGCGCGATCTGGTCCATGATCTCCTTTTTCCCACCATAAGCCCCGACCGGGAGCCCTCCACCGATGATCTTTCCAAGGCAGGTGAGATCCGGACGGATGCCGTAGCGTTCCTGCGCGCCGCCGTGCGCGACGCGAAAACCGCTCATGACCTCATCAAAGATCAGAACAATACCAAAGGGACGGGTCAATTCCCGAAGGCCTGGAAGATAACCATTTTCCGGAATAATTGTCCCCATATTTCCAGGAACCGGTTCCACAATCAGGCAGGCAATCTGGTTACCGACGTCCTCGAAGGTTTTGCGAAGGGCACTTAAATTATTGAACGGGACCGTGATCGTGTCTCGCGCGAGATCAGGCGGGACACCGGGAGAATCAGGAATCCCAAGGGTTGTGGCGCCGGACCCGGCCTTGACCAGGAGAGAGTCGGCATGGCCGTGATAGCAACCTTCAAACTTCACAATTTTGTTTCGACCTGTAAATCCTCTGGCGAGTCGAATGGCGCTCATGGTCGCCTCCGTCCCGGAATTAACGAAGCGGACACTTTCCATCAGGGGAAAGTTTTCCTGAACCCGTTTGGCGAGGGTCACTTCCAGTTTTGTCGGCGCGCCGAAACTGGTTCCAAGGGCCGCAGCTTTCTGAACGGCTTCAACCACCTTCGGATGGGCGTGGCCGACAATCATCGGCCCCCAGGAAAGGACGTAGTCGATAAAACGATTCCCATCGACATCGACGACCTTGCTCCCCTTTGCCCGCTTTATAAAGAGAGGATTTCCCCCGACCGACTTGAACGCGCGAACGGGTGAATTCACTCCGCCGGGGATGTGTTTCTGTGCCTCTTCAAATAGCGCTTCTGATTTTTCTCGTTTCATAGAGAGTCATTTTATGGAACGGCGCGAAACAAGTCAAGCTGCACTTTGAGAAATCCTTCCGCGCCTTGTTTTTTTAGTTGGCTTGACGGCAAGGGCGGTTGATGTTACTGTGACCTGAACGGTATTATATTATTGATTTGAGGGAAACACGATGGCGTGGGAGCCGAGAAGGCCTGAAGGGGGAGGTGAAGATCCCTTCGCGAAATTGATGAAGGACCTCCAGAAGCTGGGGGCCGGCGGGCCGATCAAGTTTAAGGGATTGAAGCCGATCCTCGGAATACTCCTTGTTGTTTTCTTCTTGTGGAAGGGTTTTTATATTGTAGCACCAGATGAACAGGGGGTCGTCCTCCGCTTTGGGGAGGTGGTCCGGACCGCCGAGCCCGGCCCTCATCTCAAAGTTCCTTTTATAGAAACCGTCCTCCTTCCCAAAATTACGAAACTCCATCGTATTGAGATCGGCTTTCGCACCACGCGCGGGGGTGCGCAGACGGTCCCGAGGGAAGCATTGATGGTAACCGGCGACGAGAACATTGTCGCGGTCGAATTGATTGTGCAGTTTAGGATCATGGATGCACAAAACTTCCTCTTTAACGTTGCCGATATCGGGGCCACGATTAAAAAGGTGGCCGAGGCCTCCGTCCGGCAGATCATCGGCCAGAGCCTGATCGATGATGCACTGACGGTCGGTAAAGCCAAGATCCAGCAAGAGACCCACGATCTCCTTCAACGAATCCTGGACGAGTATGAAGCAGGTGTCCAGATCACTGCTGTCCAGTTGCAGGATGTTGATCCGCCCGAAGCGGTCGAGGCCGCGTTCAAAGATGTGGCAAGTGCCAGGGAGGACAAGGAAAAATTGATCAATGAGTCCCATGGTTATCGGAATGACATCATTCCAAAAGCCAAAGGGGAGGCCGCGCAGGTAATTAATGAGGCACGTGCCTATTCCGAGGCGCGGGTTCGACGGGCTGAAGGAGAGGCAGATCGCTTTTTACAGACCCTAAGGGAATACCGTCAGGCGAAGACGATCATTCGGAAGCGGATTTATATTGAAACGATGGAAGAGGTCCTATCCGAGATAGAGAAGATCATCGTCGACGACAGCCTGGGTGGAAAAATGCTTCCCTTGCTCCCACTCGGTAAGGAAGGAATTGGAGGAGGAAGGCGATGAAAAAGAAAGACCTTATCGGGATTGCCGTTCTTGCCTTCTTTATCCTGCTGATGATCGGAGCCTCCCCTTTCTTTGTGGTCGATATTGTCCAGACGGCGATCGTTGTTCAGCTGGGAAAGCCGGTCCGAACCATTACCGAACCGGGCTTGAAGTTCAAGATCCCTTTTATCCAGGACGTGATCAAATTTGACAAGCGCCTCCTCGACTATGACTCGGATCCGCAGGATGTCGTGACCAAGGATAAGAAGACCTTGGTGATCGACAACTTTGCCAAGTGGCGGATTGTCGATCCCCTTAAATTCTATGAGGCCTTCCGGACACAGCGCTCGGCGCGTTCCCGTCTCGATGACATTATTTATTCAGAACTGCGGGTCGATCTGGGTCAGCATGATCTCTCAGAGATTATTTCTCAAACCCGCTCGGAGATTATGGCAACAGTCACCCAACGGGCCAATGAAAAGGCCCTGGTGTACGGGATTGAGATTAAGGATGTCCGGATCAAGCGGGCTGATCTACCGGAGCAGAACGAAAAGGCGGTTTTTACACGAATGCAGGCTGAACGGGGAAGAGTGGCGAAGCGGTATCGCTCTGAAGGGGCTGAAGAGGCTCAGAAGGTTCGCTCTGAAGCTGAGAAAGAGAAAGAAATTCTCCTTGCAGAGGCTTATAAGACCCAGCAGGAGCTGATGGGGAAGGGAGATGCCGAGGCCTTTCGGATTTACGCGGAGGCCTATGGTCAGGATGTGAAGTTCTTTGAATTCATCCGGTCGATGGATGCCTATAAAAAGGTATTCAAGGATGGTAAGTCAAAGATTGTTCTCAGCCCCGACTCGGAATTCTTCAAGCATCTTGAAGGTGTAAAATAGGGCCTGGGTTCCGAGATCAGCGATGACGCTTGACTCAAATCGATTTCGCAAGGCCGTCGCGCAGTTTGATACCATCAATCGTGAAGATCCCAACCGGGAGTCCTTCCAGGGAAAAACCTTTCCAAAAGAGTTACTCTACGCAAAACGCATGACGGCCTGTCTTGAGAAACTTGCCCCCGATGCTTCCGAAGCGCTCCAGCTGGCTGCAAGATCACAACACATTGCGCGTTGGCAAATCCCCCGAAGCAACTACCCCATGGACCGCCTTGGCTACCAGCTTTGGCGTACAACCCTGAACCGCTTTCACGCGGAAAAGGCGGGTGAGATCCTCCATAAACTGGAATACGAGGACGAAACGGTCTTGCGTGTTCAGGGCCTTCTGCTCAAAAAACATCTCAAGAATGATCCTGAAATGCAGCTTCTGGAGGATGTAATCTGCCTGGTTTTTCTGGAAAGCTACTTCTCTGACTTCTCAAAGAAGCATGATGAGAATAAGATGGTCACGATTGTACAAAAGACCTGGAAGAAAATGTCGGCTCGTGGTCACGAAGCTGCGCTTCAGTTAAACCTTCTGCCTGAAGATCTTTCCCTCATCAAGAAGGCGCTCTCGTAGAGACTCCAATAAAGATCCCTGTTCCAGTCCCACTCCCTCAACTTCAATCACGGTCCCTTTAGCGTAAGAGAAATTGTGATACGACGAAGGAACAGCAGAGTCCGGTGTGAAAATCCAGCCTAAAAGAAATGCCCTTCCCTCACCGCTGCGGAGGGCGCAGACTGCTAGAGGAAAGGGCATTTAAACACTTACAAAAGATGACTGAAACAGGAAAGCAAACTTAGGCCTGTTTGAGTCGGACTTCCTTGATTGCATCAGGGACTTGCAGAGAAAGTTTGCCTAAAATTTTCTTGAGTTCCAACTGGTGGTTGTATTCCTCAAGGGACATGTCTTCCAGCAATACCCGGAAAGGGATATCGTCTTCAGCCATTTCGACGCCCCTGGTATAGGTCGCGAGGGCGGCTGTTTCTATTTCAAGGCCAAATTCCAGCATTTCAGTCAGGTCAGTTGTCTGTTTGATTGGTGCCGGTTCCACGGTTGGAATCCCGCCTAACCCGACAACATATTTCCCCAGTTTCCGGGCATGGCTAAAGCTGTCGTTACTCATGTCTCCAAAGAAACCGGAATGAACTTCCCGATAGGTCCCCTGCAGGAGGACACTATTTTGAGAATATTGGATGGCAGCGCCATATTCCAGACTGATGGCGCTGTTTAAAAGTTTGATCATCTCTTGTGAATCCATGAGAAACTCCTCCTCTTTTTTGAGTGTATAGAAACCCGTATCCAGCAGATTCTCCTATGAGAGGAATTATACAGGGCGGTCAAGTAAAAATCAATAGGAGAATTCCCTATCCTATTGATTTTATTGCTTAATATTGATTTTGACAATGGATATCAATATGCCGTTAAGGTCTAAATGAGAATAGAAATCACTCTCTTAAGGCGGCAGCATATTGGCCATGCATAGCGAGCGGGATTCGAGAACGTATTAGGAAACTTCTGAATAAGTCATGGATTGTTTTTGCAGGGTAAAAATGTCCCGCTTCTACGTTACAAATCTTGAAAATAGCAGGCTATTCTCTACGATTTGCGCCTTGAATCGAAACATTTTTCCTTCTGAAAAACTCAATCCAGACTTAATCAGAAGTTTCTTCGGGTGAGGTTTCTGATTCCATCTTAGAAAGAAACTGTATCCAAGCGCCTTTTTTTGATAGGGCAGCGCGGTCAATAAGGCCGTCACGAAGTCGAATAATCCTCTTCGCGTATTCTGCGATATATTCTTCGTGTGTCACCAATATAATGGTGTTTCCTTGTTCGTGAAGTTTGTTGAACAAGCCCATGATTTCAGTGCCGGTTTTGCTGTCAAGATTTCCTGTCGGTTCGTCGGCGAGAATGAGGGAGGGTTTTGTGACCAAGGCCCTCGCGATCGCAACACGTTGTTTTTGCCCACCCGATAACTCACTCGGTCTGTGTGTCATTCGGTCACCGAGGCCGACTCTTTCTAGAACCTCTCTTGCCATCTTCTTCCTTGCCGAGGGGGCAGCACCGAGGTATATCAGGGGCAACTCGACATTTTGGAGTGCGGTTACACGGGGGAGGAGATTGAAGGATTGAAATACAAAGCCGATATGTTTGTTGCGAATCTCCGACAATTGGTTGTCACTTAGGCCTTTTACATCCTGGCTTCCAAAATAATATCTCCCCGAGGAAGGGGTGTCCAGGCATCCGAGAATATTCATCAATGTCGATTTTCCGGAGCCTGACGGCCCCATCACCGCGACATATTCATTGGTCTTAATGGACAGCTTCACATCACGTAAGACAGGGACCTCTCCCGAACCCATCTTATAGGACTTTACAACATCTTGCATCGCAATGAGCGTGTCTATTTTCTTGTGCCTCCTGAACCGACCTCTCTACTCATATCGCAGAGAGTCAATGACATTCCTGTTGGCGGCCCGAAGCGCCGGATAGATTCCCGCGATCGTGCCGATACCAGCACAGATCATAAAGCTATAAGCAATCCATTCCATTGGCAAGATCATCCCCTCTCCGATCCTGTATTGGTTGAAGGCGATACCGCCAATAATCCCCAATACCCCCCCGAGGAGGCCCAGAATGATGGACTCTGTCATAAATTGCGTGAGAATGTGAATCTTTTTTGCCCCGATCGCACGCCGTATCCCAATTTCGCGAATGCGCTCCGTTACGGAGATCAGCATGACATTGGCAATCCCGATCCCGCCGACAACGAGTGAAACAAGGGCAATCACCATGATAAACTGACCCAGTTCCTTATTAGCATCCTTAATCGTCGCAAGAAAGAAATCCTGCCGCCTGACCCTGAAATCATTTCCATCCTCGGGATGGATCCGGTGATTCCGCCGAAGGGTCGTTTCAATCTCAAAAAGGGCCTCATCGTAGTCGTCGGCCGAACGAATCTGCGCGAGAATGCTCGCGACATGTTTTATGCCAAACAGGCGCTGTTGGGCCGTCGTCAGGGGGATGAATACCTGGTCGTCGGGACTTCTCCAGCTTTCTCCTTTGGCCTTCAATGTGCCGACGACCAGATAGCGCTTTCCTGTGATAAAGATGGTTTCACCGATAGGAGACCGGTCCCCAAACAATTTTTCATGGACGGTGGCCCCCAACACGCAAACGCGTGATCGCCGATTGAGTTCATCCTGATTAAAAAAGCGTCCCTCGACAAGATGCTCATTATTAACAAATTCGTATTCCGGTGTCGTCCCAACAACACGTGTATTCCAATTTTTATCTCTGAATTGCACTCCCTTTGATCCCGAATAAAGGGGAACGGTTGCGGTGATAACTTCCGAATGATCGACAAGCTCTTTTGCTTCTTCCCACTTCAAGCTAACGACACTTGTCTCTGTGCGAACCCCTCTTCTCCTGGAAAAGTTCGGACGAATCTGTAAGACATTGGAGCCCAAGCTCGCCAAGCGTTTATTGATTTTCCTCTGGGTGACTTCCCCGAGTGCAACCACATGGAGGACCGCTGCAATGCCAACGGCCATTCCTGTAAGGATCAGGATAGATCTAAGGGGGTTTGCCTTAAGGGTGCGAAAGGCCAAAAAAATATTCTCAAACAGGACCATCTGTATTAAACCTATACAATTATTTTATGACACTACGAAAAAAATGACTCCGATCAGTTCTTCTTTTTCACACCAAAGCTCCGACTCCTTTTGATTCTTTCTTCAAGCCGCTTATTGGCGGCGTTTAATCTGGATGTGATCGGGATGCCGAGGATATCACCTTCCGAAAGTCCGGAAAGAATTTCAGCCTCCTTAAAATCAGAGAGACCGACCGATACATCGTGGGAGATGAAGGAATCGCCCTGTTTTAAACGGACCTCGCGTTTGTTCGACCCTGCGCCCTGGATTTTTTTTAGCGCAGTAATCGGGGCGAGGAGAATGTTGTCTTTCTTGAAAAGAGTCAGTTCTATTTCGGCATTCATCCCGGATTTTAATTTGCGGTCCACATTTTCCACCTTTACGACGATGTTAAACCGGGTCACGCTCTTCTCATCAGGGTCTGCTTCCGGCGCGATACGAACAACTTCCCCCAGAAAATTGATCTGAGGATAGGCTTCCGCGACGATCGTGGCGGACTGTCCTATTTGCATCTTCCCAATGTCAATTTCGTTAATCCCGGCTTCGATGTAGACAGAAAGCATGGAGGCGATATCGACAATCGGGTTTCCGCCGTCCGCACCGCTGACACCGGAGGCAATAATCTGTCCTTCTTCCACATATTTTTGCAGGATAATCCCCGCAATGGGGGCACGAACAGTCGATTCGGCCAGTGTTTCCTTTGCGGCATCGAAGGCGGTCGAGGCCCGAATGACCTTCCCCTTAGACACTGCCAACTTCAGTCCAGTCTCGTCCCGTTCTTCTTCTGAAATGACTTTTTTCTCATAGAGGGTGTTCCGACGGGCGAACATGCGTTTCGCCTGCTTCAGTTCCGCCCTGGCGATATCGAGGTCTGCCTGTGCCTGTGCGACCGCTGATTTCTCATCGCGCTGATCGAGCTTCGCGATGAGATCTCCCTTACGGACAAAATCGCCGACCTCCACGGGCAGTTTTATGATCCGGCCGCCAGCCTTTGATTTTAACTCGATCCGGTTGATCGGTATCACGGTCCCATCGGCCGTAACCACCTCTTCAAAAGTTCCCCGTTCAATCTGGACTTCTTTATACCTTGGGGCATCCCTTTCGGAATCGCCTCTCTTTCCATTGACCCCCCAGAGGTTGAGACCAATTCCATCTATTCCCAAAAAATTTACCCCGGCAATTGCAACGACAAACAAGGGAACAACAAAAAGTATTTTTTTCAAAGAAGACATCCTTTCGTACCCTCCGTACTCTTACGGGTTAATGATACTACCTTAGTATTAGCCCAGTCGGGTATAACTCCACTGGTCACCTGGTACATCACTCCTGTAAGACCCTAACATCAACACTATAGCATAGCATAGTGGATTGGAGCGGTAAGCGTCAAGCCGCCATTTCCGCATAGATGAGAATCTATAAGTACTTGATTTTAAAAATCCTGCTATTCCCGATTAAATATTTTCGAATGTATAGGTATGCATTTTTAAACATCCTGTTTGGGTATGTGGTATTACCGGGCGACCGAGATCCATTGACAGATTCATCTAGGCAAAAGGCGGGTGGAGGCGGTTTAGAGATTTTCTAATCTAATTTTAATGAACTTCTCACATGGTTCTCATTTTAGGCTGTTATTCTGTGTTCAGGCTCAAGGGCTATGGACGGTGTCTTCGCAAAAGACTAAGGTCGGCCGTGCTTGAGAGGGGAGTCCCACTTATCGCAGTTAGGGAAGAAAAAGGGAGTACTTTCAAGATTCATGGAAACTTTAGCCGCCCAATAACAGTCAAACTTGATAACAGCTTGTAATAATGAAGTTTTTAATAAGAAATTCGTCAGGTTTTCCCATGGGGCGACCCAAGAGGGTGATGAAAAGCTGTCTGTAGAAAAATTTTAAAGGATCATATTTGTGTTAAATCAATGAGTTACAGACATGGCACGGAATGTGCTTTATGGTTTTGCGTGTTACCGACCACCTTCCCCTACGAGAGGGGCCTCGACAGCGTCATAGGTCGAGGTGGGGAATGGGGAGAAGCCAGAACCCTCTCACTCAACTATTAACCTTTCTGTAATGGAGACTGTAATGAAGAAGTTTTTGAATGCCCTGGTTCTGTCAGCTGTTGTTTTTTCCTTTCTCTCAATTTCACTTCCTTCCTTTAGCGTAGACAGCGTCTGGGCTGAGCGAAGAGCAAATAGGCCGGGCGAGACAGACGCGCAGCGGAATGCAGATGATGCTCCTGATGCTCCTGATGCTCCTGATGCTCCCGATGCTCCCGATGCTGCTGATGAGCTCGATTGCGATATTTTCGCACCAGGTGAGGTTATCCCTTCGGATGCGGTATTGCAGGCTGATGGGGTGACGCATTGCTTCGCCTCTACTAGTTGAGTAGTTGAGCTCAGTTTAAAACTTACGTAACCGGGAGAGGGAGTGCCTCTCCCGGTTTTTTTCATCTCAGAAAAAATGTGCTGTATTTTTCAGAAATCATCTTAATCAGCACTTTCGTTTAACCACCATCCTTTTCCGATTCCCTCAATCCGAGTTCCGTCATCTTAATCTACACTCCGCAGCAGGAAGCTCCGAGCTGACCTGCCCCCCCTAAAAGGGGTACCATTTCATAAGTTAGGTTTGCATTTCATTTGAATTTGTCTGGTTAAGAGTCTTGCTCCCTAGCGGGAATGGTAAGAAAAAGAGAGGCAGGAAGGTTCATCCTAGGCCAGAAGGGTCGGGGCATGGAATAGAACACAAATTTCAAAACGATTCGGGATAGTATAGACAGAAAGACCCCCCAAAGTTACTTGGGGGGTCTCCATGAAGAAGTGGTTCTGTTCGTTGTTTTTGCTTTTCTCTCAAAAAAGCAATGTTAAACCTATCAGTTCGCTTGAGAAAGATCAATCCCCCAAAAAGAGGGGGGGACCCGTGTTGGCTTCTCCCTTGACAGATAAATCGCAGAGGATGTACCTTTAATGATAGGGAGAGGGAGGAATCGAAATGGTTCCTAAAATGTGGCGGAGTTGGGGCTGTCTTGCCCTAATGTCGGTTTGGGCAGTGGTCGGTTGTGCCTACGGAACGCGTGCCATTCCGGAGGATCTCAAGGTGCAGATTACACCCGGCGTGACGTTTCGGGAGGTCATCCGCAACCCTGGTTTTTCGATCGGAAAAACTGTCCTTTGGGGAGGGACGATCTTCAAGACGACGGTCAACGAAGGAGGGACCGTCCTGGAAGTCCTTCAAAAGCCCCTCGATCACAGAGACCGGCCCCTACGGACGGACGAGAGCGGAGGCCGTTTTCTGGTTATCCGTATTGACGCATTTCTCGATCCGGCCATCTACAGGGAAGGACGGGAGGTCACCGTCTTCGGCGAAATCACGGAGGAACGGAGGCTTCCTGTCGGGGAGATGATTTACGCGTATCCCTATCTCGTCGCCTCCTATATACACCTCTGGAGGAAACGGCCCTTGCCTGGTGAGCGATATGCGGGCATTCCCTATGGTTATCCTTACCTTTACCCCTACGGGCCTTACCCACCCTATTATTATCCCCACCCCTATGGATTTCGGCCCTTTGCCCCCCATCGACACTTTTAAGGGCAACGAAATTATTCACTTTCAAGGCGGGTCGGATTCGGGAGAAGGCAGGTCGAATCTTCTATGGATCTCCTGAATCCGGTTCCGGCAGCGAAGCACAAGTTCCGGTTCTTGGCGGAGTTCATAGATCTGCGCAAGACCGCGTAGTGCTTCAGATTCTCCATAGGGATCTCCCAGGCTTCTAAAATGGGTTGCCGAGTAGTTCAAACAGGTTTCGGCATCACGGTCATTCCCGTTTTTCGTGAAAAGACGGCCGAGTTGCGCCCAGCTTGTGGCGAGTCCTTCTTCAAATCCGGTTTTCTTATGAAGATCAATTGCTTTTTTTAAATAGGTAATGCCTTCGTCGAGAGCGCCTCTATCTTGAGCGAGCAGACCAAAATTACTATAGAGGATTGCCAGAGAATGCGTATCCTTCGCTTTTTTTAGATGATCTGCAGCCTCAAGGTAGTAGGCCTCTGCACGCGTTCTGTCCCCGCCTTCCCGTGCAAGATTTCCAAGATTCACAAGGGTGAGTCCGATGGCATGCGGATCGCTCTTCTCCTGTTGCAGCGACAAGACCTCCTGATAGTATTCCTGAGAACGGTCTGGCATGCCAAGTTGTGCATAAATATTCCCGAGGTTGATTAGGAGATCTATACGGTAGTCCAGGGGACTGCTTTGTTCCAAGCCTTTGAGGTCGGCCTCAAAACAGCGTAAGGCTGAGGGATAATCTCTGCGGTGAAAAAAACGCTTGCCGTTGAGAAAAAGATTGGACCGATCTGATTCCAGGGGGGCGTTGGTTTTATTCGGGTCAGCCTGCTTCATGTTCTTCAAAATACCCGAACGGGTGGGTTTAATCAAAATTTAATGTTGACAATGTGAACCCAATAATGGTCCTTATCAGGAAAAGCATCTTTCAGTTATTCTCTCATTTTTTAAGCAGAAGAAGGGAATGGTTCTACATGTCTCCCGCAAAAAAAACTCCTACCGTGGAAAAGAAGTGGAGAATGAATGCACGGAAAGTCTCTTTCGCGAAGTCATTTCCGGGGAGCTTAAAAGGTTGGCACGCCGCTGTTGGGAAAAAAATAGAAGAGATTGTTCTTCTGGAAAAAGAAAAGGCCGAGGTGGTCATCTTCAGTGACGCAACATTTATTCTCGTTTCAAGCGCTGAGCTAAAACCCGCGACCCAGATCAAATCCCTCCTCAAGGCAAGGCCCTTTTTGGAGCCCCACCACAGGGAAGCCTACGAAACGCTTGATCAACTCATTGACTCCGACAAGGAGCTGCAGCGGCTGGCCCGTTTGGAAAATATCATGGGCGCCATCCAAAACAATTATGCGCAGATACCCGAGTTAGAAGCGGAGCTGAGCCGTTTTATTAAGAAAGTTCAATCAAAATCCTCTCCCCAGGACTTCACTTAAAGACCCGCGCTAGAGATTCCTGAACGCTTGGCCTCTCACCCAAGGCAACATCTCTTTTTCTCTTCTGGTGAAAGAGGGTGAGCGTCTTGTTTGCTTTGGCCAGAATAACAATCTGTTCACAGTACTGTTCAATCTTCCCGCCAGGAAGCGCCCATAACGCCACATCATCTGAGAGCGCATCCAAATACGTTCTGGCTCCGCAGCAACCCAGACTCACGGCTGCTTTACCATTATTCATCACTTGGGGAATGACGGCACATGCAGGACGTCCCATTGCAGGCGCGCTGTTTTTATCGACCCGTTGAACGGCTTCGCTGATGATCAGCCCCTGTTGCGCTTGAGCAAAAAGCAACACGATATCGGGACCCATCGGAAGCTCGGCGAGAGGCCCGTAGACAAGGTGCTTCACTTCACGATCCAAAACCGGAATTTGGGCGATTTCCTCTTCTCGGACGTAATCCAAGCCGCTCATTGCCTGTAGTACTTCCCGAAGCTCTCCCTGATATGATTCAGAGGGTTGAACCAGGTTATGGGTATGTATGCCAATGGCACATAGTTTGTGATCTTTGGTTGAAGTCACAAAAATTCCCCTTGCTGCTTCCTCCCAGAAGGAGCAACCGGCCGGAACGGATCCTTCAAATTCCGGGATATCTTCAGGAAGGTCTTCACAAAAGGACAGCGCAACCGGCGTCAAAGGAAAGTCCAAAGCCCCTTTCAATTGACGTGCGACAACTTCATTTTTATTCATGTTGACCTCCAATGTTGTCAATAAATTATAAAACAAGCCTTGGACCTCCAAAGCCCTTTTTTCCCTTTCTGTCCCGCATCATAGCATGTTGCGAAAGATATACGAACTTTGTTACCCTGAGCATTGAGAAGGAGGACGCGCATGACTGTCTCAGAATTGATGGCACGGTTTCCGAAGATCCCAAAGACACTTGCGGACGAACCGCTGGTTGCCGAGTTCGCCCAGGTCTGTGGGGAGTGGTTGGCAATGGCGCAGGAACCGAGTGCCTGCTCTACCCAACATGATGCACGGAATCAGTATTATCTGAAGCTCATCGGCCCCTTGGCCATACATGGATACGGACTCTCCTCCCGCGAAGATCTTTTGAAGGAGCTTCAGGGTTTTCTCGATCGACACAAGGCGGACCCCGGCACGTTTGCGGTGAGTCTGCTCTCACCTGACACGGTTGAAAAGGAAGTTAAGGGACCCGGTTGTTTTTAATAAAATGATCCTTTAAAAACTGGATGATCGATCCATACTGAAAGGTGACTCCCAAGACCTTCTTCAATTTTTGATTAGAGGCACGCCGGTCCGGTGTTGGAGGTGCGGGGCCATCAGGCACAATCGAAACCCCCTTTTCCTGAGAGATCCACTGGGCGAGTTCTCGTCTTCTGATATTTGTATCGTCCACCACATTATAGATCTCTCCCTCAGGTCCTCGCGCGATTACCCGGTGGATAACGCCGCAGAGATCATTCTGATGCACGGACAAGACCCATTGATCCGACATCTCTGATGTACGAATCTTTCCCTCCCGAATGTATCGATAGAAGTATCCCCGTGTGTTGCTGTACAGCCCGCCGGAACGTAAAATTGTGTAGGGGACTGCACTGGCGATAAGGGTCCGTTCTGTGCGGAGAAGGATCTCCTGCCGGTCTGTTTCCATAGGAATTGGATCATTTTCTCTCCAGGTCTTGTCCTGAAATCGTGGGTAAACGCCCGTAGAGCCAATAAGGATAAGGGAAGGAAGAGGAGCGTCCTGTCGGCCCATCTGCTCAAGGAGAAAGACCATGTTTTCGAGGTAGGTTTCCCGATAACACGCGAGGTTTCCCCTCCCGGAAGACGGACAAAAAATAATCACATCGGCCCATTTCACAAGGGGACGGAGCGCTTTGCTTTGGATCGGCGTCAGGACAAGCGGGCAGGGATCGTTCGAGAGGGGAGTGCGCTTGACGCCCTGGATCTCATAGCGGGTGTTGTAGAGGCGGAAGAAAGCAGAGCCAAGGGCCCCATATCCGAGGATCAGTAGCTTCCGCGGTTTTATGCGCGACATTCTATCAAGCTCATATCTGAGGGGTGGTTGTTTTAGGAGGCTCTGAATAAGTCATGAAATAATTTTTCAGGGCAAAAATGCCCCGCTTCTGCGTTGTAAATCTTAACAATAGCGGGCTATGGCTTCGCGAGAACCATCCTCTGCGATTTGCGCCTTGAATCGAAACATTTTATCTCCTGAAAAATGGAAGAACCTTCCAGCAAGCTGGAGGGATTCTTCGATACGAGTTGAACATAATCATTTTTATGCTAACGCGACGCGTATGCATCCCAGACTTAATCAGAGCCTCCTTCACAGAAAAGGACAATACTTGCAGTAAATCCGTGCAGAAAATTTCTCCGACCAATCGGGCCGATTTCTCCTTGCGCGAAAAAGCCCGCAACAGGGATATCTCCGAGGCGTTCCCGGATGGCGCCTATATCGTGATGTGGGCTGCCAAAAAAACTTTGCCCTCGGCCATTGCAGGAAAAGAGCAGTGCGGCTTCGGCCCTTGCCTCGCCCAGTTCATTTTTTCGGGTCTCCAGCAGCAGGCGGAGATCTTCCCGGGCGCTTTCCCCATCCCGGACCTGCAACTGGACGGTTTGCCCCTCCTTGATGAGGTCTCCACAACTGAGGCTGCCGCTGTCCTGATCAATTCCGATCAGGCTGCGGATGATGAAGTCGCCTCGCCCAAAGTGGCTAAGCTGCTCGTCAACCGCGACACCAACATGAAGGCCTTCTTGTGCCAGGCGTTTTTCCTGTTCACTCAAATTTCCATAGGTTTCCTTGACGGATTGAAGAGCAGGCCGACCTCCTAACTCGTGGATAATGTTTCGTTCAGCAGATGTGACAAGAAAACGATCTCCGACGGGTCGGCATCCCTGGGAAACGACAGTTTCCAGCCGGATGGCACCATGGGCCATAATGCCGACACAGCCTTCTTTTATGATCTGGTCGTTCAGGAAAAGGAGATTCTCCCCGGGATTTCGGGCGCCGCCTGCCATTCCGCCGAGTGTTGGCGCGAAAGGGAATTTGCCCTGAAGGAAGGAGAGAAGGGCGGCTGCAGGGGTTGAGAAGGGTTCAGCCAGTATAATAAAAAATGGGTGGTCTTCACGAGGGGGGCGTTCTTCGGGCCATCCCTTCAATTGCACGCCCTGGGTATCTTCTTGAAAGGTGAGGTGGAAAGGGAGGAGGGTGACACCGGGCAGGTTTGCGGTCCAAAGTGAAATGGCTGGTCCTTGTTCGACCTCTTGAGTGGAACCAATGATTCCTTCGCCGGTACAGCCGAGCAAAACTCCGGCGTTTAAGGTCTGTTTGAGATGGCTGGCAATTTCAGAGGCTGCTTTGCGATGGTGAGAGGAGATAAAAAAGACACACAGGTCCGGGGGCAAGCCGATCGCCTGCATTGCATCCGATGCGAGTTTTTCCACAGCAATAAGCGATTCGGGTTCCGTTGAAATCCCGGACCAAAAGTTCATAGTGATACTCCCCCACCGAATATCAGCATAACAAGCCGGTACGTCCAGGGTCAATCAGAGGGTACAGATTGCTCTTGGGGGAAGCGGGAAATCCTTGATTCCATCTCTTAGGATGGTGTATCCTCGTACTTAATTAGAGGCTATTTAGAGATAATACTGAGGGTATAGATCTGATGGAACAAACGCAAGTTGTTGTGACGGAGGAGGTCACTAAGGAAATCGAGAACTTCGGTGTCCAGGTGGCCCGCTTCAAAAATAAGGAGATCCCGGAAGAGAAATTCAAGCGTTTCCGACTTCAATACGGCATCTATGGTCAACGGCAGGCAGGGTTGCAGATGGTTCGCGTTAAGATTCCTTCCGGACTTCTGAATGCCCAAAAACTCCGTTGCCTGGCCGACATCTCTGAGAAATATACAAAGGGCATTGGTCATGTCACCACCCGCCAGGATATCCAGTTTCATTATGTCGATCTCGACCATGTCACGACCATCATGACCCAATTGGCCGAGGCGGGACTGACGACCCGTGAGGCTTGCGGCAACACGGTCCGAAATGTCACCGCTTGTCAACATGCCGGGACCTGCCCCACAGAACTGTTTGATGTCACCCCCTACGGCGAAAAGGTGGCCTACCATCTTCTTCGGAATCCGATCACCCAGGACATGCCTCGAAAATTTAAGATCTCCTTTTCCGGTTGCCAGAGTGAATGCGGCCTGGCCGCTATTCACGATATCGGGTTTATCGCCGAGAGCCGGGAGGTTGCTGGAGAAACGGTTTACGGTTTTAAGGTTTTGGTCGGGGGAGGCTTGGGGTCGCACCCCAAGCTGGCGATGCTTTATACGGAATTTCTTCCCATCGACGAGGTGCTTGTGACCTGCGAGGCCATCTTGAGAATTTTTGACAAGCATGGCGACCGGCGGAGAAAAAGCAAGGCCCGGATGAAATTTATTCTGGAAAAGTGGGGGATGGACCTTTTTAAAGAAAAAGTTTCAGAGGAATTGGCCGCATTAAAGAAAGAGGGAAGGGAGTACCCGGCCCTGCCGCGGCCGCTTCAAAAGACGCCCAGCCAACCCCTGTCCATGGTCCAGAACGGAAACGGTGCCCAGACTGCCGACTCTGAATATGCACGGTGGATGCGGACGAATGTGGTGCCGCGCCCGGAAGAGCGGTGTGCCGTCCAGATCAAGCTGACCCTGGGCGACATTACTGTTGCTCAGTTTCGCGGTTTGGCCGATGTGGTTGACCGCTATTCCCCTGATGGTCTTCGAACCACACATCAGCAGAACATGCTTCTCCATAGCATCCATCGGAAAGACCTTCCCGATCTCTATGGTGCGCTTTGTGAGATCGGCCTGGCGGAGGCCGGTGCGGAACGCGTGGTGGATGTCATCGCCTGTCCGGGGGCCGAGACCTGTCAATTGGCCCTGACCTCCTCGATGGGACTGGGCGGCGCCCTTGTGGAATCTTTCTCAAAAGATCTGCCGGAGTATGAAGACCTTGAGGGCCTTCGGGTTCGTATCTCCGGCTGCCCCAATTCCTGCGGCCATCACCATATCGCCGGGATCGGGTTTCACGGCGTCGCAAAAAAGGTCAATGGAACACTCGTCCCGCATTACCAGCTTCACCTTGGGGGGAAAGTGGACGCGGAGGCGTCGGTCATCGGAAGCTCAAACTTAAAGATACCGGCAAAGAATATACCTTCGATGGTCTTGGAGATGGTCCGGATTTATCGTGAGAAACATCAGGAAAAAGAGAATTTCAACGACTTTGTCGAGCGGTTTGGCCGGAAACAGTTTTGCGAGCAACTCGAACGCTTTACAAGCCTTCCGACCCAGGAGGCCGCCCCCGATGCCTATCTGGATTGGAAGGAAGAAAAGGCCTTTACACTCGATGATCTCGGTCCGGGTGAATGTTCCGGGACCGTCATCGATATGATTGAATACGCCTTGAGAATGGGGAGAGAAACCATCGAGAAGGCCGCCCTGGCCGTGAAAAACAGTGAGTATTCCGAAGCGGTCAAGCTAATGCGGGAGGCCATCCTCTTCGAGTGCAGAGCGCTCCTGTATACCTATGGTATTGATTCGCCCCATGAGGATGAAATCCTAAAGGAGTTCCAGCACAAGCTGGTGGAACAGGGCATTCTTTCCGAAGGCTTCGAGTACTTCACCGCAGACCTTGGGGTCTGGACTGATTTTGATATGGCGTCAACATCGGTTTCGACCCATATCGAAAGGGCCGCGGCCTTGATCGCAGAGTGCCAGGCGGCTTACGATCGAATGGATGCCAGCATGAAGTTGCGCAAGAAAGAGCCAGCGAAGACGTAACTCTGAAGTAGAAAAGAATGGAGATGCTATGGAAGCGGGAAAAGAGGTTGATGTTCGCCTGGATCTTTCGGGAGTGCTTTGCCCGATGAATTTTGTAAAGACAAAGCTGCAATTAGAAGAGATGGAAGCGGGCCAGGTGCTTGAAGTGGTGATCGATGAAGGAGAACCGGAACGCAATGTTCCCCGGAGCGTTCAGGCCGAAGGACACAAGGTCCTTGAGTTGGCTGAGATCCCGGATGGGCACTTCCGCCTGGTCATCGAGAAAGTTTAGTTTTATTGGAGGGGGCTTGCGTTGCCCCCTCCACCTCAACGCTCTCATTTGTTCGCTTGTTACGAACACTTAAGGCGGCAAAATGATATACGAAAAAAAGGGTGGGGTTACGATATAGACTCTAATCCGGGAATCAACATGCAGCCCAGGCGGATCGTTGTCTGGGCTTATTTTTTATGAGAGGACGCTAAGCACGCAATGAAACCGACGCCCACATATGATGTTGATCGTTCCTATGAGGACAACTACCGGGAGGGGCCTTTTGTCAAAGAAAAGGTTCCGGCGCGCCAGATCACCCGGAAGGAGCGCTTTCTTGGATTTGAAGTCAATTCCCGTCTCGGGATACCGGCGGGTCCTCTTCTAAACGCGCGCTGGATCCTCGCCTATGCGGCTTTGGGTTTCGACCTTCTTGTTTACAAGACGGTGCGGACCTGTGAGACTCCGAGCCATCCGAACCCCAACTGCATGTTTCTTGGAATAGAGGGCCAAATCCGGGAAGAGGACTTCTCGAAGCAACTCATTGCGACCATGGAAGCGCCTTCGGAGGGGAGCCGGATCAGTATTACCAATTCCTTCGGGATGCCCTCCCGTGCGCCAGAGGTTTGGCAGGCCGACATTCAAAAGGCGAAAGATGGTTTAAGTGCCGGACAGCTTTTGATTGTCAGCGTGGTTGGCACGCCGGGAGAAAAAGGGCTTGAAGCCGACTATGTCAAAGGGGCGACCCTTGCGGTTGAGGCGGGTGCCCCGATTATTGAGATCAACCTTTCCTGTCCGAATGTGGTCACCGGGGAAGGCAGTCTCTATACCGATCCGAATCATTCATCTGCCGTTTCCAGGGCAGTAAAACGTGCGATCGGTGACATCCCGCTGATGATCAAGATCGGGTATATTCCCGACCCCAAGCGTCTGGAAGAGGTCGTCTCGGCAAATGCCCCTTTTGTCGAGGCCATTGCGGGTGTGAATACGCTTTCCTTTGAGGTGGTCGGCCCGAATGGAGGACAGGCCCTTCCGGGGAAGGGCCGTCTTCGTGCCGGGGTCTGCGGTGCGGCGATTCGTCAATGCGCCATGGCGCAGGCGGCTAGGATCGTCGCATTGAAACGGAAAAAACAATACGACTTTGAAATAGTCGGCGTCGGCGGAGTGATGACGCCGGAACATATCCGAGACTATCTGGCTCTGGGTGTCGACGGGGTGATGTCGGCAACCGGCGCAATGTGGGATCCGCTCCTGGCATCTAAATTCAACGCATCTCTTAAACCATGATTTCTCTACTTAATATTGCAAAACGATTTGGAACCCGGGCGTTGTTCTCAGGGGCGACGCTCCAGATTTCAGAAGGGGATCGGATTGCGCTAATCGGGACGAACGGCACAGGCAAGACGACCCTTCTCGAGATGATCGGCGGCCATATATCGCCCGACGAAGGGGAAATCGTAATCTCAAAAGAAACCGTGGTCGGATACCTTCGTCAGGAGGTGATTCAATTGAGAGGCCGCAGTATCATTGAAGAGGTCCTCTCCGGCTGTGAGGTCCTTCATGTGATTGAAGCCGAGATGAAAGCGCTTGATCGAGAGATCCATGAGGAGAGCGATCTAAATAAAAAGGGATTTCTCGGTTTCCGTTATGCTGAACTTCAGTCTCATTTTGAAGCAAAGGGGGGTTACCAGCTTGAACCTCGGGCAAAGCAGGTCCTCTCGGGTTTAGGCTTTCAGGAAGCGCGGTTTGGAGAGAAAACCGACCGACTCAGCGGCGGGCAATTGATGCGGGTCGCTCTCGCAAAGATCCTTCTCTCACAGCCTGATATTCTTCTCCTGGATGAACCGACCAACCACCTTGATCTCGCGTCCGTGATCTGGCTCGAAGGTTTCCTCCGAAACTACCCTGGTTCGATCTTATTGATCTCTCACGACCGGTCTTTCATTAACGGTTTAACCAATCGAGTCATTGAAATCGCGCAGGGAAAACTACTGACATACACAGGGAATTACGACCGTTACCTGGAGGCCAAGGCGGAATCTCTGGCGATTCAGGAAGCGACCTATAAGAATCAACAGAAGAAGATCGCGCAGACGCAAAAGTTTGTGGACCGTTTTCGATACAAGGCAACAAAGGCCCGCCAGGCTCAGAGCCGCCTGAAACAATTGGATAAGATGGAGCGGCTTGAACCGGTTCTGGTGACGAAGCAGGTCCGATTTAATTTCCCCCAGCCGGAGCGTGGCGGGGAAGCGGTGATCACTCTGGAGGATGTTGGTCAATCGTATGGGGCCACGCGCATCTATAAAGATCTCAATCTCGTATTGCGGCGCGGGAGTAAGACCGCCCTGGTCGGACCGAACGGTGCAGGAAAATCGACTCTGATTAAGATCCTGGCCGGGATTCTTCCTATCGATCAGGGGAAGCGCTTCCTGGGTGAAAGAATCACCGACTCTTACTATAGCCAGCATCAACTTGAGACCCTCAATCCGGTCCGGACTATCCTAGAGGAGATTCAATCCGCAGCACCGGAAGGGGCACCCTCTTTTCTCCGTGGCATCCTCGGAGCTTTCCTCTTCACGGGAGACGATGTCTTCAAAAAGGTTTCCATTTTGAGTGGGGGGGAGAAGAGCCGGCTTGCTCTGGCGAAGATGCTGATCCGCCCGTCAAACTTCATCCTGCTCGATGAACCGACAAACCATCTCGATATTCCCTCAAGAGATGTCCTCGAAAAGGCATTGGTTGGATATACCGGTACGCTCTGTTTCATTACCCATGACCGTCATCTTATCCGTCAGGTGGCCGACAGTATTATCGAGGTGGATCAGGGACAGGTGACCTTCTATCCTGGAGACTACAATTATTATCTTTTTAAAAAGGAAAAGACGACAACATCGGAGTTCGATATTACTGTTGAAAATAGGCCGAATCGAATAAATGGATCAAAAGAGATAAAAGAGAGTGGGGATCGTCAGGAAGGGAAAGACCGGCGACGGCAGGAGGCTGAACAGCGTAACCGATCCTACAAGACACGCAAGACCTTACAGAAAAAGATCGAGAGACTTGAAGAGACACTCGGCATCAAAACCAAAGAATATGAAGAATGTGTCACCCTCCTGTCAGATGCAGAGATTTATCAGGACAAAAAACGCTTCCACGAAATCATGTCAAGGCACAACCGACTGAAAGGTGAAATCAAGGAAAAGACAACGGAATGGGAAACCCTCTCCCTGGAGGACGAAGCACTTTCCCAAGCTTAAATAGACTTAATGGAGAGGGATCTTCAAGTAATGGCTCAGGGGGGAAGGGTTCAGATTGCCTGGATTTTACTTCAGGGCAAGGCGCGTGACGCACAGGACCCGGAGCGTAGGGTTTAGGAGCCTGCCGGAGAAATAAAGAATCTACTGCGATGATGGCAAATAGGCCCATTCCCCAGATCATTTTCGTTAAATAGCGGGGCTATTCGCCTCAAATAATCAAGGAAACTGGTCTCTATTTTCCATTCACCTCGCGACGATCCTATTTCTCCGGCAGACTCCTGATACGTGAGGATCCGAGCACCACAGCAACGCAGCCATGGAGTGAAAGACGGGTGAGCTGGACCCTTCCCTAGTTCATTTCCGCGGCGTGCTTGTTCCCTTCAAAGGCATGAGCCAACGCATCTTTTGTGTGATCGATCATGATATCGACGTGGTCTTTCATTCCGTGTTTCAGCGCTGTGCGGGCATGCGCGATGGCTTCTTTTACATGTTCCATCGCTTCAGGGCCATGCATCTTGGTTGCCTTGCTGGCATCGGAGGCATTGATTCCCCCCTGTCCATGATTTACACATTCCTCGGCCTCGTGGATCATCTTCTTCAGGTGTTTCACGCCTGCGCCTGCATGTCCCTGCTGCCCATGATCAAGGGCGTCTTCCCCGGATGCAATCATTGCGTTACAATGTTCTTTCGCGATTTTGACATGCATCGAAGAGCCTGCGAAGACATTTCCGGGTAGGACGAGAAAGGCGAGTACGACAAAGGAAAGATAGAAGTGAATGCGCATTCTTTCTCCTTATTCTTTAGGATTGTTTAAAGGTCGGTCTCCATTTAAGCGGGACTCTAGCATTTTGACATAGGGGTGTCAAGACAGTGGTCTGCTTAGATCCACTCCTTCTGGCCTCATAGTCATAATGGATAATTTTGACAAAGGGAGGGGTTTCTTATATGATCACAGCTTCTTTTCAATTATCGTATGCGCCCGTCCAAACCTGATGAAATTCGATTTAGATTCCAAAAAACCTAAATATAACGAGTTGGCCTTCATCCTTTCCGGATTTTTGCCTGGCCTGGGACAATTCTATAACGGAGAATGGAAAAAAGGGGCTGTGCTCTTTGTTGCAAACTCTATCATGGAACCTATCCTTCTTCCTGAAAACTGGTGGGATATCCTTCGCGGGAGGGTTCCCTTTTCCTACGGTCTGGTTGCTCGTGTTATTGTGTTTGCATCCTTTCGGGTCTGGGCTGTTTATGATGCAGACCGTTCGGCCAGGAGAATTAATGAAGAAGCGCTTTCTAACGCATCCGGGAAAGCATCTTGAAACATCGCTCTCGCTTAGATTAATCCCCTTTCACCCGGCCCATTTCCCGCATTCATCTTGCTACAGGATAAAAAGGCGACTATACTTGTTTATGGGAGCGTGTTCGTGTGTGTGAAAATTCCACAGTCGCGTTGCGTTCAAAAAAACGGAGGGGAAAGCTCCCTTGGATTATTTACATTCACTTCAAGGCAGGAACGTAACGGTGGTCTACAATGGGATTGTTTACAAAGGGAAGCTTGTCGGGGCCGGTGAGGATGAGATTCACCTTCAAACCGAGAGTAACTTGATGACCCTGCCGATGGAGAATATTACAGATTTAAAGGAAGCAGGGGGAGGGTTCTAGACGATGAATCCTGAGGGAGAAGAGACAATCCCCGAAGTACCCCTGACTCCGGAGCGATACGAAGAAGAAGGGAGGGTGCTCGGTCCTGATCCGACGGGAAACGGCTTCTCTAAAGCCTATGAGGAGAGCGTTTCTCTTGCAAACATTGAGGGGAGTGCGCAGAAAAGTATAGAAGACGACAAGGTCGATTTCATCATTCCGGCCATCCTGTTTTTCCTGACCGTTTTCACGACGCTGGTTGCGGGCTCTCGCATGGAGGGTGGGCTCCCTCTTCAAAATCCGGTGGACCTGTTTAAAGGGGTTCCCTTTTCACTCGCGCTGATGTCTATCCTTTTTGTCCATGAAATGGGCCATTACATCACATCAAAAATCTACGGGGTGAAGACGACGCCGCCCTATTTTATTCCCGGCCCCTGGCCCGGTAACTTTATATTCGGCATCGGAACCTTTGGGGCCTTCATCCGGATGAAATCTCCCATCGTGAAGAAAACCGCCCTGTTAGATATCGGTGCGGCCGGTCCGATTGCGGGGTTTGTCGTGTCGGTTCTTGCGGTGGTTATCGGGCTTCAATCTTCCAAGATTGTAGAGATGGAGGCGGGACGATCCCTTTTCCGTCTGGGAGATCCACTTATTTTCACGGCCATCGCGTCCATCCTCGGTAAAAACCCTCCGGCCGGATTTGATATTGCCCTGAACTCTGTCGCCTTTGCCGGATGGATCGGATTTTTTGTGACCTCGCTGAACCTTCTCCCGATCGGTCAATTGGACGGGGGTCATATTGCCTATGCCCTGCTTGGACAAAAACAACGCTTTGTTTCTATTGGGATGGTCTTCGTGCTTGTCATCCTTGGGACGACAGGTTGGACAGGTTGGCTGGTCTGGGCCGTTCTGACTGCCGTACTCGGTGTGCGCCACCCTCCCACAATGGATGAAGCTGCCCCCCTCGATTTTAAACATCAACTGGTCGGATGGGGTTCCCTCGTCCTCTTCATCATTACCTTTATGCCAACCCCATTCATGGTGGGTTCCTAAAAGAGCAAGGCCTGGACTCATCTTCCTATTATGTATTCTTTTTGTTCAGGATCTGGACCATCTCCTTGTGAATCTTCCGGTTGGTTCCCAGGATTTCGTCGCCGTAAATGGAGTAAGGTTTCCCTGAGAAGTCGGTGATTCTTCCTCCGGCTTCACACAGGATAAGCGATCCTGCCGCAGTATCCCAGGGGCGAAGTTTCGTCTCCCAGAACCCGTCAAAACGTCCGGCGGCGACATAGCAGAGGTCCAGGGCGGCCGATCCGGTTCTCCTGACAGCTTGGGCATTAAGGGTAAAATTAATAAAATGATCGAATGTATTCTTAGGGTCCGTCTGAATATCATAGGAAAATCCGGTGACCAGAAGACTCTTATAGAGCTCTTTAACTGAAGAGGTTTGAATGGGGCTTCCATTCAAAAAGGCCCCTTTTCCCTTCTCTGCAGTAAAGAGTTCCCGACGGACGGGATCATAAATGACGCCCAGGCGGACGCGGCCCTTCACCTCCAGGGCGATTGAAACACAAAAAAAGGGAAAGCGGTGGGAGAAATTGGTCGTGCCGTCTAAAGGATCAATGATCCATTGATACGGAGACCGGCCTTTTCGTCCGGACCCCTCCTCTGCCATGATCCGGTGGTCTGGAAAATGCCTACTGATGAGTGCCACGATGGCCTTTTCGGATCGGGTGTCGATATTGGTCACAATGTCGAGTGCGCCTTTGTAGGAAACCGTAATCTCCTGCCGAAGCCCCTCCTTCAGAATCCTTCCACCCCGCTTCGCCGCCAGAACGGCAATCTTATGAAATGGCTCTAAATCAATCATTCCAAGAATATAACACTTTTTATGATAAGCTGAAAACCTGTGCTGAACTTGATGCCGGGGTTAAAGCAGAATATAATAGAGTCTTTCTGATTTTATCCGATGGGTTCGGCTTTTTATGAACAACTGAGAAGAACGATTGAAAAGACCGACGCAGAAAAGATACTCGCTTGCCATCCTCTTTTTTTTGTTCGGGGGGGTGTTTTTCCCCGGGTGCGGATCAAAAGGATCGAGTGATCCCGTGATTGTCACGATAATGCCGAAGGGAGGGGGACCGACCGGCCAATCCGGGTTTTTCCTACTTCCAATTGGAGGAGAAGTTACATTTAAAGCTGAAGTCTCGGGAACTCTGAATCCAGGGGTGACCTGGAAACGTGATATGGGAAGAGGCTCCATTCAGCCCGACCCTGCAGACAATAACAAAGTGAAATATATTGCCCCTCCTGATTTCAACTTCACTAATGAAACGTCTATTATTAAGGCTACCAGCGTCGAAAACCCGGGCGCATTTGAAGATGCCATAATTCAACTAACACAATTTGTAGAAAGCCGGGGGCAAACATTGCCTCTTGATGAGGACGAAATCATTGTCGGAGGCTTAGCCGTATCCCCGAGTCAAACGATTGACTTTAATGATGACGCTAATATTGATATGGTCTCCAGAAATTTTGATGCCGGAACAGTTACAATCAATATTGTTGACCCATTTGATCCTAGTGGGGTGCTAACTTTTTGCGGGAAGACTGTGCTCGTCTCAAAGCCCGTTTCTCTGGTTGTTGGTGATTTTGTTAATGATCTTGACCCTGATCCTTTTCTTGCTGACGTTGCTGGTTTGAGTCAGAATCCAGCGGGTAATGAAATCGTCTTTATCTCCGGGAATAAAACCGAACTCAAATTTCCCTGCTTATATGTGCCCAGTATCGTTAAAAAGCTCCCGATTAGTACAACAGAAACACCTCAATTATTGGCCAGCGGACGGTTCCATAATCCTCCTCAAGCCAATCTCTTTACCCCTGTTTCAGATCTTGCTATAGGAACCCTTGAAGGGAGCATCATCATCTTTCTTCAAGATCGAAACCCGGAACCCCATGACTCTGTTTCCTTTGTCCATGCACAAACCGTTAACCTCGGGGTCGGAGGAGCACTGAAACAGTTATTCGCAGGAGACTTTAACGGCGATGGACTGAAAGAAATAGCGATCGTCCGAGAAGATGATTCTGATCTCATTATTCTCAGAGGTGACCAGACCGGTGATTTTTCAGGACCACGCATAATAATTCCATTTCCCGCACCCATAGCGTCCTTGATCTCTGACGATTTTAACGGAGACGGGATAAGCGATCTGATTGCGGCCCATACAATGCCGAATCAGTTATCCGTCTTTCTCGGGAATGGCACCGGGGGGTTCACAGATGCTGGCATGATTCCCCTCACTTTCCTCCCGGGGAAAATGGCCACCGGCGATCTTAATATAGGCGGAAATATCGATGTTGCTGTGACCGACATGGGTGCAAACGTGATCCACATTTTCTTCGGGGATGGAAGCGGTCAATTCATCGGGGAATGGCGATCTGAACCTGTATCTTCATCTCCCCGTTCTCTAATTTTCGGCGCTTTTTCCGGCTTTCCCTCGACGGTCGGTTTCCAAAATGCGGACTTGATCTATATTGAACCAGAATCACCGACAACACCGCAAAGGCTCCATGTTCTAAACAACAAAAACTTCTAGGCACACCTCCTGAATCAGGACTTCCCTTCCCATTGCAAAGACCACCTGTTAGAATAAGCGTCTGTATTCCGGGAGACAGATGGATGAGACAGATCGATTACATGGTGGGCGGAGAAGATTTTGCGAAGATGCTGGCCGCCCACTTTATGCAGGCAGACGTCTACTATTATTCAGGAAGTGCGACAGGAGACAAGCTGGCGACTGCCATCACGATGGGTGGGTTTGGCAGTGTTCCGATTGTTGATAAAGGAAAAAAACTCATCGGGATCGTCAGTGAATTTGATCTTCTCGAAACCATTTTGAACGGGAAAGAACTGGAGGAGATTACGGCGGAAGAGGTCATGACAAAGACCCCGATTTCTGTCCTGGAGTTTGCCGCTTCAGCCGATGTCATTGCACTCCTGAATGAGAAACACCTCATTCGGGTCCCGGTCGTCGACAAGAATGGCGTGCTTGTCGGGATTCTATCCCGGCGTGACATCCTGCAGGGCTACTTAAAGTCGCGGCAGAAGATGTCCCCCTGGTGGTCCTAGTCAGAGCTTTGTTACGAATCCTCTGATCTGACCATAAGAGAGTTGCAGTCCATCTGGGGCGGCTTGGCGATCTGCATCAGATCAAGAATCGTCGGAGCAATGTTGGCGTGGATGCCAGGCCGAAGTGTGACCTGCTCGTGAGAGACGAGGATTAAGGGGACCGGGAGGGTGGTATGCGCCGTGTGCGGCGCGCCTGTTTCGTAATCGACCATCTGCTCCAGATTACCATGATCTGCGGTAATCAGAATCGACCCGCCGGCGGCCAACACGGTCTCGACAATCTCGTCAAGGCATTGATCGATGACCTTTACCGCCTGAATGGCTGCTTCTAACTTCCCGGAATGTCCCACCATGTCGGGATTGGCAAAATTAAGCACGATAAAATCGAATTTTTCTTGCTTGATCTGGCCAATCACCTGATCTCTAAGCTCGAACGCACTCATTTGCGGTTTTTGATCATAGGTTGCCACATCTTTTGGAGAAGGGATGAGTATCCGCTCTTCTCCCTCGAATGGGGTTTCTCGTCCACCGTTGAAAAAATAGGTCACATGGGCGTATTTTTCTGTCTCGGCAATTCGCAACTGACGGAGGCCGCGTTCGCTCAACACTTCTCCTAATATCTGATCAAGTGGAGGCGACTGAAAACCAACCGGATGTGTAAAGGTTTCCCCGTAAGAGGTCAGAGAGACGAAAGAAGACAGGCTCGGGAAACCCAAGCGGGGAAAGGCGTCGAATCCTTTTTCAGTCATGGCGCGTGTCAGCTGGCGGGCGCGGTCCGCCCTGAAGTTGAAAAATATAAGGCTGTCTCGATCTTGAACCTGTCCGATCGGTCCGCTGTCATCGCAAACGACAACCGGCGCCACGAACTCATCCGAGATTCCCATCTTGTAACTCTTTTTTATTGATCCAATGGCAGAATCCGCCTGAAGTCCTTTTCCGGAAACAATGGCCTCATAGGCCTTTGTCACCCTGTCCCAGCGCTGGTCACGGTCCATCGCATAATAACGGCCGGTGACCGTTGCAATTCTCCAGTCGGCTCCTTTTGGTTTAAGCTTGTCCAACTCCTTTTCCAGCAGATCGATATATCCGACGGCGCTTTTCGGTGGAGTGTCGCGTCCGTCCAAAAAGGGATGGATGCGAAGCCGGCGGATTCCTTCAGCACGCGCCATGCCCAGGAGAGAAAAGAGATGTTCCATATGGCTGTGTACCCCGCCATCTGAGAGGAGCCCCATCAGATGAAGCGTGCTTTTTTCCCGGGCTGCAGTCACAATAGCCGTACGCAAGGCTGTATTTTCTGAGAAAGAACCGTCTGAGATTGCCCTGTTAATTTGGGTCAAATCCTGATAAACAACGCGCCCGGCGCCGATATTCATGTGCCCCACCTCTGAGTTTCCCATCTGACCCTCAGGAAGGCCGACTGCCGTACCGGATGCGTCGAGCTGTGTCGCGGGAAAATTCTCCATGAGGGATTGATAAAATTTGGGTTCTGCCAGGGCGATGGCATTGCCATCGGAACGGGGATTAATTCCCCATCCGTCCAGGATGAGGAGGAGGACGGGCTTCGGTCTTGGAGGCATTACATGACCTCTCTCTGTTGGGTCTGGGGGGTAACATAGGGAGAGGAGACAAGTGCCTTTTTATCTGTTTTCTCGACCAGGATCGGTTCTGCCTTATAGCTGTTCCAGAGACCGCAGCGGTTGCATCGGCCTGCCCACTCAAAGGTATGATTATCACAGGCAGGACAGTAGTATGGGACCAACACCCGCTTTTGTAAGTTCAAGGCCTTTTTGAAGGCATCGATGGCAAAAGAGAGATCACCCCGTCTTTGATAAAGATTCCCCAGAATCTTATGCAGATCGGGAAAAGAGTCAACATGGCTTTCGATCTCCAGTAATGTTTCAAAGGCGTCATCAACCATTTCGAGCCTGTAATAAAGCCGTCCAAGATAAAACCTCAGAACCGTATTCTGGGAGTTGTTGTTAATGGCCTTTCGATAGAGCCTGAGGATTTTTTCAGGCTCGCCCATTTCGAGATAAAAATCTTCTAGACGGAGCAGAAGAATGAGATCATTCGTCAATTCGTAAGATTTTTCCATCAAGGCCGCGGCCAGTTCAACCTTTCCGTCCTTGAGGTGTGTTCCGACCAGGCCGATGTATGCAGGCAGGAAGCTCTTGTCAAGCTTGATCGCCTCTTTGAACCGTCTTCTGGCGTTTCCGGATTGGCCTCGCTGAAGAAGCATGCGACCGATTTCATACTTGATCCCTAATAAAACGACTTGTTCTTTCTCACGCATTTCTCCGGATTCAGAGAGCTTGGTAATTTTTTCTTGAAGGGGATAGGCCTCTTCCCATTGCTGGAGACGAATGGTGAGATCCCGCAATCGTATCAGCGCCGTCAGATTGGTTTCATCTGACTGAAGAATTTCTCTCAGGTATTGCATCGCCTCTTCAAATCGTTCTGCCTCTTCCAGGTCGCGTGAAAGCGCAAGCAGGACCTCCACCTTCTTGTCATCAAGGCCTCGTGCTTTTCGATGAAGACGAATTGCATCGTTATAGTTGTTTTCAATCCGGTGGATTTTTCCCAGCCGGAGGAGGCTCCCTTCGTGGGTGGGGTTGAGGGCCAATATCTTCTGAAACAGGGAAGCGGCATCACGATATCGCTTTGCAATGAAGGCATTTACCGCATCTGCATAGTACAGTTTAACCTGGGCGTCTTTCTTTTCCCGCCGGGTTTCCTGCCAGTTCGTGTAGAGGTCTTTTATCTGGTTTATCCCTGCGGTAAAGATTACCAGGAAACCGCCTAAGGCGGTAGAGAAGAGGATCAGTGCCGTGATCGAGATTTCAAGGGAGAATTCACGGGTGAGAAAGAAGGTGACCCTTCCGGGATTTAAGGTGGCAAGATATCCGACCAGACCCATTAAAATGAAGAAAAGCAGGACGAAAAAATGCATCGTTTAGGCCGTCTCACCCCCCTATTTTTTCACTGCTCAGATTGTTTTCGTCGATTGATTCAGGAAGCGGAACCTGAGGTGCGTCGCCCCAAAGGCCGTCCAGGTTGTAGAACGCGCGCGCCTCGTTCTTAAAGACATGGAGGATCACATCGTCATAATCGATAAGAACCCAACGACCGGAATCGCGACCTTCAACCCCAATGGGCCGTATCCCTTTCTTTGAAAGGGTGTCCTGAACCGCATCAGCAACCGCACGGATCTGGGGATCTGATTCTGTAGAACAGATAATAAAATAATCGGCAAGCGAGGTGAGATCACTGACATGGAAAACAACAATCTCTTCGGCGTGCTTCGATCGGACCACTTCTGCGATCAGAAGGGCCTTGCTCTCTGCATCCCGCAGCGGTTTTTCTGGCGGATGTTTCAGGATATCCTTAGAAATCGTTGTCCTCTACATAGATTTGTTTCTTGATTATATAGGACTCCACCGGTTCAGGCAAGAGGTTTCTTGTTTCCTCCCCGGCAGAAAACCGATTTCTGATATCGCTGGCGGAGATCGGGTTTGGCTGGACATGAATAAAATGAAGGGCCGGTTCTTTATTGACTGGAAAGGTATAAGAACGCCGTGTCCCTTTGTCAAGTTCGGAAAATGGGGCGGGATCGGCTGATCGGAGGGCCGCGATATCCGGCAATCTGGAAAAAGGGCTGCCGGGACGAGAGATCAGGACAAAATCACAAAGTGTCAACAGCCGGTCTGCCTCCCGCCAGCTTGCGATATCAAGAAAGGCATCCATCCCAAGGATGAAGAATAACTGATCCTTCGGGTAGAGATCTTTCAATGTCTCCACCGTATCAATCGAATAGGAAAGACCCGGTCGATTGACCTCCACTTTAGACAGTTTAAAATGAGGAAGGCCGGATAAAGCGAGAGAGACCATCTCCATCCGGTCTTTTGCAGGAGGCATTTTTTTTTCCGACTTATGGGGGGGTATCCCCGAAGGGATAAACAGAACGGTGTCGAGACGAAGTTGTTGATGAACCTCCCCGGCAATCTGGAGGTGTCCATTATGTATTGGATTAAAGGTGCCGCTAAAGAGGCCGATTCGCATCGTTAAAGAGGGCGGGCCGGGTGCAGAGGCGCAACCGCACCCGCCTTTATATTATAATTTGATAACGGTTCAGCATGCCTGGATAAGGCTTCAGGACAAGGCAAGAGGAGCGCAGAACCGGAGCGTAGTCTTCCTACGTGAGGATTCGAGCACCGCAGCAACGCCGCCATGAGGCCTTAGACGGGTATGCTGATTCGTTATCTGGTTTGGCCGTCTCCGAGGACGATGAACTTCTCACAGGTGAGGGCCTCTAAGCCCATCGGTCCCCGCGCATGGATGCGGCTGGTTGAAATGCCCATCTCTGCGCCGAGTCCCAGTTGATAGCCGTCATTGAACCGGGTGGAGGCATTGATAAAGACCGCTGAGGCATCCACTTCATTTAAAAACCGGTTTGCGCGGGCATAATCGTGGGTGATGATTGCCTCAGAGTGTTCCGAGCCATATTTTGAAATATGTTTGGTCGCCGCCTCAAAGGAATCGACGACCTTGACCGAAAGGATGAGATCGAGATATTCCGTCTTCCAGTCTTCTTCATCTGCCGCCGCGATCTTTATTCCCTCACTCTCGAGTATCCCACTTGTTCTGGGGCAGCCTCGAAGTGTAACCCCGGCCTCCCGGAGTCGCTTGGCCAGGCTGGGAAGCAGGAGCGGCGCGACTTTTTCGTGGATCAGGAGTGTTTCCATCGCGTTGCAGGTGGCCGGCCGTTGTACTTTTGCGTTGAAGCAGATCTCCTCCGCCATCTGAATCTCGGCACCGTCATCGACGTAAATATGGCAGATCCCTTTATCATGTTTCATCACCGGCATCCTGGCATGTTCAGTCACGGTCCGGATCAAGCCCTCCCCACCGCGTGGGATGATCAGGTCAATGCAGTGGTCCAGTTTCAGGAGTTCAAAGATGGCCTGGCGAT
>JAJDBV010000055.1 GCA_029261165.1 Nitrospirota bacterium | reverse complement strand
GTACCGGAGAAAAGGGTCAAACCAAAACGTACGCTTATTGTCCTTCTTTCTACATTCACCGCAAGTTTCTTCGGAATCTTTCTTGTCTTCTTCCTGGAATATATCGAAAAAGCAGCCCTGCCCAGTAAGGTCTGATCAAAGATTTCCGCGGCCATGATCTAAGGGCGCACAATCGCCACCGATGACAGTTAAGTGCTCTCTCTAAGTCATTGAAGAAGATATCAACCACTGATAAAAGCAGCAATCAACCCTATTAGGCCGCCAAAGATACCACCCCAAACGACGAGCCAGCCAAGATGGTCACGGATCATCTCCTGAATGATCTCTTTGACTAGTTGAGGCGTCAGTTCATCTAGCCTCATCTGGACAATATTTGTGACCTTTTCGTGCAGATCGCCCTGGGCTGTTGAACTGGAGAGCATGTCGTGAACGGTCTTTTGGAAGTCTTCACTCTTTGAGATGTCATTTAAGGAACGCTTCATCTTATCGATAAAAGGCCCCTTCAGGGGCGTTAATGCCTCCACCCCGCCGAACATTCCAAGCATCGCGCCAAACTTGGACTCCAATATTATCGAAACAAGGGCGTCAAAGGAGGGGCTAAGATCAGTTTTATTAATTACATCTCCGAAGTCAAAGTGCGGCCCTTCTCCTTCGGTTGAAGTGCTCTGGTAAAAACGCTCAAAATTCTCCTGGGTAAAGAACTGCTCCATAATAAGGGTGTGTATCCCTTGCTTAAAGTCTTCGAAACGGGAGGGAATGACACCGGAACCATAAAGGCCTGGCACTTTCTCAAATAACATATGAATGGCGAGCCAGTTGGTGATTGCCCCGGAAAGAGCAAAGAGACCTACGCTGAGTAAAATGGGCTGTGGCATTACCATGCCTAAAACCGCGATGGACGCAGCAATGGCGTTGGTTAAGACATTTTTATGAAGGAAGTGTGGGTATTTGCTCGCCATATAAAGAGGATAACTCTGTCGTAATGTTCAGATGTTTTTCAAAGGCCTAAAAACAGAAACCAACCAGACAAAAACGATATGGTCAAGACCAGAAAAAGGGTAACCGTATCTACTAATCCTTTAGAAAAGATGGTGCGCCCAGAGGGACTCGAACCCCCGACCCCTTGGTTCGAAGGGTGAAAAGGGCATTTTTTACAACGGCTTGATTTTAGGCTGGTTTCCCCGTTTTCTTTATAAAATCAAGTAGTTATTTGAAATACATTGAGTTGATTGAATGCGCCGAATTATATCGATTTCGACCATTTCTATCACAATTTTATCACAATCCCGGTTCGGGATTTCATGTTCGTTAAATTAATACAAAGTGGGAGGGGTCAATAACCGATGGCACCAGACGGTGGACAAGGTGAATGGCGTCCTTCATTAAACCGCAAGTTTCAGCGCAAGCGCATGTGTGATGTCCCGGTTGGTGACGGGACGGACCTCTGAAGCTTGCACGGTAGCGACCGCAACCGTTTTACCATCAAGCGTTAAGAACTCGACTTCAAACGCTTCACCTCCCCGGTGAACATGAATCACCATGCCAACATCGCCGGTCTTTAGCCCTTCCTTGGGAAGATCGCATGTCAAAACAATACGGTCATGTTCTTTAATCATATATCTCACCCTAACATGGATAGGCTGTAATCAATCGAACTATTTCGCTTCCTTTCTCAGCGATCCAGACGGTTCGCACGCGCGGTCTCCTTCCCTCCGGCGTCTCAAACTCTCCCTCAACAGTATAGCGCGTCCCGAAATCAGATTCCACCGCTTTGACGATGGCGAATTGCTGGCAACATGATCTCGTAACGCCTCGGCCAGGACTTCCCAGTTTTCTAATTGAAAACCGAACCCTGTAAAAAATATTGCTTTGTTACATCCATAGGGATGATCAGGAGAAAGCAAGTGTTCAGTGATTTTCTCACGATCCACTTGTACCCGATCCGCATTTGGCAACCTCACTAATTTATCTCCACATTACGTCTTCATCTCACAAACCTTGGACGCTTGTTTCAGGCCCCTATCTCTAGGAAGACCCAGGCAAGAGATCTCGAAACTCAAGGTAGCCAAGGGCACCCAGACGGTGGACAAGGTCGATGGCGGCCTCTCGGGCCTCCCGGTTGCCGCTCTGTTGCACGGTGTTAATAATCGAACGGATCTGGCGGCGCCATCCGGTAATTCCCCATCCTTTTTTATCGCCGACAATCATTAATTCGAGGGCTTCAATACTTCCTGCGATAGAGTCGAGGCTGACTAAGCCGTGTATTCACTGACCAAATGTTTAGCAAGTGAGCTTGGGAAAATGATATGAATATCCCGTTGCGTTCTTCCATCTCGGGTTTTCTTCTGTAACTCACTCAGTTCTTAATCGAACAAGAAGTGGCCAAAACTGTTGAGCTTGTGAAATGGGTAACTCATCACAGAGATGTTGAACAATGGGCCTAATTGTTGAAATTTCAGAGTGCGAATTATCCAAAAGCATTGCAACAAGATCTCTAAACTCTGAAACTATATTTTCAGATGGTCGAACCGCTATGGAAATATTCAGCATTGATTCAAACAGAGCTATAAACGTTTCTTCTGAATCATCGATCCACTGTTCACCCGCATCACCCGTGTTCATAACTTCACCGTTGCATTTTGAAAATAGCTCTATAACTTTTATTAATTGATCCTTTAGGTGCCGACGGAGATCTTTATCAGAAAAATTAATTAATTGTTGGGAAGCGGTCAGCAAGACAATGTTCGCGGAACGGACGTCTTTTTTGTATAAGTCGACAAAGTTGGTCTTCAGTATAATGGTCTTCAACGGGACTTCCAGATTTTCATAGGGGGGGAGGTCCCCCAGCACTGCATGAAGACTTATCCATGAATCAAGGTCCCCATTTTCTTCCGCAAGTTTAGCAACTGCTTGTTCTGCGATAGTTTTGAGCGATACCTGTGAAAAAATACTGGCTTCCTGAGTCCCAAATAATTTTGATAACACTTCTCCTCTATCATTTCTTAGAAATGACTTCAGGCCATTTTTGGCCTGCATCGAATCTCTAAGCAGTGCTGGAGTTGGCACACGTTTTCCATCCACATTCAGAAAGATAAGAGATCGCATAAGTTCCCGTAACTTTCCATTAAATACTTCGATACCTTTCTCAACCAAGCCATATGATAGACCTTGAACAATGAATGCCTCTTTATTGACTCGCCGGGGATGTGCAATATCGTGCCAGTATTCGGATCTCCTTTCAAACAACTCACCTGGCACTCTTTGCTTTTTTTGGCCGAAATACTCCTGAAGCCAAGAAATTCTTCCACCTGCTGAAACAAAAGAAGTAAAAAGGCGATGAGTATGGAACCAAATCATCGTAAGACAGATTCTAGGAGACAATTTTCTACTCTCACGCCAATGTCCAAATTCTTCCTCCACCCACTTTAGGATATCTAAAAAGGCATTAACTTCTTTTAATCCCTTGTCGTTTAGAAGTCCCTTGAGGACACGTTGTGCTAGTTTGAGGTATGATGGTTTATCCTTTTCAAAACTTAGAAGGATACGTATGAAGTGAATCTTGGAAACGGGCGATCCAGGCGTTTTTAGTAAGCGCTTAACCAATGCGTGCCTTTCCTCGGTGGATAGTTCTCCAATCGTCTTAACCAGTACCGCTGGCAGAGGTACCGGCAGACTAATAAGACGATAAATGGCCGCCCAGAGGCCCTCTTCACGAATAAGAGTTTCGGTTGCAACCCCAAGAACATCCTCGAAGGTTTCTCCTTCTCCGATATCGGAACCGAGTCTAAAGTGCCTCAGTAATCCCTCGCAGCTCGTTGGCAGAAGGTCAGGAGGTTTGAACTCAGACCGCTCTGTGAGTTTCCTACTCAAGTTTGCGTAATACACAGCGGCACTTGATTCCTGCCAAGGCCTGATTTTTTCCATTCGGCGTGAGAGATCCTCTATAGGGGCGATCTCTGCCACCGCCATATCAAACACTTCTTTAGAACAGTCAAACCATTCACGGTTTTGACGCAGCCACATTTCTCTCTCTGCAAGCGATTCAACTAAGAGACCCAAACTGGCTCCTTCAACAGTCTTTCTTTCATTGTTTACAGGATGATTAAACCAGAATCCGTATTGGTTTACACAGCATTCCTCAAGGGACTTGAACACAATTTGTACATCTGATTTTATTGGAGTGATCGTCGCTTCCTGACCATTAATTGCCTGTGAAGCAGCGTGTAAAAAATCTTGATTGTTGAAATCTAGATCTTCAACACTAGTCACTTTCAAGAATTTAAGATTAATGCTTTGCATGAACTCTGCGTCAAGTCCAAGCTCATCCTTAATAGGTTCCGGCAAATCGTGATAGAAATCCTGAAGCAGAATATTTACAATGGATTCCGTTTCTTTATCAATCGTATCAGATTGAATGACAGATAGATTCCTCTTCAAAATCCCAACAATCACTCCAATTAGGTGTGGGTCCGCTTTGAACCGCTTATGCAAAATGCGATTGTATAACCAATCAAAATATAGGCGCCGCTCTGAAGTTCCTCTACCAGTTCGGTTCGACTTAAAACTGATTGCCTGAGAAATAAGCCCAACAAAACCAATAGCGACTAAATAATTGTTTGCTTGCTCTGTCCTATGCCATGATGTCACATTTGACATCCCGAGATAGTCTATATAAAGATTGTCCATTATCCATTCAGCACGAGCTATACGAGTTGGCTCGTTAATTTGCTTGTCTTTCCATATTTCGACGAGTGCATCAATTACCGCCCTTCCTATACCAATAATAAATGCAGCCTCCCCCTGCATATTCGCCGATCCCTCCGGCATCGGAGGCTTTTGCAAAATATTCCCTCTTGACAAGCAATCAGCAAGATAACGGCGTAAAATAGTGAGCTCCCGCGTTTCCACAAGTATTCCATTTTCGACTGGCGCTTGATTGAGATGATAAAGGATTTCATTAGACTCCACAGGTATGAATCGAGCATTGGATTCCCTTAAGATGCTGACTTTCTGATAATAAGTACTGAGGTCTAAGACTTTAGCTCCAACAAGTGCTTTTAAAACCTCGCTAATCCCGATAATCGACACCCCATCTCGATGCAGAAACGCATTAGCATTTCGATCATCCACCCAGATAACATCACCCTGACGGGACTCAAACTGAAATAGAGATAATAGACATTTGGTATTAAGTCCTTCCGTTAAACTTTCTTCCGACCCTCCTTCCTGTTTGGGCAGAACCTCGTAAATACGATCATCGATTCCCTGCCCAAGCCTGTCAATAAAACTAGAGAGCCGGTTGAACGCATCTCGTCTACGTTCTTCCTCCTTCAACTGATTCCGAATATCATCCATCTCTCTCTTCTCAATATATAATTGGAAATACTCAGCTACAATACGAAGTAGATTAGCACGGGCAAAAAGTTCAGGGATATTTCCATAACAATATAGTGAAGCCCCTTTACCAGGAATTACTTCACTGGCATTCTTATAGCCCTCACCTTCTAAATCTCTTAACGCCTTAGTATATTCATCTCTTGATAGAGGGCCATGCTGATGAAGGGCCTCAATAATTGCACGACAGTTTACCAATCTCCGTCTGGCACCTTCCGGAAGAATTGGAGGAATGTTACTCAAGTCTCTTTTGATTAAAGGAAGGAAATCGACTACATAACCACTTTTTTCACATGCCTTCTCATACAATGCCACCCAATTATTTCCAAGCTCCTCCACCAACCTTTTCTTTTCATGATTTAGGGACAAATCGGAATCAATAATTTTCAGGGTGCCCTGTTCCATAAGTTCAACAATCTTACGATACTCTTGCAAAATGGTTGGTTGAGGATGTGTCAGATTATCGCGCATTGAAACCAAGGCAGGGATCAATTCCGACGGAATGCGAAGTGGTTTAAAGACTTTCTCAACCTCGGTGAGAATCCCTAAATATTCCGCCAAAAGGATAGCGGTAACATCCAAATTTAAACACCATTCTGGAACGCTCTCCGGGAATCCTGATTGAAGCGCTCGGCCACCATGCCGGATAAGTAGAAATGGTTGTTTTGCAAAGTTAGGAGATGCCTTGTTCTCTTCAAGGAGGCGTTGGTAAAGATTTACTAAGGGCTGACCACTCTTATCGCTAATGACATGGATAGGGATCGTCCCCGCTTTGTATGCGTCATCAATTTTTGCCTGCTGTTCATGCTGCTGCCTCCTTATAGAAAGAATCTCTTGAAGTGTTACGATTTGGATGCCTGCTTCTTTTTTATTCCCGAGATCAGCCATTCTCGATATAAACGGGCTAATTTCTTCATCTAATCCAAGCTGATATCCAAGATTTACTATGGGACTGACCAAGTCATTTGACGGATTATTGCCTATAGCCTTTTTAAATAAAGAAACAGCAAGCTGGTGGTCCTCCCATTGGACCGATCGAGCTAATCCGAGCAAATCTTTAACGCTCAGATCAGATTGTTTAGAAAGCTGTCTAGCAGTGATGGTAAGTCCCTTAAAATCACCCTTATCGTAATAGCACCTAGCAAGATCGAGTAGATGATTGGTTGTTGGTTCCTCGCGCGCCAGTGCTTCAGCTTCAGAGATAGCCTTTTGCAAAAACCCCAGACCACGCTGACAAAGAGATCGGATCTGTCTGAGATCACTTGGAAACTTTTGCTGTTGAAAAAGATTGCGATTTTTCTCAAGTAGGCTAAGGCAGAGACCAAAGCGATTCGCTTTATAGGTGGATATCACAGCTAGCCTCAAGGCATCACTCGTTATAATTTTTTCGACCAGTTCCTCTGCTCGGTCCGCTATATACTCCCACTTATTTTGTTGAGCCATTAGTTCACAACATTCGAGTAGGAATTTTGCTTCTCCAGTTTCATCGTAACAACCTTCAAGGTGTTTGAGTACCTTTTGCCAATCACCTGTATCTTTAGCAAACGTCCGAAGGACAAAAGCCTTCATATGCGACAGGTCTGCTGAATATTCAGATCTGTTAATAACACTCAT
>JAJDBV010000054.1 GCA_029261165.1 Nitrospirota bacterium | reverse complement strand
AGCGCTTAAAGTGACGAAGGAGCCTGATGGCATGCTTTCGATGATATCCACAGTTCGAACAGAACTCGTCCAGGATAGAAGACTTCACGCTTCGAGAGGCGTTCTTGTAGCGCCGGTGGACGGCTTGAAGGTATTCCTTTTGGATCGTGGACTCACAATAGTACCCTCCTTTTATCGAAATCTTCGGGTAACATTTATTATGAGTCAACGATCCCTCCTCAGAGCTCACTTCGGTAACATTTTATTTGAGTCAATTCGAAAGGCAAATAAAGATTGCGGACAACCTTGAGATCCATTACAATGTGGTCTTCTAAAAAGCTGAATACTACCAAAAACTATAAATCAATCTGTGGTCTAAACCCCTTCCATGATACATATCAATCATCTCATAAAAGAGTTTGACCCCGGCGTCCGCGCGCTTGACGATATCTCACTGCATGTTGAGGCCGGGGAGGTCTTTGGTTTTCTCGGGCCCAATGGTGCGGGGAAAACAACAACCATCAAGATCTTAACAACATTACTGCGTCCTACATCCGGAACCGTAACCGTCGCAGGACACGACATCAACAAGAACCCGCTTGCTGTTCGTATGTCCTTTGGTTACATCGGACAGCAGATAGGCTTAGACCCAGCACTCACTGTTTCAGAAAACATGCTCCTGCAGGGGCGACTCTATCACCTTCCCGAGAAAATAATCCAAGAACGAATGGAAACCATGCTCGACCTTTTTGATATGTCTGGCCAAGGAGGGCAATGGGTTGGTTCTCTCTCCGGTGGATTGAAACGCCGGGTCGATATCGCGACGGCCTTAATTCATAAACCCAAACTCCTTTTTCTAGATGAGCCAACTATTGGACTCGATCCGAAGAGCCGGTCAGACTTGTGGGCCTACCTGAAACACCTGAACAAAGAAGAAGGAATGACCCTATTTTTAACCAGCCACTATCTTGATGAAGTCGATCAGCTCTCCACTCGGGTCGGCATCTTGGACAGCGGACACCTCCGGATTATCGGCACCCCTGATATGTTGAAAGACAGTCTCGGGCAGGATGCCATTCATCTCACATTTAACCAAGCTCTTCAGCCTGAGGTGCTCTCCACTATTCGAAAAAAAGAATGGTTTAAAGAGGTGATCCAACAAGAAGAAGAAACCCGTCTTTATCTGGAGAACGGACAGCAGCTTCTTCCAAAAGTCCTTCAGTGGCTCGACACACTGGGTCTTACTGCAAAATCAGTCCTGCTCGCACGGCCCACTTTTGATGATGTTTACCTAAAATATACGGGTAAAAACTGGTTGCTTTCCGACGCATCCGGTCAAGGGGAATGGGGGGGCTGGCGCGGAGGGGGAAATAATAAGTGGGCGCAGAAATGGCAGAAGAAGGCATTGGAATCACCTACAGGCCGTGACAAAAATCTAGAAAAAGAAGGTGGCGATACCTGGAAAAAGTGGGATGACCAGGCTGAATCAGGCTGGGGAGAAAACCAGGGGAAACCACCCAATCAAAAGACGGATGCGGAACACCCGTGGCCCAGAAAAAAGAATCAAGGGGAGGCCAAGTGGCCGAACGATGCTGAATCGAATAAGAGTAAACGCGGATGAGAGCTTACAGAACTCACTTTATTTCTGACACACGATATCTTTTTTTGAAGTCTCTGAAGCTGACTTGGCGAATGCCCATGTGGACATTTTTCGGTCTGGTCCAACCTCTTCTCTGGCTTTTGATTTTCGGACAACTCTTTAAGGGCCTCTCGAAACTGCCGAAATTCCCGACAAAAGATTATGTTCAGTTTCTTACCCCGGGGGTGATCGTCATGACCGTTTTGTTTGGCGCATCCTGGTCCGGAGTTAGCCTGCTCCGTGATCTACGAAACGGGGTGATGGAAAGGCTCCTCGTCGCACCCATTGTTAGGTCGTCCATTGTTTTAAGCCGCCTACTTCACAATGGATTCACTGTCATCGTTCAGGTCAGTCTGCTTGTTGTTGTGGCCGCTTTGATTGGAGCAGGCTTTCCTAATGCCCATGGTCTCTTTTTTGTTTGTATTGTTGTTCTTCTTTTGTCGCTTGGATTCTCAGCCATTTCCAATGCTCTGGCCATGCGTCTAAAACAGGAAGAACCCTTGGTGGTCATGGGAAATATGTTGACCTTGCCCTTGCTCTTTTTTTCCTCCGCCCTGGTCCCGGTAGATTTTATGCCACACTGGATGCAGCTTGTCAGTCGGATGAACCCTGTGAGCTACGGGGTTGAGGCGGTGCGCGCCTGCTATGAAGGTCAACTTTTCCAACCATTCTGGATGAGCATCGGCATCCTTTCTATATTTTCCCTGTTCTCTATGGCTGTTGCAGTGATGACATTCCAGAAGGTGGAGTAGGCAGCTTCCCTGATCGGCCCATAAGCGCATTCAGCGTTGAACACTCCCGTCGTAAAAGAACGTCGTTTTCACTCGCGATACGTGTTCAATCAGTCTGTTCCGTTTTACCCTCTATTTACCGTCCGTCAATTCCTCCATTGAAGATCCAATCGGTAGAGGCAAGGGTGATCTGACATGAAAGTCACGTTGCGGGAAAGGAATCTCGATGTTATTTTCTCGGAATTTACGGACGATCGCACAATTCAGATCGGAGCGCACATACCGGTTTCGCTTGGGATCATTGATCCATACGCGAAGATTCATGTTCCAGGATGAATCAGCAAATTCTTCGAGAAGGACCTCGGGCGGCGGCTTACGCAATACCTCTGGACACTCCTCAGCAACTTCCTGTAATGACCGCAATACCGTATCCAGATCAGAATCGTAGGAAACACCCACTGCAATATCGAGGCGGACCTTTGGATCGCTGTGTGACCAATTCACGACGGTGCCTGAGATAAACTCCGAATTTGGGACGATAATCGATATATTCCTCAAGGAGCGAACAGTTGTCGAACGAATATTAATCTCAGTAACGTCTCCTTCTGTGTTGCCGACCGTGACACGGTCCCCTACCCTGATGTGACGCTCGAACAACAAGATCAGGCCGGAGATAAAATTAGAGGTAATATTCTGAAGGCCGAAACCGATACCAACAGAGAGAAAGCCGAAGATCACGAGCAGCCCGCTGAGATCAATGCCGATAAATTGAAAAGCGACAACGATGCCGATAAATAAGACAAAGTATTGGACGATACGGGAGAGCGAATACCGTGTCCCTTTTTCTATCCGCAGCCGGGCAAAAAATTTCGTCATGAGAACGTTTCGTAATATCCTGGCGGAAACGGCGAACGCAGAGGTTACCATCGCGAAGGTGATCAAGGAACGGACGGTGACATTCGTTTCGGCAACCTTGAATATTGTAAAATCTAAAATGCCGTTAAGTAACGCCATCACTTCCAGAAACGTCATTTGTCCTCCTTCAATACACCGTCCAAATTGAACGCGACCATATTCTTATCCTCGATATGATAATCAGGATGGAAGCAGGGTCTGAAAATCCGCTCCTGTCGGATTTTGGAAAACTCTCAGATCAAACTCCGGGATGACTGCCAACACATGATCAAAAATGTCAGCTTGAACAGCTTCGTAGTTCGCCCAGACCTTATCGTTACTGAAAACATATATTTCGATGGGCAGACCATGTTCCGTCGGTGCTAAATGACGCACCAGGAAAGTCATGTCTCGATGAATCTTGGGGTGGTTGCGTAAGTAACTTACTATATAAGCACGAAACGTCCCGAGATTCGTTAAACGCCTGCCATTCATCAGGGTACGGTCATCTATCTTTCTGTCTCTATTAAAACCCTCTATGTCCTCTGTTTTTTCTTTGAGGTAAACCTTGAGATACTCAACCTTTTCGAGTTTCTTCAACAGGACTTCATCAACAAATTTGACAGAATTCATATCAATGCGAATAGCCCGTTTAATCCTCCGGCCATCGGACTCCTGCATCCCCTTCCAATTTTTAAAAGAATCTGAAACCAAGGCTTGCATGGGAATCGTCGTGATTGTTTTATCCCAATTTTGTACCATTATCGTTGTAAGGGTCATGTCGACGATGTCTCCATCTGCACCATACTTGGGCATTTCAATCCAGTCACCACGCGCCACCATGTTATTCGAGGTCAATTGAATACCTGCGACCAGGCCAAGAATCATGTCCTTGAAAATCAGCAAGATCACCGCGGTTAAACCGCCAAAAATGCTTAAGAAACCCCAAGGAGACTTATTCATCAAAGTAGAAATAACAAACAAGGCCGTTAAAAAATACACCAGGGTTTTGACCGCCTGGAGGTAGCCCTTGATCGGTTTTTTACGGGAAACGTCATAACGTTGATAAATTATTAGAATAGAATTTAAAACCGCATCAACGACCCGACATCCCACCACGATCATATAAGCATTCGCCACACGCTTGATGACATCAACCACTTCCTCAGAAGCTTCAAACCAGATGGGGGCTAGAAAATAGATCAACAACGCGGGAGCAAATTGAGAGGCATTCTTGAAGACTCTCTGCTCTACAAAAACATCATCCCAATCATTTTTTGTTTTGTGTGCAATGCGCTTCACCAAACGCATTACAAAATTCTTTGCAAAAGTATTCACGACCCAACATAAGACCAACAATACGATGATCTTAATCACGATGGTGGTCGTTCCTATATATTGATCCGGGATGCCTCCCTGACTCAGCCAAGCTTGTAACATGTCAAAACTCCCATTTATAAAGGTGGATCTTCTGCTAACGCGACCATGAGCTCGTAAATGAACCGGGATAGGACTTCCTTCGCCTACCTTTTATACGCCGTCGGCCGTGTTGGAGCAAGCAGCTTTACACAGTCAAACCCGCACAATATCCCGAAGACCAGGCCCATTGGAAATTGTATCCGCCCAACCATCCGGTGACATCCAGCACTTCCCCAATAAAATAAAGTCCGGGAACATCGGTGGCCTCAAAGCTTTTTGAAGAGAGCCCCCTGGTGTCAACTCCGCCTGTCGTTACTTCTGCGACGCGATACCCCGTTGTTCCGGAGGGGATCAATCGCCACTGGTGAAAATGTTGTGCAATCGACAGGATTTCTTGTTGATTGTATTGATTGACAGCTTTGTTGTCAGTAATAAAAGTGAGCCCTCGTTGAGCCAAGCGTTTTGAGAGGTGTTCCGCCAGCAGGGTTTTGAGCGTTGCCGCCGGTCGGTGCTTTCGCCAAGCTGCAATTGTTTCGCCCAGATTGAGATGGGGCAGCAGGTTGATCGTGATTTTATCTCCCGGATGCCAATAATTTGAAATCTGAAGGATCGCGGGACCACTTAATCCTTTGTGGGTAATCAGCATTGCTTCGTGAAAGGTTTTCCCATTGCAGGACACGGAGACCTCGGCCGCTACCCCGGAAAGTCCTTCGAATCTTTTTAAGTCGGGCCCACCCAACGTGAGGGAAACGAGGCCGGGTCGGCGGGGCAATATCTTGAGCCCAAACTGTGTGGCACATTTGTAGCCAAAATCACTTGCCCCGATTTTGGCATAGGACAATCCTCCTGTCGCAATCACGAGGGACGCGCAGCGGAGATCGCCAAGAGAAGTATCAAGGTTGAAGCAATCCGATTTTGCAATTCCCTTAACGGTACAGTTCGTTTTGATTTGAATCTGGCCGACTCGGCATTCCTCTAACAACATATTTAATATCTCTCTGGATCGGCCGGTGCAGAACAATTGCCCCAATGTTTTTTCAAAGTAGCGAATTTTGTACCGCTCAACCAGGGCAATGAATTCCTCCGGTCCGAAGCGGCTGAGCGCAGATTTGCAAAAATGAGGATTTTGAGAGATAAAATGTTCCGCTTTGACGTTCCGGTTGGTAAAATTACAGCGTCCCCCGCCGGAGATGATAATTTTTTTGCCAACGGCAGAGGCATGGTCTAATAAAAGAACAGATCTTCCACGTTGTCCCGCAGTGAGCGCACACATCAATCCTGCCGCACCCGCGCCGATGACGATAACATCATTTTTGTTTTTGAGAGACATTCAAGGTGAATTATAGAGAGGTCGTTTAAATTCTACAACCGCCCGTGAACTGAATGGGTTCCCGTTGACTCATTAGAAAATGTTACCGAAGGATCAGATCGTTGACTCATAAAAGGATGTTACTTTTTGGAAAGAAGATCAAAGATTTTTTTGAGTTTTCTTTCCATTGCCTTTCTGAGATCAAAAGGGTTAAGGGATTT
>JAJDBV010000053.1 GCA_029261165.1 Nitrospirota bacterium | reverse complement strand
TCGTTTTCGCGGGACGGCCTATCATAATACAGTCCTAATCGATAAAAAAGACCAGGTAGCATATCGTCCCGGCAAAGAGAAATTTAAGATTAAGGGGCCTGAACCGGGTTACGAACTGAAATCGTTTGTCACGAGACCGGGTTTTGATTATCTCCATGGCATCGCGCGTAGTTACGAATACGATGCAGTCCATGAGCGGAAACTCTTTTATCCCTGTCCGGATTATTGGCTTATTTCCGACCTTATTTTATCTGGGCAGCACCATGATTATGACCTCCTGTTTCATCTTTCAAGCCAGGCTTATCTGAAGGTTTCTGTTGCTATCGAGAGAAATACTCTCATTGTTCGATCTCCTCATCTTGTCATCGCACAGGCGCACCATGAAGAAATGAAACTCCAGGTCGAGGATGGGTACATTTCCCGGACCTATGGAGAGAAACAACCGGCACCTGTCCTCCGGTTTTCCCGTCATGCTGCTAATGCATCGTTCCATACGGTTCTATATCCCTATAAAAAGCAGAAACCCACGGTTTCTGTTGTTGAGCTTACAGTTACTTCTGTCTCAGAGCCTCCTGGTTCCAATCTCACGGATGCGCTCTGTGTAACGACGATTATGAATGGGAAAAAATTTAGAGACACATTTTTTACGGCACAAAGCAACACTGGAGGAGAATACCACTTTGACGACCTTACATATAATGGCCGCTTCCTCTTTATTCGGAGAGATGCCAATGGAAAGGTCCTTCGTGTTGAGGGGGAAGAGGGAACGACCCTCCTGGCGTCGGGGAAACGGATTTCGTTGTGAGAAGGACAAGGCGTGAAAGTTGAAACCTATCTCCCTCCCGATCCTGCCCTGCCTCAACTGTCAACGGTTTTAAATGCCGCCGCCATGCAGAAGACCCTTCAATCATACCTTTTTGCAGAAACGACAAGGTTCCTGATTAAGGACTGTGAGATTGAATGGGTGAAATACAAGCCAGGAAAGAATTGCATGCTCTGTTGCCTAACCAGGATCTACGACGGTTCAACTGAACAGATAGAGGATCAGAGATTTTGTCTTAGGATATATGAACCGGGTGGTTCAGCTTCACGATTTAAAAAGGGCCTGTCAGAGCGTTTAGTCTCCCCTAAGTTTGGGAAAGCTCTAACGCACATTCCAGAGTTAGAAATGCTGGTCTGGGCATTTCCCAATGATCGCAAGCTTCATGGTTTGCCCATGATTTCAGACACGAAGATATTGCAAGAGAATATCCTTCCTGAACTGCTGAGGCATTCTCCCCATCATCATTGGCGTATAGAAGAGGTATTTTCTGACGTGATCCACTATGTCCCGGAGCACACCTGTACCCTGCGCGTTGAGTTGAGGTTGTTTGAATTCAATACGAATAACAGGAAGACCATGACCTTGTTCGGAAAGACCTACTACAATGAGGATGGCCGTAAGGCGGATTCTATGATGCGGCATTTGTGGAAATCTGAATCCCGGCGCTCAGGGGCATTGGGGATGGCACAATCCCTAGGCTATCACGAGAGATCAAAATCTTTTTGGCAATATGCCTTACCCGGAGGAACGCTCCTTGATTCTGATATGAGTTCGCCAAGATTTCTTGTATTGCTTGAAGAAGCCGGATCTGTTGTCGGGGCCTTGCATATATCTTCTTTGGAAGGTCTCCCTAGTATTCGGATGGGTGATTGGCTTAATAAATTGAAAGAGACAAGGTCATTAATCATAGGGAGGAGGTCACGGTGCCAGAAGGAACTGACGCCTTTGGTTCAGCGCTTGCTCCTTCAGTCTCAGGATTTAACGGTCCTTCCGCCGGGCACGCTTCATGGAGATCTCCATCTCAATAATTTCTTTGTATCGGAAGGGCGTGTTTCCTTAATCGATATGGATGATCTTGCCGAGGGACCGCCTCTGTTGGATATCGGGAGCTTTCTTGCTGGGCTGTTTTACCGGGGTTTACTGGCCCGTCATCCGACGAGCCTGATTCAAACAATCTGCGAGACCTTCCTGAGGGGATACCAAAAATCAGTGGGATGGCATATCTCCCGGTCAGACCTGGAGTGGTATGTCGCGACGGCACTGATCAATGAAAGAGCCTACCGCTGCTTAGCGCGAGTTAAAGCGGGTCGGCTTGATATTCTGGATGACTTGATTGATTTGGCCGACCAGGTCAGCCTTGGGAAGACGCCCTTTTGGTCTAGCAAAAATGAACCGAAGTGACCCGTTATCGGAATGCAGTTAGACTTGGTTAAGGAGAAATGATTTGATCCTGGATTCTGGAAAAACACGAGACCTCAGTGGAATCAACCAAAAAATTATGAAAGACAGCGCCATTATCCAATCGACTTTATCGGAATTATTGTCGAAAGGAAGGGGCTTAAGGGTGCTGGAAGTGGGTTTTGGCTATGGCCGGGCCATGCTGGAACTTGCCTGGCAGTTTCGCCGGGAAGACGTTTCATTCTGCGGTATTAACAAAAAGAAACAGAAACCCATGGGAAACATCGGAGATTTGATCGGTATTGCCAGAGAATATAACATCATTCCGGAAGAGAATCTGGGTGAATTCAACCTGCCTGAGGTCTTTTTTTATGATGCGTCCTCCCTCCATTTTGACGATCAATCAATCGATTTTATTTATTCTGCCGTCACGATCCGTTTTATCGACCGCAAGGCCGAATTTCTCGAAGAGGTTTGCCGTGTTCTGAAGCCGGGCGGGGTGGCCCTGCTTCAAATCGGTGAAGCGAATTGGGATTATCCTTACAGCCGGACTTGTGATCACGCCATGCTGACCCCCTATTTTAATCGGTTTGTCCTCAAGTACCAGGATGAGTTAATCCCGCTGCCGATTTATTTAAAACATTTTGAAGGAGAGGCCTTCCGATTTCAATTCCTTCCGCAGCGACGTTGCACACTCAAGGTAAACAAGCTGAAACCCTTCCGGCTTGACCTCCAGTTAAAACCTGATCCCGAATTGAGCGTGCCAATGGAAAATTTTTCATATAGGCATTTCTGGGAGAAAAAGGATGGCCGGAGGGGAGGCTTTCGGTGTGTCTATGATCTTCATCCGGAAATATATCATGCCCTGTTTAAGGCAGGGCGATTGTCTCATGATCAACTGCAAACGGATATTGTCATCCCGGAAATTGCCTGAAAATGAACCCATTTAAACAGTTTACAGATCCGGAGAAAATGAAGGCCCTGTTTCAGGCGCATCTTCCGGTTTTCTCAAAAACATCGTGTATGATCACAGCGTGCCGGGTCGAGCGAAGCCGAGTTAGAAGCGAGTTGATTTCCCCTGAGAAACGGATCGATTGTTTTTCGATACGGTATCAACTCACGGTCAGGGAGGCAAATCAGCGGCAGGAAAGCGTTCAGATGATTTATGCGAAAGTCTATGCTGAGGACTTCGCTCCAAAAATATTTCAAAAAATAAAAACGGATCTGCTTTCACTCCGGGTGCCTGGAGAGCCTCCGGACTACTTTCCGGAACAGAAGATGATTGTATGGATCTTTCCAAATGACCCGAAATTATCCCACTTGCCGGCATTGATTCATCCAGACAAGGTAAAAATGCAACTCCCCTACAGCCATCTTCCAGACGGCCTGAATGGCCCGGAGGATGTCAAGGGTCTGGAAGTCGATGTCATCCGTTACCACCCGGAGGTCCGCTGCACCATGCGTTATCGATTGGCATGGGGGCACTCAAATCCAGAAAAAACGGTCATGTTGTATGGAAAGACATTCTTGGGTGAAGAAGGCTTATCCCTATTTCATCTGACGAACGATTTGTGGGAGATCTCAATAAAAGACCCAAAATTTTTCATTATTGCCAAGCCGCTTATTTATGATGCGCCGCTTAAAATGGTCTGGCAGCAGGCATTGACAGGAAAGCCCATCACCGCACTGATCCAAGCGTCACACGATATGGACTACATTAAAGACGTCGCAATAAATCTGGCCCATTTGCACAAAAGCACCCTTTCTCCTGAGACCCCGCACACGACCCGTGATCGTCTCCCTGCCATCCAAAAGAAAATCCTTAAACTCATTTCAGTTTTTCCGGACCTGGAAACGCGGTTGAAAGCATTGTCCCTACAATTGGAGGATGATTTTTCACACCTGCCGCAAATGGAGGACCGATCGGCTCACGGGGCTTTTCGAATAAAAGAGATTATTGAATGTCAGGGAAGGCTTGCCGTATTTGATCTTGATAACATAGCCATCGGCGATTCTGTTCGGGACTTGGCGCTTTTTCTTTCCGATCTATACGCCGAATCCGATGACAAGACGTTATTTTTTCCCAGGGCTTCAACCTTTTATCAGACATACAGATCTCAAGTGGATTGGGATGTTCCGTTTGAGCGTTTGCAATGGCACATTCGGGTTCAGTTTATAAAAAGGGCTTATTGGATCTATAAGCACAAAGGACAATTTCCCCGGTTGGAAGAAAAAGTGGGGAAAGCCCTTTCTCGCGCCCGTCAAAACGACCCCTTTAAATTAAGGGGTCGTTAGAAAAACAGATGATGCCTGAAGCGACAAAACAGACAGGTCAGAATAAAGTCGGCAGAGGACGCCGGATTGCACTGTATCCAGGGGCCTTCAGGCCACCTCATTCGGCACACTTAACGGCAGTACTTGATCTTGTCTCCCGATCTGAAGTCGATGAAGTGATTGTGATTATCTCCAATAGATGCCGAATTGTCCCCGGAACCACGAAGGCACTCGATGCCAATGTTGCGCGGCGAATATGGGATATCTACCTCCAAGGTTTTAAAAAAATCCGTATCGAAGTTGCAGCACATACCGCCATACAGCATGCACTGGATTACTTCGATCATGTCGATACGGACGACACCCTTTTGTTTTGTATCGGGGCGTCCGATCTGTCCCGGGGAGATGACCGTTTCACGAAACTCTCAAACCACGCCCGGTATACCGGGGTTTCGGCTGAACTGATCGCAGCACCCACCAGTGCCATGACGGTTCGGTCTACAGCATTGAGAACGTTGTTGGCAAGTGGGGCCGCAGGCCGAGCCACTTTCATGGCCGCACTTCCAGCGCAATTAAATGAACAACAGCGTGCAAAAGTGTGGTCAATTTCTTACGATGGAATGAGAGAGCTGAGCGAAATCATCCAGGAAAAAGTGCGGGCGGTAATTGACCAAAGGGACCTGGGTGAGATAAGCGACCTTAAGACCGTGCAAAGTGGCACGATCGACCCGATCTTCCGTGTTCTTTTCAAAGATGGCAGATGCCATTTCATTAAATATGCCGGTGATACCGTCGAGTCGGGATGTTTCGGTCAGGAGCTTACCCAAAAGCCTCGTAGACGTCTTGCGACGGAACGGCGCGCACTTAAACGTCTGAGAGATCACAGACTGGATGCGGAAGTTGATCTCCCGGAAGTCGTTCTTTTTGATAAAAAAATGTTGACCCTTGTGTTGACAGAGGTCTGCCCCGGAGGCAGGTTCCTGCTCGATGATCTCAAGAAAGGCCGGTTCGATCCGACAGTGGCGGGTACGGCAAGCCGCTTTCTGGCAAGGTGTCATGCCCTGCCCGCGCCCATTAAGCCGGTCTGGGGAGATAAAGAAACAGACTTGCTGCATTGGAAAAGAATGCTGAATTTGCGTACTGTGGGAATAAAATTAGAGGCATTCCCCGAGCAAGTCGGTCAGAAGTTGGAATCGCTAAAATATTTGAGTGATGAAGCAAGTAAAAATAGGATCAGGCCTCAACTATTGATACTGGACTATTCTCCCAAAAATATCCTTCTTGGAAAAAATAAAGTTGGGGTCATTGATTTTGAACTGTGCTCGACGATTGGGGATCCCGCGTATGACTTTGGCCTCTTTTTAGGACACTACATCCTTTGGGGCCTCCTCACCTCTTCAGCAAGCTCCTGTCGGATGGTGCTTGAAGCAGGTCTCCATGTTTATCGGAAGGAGCTTGGAAATGAATGGTTGAGTCTCCGCGCCCGAGTGGTGGCATTTGCTGGTGCCGCCATTATTGACAGTATCACCAGGAGAGGGAACGTCGGAATTCAGGGAAATACCCGGGCGCTGGCGAAAACAGCCACAGCGCTTCTCTCGTGGGGGCTCCATCAGGACGGAGAGATTGACGAGGTCATGATCAGCGCCGCGGATGGACGGCTGTCATGCTGAATCAATGTAAACGGATTAAACCTGAGCCCTGCTGGAAAACCATCAGAACATTATAAAAGTGGGTAGGGTATCTGCCCAATTTTGGGCTGAATTCCTCTCTTCATCCTTTGTCCTGTTGCGAAATAATGATGTTTTTTCTGGTATTGAGTTTGCATCTGCCCAAGGATGGGTAGTGAATGGTCTTGATCTGGTTGACCTCAGTGGCTGGGTTCTTCATTAATAAAGGAAACAGTACGGTGACATGACAAGGTTGCCATAATACAAGAAAGCCTCAAAGGAGGGAGATGGGTCGTATGAGTCCGAAGCGGGCATCGCGCGCTGTCGACAGGGGAAGGGTAAGTTTGTAACCATGAAAAAATATGGCAGCCCCTTGAAAGAATTCGACCATCTAAGAGATCCGGATCAGATGAAGGCTGAGTTCCAAAAGCACCTTCCTGGTTTTTCGGAGGGCCAGCTTATTATTACTGAATGCGTGATTGATTGCATTGGTTTTAGACCATATAAAGAGGTGCCGATTCGTAAAAAAGTGTTTTTAAAGTTAAGGTATAAACTTGAGGTCATGGACTGCTCTAATGAAAAGAGCGGGGTCCAGATGATTTATGCCAAGATTTATGTCGATGGTCAGAGCTGGGAAGAATTCCAATCGATTCAGCATGATCATCTGTGTTCCCCATTCTATGGAGAGGCACCGGTCCACCTTCCCGAACTGGGGATGATCGTTTGGGCATTTCCAAATGATCCGGGCATTCTGCATTTACCAGAGCTTATCGATCCGGAAAGAGTCAAAAAATACCTTCCATATTCTTTTCTTCCCTCTGGTCTTGATGGGCCTGATGATGTGTCCGAGATTAAACTACAAGTTATCCGTTGTCACCCGGAGTCCCGCTGTGTTATCCGGTATCATTTGGAATGGAAAGGATCAGAAACTTTACAGCAATTTATACTTATTGGAAAAACATTTGGGGACAGCAGGGGAAGAGATATTTTTCAGTGGATGGACAGTATTTGGAGAGAAGACTTTGGGGACGCTGATGATCTCCTCGTTCCACGACCCATCTCTTACAATGAACAGGTAAAAACGATCTGGCAAGTAGAACAGCCTGGGGTGTGCCCTGAAAAAATGATTGACCGGACCAATTTCAAGGAAATTTGTCGCTCTGCCGCCAAAGGGCTTGCAATAATACACAAGAGCAATCTCTCCGGTCCTCCAAAAAGATTGATCCATGATGATCTTGAAGAAATAAGGAGAAAAGCGATAAAGCTTATGCGAGGGCTGCCACAATTTCAGGCTCCGATACAATCGATTCTTTGTGGTTTAGAAAATCAAGTATCTGATATGCAGCCAAAAGTGGATCGGCTTATCCATGGAGATTTTAGTATTGATCAGTTGCTTGTTTTCAAAGAAAAGGTTGTGTTTCTTGATTTCGATGATTTCGCGATAGGCGATCCGGTACAAGATATAGCAAACTTTTTTGTTGTTCTACTTCTTCGCAAGCTTGATCCAGGCTTTGTCAGCTTAATATTAACCAGTTTCTTGAATTCATACCGGGGCCAGGTTAGCTGGGGAGTGCCTGCTGATTGCTTGAGGTGGCATATCCAGGTTCAATTCATTAGAAAGGCCTATCGGCATTACGTTCAACAAAAAACGGGATTCGAGGCTGCCATCCAGGAAATTGTTGTTTTGGCTCAGAAGGATGTAATACTGAATGCCATTGGAGAGGAGTAAGGGGTATTTCTATAATATGAACTTCCTTACTTCAATGGGTATTGTGAACTTGTTATTTTACGAAAGATTATTGGTGTTGGCAAAAAAATGACTATTATCTGTACCGGGGCGACGGTCGATTCTACCGTAGGGCATAATGACCACGTGATGGCGTATGCAGCCGGATTCCTGAAACTGGGCCACCGGGTTTTTTTTATGGAACATGTGGGTTCCAGAAAATGTATTGATTTACTCGGTCAGCAGGTCCCTTTTGAGAAATGGATTGGACGGACCCGCTTCGAGAACTTAATGAAGTCCTACGGGATCTGGCCTCGTTGCTGCCTAATCTATAAGAAAGGAAAAGCGACGTATGGGATGCCGTATGACGAGGCCGTCAAGATGGCTAAAGCGTGTGATCTTTTGGTGACGAGAAGTGGAATAATGAAGGCTCCGGAGATATTGGAATACCCTCAGTCCCGGGTCTATTTTGATGGTAACCCTGGCGATACTCAAGTGTTCCTTGAGCAGAGCGGGGGAGATTATCATTTACTTGACCGCTATGATTACCTGTTTACGATGGGCCTTAACCTCGGCATGGCGGCGTGTCCCATTCCTACCGGGGGGCGTAAGTGGCATCCGTCTGTCCGTCCAGTGGTTTTGCCGAAGTGGCCGCCTTTTCTGGGTCCCGGACACAAACGATTCACGACCATTTCTACCTGGAAGGGAAGAGACACGCACCAGTGGCAGGGACGGCATTCAGGCGAGAAAGCAGATAACTGGCTCCGATTCATCGATCTGCCAAAGAGGACCGGACAGAAGTTGGAAATTGCTTTGCGTGTTAGATCTGTCAGAAACCTTTCCGATAGTGAGAAGTTTATTCAGAGCGGCTGGCGTTTGACGGATCCTCGGAAACTCTGCAGTTTGGAAGATTATAGAAATTATATCGGAAGGTCCAGGGGAGAGTTTAGCGTTGCCCACAATATTTATGTCGAATCCTCTTCAGGTTGGTTCAGCGACCGCAGTGCTCTTTACCTGGCATCCGGAAAACCGGTCCTTGTCCAATCGACAGGTATTGAAAGCCATCTTCCGACCGGAAAAGGTTTGCTGACTTTCTCAACGATGGAAGAAGCGGTTGCTGGTATCGAGGAGATTAACCGGGATTATCCGGCCCATTGTCGTTCAGCCCGCGAGATTGCTGAGGCGTATTTTGATTCGGACAAAGTGCTTACGAAGATTCTAGAGAGAATTGATGGCTCATCATCAGGATGATCATCCTATACATACAAAAAGGAAGTAAATAAATACAATATTTTAAAGTCAGCGGATCTAATGGATGAGCACGTCCGGACCCAGGAGAGCACGGCTTTGGAGGCAGTCTATAAATGAGGAAGAAAAAAGTATTGTTCTACTGCCAGCATGTACTTGGAATGGGCCATTTGATCCGAAGTATGGAAATCGTCCATGGTTTGAGAGATTTTGAGGTTTGCTTTTTAAACGGCGGGGAAATCGTTCCCGGGTTTGAGTTCTCCCCGGAGGTTGACGTGGTCAATTTACCCCCGATCAAGTCGGATGCCGAATTTAAAGAAATCCGGTCGATCGACGGGTTTCAGAGTCTCGATGAGCTGAAAGGGGCCAGGACGAAAAAAATCCTGGCAGAATATGAACGGTTCGAGCCCGATGTCCTCATTATTGAACTCTTTCCATTCGGAAGACGAAAATTTGCATTTGAACTCATTCCGATTCTTAGCCGAATACGATTGCGCGGAAGTAAAACAAAAGTGGTCTGTAGTCTTCGAGATATACTCGTGAGCAAGCGGGACCAGAAAAGACATGAGGATCAGGTCTGTTACATGATGAACCGCTACTTTGACCTGCTATTGATCCATTCAGACCCGAAATTTCAACAATTGGAAGAGACCTACTCAAGGATGGACGATCTGACGGTCAGAGCGAGGTACACTGGTTTTGTCGCAAAAGCGGCCCCTGAGCCGGAGGCAGGTCAGAAGGATGTGTTTTTAACAGAGCAAAACGAAACCCCTCTGATCCTTGCGAGCATCGGCGGGGGGCGGGTGGGGATTGAATTGCTTGAATGTGCCGTCAAAGCGAGTTCAATCGTCGAAGAGACTATGCCGCATCGGCTCCTCATTTTTACAGGTCCCTACCTCCCGGAAGAAGACTATTTGAAGTTGGAAAAGAGGGTCGCATCAATACCGAATATTACCTTAAAAAGATATACGACAGAGTTTCTTTCTTATGTGAAGAAGGCTGATCTTTCAATCAGCATGGCGGGCTACAACACCTGTATGAATATTCTGACGACTGGAACGAAGGCCCTGCTCTTGCCCTTTACCGGAAATAATAATGAAGAACAGACCATTCGTGCAGAAAAGTTGGATGCGTTAGGCGTTGTGGCGATGATCCGTCCGGACGAACTGAATCCGCATGTTCTTTCGAAAAAGATCATAAAATCTCTCAAGAAAGCGTCTGTTTCGACCAGTTTGGATGTCAACGGTATTTACAATACAGCCATTTTTTTGAGGGAGATGTTTGAAGAAGCTGGGCAGAAAGACGCAGGGCGGTTGCATTCGGACGACATAAAGCCCGAAATATTCGAATCACAACTCAGACCTCGCCTCGAACAATTATATAAAGATAAAAAGGAGATTAGGTTTTTCCTGAGAGATGATGACGCCGATGAGGACGTTGAAACACTTCGGCATCTCTTTGATGTGACATTGGCCTCTGGCGTACCCTTGAATCTGGAGATTATCCCCGACGGTCTGACCGACTCCGGGATCAGGCTGCTTGACAACCATAAACATCTTCATCCGACGTTGTTTGAACTCAATCAGCATGGCTGGCGGCACCTTAATCATGAAAAGGAAGGGCGGAAATGTGAATTTGGAGTCAGCCGCACATTCGATCAGCAGTTTGAAGACATCTCAAAGGGAAAGAGACGACTTGAAGAGATATTTAAAGATAAGTTCTACCCTGTATTTACCCCCCCATGGAACCGCTGTACGAATGATACCTTGAAAGCCCTTGACCAATTGGGTTTCAGGGTCTTCTCCAAAGACAGGGGGAAAGACCCGATAACAGGATTTTCTTTTCATGAGATTTCGACAACGCTGGATCTCTACCGATGGAAAGGGAACCCGACTATGAAAACCCCGGAAGAGATCGTAAACGAACTGATTATTCAGATGGAAGAGAACGAACCGATCGGTCTCCTTTTGCACCATAAAGTGATGGATCATGAGGCATTCAGATTCCTGGATATGTTGCTTGTTGTGCTTCGAGAATATCCGAATGTTCAATTCCATACCTTTCAGAGCCTTCTGGAATCGTCCGGAACAAAATGAGGGTTGGATCTTATGCGTGAATGTAAAATTGCAATGATTGTGAGCGGCTTTCCCCGTCGCTCAGAAACCTTTGCTTTGCAGGAACTGCTTGCCTTGGATGCACAAGGTCTCCTTGCGGGGATCTTTGCAACAAAACCGGGGGATGGTTCTTTGATACACCCTGACTGTCGGAATATCCTAAGGCGCGTCGTGCATCTTCCCGCTGGAAGTCCGGCGCAACAGGCTGAGTTTGTGATTGAAGGGCTGAAAGGTCAGGTTGTTTCTGGCGTACATGGATACTTTGCCCACACGCCTGCCGAAGTTGCATCCCTCGTGGCGGAACGGCTCGGAGTCCCTTATGGTTTTAGTACGCATGCGCTTGATGCGCGTAAAGTGCCGGCCAGTCAGTTGGCTGAGCGCGCACAAAAATCGTCTTGTGTGATTGCCTGTAATCATGATGTGGCCAGAGATCTATCTGATAAAGGGGCGGTGGTCACCCTGCTTCCTCACGGTGTCGATACGAAACGCTTCAGTCCATCCCCCTTGATTCTGAGCGGACCGATTCGCCTGTTGGCGGTTGGCCGCCTTGTTGAAAAGAAGGGTTTTGATGTCCTGATCAAGGCGGTTCGTCGACTTTCCTTCCCTTTTCACCTGAAAATCATCGGTGAAGGACCGGAACGGGAGCGCTTGACACAAGACATTGCAGCGGCAAATCTTTCTGATGACATTGAGTTGTGCGGTGGGATGACGCACGCTGAACTCCCAAATGAATACCAAAACGCCCACATTGTGGTGGTGCCGTCTATCGTGAACCGTGCCGGGGACCGTGATGGGTTGCCGAATGTGGTATTAGAAGCGATGGCATCCGGACGACCTGTCATTGCCAGCGATGTGGGGGCGATTAAAGGGACTGTCGTAGACGATGAGACGGGGTTACTTGTACCACAGGGGGACTCTACCGCTTTGGCGTTTGCAATAGAATCCCTCGCGGGTACGCCCGGTTTATGTGAAAAACTAGGCCGTGGGGCGAGACAACGCATTGAGCGTGATTTTGAACTTGGCGTTTGTACAGAACGGTTTTGTCGCTTTTTAAAATTTGTGTACGCATAGCGTGTACCCGATATTTTCGGCCCGATGAGGCCATTTATATTGACCATTGGTTAGCGTCTATATGAGTTTTAAAAAAAATAAATCGAATCGAATCAACAAGATTATCATCAATCATCTTAGAGAGGTCAAGGGGAGTCTCTTCGTCGGTGCGGTGTGTATGCTTGGTTTCACGATTGCACAGATCCTTTCTCCCTGGCCGCTCAAGTTGATTTTTGATTACATCCTCCTGGATAAGCCTATTCCTCCAGGGCTTTCTTTTGCAGCAGAGATGTTCCAGGGAGAGAAATATTTCTCCGTCGTCGTTTTATCTTTTTCGATTCTATTCATTGCCCTCTTTCGAGGGGGATTTTCTTACTTACAGGTATTTATCACCTCACGAATCGGTCTTCAGTTAGTTCATACTTTGAGGGGGAAGCTTTTTTCACATCTGCAACGTCTTTCACTTTCTTTCCATGACCGAACTCGATCGGGTGAACTTGTTGCTAAAATTACAGGTGATACGAGTGTCCTCAGAGATGTTTTTTCGGAGACGGGCTTCGTTCTGGCATCCCACATCATGACCTTCATCGGGATGTTTTTTGTGATGTTTTATCTCAGTTGGACGTTGGCACTTGTAATCGTGGCAACGTTTCCTCTCCTTGCTTATATGATTACTTTTCTTTATCGGAGAATAAAAAAAACAGCGAAGAAACAAAGAAAAAAGGAAGGGAAAGTTGTCTCACGGATCACTGAAACGCTGGCTGTTATTCCACTGGTACAGTCATTTGCCCGTGAACAATATGAACAGGAGCTATTTGAAATCGACAGTGTCGAAACCTTAGAAGAATCAATCCGGGTTGCCAGAATGGTCGCCGCAACATCTCGTGCGGTTGAGGTCATCAGTGCTCTCGGTCTCTTCTCAGCGGTCTTATTCGGATCACTTCAGGTTCTCAAAGGCGTGATCACCCCGGGAGACGTATTAATCTTCTCCGCATATATAAAAAATATGTATAACCCTGTTAAGAAAATTGCCAGACTCTCGGCTAAAGTCTCGAAGGCAATGGCGAGCGCAGAGCGTATCTCTGACCTTCTTGAGACCGAACCAGAAATTATTGATGGATCAAATGCAATTAAAGCGACCCAGCTTAAAGGAGAGGTTTTCTTTAAAGATATCTCCTTTGGCTATTCGGATGGGCATGAAATATTAAGTAAGGTCTCTTTTAAGGTCTCATCCGGGGAAAATGTGGCTCTGGTTGGCTCCTCCGGAGCAGGAAAGTCAACGATCGCAAAACTCATCTTACGGCTCTACGATGTTCGGGAAGGAGTCGTTCTTATTGATGGGATCGATATAAAAAAATATCAACGAGAATCGCTGCGCCGACAGATCGGGATCGTTTTGCAAGATTCGATCCTTCTTGGAACGACGATCCGGGAGAATATTTCCTACGGAAAACCGGATGCGACGCGGGAGGAGATCGAAGCGGCGGCGCAGTTGGCCTACGCTCACGATTTTATTTCGACACTCCCGGACGGTTATGAAACGACGGTGGGTGAACGGGGAAGCACCCTTTCGGGGGGGCAGCGCCAACGGATTGGACTGGCCCGGGCGATCATCAAGCAACCCTCTATCCTTATTCTGGATGAACCGACCTCTGCCGTCGATGCCGAATCGGCCAAACTGATCCATGATGCGATGGACCGGTTTCAAAAAGGGAAAACGAGCCTCGTCATTGTTCACCAATTTTCATCCATTCAGCATTATGATCAGATTATTGTTCTGAAGGAAGGTAAGGTTGTCGGACAGGGAACTCATGAGGAACTCTTAAACCAGCAGGGGTACTACGAGGAACTGTATCGCCACCAAAAAGTTTAGGAGCTTCTGCTTCCTGGCTGAAAAGTCATACGAGGGTGACATGTTTGCGGGTTATGTCCATGAACACGTATCGCGAGCGCAAGCCTCTCCTTCTAGAGCGGGGTTCGGCGAACGAATAAGAAATAGAAATTTTTCCTCGTTAGATGTTTTTCTGGAGAGAAAATCAGTCAGGTCATTTCGAGAGCGTTATGCATAATAATCACCTAATCGGTCATTCATTCACAAACTTTTCCTTTACAAGAGGGAGCTGTATTTTCTTCCTGATGTTCTTATTCTATCGTGCAGTTGTGTTCCCGCCTATTGCTGTTGCGGAAACATTTAACTTTTCAAAAGCAGACGAGTGTCGTGATCGACTCTTGCGAGATTCTGATCTGAAAAAGAAGCGTCAGCGCTGGGAGAGGTGTATCACCAGGTATAAAGAAACATCCTCATTTAAATTAAGAAAAGGTCGCGCGACCTATGAGATCGGCCGACTCTATATGGTACGGTATTTATCTTCAGATCAGTTTGTTGCAGATGATCTGGTTCAGGCAGAAAAATATTTCAAGTTGGCGATTCGGCAAAATAAGGATGATAGGTCGCTGCTGGCGAAAACAAGAAAGCAACTGAATCTGCTGCGTCCGATTCTTAAGCTGAATACAAACTTATCCCCAATCGATCCGGAAGCGTCTCCAGCCTTAACTTTTGAGATCACCCCAAGATTATCTGTTGGGGCAAAGTTGAATTTCGGGTATCGGTTTCGAAATAACAGGGACCTTCGTGATGCGAATAACGATGATGACCAGAAAGTTGAAGTAGGTTTGAAATTTGCGGGTTTATATCTACTTAATAGAAAAGTTGAGTTGTTTGGAGATGTCGGGATAGAAGGTTTTGAACGGAGGAGAGGGGATAAAGAGATTAAGACTAGCCGAGAAGCTGAGATTGAATTAGGTAAATTGTATGTACTTTGGAATGATTTTATTTTTCCCTCCCTTGGATTTCAGGTCGGACGCCAACGGTTTAAAGACTTAAGGGAGTGGGTTTACGATGAAACGCTTGATGCGGCAAAGCTCTTTTACGAGAAGGGAAGGTTTGAATTAGAGATTTCCGCAAGTACAAACCTGATCGATCCTGAGGATTTGGAAGATGAGATCAATAATTATATCATTTATTCCGTGCTGCCCATTTTTAAAAAGGATAAAATCGCTGTATATGGGGTTGCACGGAAAGGAAAAACGAAGAAGGGCGTAAATCTTGACCTAAGATTTTATGGGATTGAATTTCAAGGAAAATCCATTAAAAACTATCGATATTGGCTCCAGATAGGTTACGTTTTGGGTAATGAAGGGGATATCATAGTAAATGGAATCGGGTTTGATTTGGGGTGGACTTACCGGATAAAAAAGGCGCTCTGGCGGCCGAATTTCACCTTCGGCTATGGGTTCGGGGAGGGTGATAAGAACCCGGATGATACGGTTGATCGAGGTTTCCGGCAGACCGGTCTTCAGGATAACTCAGCAAAATTCAGGGGGATTTCTCGGATTCAATACTATGGTGAACTGTTTGACCCTGAGTTGAGTAATATCCATGTATTCACAGCAGGGTTCGGGCTTAGGCCGGTCAAAATAGTTTCTCTTGACCTTGTTTATCATTATTATCTACAGGTCTGGGCCCTCCAGGAGCAGGATAATGACTTGCGCGACTCCGGCATTCGAGCGGACCCGACAGGGGAGTCGAGGGATCTCGGGCATGAGTTAGATCTTGTTTTTGAATGGAAGGTGACCAAGAATTTCAGACTTGGGGTTACCGGTGGAATATTCATTCCAGGCAATGCCTATGTAGAGCCCGATCCGGCGGCAATGATAGAGGCTAAAATACGGGTGCAATTGTAAGATGTCTTGCCGGGGATACACTTGAGGCGGGATAGAATTTGTAGGGAGTGATGTCACTTGGGTTCGGACAGTGACAATTTGGAGGATCGTGTGAAAAGTAAGGGGAATTTTTTCAGGCTGATTCCTATCTTTGGCTACCTTGTGATGCTTGTTGGTTCCCAGTTCGTTTTTTTGAGCTTACCGGGATGCGGGGGGATTATTTCCGGCCCATCTCCCTTGGTCAGTGGTTCGAAACCGGGAAGTGGGAACACGAATGTTCCCCCGAATCAGGCTATTTCCGTTACCTTCAGCGAAAACATGAATCCGGACTCTGTAAATACAACCTCTTTTTCGGTGAGTAAGGGGGGTGTTCCCGTTTCCGGAACGGTAGGTCTTGAAGGGGCAGAGGCAACCTTTACTCCGGATGTTCCCCTTGAAGCAAATACGATCTATACGGTGACGATTACCACCGGCGTGACCGATCTGGCCGGGAATCCGATGAGCAGCGACAGAACTTGGATCTTTACGACGGGAACTGCGTCGGATGTGACGCCACCTTCGGTGACTCTTACGAATCCGAAGGATGGTGACGCCGATGTGGCGCTGGATACCGTGATCAGCGTGACATTCAGTGAGGCTGTAAATTCGGCAACGATTACAGGTGCAACTTTTACCGTCAGTGGGGTTGTTGGAACGGTTACGCTTTCCGGAACAACGGCGACTTTCCGGCCGAGTATTGATCTTGCTCCCGAAACGACCTATACCGCAACGATTTCAACCGGTGTAACGGATCTGGCAGGGATTCCGCTCAGCCAGATCCATACATGGCGTTTTACAACGGGTGCAACGGTAGATGTCGATCCCCCTGTTGTGAATTCAACAGTTCCGGCGGCCGGGGCAAGCGGCATTTCGGTGAATGGCATCATTAGCGTAACATTTAACGAACCGATTGATCCGGCCACGATTACGACGAATACCTTTACGGTCAATAATGGCGTCATCGGGACGATCTCTCTCTCGGGATCAGCCGCCATCTTTACTCCGAATACCAATCTGGCTTTTTCAACAACCTATACGGCGACGATTTCTTCCAATGTCAGAGACCTGGCGGGTAACGCGATGGGGGTTCCTCATACCTGGTCATTTACGACGGGAGCCACACCCGATACAACGCCTCCAACGGTGGTTTCCACCGGTCCAGTAAATGGTGAAAGCGGTGTGGTGCTGGGCGCTACCCTGACTGCGATCTTCAGCGAGGGGATGGATCCGACAACGATTACGAGTGCCACTTTTACGATCAATAACGGAGTTGGCGGAACGGTTGCTTTTTCGGGGACAACGGCGACGTTTACACCTAATAGTGCGCTAACCCCCTCGACCACTTATACCGCAACGATTACAACGGGTGCGACGGACCTTGCCGGGAATGCGATGAGCGGTCCCCAGGCATGGAGCTTCACAACGGAGGCGGGGCCTGACGTGGTTCCCCCGTCGGTCATTTCGACCGTACCGATAAACGGTGCGAATGGTATCTCGGTGAACACGACGGTCAGTGCCTCTTTCAGTGAGCCTGTTGCTCCGGAAACGATGACAATATCGAACTTTACCCTTCTTCAAGGGGTCACTCCTGTTCCCGGGATGGTATCTCTCGATCCCTCCGGTTCAACGGCAGTTTTTAGCCCGGGTGCGAATCTGGAATTTTCTACAAGCTATACGGCGACGGTCACGACCGGCGTCACGGACCTTGCCGGAAACCCGGTGGTGTCAAATCATACCTGGAGCTTTACCACTGGAGTTGCGCCAGATACGACCCCACCGACGGTGATTTCTAGAAATCCGGAGAACGGCCAGACCAGCGTGGCGCTCGATGTGACGCTTAGCGCTCTCTTCAGTGAAGCGATGGATCCAACGACAATAACTTCTGCAACCTTTTCGGTGGATAATGGAGTTACCGGGACAGTTTCTTTTTCAGGAACGACGGCCACCTTTGTTCCCGGTGTTGCTTTGGCGCCCTTGGTTACCTACACGGCGATTATTACAACGGGGGTGAGCGATGCGGCTGGCAACGCGATGGTGTCAAACCATACCTGGAGTTTTACCACTAGGGCCGCACCCGATACGACCCCGCCGACGGTGGTTTCGACAAATCCGGCTGATAATGCAATCGATGTGGCGGTCACTGGCAATATCAGTGTGACGCTCAGCGAGCCGATGGACCCGTCGACGATCACGACGACGACCTTTCTCTTGAGTGACGGGGTGAGTCCCGTCACCGGAACGGTTGTTCTCGATCCCCCCGGTACGACGGCGACCTTCCTTCCAAGTGCCAATCTTACTGAGGATACCCTTTACACCGCAACAATCACAACTGGCGTGATGGATATGGCAGGAAACCCGCTTTCCACAAACCAGACCTGGACATTTAGGACAGGGATTATTCCTGATCTCACCCCGCCGACAGTGGACGCGACAAGCCCGGCCGATGGAGTGGTCGGTGTTCTCATTAGTAGCACAATCAGTGCGACATTTAGCGAGCCGATGGACCCGGCGAGCATTTCGGCCACGACTTTTACGATTGACAATGGTGTTTCCGGATCGGTGAGTCTTGATCCTGCAGGTACGACGGTGACCTTCATCCCGAATGCCAATCTTTCTCATTCAATTACATATACAGCGACGATTTCTGCAAGTGTTAGGGATTTGGCCGGGAACATACTCGGTGCAATCCATACCTGGACATTTACAACAGTTCCAGATACGACAGCGCCGACGGTCGTTTCGACGGATCCAGTAAATGGTGAACCCGGTGTAGCGGTTAATCGTTCAATCACGATTACATTTAGCGAGCCGATGGACCCGGCGAGCATCACGGCGGCGACCTTTAGCTTGAGCAATGGTGTTACCGGTTCGGTCACGCTTACCGGTACGACAGCAACCTTCACGCCCAGTACCGACCTTGCCAGTTTGACCTCTTACACGGCAACCATCATGGGCGGTGTGACCGGGGTGAAAGATTTGGCCGGGAACGCGCTGCTTGCAAATCATGCCTGGACGTTTACAACAGGTACTGCTCCTGATCTTACCACGCCGACGGTCGTTTCAACCAATCCGGCGACAACCACGCCTTCCCCGGTAGGTGTGGCGATCAATATTGTCGTTAGCGTGACGTTCATCGAGCCGATTGATCCGGCGACGGTGACGGGTACGACCTTCACACTTAATGACGGTGTGGCTGGTGTCACAGGTGCGATTGCCGTTACCGGGGCAACGGCGACTTTTACGCCGAGTGCCGACCTTGCTATTTCGACGAGCTATACCGCGACAATTGCAGGCACCGTGGCAGATATTTCCGGAAATCCGCTTGGAATATCCCATATTTGGACCTTTACGACAGGGGGTGATACCATATCCCCAACAGTCACGACGTTTTTTCCGGTAGATGATGCGGTAGATGTTGCTGTGACGGTACCCATTACAGCGACGTTCAACGAGCCGATTGATCCGGCGACGATGAACACTTCGACATTCTTCATTCTCCCCAAAGGAGGTGCTGTAATAGTAGCCGGGGCTGTTACACTCGATACGGCCGGGACGACGGCGACGCTTATACCGGACCTCCCTTTATCCCTCAATACCGAATATCGCGTTACAATATCAAAGACTGTGACCGATCTCTCCGGAAATCTATTAGGAGGAGGACTTGAAGATTTCAATTGGAAATTTAATACAATACCGTAACGGGTCAAGTTTGTATCATTTAGTGTTTGGGGAATAACATTCGAATCTATCTTATTCTATTTTCGTTAAGGAGGAGGAAAAGGTGAATATCGCGATTATCGGTAGTGGATATGTCGGTCTTGTCACGGGGGCCTGTTTTGCGGAGTTTGGTTTGAAGGTGACCTGTGTTGATAAAGATGAAGAAAAGATCGCCCGCTTGGAGAAGGGGGAGATCCCGATCTATGAACCCGGTCTGGAGGAGTTGATCAAGAAGAATCGGGAGGGGGGACGTCTTTTTTTTACAACCGATATTGCGCATGCGATTGAAGATTCTCTCGTCATTTTTATTGCGGTTGGCACACCGCCGAGGGGGGATGGTTTTGCCGATCTTTCCCATGTTGAAACGGTGGCCGAAACAATTGCGGATAACATGGATGGCTACAAAGTAATTGTCACGAAAAGCACCGTGCCGGTCGGGACGGGGGCGCGCCTCAGGGAGATTATCGGGAACCGGCTTAAAGAGAATACCGATTTTGATATTGTCTCTAACCCTGAATTCCTCCGGGAGGGTTCCGCCATTGAAGATTTTCTTCACCCGAACCGTGTCGTGATCGGCACGGACAGCCAGCAGGCGGCGGCAATCCTGCGGGATCTTTATCGCCCGCTTTACCTGATTGAAACACCCATGGTGATGACAGATATCCCGACGGCCGAGATGGTCAAGTATGCTTCAAACGCCTTTCTGGCGACAAAGATCTCCTTCATCAACGAGGTTGCAAATCTTAGTGAAAAGGTGGGGGCCAATGTCCAGATGGTTGCCAAAGGAATGGGCCTGGATAAAAGGATCGGTTCAAAGTTTTTGCATGCCGGTCCCGGATACGGTGGATCCTGTTTTCCAAAGGATGTTTCCGCCTTGGCCCAGATTTCGGGAAACCACGACTATGACTTTAAGATCATCAAGGCTGTTCTGGATGTGAATCAGAGACAAAGAGCCTTCATGATCGAGAAGATTGAAAAAGTTTTGGGCGGGTTCGGAGGAAAACGTGTTGCCATACTTGGGCTTTCATTCAAGCCGAATACAGATGACATGCGCGAGGCCCCTTCTCTACCGATCATTGAGGCCCTTCAAAAGGGCGGCGCGAAGATTGTCGCTTCCGATCCTGTGGCGGTTGAAGAGGCAAAGAAAGTGTTAATCGACGTGGAATATGCTTCCGATCCTTATGCGGCTGCAGAAGGGGCAGATGCCCTTATTCTTATCACCGAGTGGAATCCTTTCCGAAATCTTGATCTTGAAAAAATAAAGGAAAGACTCAAATCCCCTGTTTTCATTGACCTTAGAAATGTTTATGAACCGAAGCGGATGGCGGATTTCGGTTTTCATTATACCAGTGTTGGACGTCCTTCTTATCAAGCCGACAAGGAAGACTGACCCTTCAGGATAAATACTAAATATAAATAGAGGTTTTTTGGAGGTCAATCGTTTTCTTGTAAAGCGTTACAACATATCTTATAATGCGGAATTGCTCAAGGATAGATAGAAGCATACAGACGAGGGAAGAATCCCCATTAAATAATTTCAATACGCGGCGAGTGCCATCATAGCCACATCTCTGATGAACTTCTGCGCAAGTATTTTGGTCACGCATCGCGCGTGTCATTCTTGCCCCCTGACGCGGGGCGCTTGAATCTTCAGGCCTTGCTGTCGATATTTAAATGAGAAACTGATGGACGAAACACTTCTATTGCGGGGAGTCTTCGAGGAAGCCCCGATTGGTATTTCTCTATTGGCGGTGGAGCCTCTCGGCAGATATCTTGATGTCAATCCTGCCTTTTGCCGGATGACGGGCTATACCAAAGAGGAGCTTCAGGCGCGGGATTTTCAGAGTATTACGCCTGATTCTGCTCTGGAGGCCAGTCTCCAGGCCGTCCAGGGCCTCCTTGATGGAAGCAGACCCTCGCCTGTGGTTCTGGAAAAACAATACGTCCGAAGAGATCTGAGCTTATTTTGGGCCCGCCTTTATATTTCCCTCATTCGTTCCGCTTCAAAGACCCCATCTGCATTTGCGATTCAAATTCAGGACATTGACCGGCAAAGAAAAGCGGAGGGATACCTGCGGGAGAGTGAAGCACAGTACCGGAAGTTGGTTGAGATTTCACCGGACTTGATACTGATTCAGTCTGAAGGGAAAACGGTCTACGTCAACGCGTCTGGAGCCAGGTTGATGGGGGCAGAAAACGCTAAACAGCTCATCGGTAAACCCACCATGGATTTGGTGCATCCCGATGACCGCGCTGCAGTTAAAGGCCACATGCAGGATATTCAGAAAAAAAGAAGCAGTATCACACCCCTGGTTGAGCAAAGGTTTCTCAGGCTTGACGGATCTTCGGTCGATGCCGAGGTTGCTAGAGTTCCGTTTCGATATCGCGGTAATCCGGCTGTCCATGTGATTGCTCACGATATCAGCCTGCGAAAAGAGGGAGAACGAAGGCTGCGGCGCCAAGGGACGGCCTTTCATGAACTGCACGTCATTCATACAACGCCAGCACCTCTTGAAGAGGACGTGTTGTACGACAAGGTCGTTACTTCCCTTGCGAAACTCTTTGAGATGCCGATGGTCTCGGTGGAAAGGTATAGCAAAACAGAATTAACAGCCCTTTCCCTTTGGGATCATGGAAGCATAAAAAAGAACATCTCCCTTCCAGGGGTCGATCACCCTTCCTGGGAGGTTAGCCAAAAGCAGGTTCCCATACAGTACCGGGGTTCACTGAAAAAACGTTTCCCGAAAACCCCTCTTTTTTCCAAAGAGTCTTTTCAATTCTATCTGGGTGTTCCTGTTATTTCAAGTCAGGGAGAGGTCGTGAATGTCATTTCCCTCATAGACCGCCGACCCAGAAAATTCCCCCAGGACGACATCAATATCGTGCAACTTTTTGGACAGGTGGTCGCAGCTTTTCTTGATCGAAAGGAGATGGAGGAAAGACTTCAGCATGGACAGAGAATAGAGGCGATTGGACAGCTTGCCGGTGGCGTTGCACATGAGTTCAACAATCTCCTGACGGTCATTACCGGATATCTTCACCTGGTGATCTCGAAGCTCTCCCCCGGCTCCCCACTATTGCCGCATCTGGCCCTTATCGATCAGAGTGCCGACCGCGCGGCCAAATTGACACGGCAGATCCTTGCATTCAGCCGCCAAAGCCCCATTGACCTTCATCCCGGAGATCTGGAGCGCATTACCCGAGAGGTTGTCGCACTTCTCCGGCAAACCGTTGATCGAAGGATTCTTCTTACGGTAAAGGCCGCCAAGGATTTACGGACCGTTCTCATCGACGAGGATACGATGAGCCAAGTCGTGATGAACCTCATTGTGAATTCGCGTGATGCTTTGAATGGACAGTTGGCTCAGGAAGCCACGGGAAACGGGAACACGAAAAACAAGCCAACAATCAGGATCAGGTTGGACAATGTCCAATTGGGGAAGGCTTTTTGCCGAAGACATCCCGGATCGAGAGTGGGTCATTATGTCCGTTTGCTGGTTGATGACAATGGCCCGGGGGTTGATCCGAAGATTCGCGCGCGTATTTTTGAACCCTTTTTTTCAACGAAAGAACTGGGGAAGGGGACCGGTCTTGGTCTGTCAACGATATATGGGATTGTAAAGCAGCATCGCGGTTGGATCGGGCTGGTGGAGGCATCGGGAGAATGGACCACCTTTGAAGTCTATCTTCCCTGTGTGGAAGAACAGCCTAAAAAAAAGGACCTGGAACGGGGAGGGATGATAAAAGGCGGGACAGAAAGGATTCTATTTATTGATGATGAAACCCCTATCCGGAAATTGGGAAAGTCAATCCTGACAACGTGTGGTTATTCGGTCCGCTTGGCTGCCGATGGAGAAAAGGCCGTCAATGCGTTCGAAAAGTTCGCAAACGATATTGATCTGGTCATTCTGGACCTGACACTGCCCGGAAAATCGGGTTGGGAGGTACTTTCTCACCTTCGCGCCATCAATCCCAAAATTAAAGTCATTATTTCAAGTGGCCAGCAAATTCCCGACCATCTTTTCACGCAACGGGATCCTGATGTTGATTTCTTTCTAAAGCCCTATCGTCCGGATCAACTGGCCAAAAAAGTCCGTGAGGTGCTTGATAGACCTTAGGAATTTTCTTTTCTAAAATATCAGAGCGTCTTCGTTTGCCATCCGTCTGTCGGCAAGTCTGAAGGAGAGGGTAGACCCTGTATCTATTCGGAGCTTATTGTTGATGATCTTAATTCAATACCCCCATGAGGCTCTCCTTGCCGTATTTATCCTGGTGATGATTTGCGCCGTAGTTTTTTACGGTCGAAAGCTGTTTCTCCAGGCAGCCTTGGTGGCACGAGAAAAAGAAGGTCACTTGAAGGCCTTGCGTCGGAGCGATGAGCGTTTTCAGATCGTCGCGCGTGCGACAAATGATGCGGTATGGGACTGGAACCTACAGACGGGCCGCGTGGACTGGAATCTGAGCCTTCAAACCCTCTTCCGGTATCCAGAAAGTGAGGTAGGACCCAATATTGATTGGCGGAATGAAAAACTTCATCCAGAGGATCGGGAACGAACCCTGGCTGGAATTCAAGGTGTGATTGATCGGGGTGAAAAATATTGGTCGGAAGAGTATCGTTTCCGAAGGAAAGACCGTAGTTACGCAGACATCATCGACCGCGGCTACGTCGTCCATGATGAGTTAGGATCTCCGGTGCGGGTCATCGGTGCGATGATGGATATTACGGAACGTAAACGTGTTGAGCGGCATTTGGACCAAGAAAGATCCTTCGTGCAATTATTGGAATTGGTCACGGTCGCCGCAAATGAGGCCGCGACCGTTGAAGAGGCGATTGGTGTCGTCATTTATCAGGTGTGTGCCTATACGGGCTGGCCGGTTGGGCATGCCTTTCTAAAAGCAGGTGCTGAATCCGGGGAGTTATATCCCACGGATGTGTGGCACATGGATCATCCTCATCGATATGCAGCTTTACGGAATATCACAGAATCGCCTTCTTTTTCTGCCGAAGCAGGTTTGCCGGGCCGGGTCCTTTCGACTGGGAAGCCGGTCTTCGTCGAGGATGTTGCAGAAGACCGTAAACTCCCCAGAGCAAAAGAGTTTAGTGATACCGGCGTCAAGGTTGGCTTCGCCTTTCCGCTGTTGGTGGGAAGAGAAGTTGTGGGTGTATTGGAATTCTTTTCTCCCATTTCCCTGAAACGAGAGGAATCTTTCATGGAAGTCATGCCCTATGTCGGCACACTACTTGGGAGAGTTGTAGAACGGAAACAGGCGGAAGCGCAACTCCTTCATTCAGCGCATTATGATGCTTTGACGCAGTTACCGAATCGCGTCCTGTTTCAGGATCGTCTCAGTCAGGTGATGCACCATGTTCGCCGGTATGAACGATTGGTCGCCCTCTTTTTTATTGATATCGACCGATTTAAGGTGATTAACGACACCCTTGGACATATCGTTGGTGACCAGTTGTTGAAGGCTGTAGCCAAGTTATTGGAAACATGTGTGCGCCCCGGAGATACGGTTTCTCGTTTTGGTGGAGATGAATTTGTATTGATCATTTCGGATATTGCAAAAGCAGAAGATGTATTGATGGTTTCAGATAAAATTCTCAAGGCCTTCTCGAAGCCTTTTTTTATAGAAGGACATGAACTGTTTGTCTCAGCATGTATCGGCGGGAGTCTCTACCCGACTGATGGAGACAATCCGAATGAACTCTTGAAAAAAGCCAATATCGCGATGCGTCAGGCCAAGGAACGCGGGAGAAATAACTTTCAGTTTTATTCGTTTACGAAAGATACGCGAACAATTGCGTCTCTGACTCTGGAGAATAACCTGAGGCGGGCCATTGAGCGTCAGGAGTTGCGCTTGCACTATCAACCCCAAGTGGATGTTGCCACAGGGCGTGTTGTCGGGATGGAAGCGCTTGTGCGGTGGCAGTACCCTGAAATGGGACTGGTGTCACCTGGAAAATTCATTCCCCTGGCGGAAGAAACGGGATTGATTGTCCCAATCGGAGAGTGGGTTCTCAGGACGGCTTGTAAGCAGAATAGGGCCTGGCAGGATATCGGTCTTCCGCCCATCCGTGTTGCGGTGAATGTCTCAATGCGTCAGTTTCAAACGGACGCATTCATCGAAATTGTCCTAAAAGTCTTGAAGGAGTGTAACCTGGATCCTCATTTCCTGGAGATAGAACTGACTGAAAGTATTCTGGCACAGAAAGAGGGAGGGGATACCGTTGCCCAACTACAAGAATTAAGCAATATGGGGGTTGCGATCACAATCGACGATTTTGGTACGGGTTATTCGTCCCTGAGTTATTTGAAGCGATTTCCGATCAGTTGCCTAAAAGTCGATCAGTCTTTTGTTCAATCAGTGACGATCGACGCGAATGATGCGGCCATTGCCAAAACAGTCGTCCGAATGGCCCAAAGTCTGAATCTCCGAGCCCTTGCAGAGGGGGTTGAGACGGCAGAACAACTTGACTACTTTCGCTTAATACATTGCGGTGAAGTACAAGGATACTTTATCAGCCGGCCAATTCCCGTTAAAAAGGCCGAAGCCTTCCTGGTGGCGTCCCTGAAGAGAGCCGGCCCTTGACCCCGGAAAGCCTACCGGCTCTGTTGGGATAGACCCTTAGGACGGATCGGCGAACGAAGCGATTTTCTGGATGTCTCTCGGGAAGAGGACAATTTCGATCCGTCTGTTACGCTGTTTCCCTTCATCGGTAAGGTTTGATGCAACGGGACGGTACTGAGACAAGCCGATTGCGATGAGGTTGTTCGGATCTACACCTTGTTCAGTGAGAAAGCGAACAACGTGGGTTGCGCGTGATGTGGAGAGCTCCCAGTTGGTCGGAAATTTCTCTTTTATTCTTGGCCCGATTGGGACATTATCGGTATGTCCTTCAATCCGGATGTCATTTTCCTTTACTCCCTTTAAAACCGCACTGACCTTTGACAGAACGGCCTTCCCCTTATTGGTCACATCACTGCTCCCGGAAGCAAAGAGGATCTTGTCAACGATTTCAACAGTGAGGCGGTCCCTGATCTGAGAAATCTTGATGCTGCCTTCTGAGATCTCTTTTTGAAGTCTGTTTACGAGGTCTCGACGTGCCTTGTTCGATTCCTGGAGTTCCCGCTCCCGTTGGGCCGCTTCTGTCTGAGTCACCTGAAATCGATCCCGGACCTTGTCGAGAATCCTACTGATATTAGCCAACTCTGCATCCCGCTCTGAAAGGAGGTCCTGGAGGGCCAGGTGTGCCTGAACCCGTTCGGCCAGCTCGGCTTCAAGGGATGCAATTTCCAGGTTCTTCTTTCGGAGATCTGTTTCGTATGTCCCTTTTAGTTTAATCATCTTGTTTTTTAACTGTTTTTCTGTTTTGCTTCCCACATCTTTTGAAAGAGCCAATTGTTCTTCCAGAACGCCAATACGGTTCCCCAGGATGGTCTCCTGGTCGGCGGCCGCTTGTCGGGCATCCGACAGATTGGATTTTGTTATCTTAAGCTTCCGATTGAGCTTGGCGAGTTCTTCTTCAAGCATGGCTCTCTTGCGGGTCTGGTTCTGTAATTGTTCAGAAAGGGACTGTGTTTCCGCGAGTTGGGTTTCAAAACGGCTCTTGGTCACGCACCCCCCGAGAAGAAAAGGAATGATGACTGATGCGGCGACGATCCATCTGACGGGTTGTTTTTGTTTCATGGTTTACCTCCTCACACTAGGTCTTCTTATCGCTGGCACAGCGGAAGCCGAAGCCTTTATTCTTGATTTCCGGCGTGAAGCGGCTCCTGTTGTATACGGGAGAGGAAAGGCCGCAGCCATAAGACATGCAATTGTACCAGGATCCTCCCCGGAGAACCTTGTTTCTTCTGCCATAGTGGATATTGTTGATGAAATTTCCGGGGTAGGGTAGGTACCAGGAGCTGGTCCATTCATAAACGTTTCCGGCCATATCGTATAGGCCGTATGGACTCTTTCCGTCTTCGAAGGTTCCGACCGGCATGGTTCCCCCTTTGGAGACCGAAATCCCCTTTGAGAGCGAATGCTGGGGGGTATTTGCCTTGTTGGCGTCGAACCGCACTCCCCAGGGAAAATGCCGCTGGTCGGTCCCTCTTGCCGCTTTCTCCCACTCTTCTTCCGTCGGAAGACGTTTTCCTTTCCAGCGGCAAAAGCCATCTGCTTCATGCCAGCTGACATAAACAACCGGGTGATTGGCCTTTCCTGGAGGATAGCTTCCTCTCCTCCAAAGGAGAGGTGTGGGGGCTCCGACGGCCTCAATGAATTCCTGGTAATGGGCATTGGTCGTTTCATAAAGGTCCATGTAAAAAGCCTCCACCTCTACTTGATGGGCCGGGCCTTCATCGGCGTTTCCTTCTCCTTCCGCCGCCGGGCGTCCCGGACTTCCCATAATAAAAGGACCTCTCGGAATCAGGACCAAAGCCTGCGGGATGATCTTTTCTTCCGGGGCTTGCGAGATCGGCAGGACATAAGGAGGGATTTTCGGGTTCGTCCCATGACATTCCTGGCACTCCGGCCTGGAGGTGTCGGTCAGCAGATTTGATGTGTCGGCATGACAATGGCGGCATTCCCCTGCCACGCTGTGTTTTTCTCCCATCGGGCTTGAAGCCTTTAATCCTTGCGGGGTGAGACCGGTTGTGACCGACAGAGAGAAAGAAAGGGAGAAGAGAATCATCGACCAGAATGCTACTTTTTTTAATCTCATCGGTCGATCCCCAATTCGTCCCAAAGCTGATCGATTTTCTGAACCACTTGAGCATCCATTTCGATCGGTTTTCCCCATTCCCGTTTTGTTTCCGGATATATTTTTGTCGTTGCATCAATCCCCATCTTTGACCCGAGTCCCGGTTCGGGTGAAGCGAAGTCGAGATAGTCAATTGGGGTGTTCTCAATAATGAAGGTATCCCGCGCCGGATCAACCTGGGTAGAAATCGCCCAGACAACATCCTCCCACTTTCGGATATTGATATCAAGGTCTACAATGATAATGTACTTAACATATAGAAATTGTTTAAGAAATCCCCAGATTCCCATAATAATCCGTTTGGCATGGCCTGGGAATTCTTTCTTCATGGAGATGATGGCGATCCGGTAAGAGCAGGCCTCCATCGGAAGATGAAAATCGACAATCTCTGGGAAGTGCTGCTTCAGAAGGGGGAGGAAGATCTTGTTCAACACCAGGCCGACCACGGCATCTTCGCGCGGCGGACGACCGGTTGTGGTCGTGAGATAGATGGGGTCTCGCCGATGCGTAATGCATTTAATTCGGAAGATCGGAAATGATTCGACGGCGTTGTAAAAGCCGGTATGGTCCCCGTGCGGACCTTCCGGTGCCATCTCGCCGGGATAAATCTCTCCTTCGAGGATAATCTCGCTGGAGGCGGGGACCTCAAGGTCGACGGTAAGACATCGGACCAGATCGACCGGTTTTTTCCGAAGAAGTCCTGCAAAGTGGTATTCACCGATCTGTTCCGGGACCGGGGTGACCGCCGCGATGGTCGTGGCCGGGTCGCAGCCGAGGGAAACGGCCACCGGCATGGGTTTTTCAAGAGCCATCCATTCCCGGTAGTGCTTCGCACCGCCGCGATGATCGAGCCAGCGCATGATCGTGGTCTTTTTGTCAATCTGCTGCATCCTGTAAATCCCGATATTGTACTTGTCATCTTCTTTGGAGGGAGATTGGGTCACGACGAGAGGCCATGTGATCAGGGGGGCGGCATCATCGGGCCAGCAGTGAAGAATCGGGAACTGATCGAGGTCGATCTGATCCTCCTTGAGAACGACTTCCTGGCAGGGTGCCCGACTGGTACGCTTGGGAGAGAGGTGAAGAATCCTTGCATAAAAAGGAAGGTGTTTCACGGCATCGATAAAGCCCTTCGGCGGTTCGGGATGTTGGAGAAAGGCCAGGAATTCTCCGATTTCAAAAAGTCCGGATTCATCCGTATTTAATCCGAGGGCGACCCGTTCAATCGTGCCGTAGAGGTTGATGAGTACGGGCATGCGGTGTCCTTTGACCTTTTCGAAGAGAAGGGCGGGTCCTCCTTGTTCAATCACCCGGTTGTAGATCTCTGTGATTTCGAGTTTTGCGTCGACCTCTTTTTTAATGCGAATGAGTTGGCCGACCTCTTCGAGGTGACTGATAAATTGGCGCAAGTCTTGGTAAGCCAAAGTAAACTCCTTTTAGTTTAATGGATGATAGTTAAGTGTAATCCCGATTAATACGGTCACCCCAACCCAGACATGAGATTGGAAAAGAGAGAAGAGTGTCGATCTTGGGAGTGTATTTCGAAGCTGTATACTCTGATAGGCGAAGAAGAGTCCGATCCCGCCCAGGCTGAGGTAGTAAACCGGCGTCATTTGCATTTGGCGCCCGGTGAGGATCAGAAAGAAAATGACGAGGGCAAAAAAGATGCTGACGGCAAACCAGGTTTGTCTGCCGAAGAGAACAGCTGTTGATTTGATTCCAATTCGCATATCATCCTCACGGTCCATGAGGGCATAGATCGTGTCGTATCCCGTTGCCCAGCTTAGATTGGCCAGCAGGATTAAAAAAGGGACTGCGGAAAGTTCATTCCGAACGGCGGTCCAGGCCATAATAATACCCCAGCTAAAGGCGATTCCGAGAACAAGCTGAGGAAGATGGGTGACCCGCTTTGCAAAGGGATAGATTAGGGCGACAAAGAGGGCGGCAAAACTGAGGAGGACCGTGAAGGGGTTGAGCATCAGGACCAAGAGAAACGAAGAGGTAACGAGAAAGGCCAAAGTGAAAATCGCGTCATTCATCGTGACGCGCTGTGATGCAAGAGGACGGTTCTTTGTTCGTTCGACTTGTGCATCAAGTTTTTGATCGGCCATGTCATTTGCGACACAGCCGGCACTTCGCATCAGGAAGGCGCCGAGGGTAAAGATGACGAGGTGCTTCAAACTCGGCCTCCCCGCTGATGCGGCGAAGAGCGACCAAAGTGTGGGAAGCAGGAGCAGGAGGGTGCCATACTGTTTTTCCAGGCGCATCAGATGCGCGATGTCTTTTTTCTTTTCCCAATAGGACTTCGTGAAATCACGGGTCTGTTTGAGGTTTTGGAAGGACAACCTTATGCCCCCCTTAAGGCGCATCGGAAGCCGAGGTCTTCCAGTCGCTCAGTGGGTGGGTCGTACGAACGTGTTGAAGCACGGGCGGTTACTTCCAGAACCCGTTCATAGCCTCCCTCCTGATAGTGTCCTAATGAATGGTAGGAAAGTCCCTTGACGACGCGGTATTTCATTCCAAAATCCTTGCTTCGGTACTGGCTGTCTGGATAAGGAAGGTACCAGCTTTCGGTCCACTCCCAGACATTGCCGACCATGTCAGAGACCCCGTAGGGGCTGACACCTTCTTTGTATGTCCCGACAGGAGCCGTTTTAATCAGGATATCCGCCCCGGGTGCCAAATGGGCACGTTCTATATTAAATTGATCCCCCCAGGGATATCGTTGGCCATTCGGCCCCCGGGCCGCTTTCTCCCACTCTTCCTCTGTAGGAAGATGCTTTCCGGACCATCGGCAGTAATCGTTGGCGTCATACCAATCGACATGGGTCACTGGATGATTTCCTTTTCCGGTTTCATAGTTTCCGTTTATCCAATGCGTTGGCGGAGGATGTCCGATCGCGCGGATAAACCGGCTGTATTCTTCCTGCGTGACTTCATGTTGATCAATGAAAAAACCGTCCAGATCAATCCTTCGTCGGGGGTATTCATTTTCAAACCAGGGGCGAGGGAACCCGAGCCGGATTCCTTCCTGATTTACATCGATTTCATCTGTCCCCATCAGAAAGGTCCCGGCGGGAATCCAAGCCATGTGCTTTGTTTCTGTCCTGCCGTGATTGGAGGGATCTCCGGTATTCATTCCGGAGATCGATACGCAGCCATTGATAACGGTGCTCAGGACGAAGAGCAGAAGG
>JAJDBV010000052.1 GCA_029261165.1 Nitrospirota bacterium | reverse complement strand
CTCTGCCAAGGTCTTTGTGATCGCTGACGTCAGCGTCGTCTTCCCATGATCCACATGCCCGATCGTACCAATGTTAAGATGTGGCTTCGTTCGTTCAAATTTCGCCTTCGCCATCGAACCGCTCCTCCCTCTTCTATCTCTTGTTACTTACTAATATTATCTGCATGACCTAACTCCCGGTTCCCTGACTCTTCGCGATAATCTCGTCAGAGATGTGCTTCGGCACCACTTCATACTGAGAAAACTGCATAGTAAAGACGCCGCGCCCCTGGGTCATCGATCGAAGACTCGTCGCATATCCAAACATTTCAGAGAGAGGGACCATGGCAGAGACAACCTGTGCACCACCCCGCATCTTCATTCCCAGGATCTTCCCCCGCTTGGAACTGAGGTTTCCAATGACATCCCCCATGTACTCCTCCGGGACAATAACCTCCAAATCCATAATCGGCTCCAAAAGCACCGGATCCGCTTTCTGACATCCGATCTTGAATGCCATCGAACCTGCGATCTTAAAGGCAACCTCTGAAGAATCGACATCATGAAATGACCCATCAAACAAACTCGCCTTGAGGTCCACCATCGGATAACCGGCGACGACCCCGGAAGTCATTGCCTCAACGATCCCCTTTTCAACCGGGCCGATAAACTCTTTGGGGATGGCACCTCCCACGATCTTGTTTACAAACTCAAAACCCTTACCCGATTCTTGAGCCTCAAGCTTCAGCCAGACATGACCATACTGACCACGCCCTCCCGTCTGCCGAACATACTTTCCTTCCGCTTCCGCTTCCTGCTGAATGGTTTCTCGATAGGCAACCTGAGGCTTTCCGACATTTGCCTCGACCTTAAACTCTCTCCTCAAACGATCAACGATGATCTCAAGGTGCAATTCTCCCATCCCGGAGATAATGGTCTGATTCGTCTCTTCATCGGTCATGATACGCAGTGAGGGATCTTCATGACAAAGCTTCTGGAGTGAAAGTCCTAGTTTCTCCTGATCAGGCTTCGTCTTGGGCTCAATCGCCATCGATATAACCGGTTCAGGAAACTTCATCACCTCAAGGAGAATAGGGTTCTTCTCGGCACAGAGCGTATCTCCCGTCTTCGTATTCTTCAACCCGACTGCGGCGCAGATGTCGCCGGGAAAGGCCTCTGCAACGTCCTCACGCTTGTCCGCGTGCATCTTTAAAATCCGCCCAATCCGCTCCTTGGAATCTTTAGTCGCATTATAAATATACGAACCCGCTTTAAGCACCCCAGAATAAACTCGGAAGTAAGTCAGTTGCCCAACAAAAGGATCGGTCATAATCTTGAAAGCCAGCGCCGAAAAAGGCTCATCATTGCGCGGATGCCGAACCATCTCTTCTTCCGTTTTTATGTCTACTCCTTTGACAGGAGGAATATCATTCGGAGACGGAAGAAAATCAACCACCGCATCTATCAGGAGCTGCACGCCCTTATTTTTGAAAGCCGAACCACATAATACCGGAACAATTTTTAAATCCAGTGTTCCCTTTCTCAAAGCCTCCTTGATCTCTTCGGGAGCGACAGAATCCCCATTGAGATATTTTTCCATGACCGTATCATCAAAATCGGCGACCGCCTCAACCATCTTGCCGTGGTATTCCTTCGCAAGCGGGAGAAGGTCTTCAGGAATCTCATCGACCTTGTACTCCGCCCCAAGCGTTTCATCGTCAAAGAAGATCCCTTTCATATTGATAAGATCAATCGGTCCGCGAAAATCGCCCTCTTTCCCAATCGGGATTTGTACCGGAATCGGGACAGCGCCCAAACGGTCAATCATTGTTTGAACCGCCGGATAGAAGTCGGCCCCGGTGCGATCCATTTTATTCATAAAGGCGATTCTGGGGACATGATACCGATCCGCCTGCCGCCATACTGTTTCTGATTGAGGCTCAACCCCCTGTACAGAATCAAAAACGGCAACGGCACCATCCAGAACACGGAGGGATCGCTCCACTTCGATTGTAAAATCGACATGCCCCGGCGTATCAATAATATTAATCCGATGATCATTCCAAAAACAGGTTGTCGCAGCAGAGGTAATCGTAATGCCTCTCTCTCTCTCCTGCTCCATCCAATCCATCGTCGCATTTCCCTCATGAACTTCACCAATACGGTGGGTCACACCGGTATAGTAAAGGACGCGTTCTGTTGTTGTTGTTTTTCCGGCGTCGATATGCGCCATAATCCCGATATTGCGCGTTCGATTTAAGGAGTATTCTTTTGTCATTTAACGATGATCAACCAACTTTTCTACTCTGTTCCCAGAGTAAAACCAGACAAATAACGACTAAAAAAAGGCGAAGACACCGGCCTTCACCCGAACCCGGAAGAGTAACATTACCAACGGTAATGTGCAAATGCCTTGTTTGCTTCCGCCATCTTGTGCGTATCTTCCCTCTTTTTGACCGCGCTTCCGGTCTTGTTCGAGGCATCGAGTAATTCAGCGGCCAATCTCTCTTTCATACTTTTTTCAGAACGCTTCCTCGAATAATTCATAATCCAGCGGAGCGCCAGAGACATCCTTCGGTTGGGACGGATTTCAACGGGGACCTGATATGAAGCGCCTCCGACCCTTCGCGATTTGACCTCTACCATCGGCTTGACATTATCAACGGCATGCTTAAAGACTTTCACCGGATCAGAACCCGTCTTTTCCTTTATCAGATCAAACGCGCCATAACAGATCGATTCCGCGAGACTCTTCTTGCCATCCTCCATGACCAGACAGATAAACATCGAAATGAGCCTGTCCCCATACCGTGGGTCTGGGAGGATCTCTCTGTTAACTGTCACCTTTCTTCTAGACATCGGGACCTTTCTTCATTCACAGCAATTGGTTCAACTTTATTTTGTAGGATTGCCTCACAAGGAGGATTCACATGTTACTTACTTCGGGGTCTTGGCTCCATATTTCGACCGACCCTGCCTCCGGTCCTGGACACCAACCGCATCCAAAGCACCGCGCACAATGTGATATCGAACCCCTGGAAGATCTTTTATTTTTCCACCGCGGACCAGAACAATCGAATGTTCCTGGAGATTATGGCCCATTCCCGGAATATAGGAGGTCACTTCCATCCCGTTCGTCAACCGTACACGCGCAACCTTTCGAAGTGCGGAATTTGGCTTCTTTGGCGTGGTCGTATAGACACGGACGCAGACCCCCCGCTTCTGTGGGGATTTTCTTAATGCAGGGCTCTTGGTCTTAGACTGGGCCTTTTCCCGCCCCTTCTTAATCAATTGATTAATTGTCGGCATTCATTCTTCCTTTATACTTGTAAAGCCTTGGGAGTATATTGATCTTGGCCTCTCTTGTCAATATTTTTTTTTACAATCTCAAGAAGATATATCCATATTAAGGATAATTATTCTCCTTCTGGAGGAGTCCCTTCAGTCGATACCGCTTTGGCCATTGCCATCTCCTCGATCTCTTGCGTCTGACGAGGTGATCGCACATAAACCGCTCTATACTCAGGCAACCCTGTCCCCGCCGGAACAAGTCGTCCCACAATCACATTTTCCTTTAAACCGAGCAGGTCATCTGTTCTTCCACTGATCGCAGCTTCCGTCAGGACACGCGTTGTCTCCTGGAATGAAGCGGCGGATACAAAACTATCCGTTGCAAGCGCCGCCTTTGTGATGCCAAGGAGTATCGGCTTTCCTGTCGCCGGGACCCCTCCCTTGGCCATGACCTTCTCATTCTCTTCTGCAAATAAGAACTTATCAACCTGCACGCCAATAAGGAAATCTGTATCACCCGGTTCTTCAACTTTCACTCTTCTCAACATCTGACGAACAATGATTTCAATATGCTTATCATTAATGGATACCCCTTGAAGGCGATAAACTTCCTGAACTTCGTCAACCAGGTACTTCTGAAGCTCTTTCGGCCCCAACACATCAAGGATGTCATGAGGATTCGGAGACCCATCCATCAAGGGCTCCCCGGCATGGACCCAATCTCCCTCATGAACATTAATATGTTTTCCTTTTGGAATGAAGTATTCCCGGCTATCACCTATCTCGTTTTTGACGGTCACCTTCCTCATCCCCTTGACAAAACCGCCATATTCCACTGTCCCATCAATCTCCGAAATAACGGCTTGTTCTTTTGGTTTCCGTGCCTCAAAAAGCTCGGCCACACGGGGAAGACCTCCAGTGATGTCCTTCGTTTTTGTCGTTTCTCTCGGGATCTTCGCCAGCACATCGCCCGGATGAACCATTTGCCCTTTTTCAACAAAAATGTGTGCCCCGGCAGGAAGGAGGTAACGGGCCGCCGCCTTTGTTGAAACAAGCTTCACGGTTTTTCCCGATGCATCCTTGATTGAAATACGCGGCCGGAGGTTTGCCCCGGGATAATCGACAATCACCTTACGGGCAAACCCGGTGACTTCGTCAACTTCCTCACGCATCGTTTGCCCTTCGATCATATCCCCCATTGCAATCTTTCCACCGACTTCTGTCAGGATCGAAAGAGAATAGGGGTCCCACTCCACCAACTTTTGTCCCGAATTGACCTTTGCCCCATCCTTGACTTTAATCCGGGCGCCATAGACAACCGAATATTTCTCCTTCTCACGGCCGGTTTCATCATAGACAGCAATCCTTCCATTGCGGTTCATCACAACCATGTCGCCTTCTTTATTTTTCACCGTATTCAAATTCAAGTACTTCATAACGCCGGCATTCCGGCTCTCCAGGATAGTCTGCTCAACCACCTTGCTCGCCGTACCTCCAATATGAAAGGTCCGCATGGTCAGCTGCGTGCCCGGCTCACCAATGGATTGCGCCGCAATCACGCCAACGGCCTCTCCCCGCTCAACCAGTTGCCCCCGCGATAAATCACGACCATAACAGCGCACACAAATACCCCGACGCGCAATACAGGTCAATACAGAACGTATTCTGACCTTATCTATGCCTGCTTCAACCACGGCTTGCGTCTTTTGCTCATCGATCTCCTCCTGAGCCGGACAGATGACCTCGCCTGTAATCGGGTCTCTGATCTCCTCCGCCGCAATTCTTCCCAGGATGCGCCTTTCGAGTGGCTCGATGACCTCTCCGCCTTCGACCAAAGCCGTTACGGCAAGCGAATCGGGGGAGTGGCAGTCCAGATCATTCACAATAACGTCTTGCGAAACATCGACCAGCCTTCGTGTCAGATACCCGGAGTTGGCCGTCTTCAATGCGGTATCGGCCAAGCCCTTTCGGGCGCCGTGCGTCGAAATAAAATATTGCAAAACCGTCAACCCTTCCCTGAAGTTCGCCATGATCGGCGTTTCGATAATCTCTCCGGAAGGCTTTGCCATGAGTCCCCTCATCCCCCCCAGCTGACGGATCTGCTGGGCACTTCCCCGAGAGCCCGAATCCGCCATCATGTATATGGAATTGAACTTCTTCCGGTTTTTGGTCTTCCCAGCTCCCAGCCTGACGTCTTCCTCTTCCTGGGCCAACTCCTTCATCATTTCACTGGCCACGACCTCGGTGACATGCGCCCAAATATCCACAACTTTATTGTATCTCTCCCCATTCGTAATCAAACCGTCGGCATACTGCTTTTCGATCTCCGCAACACTCTTTTTGGCCTTATCAAGCAGCACACTCTTTTTCGACGGGATATGCATATCATCCACACAGATCGAGATGCCGGCTCGCGTCGCGAAAGTGAACCCGAGGTTCTTAATACGATCCAACATGACAACGGTATTGCGACGACCAGACTTTCGATAGGCCGTATCGATCAGGTTGGTCAGCTCTTTCTTGTTCATAATACGATTGACCGCCGAAAACGGAATGTTATCAGGGAGAATATTTCCAAAAATCACTCTGCCGACAGTCGTCTCGATGAGGACACCATCGCGCCTTACTTTAATTTGGGCATGCTCCTCCACCTGACGATGGGCATAGGCAACGCCGACTTCGTCCGGGCCGGAAAAGATTTTCCCCTCTCCCTTCGCACCCGCCTTTTCCTTTGTCAACCAATAACAACCCAGGACCATATCCTGCGAAGGAACCATAATTGGTTTTCCGCTGGCGGGTGAAAGGACGTTGTTCACAGACATCATCAGAACGCGGGCCTCAATTTGCGCCTCAATCGACAGAGGAAGATGGACGGCCATCTGGTCTCCATCAAAATCCGCATTAAAGGCAGCACACACAAGCGGATGAAGCCGGATCGCCTTTCCTTCTACCAAGATAGGGTCGAATGCCTGTATTCCAAGACGGTGCAGGGTCGGTGCCCTGTTTAACAGGACAGGGTGCTCCTGAATCATCTCATCCAGCACATCCCATACTTCCGGCTTTTCCTTTTCCACCATCTTCTTTGCCGTTTTAATGGTCGCCACATAGCCACGCTCTTCCAGTTTTTGATAAATAAAAGGCTTGAAGAGCTCCAAAGCCATCTTCTTCGGAAGACCACATTGGTGGAGCTTCAACTCAGGCCCGACCACGATCACGGAACGACCGGAATAGTCCACCCGCTTCCCCAAAAGGTTCTGACGAAACCGGCCCTGTTTGCCCTTGAGCATATCCGAAAGAGATTTTAGCGGACGCTTGTTCGGTCCCCGGATGGCCCGGCCGCGACGACCATTATCAAAAAGAGCATCCACCGATTCCTGGAGCATTCTTTTTTCATTTCTAATGATGACATTGGGGGCCTTCAACTCGGTCAATCGTTTCAGGCGATTATTCCGGTTGATGACCCGGCGATAAAGATCATTTAAATCCGATGTCGCAAAACGGCCGCCATCAAGGGGAACCAACGGTCTTAACTCAGGCGGCAAAACGGGAATGACATCTAAAATCATCCAGTCAGGATGATTTCCTGATTTTCGAAGTGACTCGACAACCCGGAGCCGCTTTGTTAATTTCTTTTTAACAGCAACAGAACTTGCCTCGGAAATCTTAAGGTGAAGCTCGTCCCAAAGCGCTTCAAGATCTATTTCTTTCAAAATATCCCTTATCGCCTCGGCACCCATTTCGGCGCGGAACATACCCGGACCAAACTTTTCCACCGATGCACGATATCGATCCTCAGTGAGGATCTCCTTCTCTTTCAGGTCGGTGTCCATCGGATCCGTCACAATATAGTTTTCAAAATAGAGAACTTTTTCAAGCTGTTTGAGCGTCATATCCAAAAGGATCCCAATGCGGCTGGGGATGCCCTTCAAGAACCAGATATGGGCCACAGGGGAGACCAGTTCAATATGGCCCATCCGTTCTCGACGCACCTTTGATTGAATGACTTCTACACCGCATTTATCACAAACAATCCCTCGGTGTTTCATCCGCTTATACTTACCGCAGTTACACTCCCAATCTTTGATCGGCCCAAAGATGCGCGCACAGAAGAGACCATCCCGCTCCGGCTTAAATGAGCGATAATTTATCGTTTCCGGTTTTTTGACCTCTCCGTAGGACCAGGAACGGATCTTCTCACCGGATGCAATGCGAATTCGGATGGCGTCAAAAGAGATCGTTTCTTTCGACTTCCCAAAAAGGCTCCGAACGGATTCGACCTTGCTTAATGTCTCCATTGAACCTCCAAAAAAATAAACGTTAGAATGACCTCAAGAGGGGTGAGGCGGAAGATTTTCCACCAAACCGATTCCCCGACTTAGTCTCTCTCCCTGATTAATTCGACATCAAGCCCCAGGCTCTGAAGCTCCTTGATCAAGACATTGAAAGATTCCGGCAAGCCGGGTTCCAGGAAGTGCTCCCCTTTGACAATCGCTTCGTAGATTCGTGACCGACCAGGGACATCATCCGACTTCACCGTCAAGAACTCCTGCAGGACTGATGCGGCTCCATAAGCCTGAAGGGCCCAGACCTCCATCTCTCCGAGACGCTGTCCGCCAAACTGTGCCTTCCCCCCCAAAGGTTGCTGTGTAACCAAGGAGTAAGGTCCAATCGACCTTGCATGGATCTTGTCATCGACCAAATGGTGAAGTTTCAGCATATACATCCGGCCCACAGTCACCGGACGATCAAAGGGCTCACCCGTTTTGCCGTCATAAAGCACGGTCTGTCCCGACCTTGGAAGCCCCGCTTCTTCCAGCAGATCCTTCACTTCTTTTTCGGTTGCACCGTCAAATACGGGACTGGACACATGGATGCCCAGGACATCTGCTGCCCAACCCAGGTGGGTTTCCAGTATCTGTCCAACATTCATACGAGAAGGGACACCAAGCGGGTTGAGGACGATCTGTACCTGCGTACCATCCGGAAGATACGGCATATCGGCCTCAGGGAGAATACGTGCGACGACCCCCTTATTACCGTGTCGCCCCGCCATCTTATCCCCCACCTGAAGCCGGCGCTTCATGGCAATAAAAACCTTGACGAGCTTGATCACGCCAGGAGGGAGTTCATCTCCTCGCTTTAGACGGCCGACCTTCTCATCGTAGATCATCTGCAGAATGTCGATCTGCTCCTTGGTATAGGCCTCAATGCTATCAACCTTCGCCTGCTCTGCCTTGTCGTTCAGGACCACATTTCTGATGTCCTCATCGACAATCTTGTCCAGGATCTCCTTCTCAATGACCTTCTTTTTCTTCAGGAGGATCTCGCCGGTTTCCGGATCAACAATATCGACACCGACCAACTGACCGACCAGAAGATTCCGAATCTTCTTATGTTTTTCCTCCTCGATGATACGAAGTTCGTCACGATGGTCCCGCTGGAGACGCGTGATATCTTCAGTCTCAATCATCTTCGTTCGTTCATCTTTATCGACGCTCTTGCGAGAAAAAATCTTTACATCAACGACAATCCCTTCGATCCCGGGGGGGACATAGAGAGAGGCATCTTTGACATCACCTGCCTTTTCACCAAATATTGCCCTGAGCAGCTTCTCTTCCGGGGTCAGTTGGGTCTCACCTTTCGGAGTGACCTTTCCGACGAGAATATCGCCCGGTTTCACTTCCGCTCCAACGCGGATAATCCCTGATTCATCCAGATTGTTGAGGGTTTCTTCACTCACATTCGGAATATCTCTTGTGATATCCTCTTTGCCTAATTTTGTATCCCGTGATTCCAGTTCAAACTCTTCGATGTGGATCGATGTAAAGTTATCCCCTTTGACCAGTTCTTCCGATACAAGGATGGCATCTTCAAAGTTGTACCCTCCCCAAGGCATGAACGCGACCAGAATATTTTGGCCCAAGGCCAATTCTCCCTGATCAATCGCAGGACCATCCGCCAGGACATCTCCCTTCTTTACTTTCATTCCGGCCGTCACAACCGCTTTCTGATTGATACAGGTATTTTGATTGGACCGTTGGTACTTAATCAGCTTGTACACATCAAGTGCCAAATCTGGATCCCCTGCGGCATGTGTTTTTTCCTTCCTGGTCAAATCCGCCTTGACAACAACCCGGGTTCCATCAACGCTGACAATCGTACCACCTCGTTTTGCAAGGATCACATATCCGGAATCCCGTGCAACAACAAGCTCCATCCCAGTCCCAACCAAGGGCGCTTTCGTGGCAATCAAAGGCACCGCCTGTCGCTGCATGTTCGAACCCATCAAGGCCCTGTTTGCATCATCATTTTCAAGAAAGGGAATCATCGCCGTCGCCGCACTCACAATCTGCTTCGGAGAAACGTCCATATACTCAATACGGTCCGGCGGCACCATCACAAAATCGCCACTGGAACGGGCCGAGATATTATCCGAGGTCAATCTGCCTCGGCTATCCATCTTCGCATTCGCCTGCGCAATGACGTAGCGATCTCCATCAATCGCCGAAATAAATTCGACCTCATCGGTCACCCGCCCCTTTACCACCTTCCGATAGGGCGACTCAATAAACCCGAATTCGTTCACACGGGCATAAGTTGCAAGAGAGGTAATCAAACCGATGTTGGGACCTTCCGGCGTTTCAATCGGACAGATACGGCCATAATGGCTCGGGTGAACGTCTCTCACCTCAAAACCGGCCCGCTCCCGAGTCAAGCCTCCAGGACCCAGAGCAGAAAGACGTCTTTTATGGGTAATTTCAGCCAAGGGGTTGGTCTGGTCCATAAATTGAGAGAGCTGGCTGCTCCCAAAAAATTCTTTAATGACCGCAATCACCGGCTTCGCGTTGATCAGGTCATGAGGGAGGACGGTATCCAGATCAAGCAGGTTCATTCGCTCTTTAATGGTTCGTTCCATTCTGACGAGGCCAATCCGGAATTGGTTTTCCAGAAGTTCCCCAACAGACCTAACGCGACGGTTGCCGAGGTGGTCGATATCATCAATATTCCCTTTTCCGCTTTTGAGATCAACAAGGTAGCGAACCACTTCAACAACATCCTGGGCGCTCAACGTCCGGTTCTCCATCGGTTGTCCCAGACCCAGCTTTTTATTGAGCTTCAAGCGACCTACCGGAGAAAGATCGTAGCGTTTTGAATTGAAGAAAAGATTTTCGAAAAGGAGCTTCGCCGTATCCATTGTCGGCGTTTCCCCCGGACGAATCCGGCGATAAACCTCAACCATGGCTTCTTCCGGAGAATCCACCTTTTCCAGTGCCAGGGTATCGCGTATGGCCGAAAGAATCGTTATATTATCAATATAGAGGACTCGAATTCCCCCGATATCAGCCTCACATATTTTTGTGAGAATCTCCTCTGTCAGCTCCTGATTCCGCTCAACAAGAATCTCGCCCGTAGACGGGTCAACGACATCATCTAGGACCGCCTTTCCCACCAATTCTTCCTTGGGATACAATATTTCCTTGATCCCCTCCGCCTTCATTTTCCGCAGGACGCCCTTGGTCATTTTATTTCCTTCTTTAACCAGGACACCCTTCCCCTTCTTCTCTTTAAAATCAGAGGGGGCTTTGAGGCCGACGTGAATTTCAGGATTTAATTTTCTCAGGAACTCCCCTTCAGAGACCCTGACATCTTCAATCGGGTAGAAAAGCTTCAGGATCACCTCCTCAAGGCTCCCTCCTTCCACCTTTCCTTCCGGCCCAGGCAAGGCATACTTTCGATCGTTTCCATTGCCGGTTTCCTCTGTAAACGCCTTCAACAAAACGGTGACAGGAAGCTTTCTTCTTCTGTCAATCCGGACATAGAGGATATCCTTTGCATCAAAATCAAAGTCGAGCCATGAGCCGCGATATGGAATAATGCGTGCGGAATAAAGGACCTTGCCACTGGCATGCGTCTTTCCCTTATCGTGATTGAAGGATGCACCTGGAGAACGCTGGAGCTGGCTGACAACCACCCGTTCGGTCCCATTTACAAGGAAGGTTCCATTCACCGTCATCAAGGGAAGCTCTCCGACATAGACCTCTTGCTCACGAACATCCCGAACCTTTTTCGTCTTCCCCTTACTCTCTTTGTCCCACACAACCAAACGGACCTTGATCTTCAGAGGAGCCGCATAGGTCATCCCGCGTTCAAGACATTCCTGCACATCGTATTTTGGCCTTCCGATCGAATAGTCAATAAACTCGATCATCGCCGTATCGTTATAGTCAGAAACGGGGAATACACTCGTAAAGGCCGATTGCAGGCCAACATCTCCCCGCCGTTCAGGAGCAAGGTCACTTTGCTGAAACCGATTGTAAGATTCTTTTTGAATCTCAATCAGATTCGGAATGCGAACCTGGACATTGATCTTCGAAAAATCTCTCCTCTTACGGATGTCATCTTTGGGGCGGACTGACATAAACCCTCCATATCTATTCTTAATGGTACAGACGCGTCGTACTGACCTTGCTCGGCTGACGGCCTACTTGATCTCTGCTGTTGCCCCGGCTTCCTCAAGCCTCTTCTTCATCGCGTCCGCCTCTTCTTTCGCCACGCCGGACTTGATGGCCTTGGGAGCAGCCTCAACGAGATCCTTTGCCTCTTTGAGGCCAAGGCTGGTCAGTTCCCGGACCGCCTTAATAACCTGTATCTTCTTGTCCCCAATCCCGGTCAAAATAACGTCAAACTCCGTTTTCTCCTCAACAGCTGCCGCCTGGCCACCACCATCCGCTGCAGGGGCTGCGGCAACCGCGACCGGCGCCGCAGCAGTCACACCGAAACGCTCTTCAACCAGCTTGATCAGCTCAGCCAATTGGAGAACAGGCATTTTTTCAACCGCCTGAAGAATCTGGTCATTTGTTAATTCAATCTCTTCCACCGCTGCTGTTTTTGCCATTTTTAACACGCTCCTCTTGAGTAAAAATCTTGATTATAGTGAATAGGTTCCACCCCTTTATTCGGCCAGAAGGCCGGATCGGCCACCTTCCCGGGACACAGATGCTAAGACTCCGATACCTCCCGTTTCTCCTTTAAGGCCTGGAGAGTCAGCACAAATTTACTAAGAACCCCGTTGAGGCTTCCGGCAAATCCATAAAGAGGAGACTGAAGCCGGCCGATCAGGGCCGCAATCAAGACCGGCTTTGACGGAAGTTGCGCAATCTGCCTGAACCGGGCCAGGTCGACCACCTGCCCCTCAACCACACCGACCTTGATCTTCAATTTTTTTTGCTTGTCCGCCATCTCCTTCATCGCTTTTGCCGGCGCAATAGGGTCATCATATCCAAGCGCGACCGCCGTCTGACCCTTAAAATGCGCGCTCACCCCGTCCAAAGAAGTCTGCGCCCCAGCCCGAATCGCGAGTGTATTTTTAATCACCTGAAACTCGGCCTTCGCGGCCCGGAGATGACCCCGGACTTCGCGCATCTCCTCTACACCCATCCCGGAAAATTCAGCCAAGATTGCAACCCTCGCTTTGGAAAACTTATCCTGCAAGGCTGTAACGATCTCTTCTTTTTCTTTTATTCCTTTCATTGGACTTCCCCTTTAAATCTCTAGCACAACTGCAAAAGAACCTCAGAACTACACCCCCGGCCCCTGACGGACGCTACCAAGCTCTACGGAGATCCCTGGACCCATCGTTGATGAAACCGTAATCCCCTTTAGATATTTCCCCTTCGCAGAGGCCGGCTTTCGCTTCACCACAGACTCGAGTACCACACTTGCATTCTCTAAAAGTTGCTCAGCACTGAATGAAACACGACCAACGGCCAAATGGACAATCCCCGCCTTTTCAACCCGATAATCCACTCTCCCCAACCGGATCTCCTTAATCACCTTGGCCACATCAAAGGTAACGGTTCCTGTCTTCGGATTCGGCATCAGCCCACGCGGCCCCAACACCCTTCCTAACCTTCCGACAACTCCCATTAAGTCCGGTGTCGCAACGACGGTGTCAAAGTCCACCCAACCCTTATTGATCTTCTCCACGAGGTCGTCAAGCCCAACATGGTCCGCACCGGCCTCCCGGGCTTCCTTTTCCTTTTCACCTTTTGCAAAGACCAGGATGCGCACCTTCTTTCCTGTCCCATGCGGCAAGACCACAGAGCCTCGCACCATTTGATCCGAATGTTTGGGATCCACACCCAAACGAATCGCCATGTCAACGCTCCCGTCAAACTTTGCAGTATGCGTCTGCTTCACCAACTCAAGCGCCTCGCTTAAGGAGCAGGGATCTTCTTTCACTTTTGCAGCTGCAGCATCATATTTCTTACCCATTCGTTCTCCTCACTGAAGGACCTCGCGCCGAATGAGCGGAGATCCCGCTCGCGGTGCGTGTTCAATTTCCCTTATGACGACGATTCGACTTCAATTCCCATACTCCGTGCAGTCCCTGCAATAATTTTGCACGCACCCTCAAGATCGACGGCGTTGATATCCTGCATTTTTGCCTTAGCAATTTCCTCAACCTGTGCTTGAGTCACCTTTCCAACCTTTTCCTTGTGGGGGACACCGGAACCCTTAATAATGCCGGCTGCTTTTTTCAGGAGATCAGACGCAGGAGAACTTTTTGTCACAAAAGTAAATGTTCGATCGGTATAGATCGTGATCAAAGCCGGAATAATCGATCCTTCCAATCCTTGCGTTTTTGCATTGAAGGCCTTGCAGAACTCCATAATATTCACGCCATGCTGACCTAAGGCAGGTCCCACCGGGGGGGCCGGATTTGCCTTTCCGGCCGGGATCTGAAGCTTAACGAGCGCCTTGATTTCCTTTGCCATCTATATTGACCCGCCTTTCAATATTAAATTAAACTTTTTCGACCTGGAGAAAATTCAACTCAACCGGGGTCGATCGTCCAAAGATACTGACCAGAACCTTCACCTTATGCTGATCAAGATTGACCTCGTCAACCACACCATTGAACCCCAGAAAAGGACCGTCGATAATACGGACATTCTCTCCCTTATCAAACTGGGCTTTTTCCCTCGGAGGAGCAACCCCTTCGTCCATCTGCCTCAACAAGACCTTCACTTCTTTTTCCTCCAGCGGTTCCGGTGCAGCACCACCCCCACCCAAAAAACCGGTCACCTTTGGGGTTTCTTTAACGACCTGCTGGACCTCCAGGTCCAGACACATCTCAACCAGGACATATCCCGGAAAAAACTTCTTTGTTGAGACACGTTTTTTCCCGTCCTTTATCTCAACGACTTCTTCCGTCGGAACAAGGACCTTCCCCATCTTTTCTTCAAGTCCGAGGCTTCTTATTCTCTCCTCCAGACTGGCCTTCACCCGGCCCTCAAAGCCGGAATAGGTATGGATAACATACCAATTCTTTTCCATAAACAACTCCTTACGAACAGACCCCTAGACGACCAAGCGCAATAACCGAACAAGGACCGTATCAACAATGGCGAGAAACAGCGCAACAATAAGCGTGAAGACAATGACGACCGTCGTCGAACCAATCGTCTCATTCTTGCTTGGGTATGTCACCTTTGAGAGTTCGTTTTTCACATCTTTTATGAAATCGATTACGGTTTTGAATAATTTCTTAATCATACAGCCTTATTCCTCACACCGCCGGAGGCGGACGTCCCCATTTTATTATTGGCAGGCCAGGAGGGATTCGAACCCCCAACAAGCGGTTTTGGAGACCGCCGCTCTACCAATTGGAGCTACTGGCCTATCTATCTGGTGCCAGCGAAATTACTTCACCTCTCGATGAGCGGTATGCTTTCGACATCTGCGACAATATTTCTTCAACTCGATTCTATCTGGCGTGTTTCTCTTGTTCTTTTTTGTCGTGTAATTTCTCTCTTTACAGTCTGTACATCCCAAGGTAATAATGTCACGCATCGACTTTTTCCTTTAATCTGCTTTGCTACTTAATGATCTCAGTGATGACACCGGCACCGACCGTCCGCCCACCTTCCCGAATTGCAAAGCGCAATCCTTCCTGCATCGCGATCGGCATGATCAATTCCACTTCCATCGTCACGTTATCTCCGGGCATCACCATCTCAACACCTTCCGCCAACTTCGATACCCCCGTCACATCTGTCGTCCGTAGG
>JAJDBV010000051.1 GCA_029261165.1 Nitrospirota bacterium | reverse complement strand
GACGATGCGTTGGTGCGTGGTCTCGGAAAAGCGATCTTGGAGAGGTGTGGATACATGGTGCTGTCAGCAGAGAATGGGGATCAGGCACTTGAGATCTTCAGACAAGAACATGAACGTGTCGAGATTGTTATCCTCGATCTGTCCATGCCTGGTGAGTTGGGATGGGAGGTGTTACAGCATCTCCGTGAACTTGATCCCACATTGAAGGTGATTATCTCCACGGGTCACGATATTTCCAGCTATGAGGGAGAAATAACGGATCTGGAGTCGGTCACGATGCTCTCGAAACCGTTTACCCCCCGTGAGATGGAGCAAGCGATTCGTGAAGTCCTCAATCAAGGCGAGTACCCATAGAAACCGTTTTGTGGGGGAGATAATCTATAGTTTGAATCTGGGATCTTTCATATGGAGGTATACTTTTGAATCCTTATAATATCCGTGTTCACCAAAATGAGCTGCAGAAAGAACGGGCCGGCACCTTACGCGGGGTATTAGAGTTGTACGGACATTCCGGGAAAGTTGACACGGCGGGGACCCTTGTTTTTTGGAGTTTTGAAGAGGTCTGGCCGATACTTTCTTCTGAAGAAACCATCCATTATAATTTTGCAAGCGTGAAACAGAGGAAGAGGTACAGTGAGAAAAGGGATAGTTTTCGATTTGATTGCCAATGTTCCTTGATGTATCACGTTGGGGGCACACGCGATTCCAAGACGATCAGCAACGGGATAGGAAAACTGCGTGATGTCAGCCGTAGCGGGATGAAAATAGAAATAACGAGAGAAATACCCATCAAGGAGGAGTTCCAGGTATGCATTCCGATGGAAAGACTCCCTGTGTCATTTTTGTTCCCAGTCCGGGTGCAATGGAACGTGCTGGACCTATCAGGAAACTACCAGGTTGGTTTGCAGTTTATGGCAACAGAAAAAAGACAGGGCGCTAAAAAAACTTAGAAGGATTCCGATGATAGAGTGCTTTTTACAAGGTGCGGTTTCCGATCAGAAAGGTGTCTCTCCGCGAAACAGCCGATATCTGAATTAACAAATCCGACCGAGTATTTGAGATAAAGCCAAACTTCCGAAACTTCGGCTGTCTGTACTCGCCCTGGGATTGTCACCCCGAACAACATAGCGGCCGTCCTTGATGACGGTGATGCGTTTGACCATGCACATGTCTTTTACAAAGGGATGCCGGACGAGAACAATGTCGTCAACTTGCGGTTGATGTGTTGCGTAGGCCTTCATGTCAACACGAACAGAGTCTCCATTTTTTAGGGTTGGCAACATACTGTCACCACTTACAAGGACATCCGCAAATTGCTTCATTGAACACCTACCGCAAACGAAGAACCCCCGCCCTATAAGGGCGGGGGTTCTTTAATGATTGCAGACCAAAAGATCTCAGGCAGAGGCCATGTACCACGCAATATCCCGGTCTTTAGATTGCCAGAACATGGTATGGATTTCCTTGACCGCAGCCATCAACGCCTCGCCATTTTCGACACTGCATTCCTGCTTGCAGGACGAACACAGTTTGGCCGCATTCCAAAAGGTCTCGTGTAGATTTGGGAATTTTTCAAGATGCACAGGTTTAAAATAATCTGTCCAGAGAATCAAAATTTCCCGTTTCGCCAGTTCAGCCTGCTCTTCCTTGATACGGATGAAGCGCGCCAGCGTGTTCTGAAAAGCGATGTGAGCCTCGCTCGTGCCTTCGGTCCCCGGACACTCCAGCTTGTGGATTTTCTTGGTGATGGACAACACCGCTTCCGCAGCGACCCGAATGGAGGAGGGGTCGTAAACGCCGCACGGCCCATCGCAATGTGCTTCTGCTTTAATCTGCCGATCAGTCATCGATTTTCTCCAATTGTTAGGTGATTTTGGATACAGGAAGTAGAATTCGTTCTATTTTGTTGTGAGGTAGTTTAACCCGACAAAAAATGGGGTGTCAATATTTATTTTCCAATGATTTTGCCTTCTTCCAGGTGGACCTTGGCGGTCTCGTTCCCCGTCGTCCATTTTCCGATATCGAGCATCAAACTGAAGAGTGCGGGGACAAGAAAGAGCGTAAACAGGGTTGAGAGGACCAGACCGCCGATCACGACACTGCCAATGCCGCGATAAATCTCTGATCCCGGTCCCGTGAAGAGAATCAGGGGAAGCATGCCGAAGACACTGGTGAGGGTACTCATAAAGATCGGACGAATCCTGACCCGAACCGATCTTTGCACTGCCCTGATCGTATCTTCTCCTTCTTCCCGGATATACACGAGCGCCTGGTGGACGATGAGGATTGCGCTATTCACGGTGGTCCCAATCAGAATAATGAAGCCGAGCATTGTGAGGATGTCGAAGGTCTGGTAGGTAATCAATTTATTCACCAGCCAAAGCCCCAGGAATCCGCCCCCCGCGGCCAGAGGGACGCTGAACATGATGACAAAGGCATAGAAAAAACTTTCAAAGAGGGATGAGATCAGAAGATAGGTGATCACAGCAGCAAGAATCAGGTTCCACTGGATCGCTTCCCGCGTCACCAGCAGATCATCTGCTGTCCCCTTCAAGGCCACCCGATAGGGGGGATTCAGTGCACCTTGGGCCTTCATGGGTGCTAAGACTTTTTCTTCGATGGTTTCCATTGCTTCCTGGAGTGAAAGCGCGATTGGCGGGACGACGCGGATAGAAATGGTTCGGTCCCGCTCCAGATGATTGACCTGTTCCGGACCATTGGTGATCACGATATCTGCCAGAGAACTCAAGGTGACGATGCGTCCGGTCGGGGTCCGGATCGGAAGGTGTTCCAGGTTTTCGGTTTGCCCACTAAAATGCTCAAGCCCCTTAACGACCAGATCAAGCCGTTCCCCATCTTCAAAGTAATCGGTCGCCTTTGTCCCATCAAGCAAGGCATCTATGGTTCGACCCAATGCACTTGCTGATAGTTGCATGTCGGCCATGCGAGTAGGGTCGGGGATGACCTGGACCTCCGGGTTCCCGAGGTCGAGACCTGGGACTGGCCGGATCTGTGCCTGGGGCATAAGGCCCATCAGTTGACCGAAGGTTCGTCGGCCGAGACGGACCAACTTGTCCAGATCCGGTCCGGAAAATGCGATATCAATGCTTCGTCCTTCCCCGAGTCCTCTTGAAAATAGGCCGGACTGCAAGACAATGGCGATCATCCCCGGAATTTTACGAAGGGTTTGCCGCATCACCGGAATCATCTCCCGGATCCGCCTCGGCTCCCGCGTCCGCAATCCCATGAAGACTTGTCGGCCGGATGCGACATAAAAGAAGTTGGTGATCTCCGGCCCGTCGGGGTCGGTCGGTTTCGGGTTCAAGGTCTCTTTTTCCCAATAGGGCCTGAGATCTGTTTCGATCTCTTCTCCGATCTTCCGGACCTCTTCCAGATTGTATCCGGGGGGCGGCAAAAGAATTCCGATGACCAGGTTTCTGTTGCCTTCCGGGAGGTATTCGGCCTTTGGTACGAGGACCCAGGCGAGGCCGATGGAAAAGAGGGTGAGTCCTGCGACGACGCCGAGCGCGAGGATGGGCCGTTTGCAGATCCGATAGACGAGAAGGGCAAGCCCGTCTGAGACCTTTGCAGCGAGGGGGACGATGCCAAACAGATTGTGGATCAGACCGGTTTTCCCGTTTTCTCCCTGCGATGGGCGACCTTCTATGATCTTTGAGGCAAAAGTCGGGATGACCGTCATCGCGACGATCAGGCTCAAGAAGACACTGGCGCTGATGGCAATGGCGATGTCCCGAAAGAGCTGGCCGATCTGTTCCTCAATAAAGAAAATCGGGAGAAAGACCGCTATGGTGGTAAGCGTGCTGGCCAGGACGGCGCCCCAGACTTCATGCATGCCATCGATCACGGCCTGATTTCGATCTTTTCCCATCTGTCGGTGGCGGTAGATATTCTCTAGGACAACGATCGCCACATCAACCACCATCCCGACAGCAAAGGCCATCCCCGCCATGGAGACCACGTTCAAGTTTCGTCCAAGCACCCTAAGAATCAGGAAAGTCCCGATGACGCTGATCGGGATGGCCGTGGCGACAATCAGCGTGCTGGACCCGTTGCGTAAAAAAAGGATCAGCACGATGACTGCGAGAAAGCCCCCGGCGATCAGGTTTTTCTTCACCAGGGAGATGGCGCTGACGATGTAGTCCGTCTCATCATAGACCTGATTCAGGTGCAGACCGTTGTCTTTCAGGATGCCGGCGTTGAGTTCTTTCACGGCCTCTCTCAGGCCTTCCATGACATTCAGGGTATTGGCTCCCGATTCCTGGAGGGCATTGACGGCGACAGCAGGGTCTCCATTTTGCCGGACAGTACGGAGTGGCTTCTTGAAACCCAACTGGACCTGAGCGACATCGCTGATCCGTATCTGTTTCCCGTTGACGGTCTTGATGACGACCGCCTCAATATCTTGAGGAGAGCGGTACTTACCAAGGGTCCGGACGATGTAACGTCGTTTCCCCTCATCAAAATCGCCTGCACTGATATCGGTATTTTCCCTTTTCAAGGCAGAGATCAGGTCGAGGATGGTGATGTTTAAGGCGGCAACGCGATCTGGATCGACCTGGACCTGCATCTCGCGCTCCGTTCCGCCGAAAACATTACTGATGGCGACACCGGGGACCCGCTCAAAGCGGGCTTTTATAAAGTCTTCAGCAAAATCGTGGGTGGTATTGATATCTTTTTGATTATCCGGCAGGGTTTTGAGGATGAACCAGGCGATGGCGGAGGACCCGACATTGACGGTCCGAAGGAGAGGGCGGTCCGCGTCAAGCGGAAAATCGGAGACCTGGTCGAGACGGTTGGAGACCTGGAGCAGGGCGCCGTCCAAATCGGTCCCCGTTTGGAAGGTCAGTACAATCGATCCGCGGCTGTCCCGGCTTTCACTCGTCATTTCAACCAGTCCAGGGATCGCCTTGAGTTGCTCTTCCTGACGCTCGATAATTTCTCTCTCGATTTCAAGTGGGCTGGCCCCGCGCCAAAAAGTTTCTACCGTGATTTCCGGTTTGATGACTTCAGGAGTGAGCTGGACGGGGATTTTGAAGAGTGCGATCAATCCGAAGAGAAGGACCAGGATGACACCAACGGCCACGGTGACCGGGCGGTCAATCATTTCTTGAATGAAGCTCATGTTGCCGCCTGACTATTTGTTTGGAAGGACTTCTACCGCTTGGCCATCACGCAAGCGTTCGTTTCCGCGAATCACCACCAGTTGCCCTTCATCGACCGGGCCTTTGATCTCAATCTGTGTTCCCTTGGCTTTTCCGGTGGAGATGGAATGTCGTATGGCCTTGCCCTCTTGGATCGAAAAGAGGTAAGTTTGAGGGCCCCTCACAATGATTGCGTCTTTATCGACCATCAAACTGCGTCGTGCCTGTCCAAGATCAAATTCGATCCTGGCCAGCATCCCCTCTTTGATATGGAGTTCCGCATTTTTTACGCGTATTTCCAGGGGGAAGAGACGGGATGCCCGATCCCCTTCGGGAACCAGGGCATGGACTTTTCCTGGAAAGGTCTCCTCTCCGAGGGCGTCAATCCTGACCCGTACAGTACTTCCCTTTTTCACTCTTGGGACATATCTCTCAGGCAGATCGACAAGGATGCGAACTGTGGAGAGGTCCACCATCCGGAGAATGCCGCCCCCTTTTTCCACCCACTGACCGACCTCCGTCAACTCCCTCGTGACCACACCATCAAAGGGGGCCCTCACGGTCTTCTTCTCCAGTTCATCTTCAATTTGCAGGATTGCCGCCTCACTGACTGCTAGGCTTTCTCCCAATTCATCCACCGTCAACTCGGCTTCGCGAAACGCTCTCTCCGAAAGGAGGGCTTCCTTTACTAATTTTTCGGAACGCTTCATTTGATCGACCGCTTTTTTCAGTCGTGCCCGGGATGCATTCCACTTTGCCGTGATTTCTTTTAGCTTCAATTGAAGCGCGCTTTTCGCCAAGCGGGCCAGGACCGCACCTTTCTCGATCTGATCTCCGCGGCGTCCCTTCAGAACGGCAACTTTCCCTGAGGTTTCAGCTGCAACTTGACTTGTCCGCCAAGACTCTACCGTTCCGATGAGTTGCACCTGGTCGTGAATGGACGCGATGATGGCCGGTGAGACAACGACTTTGGCCGGTGGGGGACCCTGTCCCAGCGCAAGGTACGTTTGGGCGATGGTCAGGGTTAAGATGAAGAGAAGAAAGATCTTGGAATCCGATTTCCTGGCGAGTCTTGGGCTCGTGAAAGGCATGGATAATTTTATAAATGATCCCATAAAGTCATGGTAACAGAATCATGTAGGGCTATCAATGTCCGTCTGATGTTTCTGTACCGTGAAATAGTGGAGGGCATCGGCTAGAGATGTAAACCCTCCTGCACCCATCGCCCATCTTTGAAACGGATGCCTGAAAGAGCCGAGAGGTCGATCGTTTGATATTTCCCGTTCTGGATGAGTTCGGCCAGGGCCTGGCCGGCGGCATAAGATTGCATGATGCCCCGGCCTGAAAAAGAATGGGCCTCGAAGAGGTTAGCGAAGCCCTCAACGCGGCCGATGATGGCGCTTTTATCGGGAGAGATGGCATACAAGCCGGACCAGCCGCCGACACGTTTTAGTCTTTCAAATTGGCTGCTTCTTGCAGAAAGCCGGGGCCAGATTTCTTGGAGAAAAAAGTCGGATCCTTTATCATCAAAGCGGACTCCAGCGGGTTCCAAAGGGATGGAATATCCTGCCAGGATATTTCCGGCCTCATGATGAAAGTAGAGCCCGCTGGTGTCGACAATCATTCCGTAATGTGCGAGGTCGACCTCCTGACAATGCATGACAGAGACCTGCCGTCTGACCGGGATTGTGGGAAGATCCTGCCCATACAACTTTGCCAGTGCAGGGGCCCAGGCACCAGTCGCGTTGACCAGGGTCCGGACCTCTATTTCGCAGACCGTCCCTCCGGTCGGAAGCATCCCCTCTTTTAAAAACGGCTCGATATCTTTTTCGGCGGGGAGTTCCCGCAGTCGAATCTTCTTCACGCTTTCCCCTTCGACGATGACCTCTTCGACCAGGGTGCGATCGATCCAATCGACTTCGGTGAAAGCCTGGTCACGATAATAATTTTTTAGGAGGTTTGGATTAATCAGGCCGTCGTGGGGAGAAAACGTTCCTCCTGTGATTCCATCAAGGCGGTCAAGAAAAGGGAAACGCCGTTCAATTTCAAGGGGGCTGAGGCGTGCAATCTCACATCCGTCTTTCTTCAGCCCGGTGATGCGCTTATCGATGGTTTCTGACCCCGCTTCACCATAGAGCCAGAGGTAACCCTTTTGTTGAAATCCGACTTGGGTGGCGATTTTTTCGAAAAAGGAGATTGATAGGCTGGAGAGATTGATATTGACTGGCTGTTCCCATAAAGCCCGAACCCCGCCGGCATTCCGTTCTGAAGAGCTCCACCTTCCGGAGAGGTCAACATCGACCACGCCGATTTCTTTTTGCCCTCGCTCGGCAAGGGCCATGGCGAGGCTGCTTCCGATGATCCCGCCGCCGACAATCAGAATGTCATAGGATTTTTCCAAAGTGATCCTTTTCTTGTATTAATTTGTATCCGGGTTTTCATTCTGGCCGACCATTTATATTATTATATCCCATTTCGGGTCAAAGGATCTTGTATCGGAGCCGGGGTTTGGCGCTTTGAAAGGGCTTGTGATACGATGAGTCCCTTATGAAAAAGGGACTGGAAAGATTATGATTCGTCGTTTAAGAAAGGCCGCACTTCTGATCGGTCCAAGCCTCGGCGTGCTTGTCCCCTTATTGCTTGATTCTCCGGATCATCCGAAGGCACCCATCATGCTCGGAATCGCGCTCTGGATGGCGCTCTGGTGGATGACGGAGTGTGCCCCCCTTTCGGTCACGGCCCTTCTTCCTCTGGTGGCCTTTCCCATAACCGGGATTGCGACTGCGAAAGAAACCGCGCCTCGATATATGACCAGTATCATGTTCCTCTTTCTCGGCGGGTTTTTAATCGCCCAGGCGATGGAACGAACAAAACTCCATCGCCGTATTGCCCTTCTGATCCTTTCACGCTGGCATGCAAGCCTTCTACAGATTTTCATGGGTTTCGCGGGTGCGACGGCATTCCTCTCGATGTGGATTTCCAATACGGCCACGACAATGTTGATGGCCACCATCGCGATGGCGGTGATTGCCCGGCTGGACCGGCAGCTTAAATCAGAAGAGATGGGGGTCATTACTCCCGCGCTGTTGCTGACAGTCGCCTACTCGGCCAATATCGGGGGCATGGGTACTCCGGTCGGGACGGTGCCCAACCTGGTCTTTCTCGAGACAATTAACACCCATGCCCCGGACCACGCCATCAGTTTTCTGCAATGGATGACCCTGGGGATTCCTGTCGTTCTTGCGGGTCTTGCGGTTCTTTATTTTCTGTTGGGACGGCCCATTCGAAAAATGCCCTGGACGGCATCGGCCATTGGGAGCCTGGAGGAGGAGATTCAGCAACTCGGTCCCTTTCGCCGAGAGGAACGCTTTGTTGCCTGGGTCCTTGGCATCACGGCGCTGGCCTGGATGACCCGGAAGGGGATTACTACAGAGGGCTTTACCCTGCCGGGTTGGTCCGCGCTCCTGCCCTACAAGGGTGTTGATGATGGCACGGTGGCCGTCGCCGCGGCCTTGGCGCTTTTTCTCATTCCGGTCAAGGAGGGGAACCCGATTCTGGATCGTGAGGCCTTCGGCCGACTTCCCTGGGGAATCATGATTCTTTTTGGGGGCGGATTCGCCCTGGCGATGGGGATGCAGCGCTCCGGACTTTCTGAGGCGATCGGGTCACAACTGGCCTTTTTGACCGATGTCTCCGTGCCGATCATGATGTTCGGCATTGCGCTGGGAGTCACCTTTCTCACTGAGATTACAAGTAACACGGCCACGACGCAGGTTCTTTTGCCGATCCTTGCCGCTGTTGCCTTGGGAAGCGGGCACGACATGACCCTCCTGTTGGCGACGGCCACCCTGTCCGCTTCATGCGCCTTCATGCTGCCGGTCGCCACGCCGCCGAACGCCATTGTATTTGGAACCGAACGCATCCCGATGGAGACCATGATGAAGGCGGGGATCAAGCTGAACCTCATCATGCCCTTCGTCATCGTGGCCATCGTCTTACTGATCCGGCCCTTTCTTCCTTAGGCATCCCAGACAGATGACACGCTTTCAAGAAAAACGCCTCGCCCCGCGACTCAAATCGATATATCGGGATATTTCCTCTTTTCATCGGATCAAGGAGGATCCGATCGAGATACCGAGACGCTATAAAGATCCCTTAGATATCGAGGTGGTCGGCTGGTTGACCGCGGCGCTTTCTTACGGTCGGGTCGATCTCTTCAAGAAAGTGGTTGATCAGATTCTGGCCTTGACCTCCGGGCGGCCTGATCATTACCTGCGCTCCTTCGATTTGTCGCGGGAGCGCAATCGTTTTCGAGGGATCTATTACCGCCTGAACGCTTCAGAAGACCTGCTTGCATTTGTCTACCTAATGAGCCGGATCCTTGATCAGCACGGGTCTTTTGGAAATCTGTTTGTTTCGCTTTATCGAGAGGAAGAGGAAGATATCGGGCCGACACTCTCACGCGTTATCGCTAAAATTTTGAGCTTCGATCTTCGTCCGGTCTATGGTCAGAATCGGTCTCGAGCAGGCCTGAAGCAACTTTTATCCTCTCCAAGCGCTGGAAGCGCCTGTAAGCGCATGAACCTCTTTCTTCGGTGGATGGTTCGCCGGAAAGAGGCAACAGATGGGATTGATTTCGGTCTTTGGCCTGAGATCCCTGCGGCAAAGCTCATTATCCCTTTGGATACCCACATCGCCCGGATTTCACGCTATCTGGGGCTCACGACGCGAAAGAGCCCCGGGTGGAAGATGGCAAAAGAAATTACGGAGAATCTATTACGCTTTGACCCCGGCGATCCTCTGAAATATGACTTTGCCCTTTGCCACCTCGGTATCTCAGGGGCCTGTCCGATTGCACGGAATCGGGAAAAATGCCGCGTCTGTCCTCTTCTGGGAGCCTGCAAACGGGGAAACCGCCTGGTCAGTTTGAGGAATTACTCACCGACAAATATCTCATAGACTTCCCGGCGGGCAGGGAGATTAAACTCGATTGCCGTATGAGATCGGCCTCCGATAGACCCTCTCCTGCCGCTTCCTTCTTGTCTCGTCTTTGAAAATTCGATTTCTATCCGCATTCTGCCGCGTTTCGGGATCCAACCTTTGTAACAATAACGCCGCTCTCGCGGTTCTCTCGTCGCCTCAATTCTCTGATAAAGAAGCCCCCCCCACCGAAACTCGCGAACAGCATTGATCGACCCGGCTGCTCCGAGGGAGATCACAAAGGGAACCGGCTTGGCGCAATCTTCTGTGAAGGCGTGTAAGTTGCGGCAGGTCGGGAGATCACAGGGAAGGGACGAAAAAAAAGGTTTCCATCCTTTTCCTTTATCGCGATGATAGAAAAAGAGCTGTACCGCACTCCCTGACTGGTTGATTCCCTGGAGATATATCTTTTCCCTGCTCTTGTTGGTGATCCGAAAAAGAATCTCTTTTGGTTTTTCAGAAAAAGATTCCGGAAAGGTCGGTTGCGGAATAATGGTGCCGGCCTGGACGGCAGAGGATTCCTCCGGGATCGTCCGTTCAAAGACCCCTGGTTGGGTTGGTACAGGAAGTATTAGCAGGATCGTCATAAAGATCAGGAGAAGGATGATCCGCATTTCCTTGTGTCCTTTGTTTCCTGGGAACCACGGGTCTTGGAGATTTCTTGTCAGTACTCAGGATCCTGTGGTATACATTTGAATCGTTACACGTTGCGGAGTGCTTTATCGGCGAGACTAACCCTTTCGGGACCTTCCGTCAACACTTGAAATGGGGATAAATGAAGATGGCCTCTCTCGAAGAGAAGCGGCAGTGGATCGACAAATTTTTCTCCAGGACCGGCCCGACCTATGACGAGGTGGTTCACCGTTTTACTCTGGGCATTGACCGACTTTGGAAAAAAAGAATCCTGGCACAAATCGCGCCGCCCCAAAGGGTTCTCGATCTGGCCTGCGGAACCGGAATCCTCACATTTTCTATTGCCAGGAAATATCCGGAAAGCCGTGTCATCGGCGTCGATATTACAAAAGGATACTTGAGTGTTGCCCGAATTAAAGCGGAGGAAATGGGAGTCGGGAATGTCGAGTTTATCCACTCCCCGGCCGAAGAATACTTAAGCGACGCGCGCTTTGATACGATTACGACCTCTTACCTTCCAAAGTATGCTGACCTCCCGCTTCTGATTCGAAATTGCCGACGGATGATCGTTCCTGAGGGCAGGCTCCTCATGCACGATTTTACCTATCCAAGCGCTCCGACACTGCAAAAAATATTTGCACTCTATTTTAAAATGGCCCAGCCGATTGGGGGGTGGTGGTATCCTGAATGGAAGGAGGTTCTTCGTGAACTCCCAGAGGTCATCCGGCGTACCAACTGGATTTCTGAGGCGACGGAAGCCATGAAGAAAGAGGGGTTTTGCGATATTCAGGTAGAATCGCTGACGATGCAGGGGGCGGCGATCATTAGCGCGAAGGCCCCCTCCTAAGAAACCGCAGAAACCGCCGATTCACTTGCAATACTGCGTTATCGGCCTTAAGTGCTCCTCACCGTACGAAGGGTACGCCTCGATCGCCCTTAAGGCCTCTGGCCTTGCCTTGCAAGCGACTTGACGGTTTCCTCCCACCTTTAGCGTTTTATTCTAAATTCGTCATTCCGGCGAAGGCTGGAATCCAGAGCTTTTATTCTTTTATTCCGGAATGGATTGCGACGATGCCGCCTGTGAGATTCTGGTAGGAGACGTCTTTGAATCCGGCGGCTTCGATCCTTTTTTTGAGACCTTCCTGGTCCGGGAACTTTCGGATGGAATCGGGGAGGTACTGATAGATACCGGTTTGGTCTTTTGAGACCCATGTTCCGATCTTGGGGAGGAGCGTAAAGGAGTAAAAATCGTAGAATTTTCGGAAGACCGGCTGAACCGGCCTGGAGAAATCGAGACAGGCCATTCGGCCTCCAGGTTTGAGGACACGATAGATCTCCCGAAAACCCTGATCGAGGTCTGAAACATTCCGGATACAGAACCCGGTCAGGGCGGCGTCGAATGTTGCGTCAGGCAGAGGGAGTCCTTCGGCATTTCCGAGAAGACAACGCACTTGCCTGAGTTGTCGATCCAACACTTTTTTAAGGCCGATTCGGAGCATGGGTTCATTCAGGTCGCTTGCAACGACCACCCCTTTCTCCCCGACCTGGGCGGCGGCCAGGAGAGAAAGATCGGCGGTCCCGGCTCCGACATCAACGACCTTCTCTCCCGGTTGGAGCGCCACGGCCTCTAAGGTCCTCTTCTTCCAGCGGTGATGCAGGCCGAGGGAGAGGAGGCTGTTGTTCAAATCGTAAAAGCGTGCGATCGACGAAAACATCGCCTGGACCGCTTTTTCTTTTTCGGCGCCTGAAGGGTGCTGCGGCATGTCCATTCCTCGTGTTGCAGGGATGGGTAACATGAGAGGTGGGGATTGTCAAGTCATGATGACGAATTTCGTTGACGAAATAAATTGAACATGCTAGAAAAGTGTGGAAGTTTCCTGATTGTTCGGCCCGCCTTCTCCCCCGGAGTGCTTCGTGACCCAAAACATCTTTGTCGTGCATGAGCATGCGGAATTTGTGACCCAAATTCAAAAAACATTCAGTTCGAACGGGACGCAGATCAAAGCCCTTAAATCGATCAAATCTCTCCCCAAAAAATATGATTCACCCAATACGGTTGTCGTCATTGCCTCAGATGAGAACTTAACGAAGGAACTCAAACTGCTCCAGCTGATGAAGAAAGAGGGGAGGGCGTTCTTCACAATTGTTTCGTCCCCCGGTGAAATCGAGAAAACCTTCCCTCTCATTGGGGGAATGTCGGAACGACTGAATTCCAAGGATGGGAACGGTCTTCATTCCACTGCGCTTGCAGTAAAAAACGAGGAAGACCCGAAGAAACACGATCCAAACCTGGAAGAACTTGTGGAAAAGAAGCTCTCTAAGTTTGTCGAAAAGATTAAGCAATGCGAAGTGAAAAAACTGTATGGTCTCCTGCTTCGAGAGTTTGAAAAGCCCCTGTTTAAACTTGTTCTTAAAGAAACCAAGGGAAATCAGGTTCGTGCTGCCCAGCTCCTCGGGATGAATCGCAATACCCTCCGCAAGAAGGTGAAGGAACTCAAGATTACTGTCGTGAAAACGAAGCCCAGCCAATAGGTCGCCCGATCAGATTGCAATTTTCATCCTCTTGACCGGACCCGATAGCGACCGTAGGCATCCTTTTCAAAAATACCTGTTGACTTCTCAAAGACCACCGTATGGGTCACTTTTAATTTTAGCTCGACCTTGGTTTGGTCCGGATAGACCGTCAGGGAGTGTTGACTACTATGAAGGACCTGGCCTGAGGGGAGAAGGATACGGTAAACGTTCTCCGACCCGCGGAATTGGCGTCTGAAAAGGGTATTTTCTGCCCTCGGATTGGGAATAAGATCAATATCGTCCGGGCGAATCATCACCATGACCTCCGTGCCGGTCGGAAGTTCCTGTTTGTTTGGAAAGGGGCCGATCTCTGTCGTAATCAAATGATTCCGGACAATTCCTGGAATAAAATCGGCCTTTCCGACAAAGTCAGCCACAAAAGGGCTTGCCGGGGTGTGATAGATGACTTCTGGTGTATCGTGCTGTTCCAGTTCGCCTTCATTGAGAAGGGCGACCTGATCTGCCATTGCAAAGGCCTCTTCATGGTCGTGCGTCACCAGGATGGCCGTGCTCCCTGTTTTCTCGAGGATCGATGACACCTCACGCTGCATCTGAGTCCGCATGTCGGGATCGAGGTTACTGAAAGGTTCATCCAGGAGAAGAACGATCGGATCGGGTGCGAGCGCGCGGGCCAGGGCGACGCGCTGCTGCTGCCCCCCGGAGAGTTCATGCGGGTAGCGATGGCGCAAGGAAGAGAGGCCAACCAGCTCCAGGATCTCGTCTTCCTTTCGGGCTTGATCGCGACGGTTCAAATGGCTTAATCCGAAAACGACATTTGCTGCGACGGACAGATGAGGGAAAAGGGCATAATCCTGGAAGACCATCCCGATGCCTCTTCGTTCAGGGGGCACAAATACCGTGCCGCTTCCGACCTCGCGTCCCTCCAGAAAGATCTCTCCCTGATCCGGGGCCTCAAAACCAGCAATTAAGCGGAGGAGGGTTGTCTTGCCGCTTCCGCTGGGTCCCAGGAGTGCCAGGACCTCTCCTTCTTCAACCTTAAAAGAGATATCGTGTGCGGCAGAGGATTTATTATTCCTATAGCGCCTTGTCACATGAAGCAACTCGATAATCGCCTTATTTGCCATAGCCGTCTTCCCGCGTGTTTCTAGTGAGCAGCATGATGGGGAAGAGGCCGGTTAGGACGAGGACCATTGCCGGTAAGGCCGCACGCTCCCATTCCCCTTCTGAAGTCATCTCGTAGATCCTGATCGCAAGGGTATCCCACCCAAAAGGACGTGTCATCAGTGTGATCGGCATCTCCTTCATGATATCGACAAAGACGAGAGTGGCGGCAGTGAGTAATCCACCGCGTAAAATCGGAAGGTGAATTTTCCGCAACATCGAGAACCCGCTGACCCGGAGACTCCGTGATGTTTCGTCAATGGAGGGCGTGATCCGTTTTATGGCGCTCTGAACGGGATGGTGCGCGACTGCGAGGAAACGGATCAGGTAAGCCAGAAGCATGGCCGTCAGGGTGCCGTTTAAGATCAGGCCGAGGTCCCAGGAAAACCAGGCCTTTCCCAGGGCGATTAATTTATTGTCGAGCCAGGCCAGGGGGATAAAGAGTCCGACGGCCAGCACTGTTCCGGGCAGCGCGTAACCGAGTGTGGCAATTCGGACCATGAGCCGGTTGAACGGACTACCGTGTAGGCGATGTGCATAGACGAGAAGGAGTGCCGTTCCGACGGTCAGAAGGGCCCCCATTCCCCCGAGAAAAAGAGAATGGGACAAAAAGGAGAAATAGCGTACATCAAAGTCGTTCTCAAAGACCTGCATTGTCCAGACGGAAAGTTGCGTGACCGGTATGACAAAAGCGGTAAGAAAGACCGCTGAGGCATAGGCACAGACGAGCCATCCGGTCAAAGGGCGCAGCGCGATGCGATCCCCTCGGGCGCTGCACTTTTCGACCTGGGTATATCGGGTTCTGGCCGTGAGTTTCTGCTCTACCCAAAGGAGAACAAATACAATCAGGATCAAGAGGGAGGCGAGTTGAGACGCGGAAGAGAGTGAGAAAAACCCGAACCATGCCTTGTAGATGGCCGTCGCGAAGGTGTCGTAATTGAAAATGGAGACCGTTCCGAAATCTGCAAGCGTTTCCATCAGGACGAGCATCAGACCCCCGAAGATCCACGGTCTTCCCATGGGTAGGGCCACGCGGAAGAATCCCCGCCAGCGGCCATGTCCGAGTGATTGTACGGCCTCCATGGCGCGTCTCCCCTGACTAAGGAAGGCATTGCGTGCGAGGAGGTAGACATAGGGATACAGGGCCAGCGTCATCACGAGAACCACCCCTCCTGTTGAACGGATCTCAGGGATGCTTAGATCCTCCCCAAACCAACTGCGGAGATTTGTCTGGACCGGTCCGGAGAAGTCCAGGAGGCCAATGGCTACGAAAGCGGTGACATAGGCCGGGATCGCCATGGGGAGCATCAAGGCCCAATTAAAGAATTTCCTCAAAGGGAAATCGCATGTGGCGCAGAGCCAGGCCAGGCTGATACCCAGCAGGGCTGTTCCGCCCAGAACACCGAGGCTCAGCCAGAAGGTGTTGAGGAGTAATCGGCCTAAGAGGGTATTCACGAGATGCTGCCAGATGTCATCACTTGGCGTAAAGAAAGAAAAGAGGACCACGGCCAGTGGAATCATGACGAGCACGGCTACGGAAAAGGGAATGAGCTTCCATCCGGAAAGACCCGTCCAATTTAAGTATACGGAGCGTTTGTTTGAAGAAAAAAGCGGTTGTGGTGCATGGGAAGATCGGTTCATTTTTTCCACATGTCGTAGCGCGGATTGAACATGAAAGGCGACCCGAGCCGGGTCGCCTTTCATGAGGATATAAATCGGCACAGGGAGAACAAAGGCGACAAAAATTTAGAACATATAGGCCGCGCCAAGGTTGTACCGGAGTTCCGTTCCGCCGAGTCCATCTTCCCAAGACTCCCGGTCGATCTTGAGGACAACCTGCGGGTGGGGATAGTAGGCGGCGCCGATCGTCAAAACCTCCCGGTCATTCGCAGGATTTGCGGGAAATCCGGCGGGAACTTCCTCTTGTGTATTGAAAGCCTCAAACCGGACAAAGGGGACGAGGTCCCATTCGGTTCCCATCACATGATCAAGGTGGTAAGCCGCTTCGAGGGTGGTGCCGACCAGTTGTTCCCCGACTGAATCGGACCCGGTTAATGCGCGCGCTATGTCTTTTTCATCCAAATGTCCGGCATTAATAGCGGCGACATCATCGATGTCGATGGTGACAGAGACCCACTGGAGATCGAATCCTTGCATCCGGAGCCGGACATCCCATTCGAAGATTTGGACACGGACGTTTCCGCCCAGTTTTTTCGATGCGTCGGCACCTCCGTCATAGAAAGAGAGCCCGATGTCGACCCCGGCCATCGGATTGTATTCGCCTCGCAGAACAAGCGCAAGATCGTCAGACTCGGCATCGGAAGCCCCGCCCCGCCCGGCTCTTATCCCCGAAGTGCTGTCAAACTTTCTCGCATCCAGAGAAGAGACGAGGTAGATGCGGTAATTGAATCCTGCGACCGGTGCGCCGAAGATTCCGATACCGCCCTCTTGCCATGTACTCGGAATAATGTGTCTTTGGACATAGGGCCTTGACACGCTGTAAAAGAGAGGCGGCTCGTGGAATTCATTCAAAGGTCCAACCGGGATCAATAGGCTGCCGACGCGGACATTGAAAAGGGGGTTGATCAAAAAGTGCAGATAGGCAAACTCGAGTTCCAATCCCTTCGCCGCTTGTTCAAAGTCGATCTCGGTGTGAAGGATGATCCAGTCATTGACATCGTAGCTGATCCCCCAGACCATTCGGTGGAAATCCATCTCGGCGGGTGCCTCATTGTCCGGGAAGTTGGTCCCCTTAGGCGTATGAAAGTGGAGTTCGCCGTAGCCATGAAAGGCGAGCCTGGGAACATCTACCGGCGCAAGTCCCGCGTCCTGAGACCAGGCGGATGGCACGGAGAGCAATGTGAGTATGATCAGGAAGGGACTAAGCCATTTTCTCAACACAATAATTCTAGGAACCTTCCCTGAGTGAAAATATTTTAGTCATGTTGGGCTATGGCCCTCAAAGGACTTCTGGTCTCTCAATGAGGCACCTTCTGTGCCCTGTTATTTCGTTGTTTGTTTTTTGCTTTTTGCCTTGCTTTTGGGCTTGCTTTTTGATTTCTCCTTGGAGCAGGCCTCGCAAGTGCCGTAGAGCTCCAGTTTATGGCTGTAAATGGTGAAATGATGTTTCCTGGCAACTTTTTCCTGTAATCTTTCAATCTCGAGGTTTTCGAATTCAATAATACGGTTACACTGTTTGCAGACGAGATGGTCATGGTGATGCACATTATAGGTCAGTTCGTAACGGGCCTGTCCATCTCCGAAATGGCGTTGTTCCGCAAGACCACTCGCACAAAAGAGGTTCAAGGTTCGGTAGATGGTGGCGAGCCCGATTGAGGAACCTCTGTTCTTCATCTCGCGGTAGAGCTCTTCGGCGGTAACATGCCGTTCGGTACTCATAAAGACATTGAGGATCGCCTTGCGCTCCTTGGTGACCTTGAGGCGGTGAGACGTGATGTGGGCTTGAAGAATCTCTTCTTCTTTGGTCACATGATCTCCCTCCGTTAGGGGTCCCTAAAAATGAGACCGATTATCAAATTGAGAAGTGGGTAATAGTAAAAAGTTCCCTCCAACTTGTCAAGCTCTTTCTGTCTTTCTGGCCCCCAAGATCGACGATCGGATCTTGGGGGCACGGGGTTTGTTGACAAATATGATCATGATCTCCTAGTGTGTACCAGGCTGTAAATCAGAGGCAGGTTTGAGAGGAAATGATGGCGCGGCGATTCGGACAAGGTTTATTGGTGACGGGGTTCTCACTTTTTATGCTGCACACGGCCTGTAGTCTTATTCTTCCCGGCTTCCAAGTCCAAGCCGAACTTCTACACTCCGGGATCAGCCTGGAGCACATCGCGGGGGGACTGGCGCGGCCGACCGGACTTTTTCATGCGGGGGACGGGAGCGGACGACTTTTTGTTGTCGAACAGCGGGGCATCATCCGGATCCTGAAGAACGGGGTACTGGAAAAGAAGCCCTTCCTTGATATCCGCAGACGTGTGACTGCCGGAGGGGAGAAGGGACTCCTCGGCCTGGCATTTCACCCAAATTTTCGTAAGAATCAGCGGTTTTTTGTAAACTACACGGCCTCGAGGAGCCGCCTTCATACGGTGATCTCTGAATTCAGTGTGGGCAAACTTCCGGACCGGGCCGATCCGGCGCGTGAACGAATTCTGATGACCATTCCGCAACCTTTCTCAAATCACAATGGCGGAGAGATCGCCTTCGGACCGGATGGCTATCTCTATATCGGAATGGGGGACGGCGGTGCGGGGAACGACCCGCAGGGGAACGGCCAGAATTTGAAGACGCGGCTGGGGAAGATGCTCAGAATCGGAGTCGATCCAGGCAAGGATGGGAAGGCCTATACCATTCCGACGGATAATCCCTTTGCGCGGAGTCGGACCGTCGCACCGGAGATCTGGGCCACTGGCCTTCGCAACCCATGGAGATTTTCATTTGATTCGCTGACCGGGGACCTCTTGGCTGGAGATGTCGGCCAGAGCGCCCGTGAGGAGATTAACCTGATCCGAAAAGGAGGCAACTACGGATGGAACATCATGGAGGGGATGCTCTGTACTCCGGGCGTCAATCCCCGCTGTGATCAACGCGGACTGGAGCGTCCTCTCTTCGACTATCCGCGCAGTGAGGGCGTCGTGGTTATCGGCGGCAGGGTTTACCGCGGGCGTGCGCTCCCGAAACTCATCGGTGCCTACTTGTATGGAGATTTTGGCAGTGGCCGGATCTGGATGCTGCGGTATAAGGGCGACCGTGTTACCGAACACAAACTTCTCCTAGAGACGGACCGCAGGATCAGCGCCTTCGGCGAAGATGAAGAACACGAACTCTACATCGTGGACTACAGCGGAGAGATCCTTAAAATTATAGCAAGGTAGAAGAAACCGCCGATTCCCCTGCCATACTGCGTTATCGGCCAAAACGTCTCCTCAACATACAGTGTGTATGCCTCGGAACCCTTTTGGCCTCTGGCCTTGTCTTGCAGGCGACTTATGCGGTTTCCCTGTATTTGATAGATATAAAGGCGTTGCTTTACCCGAGAGGGTGGTGAACTTAGGAATTTAATCGCATGGCTCTTCTTTCAACCGGGGCGATCGTCCTCGGAAGTATCAAGCTTGGCGATGCCGACAAACTGGTCACCTTTTATACGGACAAGCGCGGCAAACTGAAAGGCGTGGCGAAAGGGGCGCGGCGGATGAAGAGCCGGTTTGGGGCTTCCCTGGAGCCGTTTACGCATTGCAAACTCCAGGTCTTTGAAAAGGGGGGAGAGAAGCTTGCCCGGATCAATCAATCCGATATCACCCATTCTTTTCAAAAATTGCGTGAAGACTGGGGAGGGATTCATTCCGCCTTTCTGATGTCGCATCTCGTTCAAAAGATGACCCCCGAGGCACAGCCGAGCCGGTCGATTTACCAGCTTCTCCTTGAGGGGCTTACATTTCTGGAGAATAGGACAGACCCGCAACTTTCTGTCATCCTCTTTGTCGTTCGGCTGATTGCGTGCAGTGGTTACCAGCCCCGCTGGGATCCGTGTTTAAAATGTCACAAATCTCCTATCCCGGTCCTTAGGTCAGGGTTGAAGCCCAGGGCGGGGCTCTATTTTTCTGCATTCTTAGGCGGAGCCGTGTGTATGCATTGTGCAAAAGGAATGGGGTCGCTTGTCTTTATTTCCCAGGCTTCACTTGCTTTCCTTGAGGCCTCTCAACGAATGGACTACGCGCGTTCCCACCGCCTGAAGCCCTCTCCCGTGATGCGAAAAGAGATCGAAACGCTCTTCAGGAACCATCTCAGCTATATCACGGGAAGTCGCTTCCCTGAATTTGACGCGTATCCAATACATTCTCTGCCCGCGGGTTCGGCGATCAAGACCTAAACGCCACAATCGCGAAATTAGGGTTCTTGACTCTTATAGAGGTGTCCGATATCATGTGGTTTTTTCTGAACAGGAGGTAGAGAATGAAAGTCCCGCTGCTTGACTTAAAGGCCCACCATGAACCGATCCGTAAAGAGCTTCTGTCCGCGATTGATGCTGTTTTTCAGAGTCAGGCCTTTATCCTCGGGCCCGCAGTCGAGAGACTGGAGGAAGAAATCGCGGCCTACTGCCAGACCGGTCATGCTGTGGGTGTGGCCTCCGGGACAGATGCCCTCCTGATCTCACTGATGGCGGCGGGCATCAGTCCGGGCGACGAAGTGATCACCACGCCTTACTCCTTTATCGCGACCGCAGGGGCAATCGTTCGATTGGGAGCGATCCCTATTTTTGTCGACATCGATCCCGTGAGCTATAATATTGATCCAGAGAAGATCGCGGCTGTGGTGACGTCGAAGACAAAGGCGATCATTCCCGTCCATCTTTACGGCCAGCTTGCCGACATGACCCCGATCCTTAAGATCGCGGAAGCACACCAGTTGATGGTGATTGAGGATGCCGCGCAGGCGATCGGTGCCGAGTACCATGACGGCAGGCGCGCCGGAAGCCTGGGAGATTTCGGGTGCTTCTCCTTTTTTCCAAGTAAGAATCTGGGTGCCCTTGGAGACGCCGGGATGGTCGTCATGAGAGACCCCGAGCTTGCCGAGAAGGTCAGAATCCTCCGGGTGCACGGCGGGAAGCCCAAATATGTCCATAAGATCATCGGCGGAAACTTCCGCATTGATGCCATTCAGGCCGCCGTCATTAAGGTCAAGCTGAACTACCTGAATGGATGGACCAGGCAACGCCAGGAAAATGCAAAGCGGTACATCGCGCTATTTAAGGAGAGCGGCCTGGTCGATAAAAAGAGGCTCTCTCTCCCCGAGGCAGTCTATGAAGCGAAGGGGGTTTCGCATTATCATATCTACAATCAGTTTGTGATCCGCGTCCCGGAACGGGACCGTCTGAGGGACTATCTCAGAGAAAAAGAGATTATCACGGAGGTGTACTACCCCATTCCTTTTCACCTTCAAGGTTGTTTTCAGTCTCTTGGCTACAAGGCGGGAGACTTTCCGGAGGCAGAGCGGGCTGCGAATGAAACACTGGCCCTCCCGATCTATCCCGAACTGACCTCAGAGATGCAGAAATCCGTCGTTGAGGAAATTCAGGCATTTTTTTCGTAAGGCGTGATTTGGGTTGCCCATGAAGATTCTTATTACCGGCGGTGCCGGGTTTATCGGTTCTGCATTGATCCGATATCTCATTCGGGAAACAGAACACAGACTCCTCAATGTGGACAAACTGACCTATGCCGGTAATCTGGACTCCCTGGTCGAAGTGCAGGAGGACGCGCGCTATCGATTTGAGAAAGCCGATATCTGCGATGCAGCGGCGATCAATGGTCTTTTTAAGGACTACCGCCCGGATGCCGTGATGCACCTGGCGGCAGAGTCCCATGTAGACCGTTCGATTGACGGACCGACGCCCTTTATCCAGACCAATATTATTGGAACCTATGCCCTCCTGGAAGCGGCACGCGGCTATTGGGATCAGTTGGAAGGATCGTCAAAGGCCCAATTTCGGTTTCATCATATTTCCACCGATGAGGTCTTTGGTTCCCTCGGTGAGACCGGCGCGTTTACTGAAGAGACGGCCTATCAGCCAAACTCTCCCTACTCGGCCAGCAAATCCTCTTCAGATCATTTGGTCCGGGCCTGGCATCACACCTATGGTCTTCCAGTCCTTATCACCAATTGTTCCAATAATTATGGTCCCTATCAGTTCCCGGAAAAACTGATTCCGCTGGTGATCCTCAATGCCCTGGAGGGAAAACCGCTGCCGGTCTATGGAAAGGGCGCAAATATTCGGGACTGGCTTTATGTAGAAGACCATGTTCGGGCCTTATGCCTTGTTTTGACGGAGGGCCGACCGGGAGAAACTTATAACATCGGCGGTTATAATGAGAAGACCAACCTGGAAGTGGTCGAAGCGATCTGTCGGCTTCTCGACGAACTCGCACCCAGCGCGAATCTAAGTCATCATGCCTCTCTGATTCAGTTTGTAAAAGACCGACCCGGACATGATCAGCGCTATGCCATCGATGCCTCGAAAATCGCCCGGGATCTGAACTGGAAGCCCGACGAAATTTTTGAATCCGGTCTGAGAAAGACGGTCAAATGGTATCTGGATCACCGGCCCTGGTGCCATCGGGTGCAGGATGGAAGTTATCAAGGAGAACGACTTGGCCTGTAATCATCCATCTCACCCGTCTAAGACTTCAGGGCCGCGTTGCTGTGGTGCTAGAATCCTCACGTATAAATCATACGTTGCGGTTCTGCGCTCCTCGCGCCTTGCCCTGAAGCCTGATCCAGGCAAGCTGAACCATTACAGTAGATTAGAAGGGTGAAGAAATGAGTACAATGAAAGGGATTATCTTAGCCGGGGGGAGTGGGACGCGCCTTTATCCTGTGACCCAGGTGGTGAGCAAACAGCTTCTGCCGGTTTACAACAAGCCGATGATCTACTACCCTCTCACCACCCTTATGTTGGCGGGCTTAAAGGAGTTTCTGATTATCAGTACACCGCATGATTTACCTCAATACCAAGCCCTCTTGGGAGACGGCTCGCAATGGGGACTCTCCCTGACCTATGCCGCGCAGCCGCGTCCCGGCGGCCTGGCGCAGGCATTTTTAATCGGAGCGGATTACATTAAAGACAGTCCCGTCTGTCTGATTCTGGGAGACAACATCTTTTACGGAAGAGGTCTTGCGGAAGTGACCCATAAGGCCGCCAGCCTGAAAGAGGGGGCCATCGTTTTTGGATATTATGTCCGAGACCCGGAACGCTACGGTGTGGTGCAGTTTGATGAACACCGGCGGGCGATTGCTATTGAAGAAAAACCGGAGCATCCCAAATCAAACTATGCGGTCACGGGGCTCTATTTCTACGACAACACCGTGGTTGATATTGCCAGAGGCTTAACGCCCTCCCCGCGGGGTGAGCTGGAGATCACCGATTTAAACAGCGTGTATCTGGCCAAAGGAAAGCTTCAGGTGGAGCAGCTTGGTCGGGGGATTGCCTGGCTCGATACCGGTACCCATGAATCGCTCCTTCAGGCGGCGCACTATATTGAAGTCATGGAGACCCGTCAGGGACTCAGGATCGCCTGTCCCGAAGAAATTGCCTACCGGAAAGGCTACATAGATGCCGCTCAGTTGGAATCCCTGGCCAGGCCGATGCTTAAAAATGCTTACGGCCAATATCTGATTGATCTGGTAAACGGGGATGCCCCCCCGATGGACCTATGAAGCGCATAGAAACGAAACTTCCCGGCGTGGTCATACTCGAACCGACAATCTTTCGCGATTCCCGTGGATTTTTTTTGGAGACCTGGCATCAGGACCGGTATAAGGCCGCCGGTCTCCCGCTCAACTTTGTCCAGGACAACACCTCGTTCTCTACTCAGGGCGTCCTGAGAGGGCTTCATTTCCAGAACCCTGATCCACAGGGGAAACTCGTCACCGTCCTGCAGGGGGAGGTTTTTGATGTTGCCGTCGATATTCGCGTCGGTTCTCACACTTTTGGCCAATGGGTTGGCGTCACCCTCTCAGGCGAAAACGCACGCCAGATCTATATCCCGGAAGGTTTTGCACACGGCTTCTGTATTACCAGTCCCACCGCCCTCTTAACCTACAAATGCACTGCTTTCTATGCGCCCCGGTCTGAGCAGAGTCTCCTCTGGAACGATCCGGATATCGGGATCACCTGGCCGGTCGAGACCCCGATCCTGTCGGAAAAAGACAGCGCAGCACCTGGCCTGGAGAAGATCGACCATGGGAATCTCCCTCGATTTTCAAGGACGACCTGATGGCGCGGGTTGCGTCGCGCTCGGATTCCAGCCCGCGTATCCTTCTTTTGGGAAAGCAGGGGCAGGTCGGATGGGAATTACACCGAACTTTGGCTCCCCTGGGGGATCTCATTGCGTTCGATCGGGCCGATCTTGATTTGACGCAGGCCGATGCGGTCCGAAAGCGGATCAGGGAGGTCAAACCGACGCTTATTGTCAATGCGGCTGCGTATACCGCAGTGGACAGGGCTGAAGACGAACGGGAGTCGGCCATGCGGATTAACGGGGTGCTGCCCGGCCTTCTTGCTGAAGAGGCCAATCGGATTGATGCCGCACTGATTCATTACTCGACTGACTATGTCTTCGGGGGCGAGCAAGCGCCACCGGACGGCTATACCGAAGAGATGTCTCCCCAGCCGCTCAATGTCTATGGTGAGACAAAGCTTGCCGGTGAACGTGCCGTCCAGACCACCAGCCGATCTTACCTGATCTTCAGGACAAGCTGGGTCTACGGCCTGCGAGGCCGTAATTTTTTCCTGACCATGCTGCGGCTTGCGCGGGAGCGTGAAGAGATTAAGGTTGTGAATGACCAGGCTGGGGCCCCGACCTGGAGCCGGATGATTGCGGAGACGACCGCCCGAATCCTCACACAATTCAATCAGACGGCATCGCTCAGGGAAGTCAGCGGGCTTTACCACCTCGCTGCGGGAGGTCGGACAACCTGGTATCGCTTCGCAGAGGCACTCCTGAACCAGTCCCCCTCCGCCGATTTCCGACTGAAGCGCCTCCTCCCCATCTCGAGCTCTGAGTATAAGACACGCGCCTTACGCCCATCGTGTTCCCTGCTCGACTGCAGTAAGCTGAAACGGACTTTTGGCCTAGGATTGCCCGATTGGGAGGAGAGCCTGACGCTTGCACTTGATGAGATCCAAAAAACCGTAACAGGTGATCCGTGATGAGTCATGAGGGCCAGGCATTTGACAGAGGTGGCCGTATGGTTTAAACTCACGTCTATACATTCTTGTCTTAGGAGTGACGCATGACCGAAGCCGTTCTTGATATAAAAAAGTGGGGCAATAGCCTAGGTATTCGCTTGCCTGCGGCAGTTGCCCGAAAGGCTCATCTGCATGTTGACCAACGGGTTCGTATTTCGGTGGAAGGCGGGCACGTGGTCATCACCCCGGTCACAAATGTCCCACTTACCTTGGAGCAACGACTGGTGTGCTTCGATCCGGCGCGGCACGGTGGTGAAGTCATGGCAAGTGAAGCGATCGGGGCGGAACGGTGGTAGCCAGAAAGCAATCGGCCACGGGAAAACGCAGTTCCTGGATGCCGGACCGCCAGGATATTATCTGGATCGACTGCAACCCGCAGGTTGGACAGGAGATGCGAGACATTCATCCCTTTCTGGTCCTCTCACCGCGCATCTTCAACGCGAAAACTTCGCTGGTCATCGGCTTGCCTATGACCACGGCGGAATATAACGCTGATAACCCTTTTGCCGTGGCAGTCGGGCAGGCCAAGAGGGTCAAGGCAACACAGACCAGTTATGTACTTTGTCACCAACCCAAGTCCTTCGACTGGCGTTTGCGTAGGGCCAAACCCCACCCTCTCGGGGGATTATCCGGCGGACTTTTTGAGCAGGTGTGTGAGCGCTTGAATCAAATCATTTGTTTGGGCTAGCGATGGTCGACCGCCTCTATCTCATTTTTTCAGCGGATTTTTAATTCTTCCCTAAATATCCTCGTAGCGGGTAATATCATCCTCTCCCAGATAAGTCCCGCACTGCACCTCAATCAACTGGAGCGGTTCCTCGGTCGGATTTTCAAGCCGATGCTTGACCCCCATGGGGACAAAGGAACTCTGATTGGTCTGAATCGTAAAAACACTTTCACCGCAGGTGACCCGGGCCGTTCCGGACACCACCATCCAATGCTCACTCCTTTTTCGATGCATTTGAAGGGAGAGCTTCGCGCCTGGATTAACAACGATCCGCTTGATCTTGTACCCCTTCCTCTCTTCCAACACGGTATAGCTTCCCCAGGCGCGGATCACGGTCCGGTGGACACGGTGCTCATCCCCATTGTCCCGGATATAATGATCGGCGGAGAAGACAACCATCGTCCCGTCCTGGTCTTTTTTACGGAGCATCATCGCCGCGAGACCCACCGCCGCCGCAGTATTTCTAGCAGCCGGTTCCAAAATAAAGAGGGGCTTGGTTGTCAAAGAGGATAATTGCAGGCGCATTTGTGATGATGGATAGATGCTCAGGGGGAATCAGGTCCGACACGCGGGAGAAGGTTGCCTGGATGAGGGTTTGATTGCCAAATATCTTAAGGAGCTGTTTCGGGTATTCCTCACGGCTCAAGGGCCAAAACCGCGTCCCGCTTCCCCCGGCTAAAATCACGCCATACATACATTTCCCCTTGTCGGATTACCGTACATGCTGAATAGCTACAAAGTCTCAACAGATCTTACCCTGAAGGGCTTCGAAAAGATATCAAAAGCGGGTAAAAAGTCAAGGAAATTAAAAGGAACGAGGTTGCTGAACCGTCTTTTTCCCTTTACTCAAGGGACAGATTTCGGTAGTATTACTCCCGCAAGAAACGGGGACGGCGGCGGTGCCCCAGTGGCCTAACCATTCACTCATTACGCATGACGCATCACAGCCCTTATACGGTATTTGAATCACGGAATGCAGTGGAATAGGGAATCGGATCAAACACTCTGACCCCTTGAATGTGCATAATCGTAACGCAATAAGGAGGCTATTCCAATGAAGCTTACCGCAATTATTGAACGTGAGGGTGGTGGATACGTTTCCCTTTGCCCTGAACTTGACATTGCGAGTCAAGGAGATAACGTTGAACAGGCTCGGGACAATTTACGTGAAGCCCTGGAGCTCTTTTTTGAAACAGCATCACCGGAAGAGATCGAGCAACGTCTTCACAATGATGTATTTGTAACCCAGGTCGAGGTCGCTGTTGGGTAAACTCCGAGTTCTTTCCGGCAAGGAGGTCTGCTCTATCCTGGCGAGTCATGATTTTCTGGAGGTGCGTCGCCGCGGCAGCCATATTATCATGCAGAAAAGGTCTGCCCAGGGAACAATAACGGTTCCCGTTCCCGACCATGATGAAATCCGAATTGGAACGCTGCGATCTATCATTCGCCAATCAGGACTACAACGGAGTGAATTTGAACACGCGTAACGGTATTTGAATCACGGAATGCAGTGGAAAATGTAATGTGATATTCCAAAAAATCGGACCAAGGACTCTGACCCCCTTGGTTCCCGGGTTACGGTTCACGAATTTTAGTGTGGGTAAAGAGGGAGAAGATGGATAAAGAGACTCGGGAATTCCTAGACAAGAAGTTCGATAAGATAGACAAGAAGTTCGATAAGATCGACAAGAAGTTCGATACGATTGATGAGAAGTTTAATACGATTGATGAGAAGTTTGAAGAGAACAAACGATACTTCGGGGTTGTGGCCGAAGGGCTTAGAAATGAAATTCGACAGGTCGCGGAGGGCGTCGCCAACGTTGATGAGAATCTGGACAGATTCCGAAAAGAGGTCCAAGGAGAATTCAAAGAGGTTAGAGCGCTTATCAAGTTCTCCTATGCCGAGTTGGACCAGAGAATTCGAGTACTCGAAGGTGAATTCCAAAACTTGAAGGGCCGGATGGACCGACTGGAGGCGGGGCGAAATTGAGGGGTGATGGGTAAAAGGCCGTAATGGGTGTATTGAATAATGCAATTATGCAGGCCTGATACGAATTATTTGCGGATCACGATTCACGAAGCGGTACGTCCGTGCCGAACATCGTTTGGCATCATGCGACGGTGACGCGAAAGCGGAGGGAGGCACAGATTGGTCGCCTGAAAGTATGTTGGAGAAATAGGTTGTCAGCGAGTTGGAATAATGAAGCAAATCAAGGACTCTGACCCCTTGAAGTGCAGTCATTCCCGCGTAGGCGGGAATCCATAAACCTGTTTGGGTTTGTCATCCGACATCATGAAGCTACCTTCGGACACCTATGGGTTGATTATGATAAGGAAGCAGATGTTCTCTATATCAGCTTCCGAAAACCCCAAAGGGTAAAAAACGATTGAAACAGATAACGACATCTTAATCAGGAAAGATGGCACCAAGATAGTTGGTCTTACCATCCTAAACGCAAGCGCCAGATAGAGAAGCACGGATTACTGCTCACGAAGGCGCTTGTCCGCGCCCCCCCTGTATCTAGAACCATTGGAGAAACGAAACATGAAAAGTGAATATACGGCTGTTCTAAAACAAGAAGGCGAATGATGGATTGGATGGATAGAAGAGGTGCCGGGGGTCAATTGCCAAGAGAAATCACATAAAGAATTAATGGAAAGTCTAAAAGTCACATTGAAGGAAGCCTTAGCATTTAACCGCAAAGATGCGAGATTAGCAGCCGGGGCTGGATACATTGAAGAAAAAGTTGCTGTATGAAGCGCAAAGAACTTCTGAAGTACTTGCGCTCTCAGGGTTGCAAAAAATTAAGGGAAGGAGGACGACATTCCTGGTGGCTCAACCCACGACAGAATAAACGATCAACATCCGAGACATATAGAGATTAACGATATCCTCGTAAAAAAGATATACAGAGACCTTGGGATAGAGGAGGACAAGTAATTCGTGCCTCTGGGGTCATGGCCCACGTATTACGGTCTTTAAGCCTCACGGTTTTTTGAGGACCCTTTGATTCTTCCATAAATATCCTCGTAGCGGGTAATGTCATCCTCTCCCAGATAGGTCCCGCACTGCACCTCAATCAACTGGAGCGGTTCCTCGGTCGGATTTTCAAGCCGATGCTTGACTCCCATGGGGACAAAGGAACTCTGATTGGTCTGAATCGTAAAAACACTCTCGCCGCAGGTGACCCGGGCTGTTCCGGACACCACCACCCAATGCTCACTCCTTTTGCGATGCATTTGAAGGGAGAGCTTCGCGCCTGGATTAACAACGATCCGCTTGATCTTGTACCCCTTCCCCTCTTCCAACACGGTATAGCTTCCCCAGGCGCGGATCACGGTCCGATGGACACGATGCTCATCGCCGTTGTCCCGGTCTTTCAAGACCTTAACGACTTCCCGAACGTCCTGGGCCTTTTCTTTGGCGCAAACCAGGGTTGCATCCTCGGTATCGGCCACGACAACATCCTGCAAGCCAACCACGGCGACCAGGCGTTTGCCGCCATAAATAACGCATTGCTCACTCCCGACGTTGACCACATTGCCGGTGATGATATTCCCATCATCATTTCTCGGAAGGACATGGTCGAGGGCATTCCAGGAGCCCACATCGTCCCATCCCATATCAGTCGGGATGACCGCCATACGGTCTGATTTCTCAAGGACGCCATAATCGATTGAAATAGAGGGTAACTGTGGGTAGATGCGTTGAAGCGTCTCCTCCTCCTTCGCAGTTCCAAGATCCGCTTCAATCTGACGGAGTCCTTCCGCCAATTCCGGCAGAAAACTCTTTATTTCTTCCAGGATGGTTGAAACCCGCCAGGCAAAGATGCCGGTATTCCAGAGGGTGTCCCCGCTCGCGCAATACTGCTCGGCTCTTTCCCTGTCCGGTTTCTCAATAAACCGTTGTACGACCGCAGCGGGAGGATGATCTCTCAAGGGCTTTCCTTCTTGTGTGTAACCATAGGCCGTCTCGGGCCGTGTCGGTTTTGCCCCCAAGGTGACGAGATATCCCTTCTCTGCAACCTTTTCCGCCAGGTGGAGGGAGCGGAGCAAAGCGGCATTGTCCCGGATATAATGATCGGCGGAGAAGACAACCATCGTCCCGTCCTGGTCTTTTTTACGGAGCATCATGGCCGCGAGACCCACCGCCGCCGCAGTATTTCTAGCAGCCGGTTCCAAAATAAAGAGCGGCTTGGTTGTCAAAGAGGATAATTGCAGGCGGATTTGTTCGGCTTGCTGCGCATTGGTGATGATGGACAGATGCTCAGGAGGAATCAGATCCGACACGCGGGAGAAGGTTGCCTGGATGAGGGTTTGATTGCCAAATATTTTGAGGAGCTGTTTTGGGTATTCCTCACGGCTCAAGGGCCAAAACCGCGTCCCGCTTCCTCCGGCTAAGATCACACCATACATACATTTTCTCCTGTCACGCATAATAAAAAGTTCAACAGATCTTACCCTGAAAAGCTTAAAAAATCTATCAAAAGCCACGCAAAAGTCAAGGAGATTAAAAAGGGACGAAGCTCCTGATCCATTTTTTCCCCTTTACTCAATAGGCCGATTTCAGTAGAATAATTCCAGCTAAAACAGGAGACGGCGGGCCCGGCGGCTTCCGGGCAAAATTGTCTGAGGGAATATCTCAAAGAGCGGCATCAGTACGCCCTTTATTGAATATGAACAAGCGGTCTGATCATGAATAGATCAACACCAAAGTTGAACATAAAACAGGCGATATTGGCCGCCGTCAGCACACAGCCGGGTATCAGGCTGGCTATTCTGTTTGGTTCGCTGGCGTCCGGCGAGGGGCATTTTGAGAGTGATCTTGACTTGGCGGTAGACGCCGGACGTTCCCTCACGGCCGATGAGAAAATGGCGCTAATCTCCGAGTTGGCGGGAAGAACCGGCCGACCGGTCGACTTGGTTGATATCCACGCCGTCGGCGAGCCCCTTCTGTGGGAGATTCTCAGACAGGGAAAAAGAATTCTGGGGAGCGATACCCATTACGCCAACTTGATCCGCAGGCATCTCTTCGACCAGGCGGATTTCTTGCCGTACCGAAAGAGGATTCTCTCTGAAAGGAGGCGGGCATGGATCGGGAAGTGATCGGACAAAAACTTGAATCCCTGCGCCGCTGTCTGCGGCGCATCACGGATAAGTGTCCGCCCGATTCGGGAACGCTGGTGCGAGACCCCGATCTTCAGGATATCATCGCCCTGAACCTGTGCCGGGCCGTGCAATTGTGCGTCGACATCGGCGCTCACCTCATCGCGGGCATCGAAGCGCCTCCGCCGGATACAATGGGCCAAACTTTTGATACCCTGGCCAAGGCCGGCGTCATTCATGAGCACCTGGCGATGCAAATGAAGAAGGCGGTGGGTTTTCGTAATATCGCCGTGCATAACTATGGGGAAATCGACTGGACGATTGTCTACGCCATTGCACGTCATCACCTTGACGATTTCACCGAATTCGCCAAGGTCATTATTCCCGGATTAGAGGATGAGAACTGACGCAGATAACCGGGGACCACAGCAGAATGCCGTATTGAATTTGGCGGTCAGCGTCGAGAAATAACCCTCGTGGCATAGCACATTCATTACTGACGACACAACACAAAGCGGCTTGGTTGTCAAAGAGGATAATTGCAGGCGGATTTGTTCGGCTTATTACGTATTGGTGATGATGTATAGATGTTCAGGAGGGAATCAGATCTGCCACGTGGGAGAAGGTTGCCTGGATGAGGGTTTGATTACCGGATATCTTTAGGAGCTGTTTCGGGTATTCCTCACGGCTCAAGGGCCAAAACCGTGTCCCGCTCCCCCCGGCTAAAATCACGCCATACATACACTTCCTCTTTGTCCGACAATCATGCATAGAAAAAGTTTCTACAGATCTT
>JAJDBV010000006.1 GCA_029261165.1 Nitrospirota bacterium | reverse complement strand
CCCCAATAAGATCTCCTGAAATATAAAAAATGAAACAAGAGACCCGGCAAATTGCCGTGCCAGGAGAACGGAATCCATCCTCCGGACCTCTCCACGGTCCATACGTCGTTCCAGAAAAGCCCCAAACCGAATCGTATTATTTTCATAGATGAGTTTTGGAATAAAGTGATCCTGATCCTTTTCAAAAAGCCGCGACTCTGACAACATTAAGCTGAAGATCGCTTTTTTCTTTCTTAGCGCACCCAGCACGTACTCACCAAACTTCAGAAGGGCCTCCTTGATCGGAAGCGTTTCAACCTCTTTAAGATATTGTGCAGACCTGCCTTCGGAAACAGACTTTTCTACAATTGCTTTTAATAGTTCTTTTTTTCCCTGGAAGTAATGATAAATCAGTCCTTCGGTAACGCCCGCGTCCGTGGCAATTTCTCTGATACTGGTCGCATCATAACCATTTTCAGAGAAAAGGCGTAAACTGACCTCTAAAAGCTCTTTCCGCCTCTTTTCTGCCTGATCAGAGCGAGATATCTTATTTTGAATCCCCATATCACATTAACTTACTAAACGCTTAGTCAATAAGTCAAGACAAATAAACCCTTCTTGAACGTTTATTATTAATATTTTTTCGCTGATTTTATTTGACAAAGATCGAATATTCGTTATTATTGTATAATATCTTCATCGGAGCACCTTCCGAGCATCCCAGTCAAAAATATTCGACCGTTGTAAATAGTGGTTCCAATTTAGAGGGGGTTATTTTGCGTAATTATTTTCTCATCGCGGCCTTGTTCTTCTCGTCCCTTATCTCTCCCGAGGCATCGGCATTTCTCTCACCGCTTGAAATACCCTCGGCCCGACTTTCCTTAGATTATCTTGACGAAGCAATCATCCCGACCTCCTCCATTCCGATGGCATTTACATCCGCAACATTTGTACCCTCAGATGAGATCGTTCAAGAAGCTTCCGATGAGGCTACGGTTGTTCCGAACCCGATTATTCTGAAACCCTTCTCAACTTCTGTCATCGACGCCTTGCTGAGAGAAATTAAGGAGATTAATAACGACACGACAAATAAAGAGCGTGAACAAACCCCGCTTGACGAACTGGAAGAAATAGATGCACACCCCGCGTCCACCGGGTTTTACTTCTATTCCGAAGAAGAAGCAGGAACAGAAGTACCGAAAATTGAAGCGCTTCCCACTCCCGTCATCACCTACGACATTCCAATCATCAAAAACAAATCTGTTGATAAATATATACTCCTTTTCCAGACCAGACTCAGGGAGCATTTTGAAAAATGGCTTGTCCGTTCAGGCCGCTATGTTCCCATGATGCGGGAGATCTTACGTGAACACGGCCTTCCTCAGGATCTTGTTTACCTGGCCTTGATTGAGAGTGGTTTTAATCCGAAGGCCTTTTCCCGAGCAAGGGCATCCGGCCCCTGGCAGTTTATCAGTCCGACAGGTAAGAAATACGGCCTGAGAATAAATCGATGGATCGATGAGAGGCGGGATCCCGTAAAGTCCACCCATGCTGCGGCGAAGTACCTTAAAGACCTCTACGGAATGTTCAAAACGTGGCCTCTGGCGATGGCTTCATATAACGCCGGTGAAGGACGGATTCGGCGCGCACTCAGAAAGACCCGGACAAAAGATTTCTGGGAACTCAGAAAAACAAGGCGGATTCACAGAGAAACACGCAACTATGTTCCAAAATTCATGGCCGCCATCCTGATCGCCAAAGATCCTGAAAAATATGGGTTTCAGGTTGAATATGATAAACCCCTGCCTCACGAAGAGGTCATCATTCGTCAACCCGCATATCTGAGTTCCATTGCAAAAGCGTCCAGTATCTCGGTCAAGGAACTCAAGGCGTTCAATCCCGAACTGAAACGCTCGATCACCCCCCCAAACCTCTCTACTTACCATCTTAAACTTCCTGTAGGAAAAAAAGGGCGCTTCCTGGCAAACTTTTCGCCTGAAAAAGAGAAAAAGGTCGTCATCGGAAAAACCTTTAAACATCGGGTTCGCAGAGGGGAGACCGTCTCTTCCATCGCGCTTAAATATGGGGTCAGCATGCAAGCGCTTTTTGTCGCCAATTCCCTTTCAAGACGAGGCATGATCCGTGCGGGCCAGCATCTTACGATTAGTAACGGATTTGATGATACAGATATTCACCGCGTACGCCGAGGAGAGTCACTCAGCACGATCGCGAGAAAGTATCGTGTTTCTCTACGGCGTCTTATGCAAGTCAATCATCTCAGAAAAACCAGTGTAATTCGGCCTGGTCAGGCCCTCATTGTTCCGGATGGCGGTTACAGAGCGCGCTCCGGTCACAAGCATCGTATCCGAAGAGGTGAAACGATTAGTTCGATTGCCCGTAAATATGCAGTCAGAATGAGTCGTTTGCTCAAAGTCAACCGCCTGAGAAAAACAAGTGTGATCCGGGCGGGCCACTATCTCGTCATTCCATAAGAAACGAGCCGAGCGGGGTTCTTCAATCACGCCTTCCCATCGGTCATAGAATCAACGACTCTCCCCAATAAAACCGAGCGACTCAAAACCAGGCAGCAAAAAGGTTTATGTGTGCACATACGGGAATCGGGTTTGGATTGCTGGATGTATCGGTGAATGGAAGGGGTCTTGAGGATTACGGAGGGAAAGTTACTCCGTGATTGGACCGCTCTCTGGAGCAGGCTCTTCTTCCACTGCCTCGTTAGAGGTCTTTTCACCAGAAGATGACTCTGTTTCAGATGAGGGATTTAGTAAAGTAAACCGGGCCCGGGCTTCCGTGCCCCAGGGAGACAGGGCAAAATCTTCAGAGATTTTTTCATAAATCTTTCTGGCCTCTTCCTCTTTGCCCGAAGTTTCGAGTGACCGTGCCAACTCAAACCCGGCCTGGTCTCGATTTCTGGCACTCTCTGATTCATACAAGGTGCGGAAGAAATCTCTTGCCGCCTGAGACTCCCCCTTTCTTTGTTGGAGATAGCCCAGCTTAAGCTGGACGATTGAAATAAGTTCCTTTTTCTCTGGATACATTCTGATAAAATCACGATAGTGTTCTTCTGCCTGATCAAAGGCTTCTAATTCAAAATAAACATTTCCACTCTCGTACTGCGCAACCATTGCCGATACCGTATTCGGATATTTTTCCAGGATTTCGCCATAAAGATCGGCCGACTTCTGATACCGCTCTGTCTGGGTCAAGATCTCAGGGGGGTCTTCTCCTTCCTCAATCGGTTCAGGAAGAGGCATGGGATCGTGCAGCAGTATGGAGGCTTCTGTTTCCAGAATAGAGGCTTTTCCTTCTTCATTTGAGGTCATGGCGTTGAATGCAAAGAGGACAAGGCCAACAACAACAAAAACACCAATTAAAGAGAGGACGCCCTTTAGATTGGCCATCACCCACCTACCCATCGACTCTGACCAGTGAGTCACATGAATCCGTGCCGCCGCTTCTTTTCTGACCCTTATTTTATAAGACATTTAGGGGGATCTCTCCTTTAAAAACCCTGTATTCTATGAGAAACATGGTTATGTTGTCAAGGACAGTTCAGGTTCCTAATTCCGCGATTTCGGAACTAGGAACCCCAATTCGCCTGATAATACTGCGTTATCGGCCAACAGACTCCTCACCATACGAGTGAGTACACTTCGGTCGTTCTTATGGCCTCTGGCCTTGTCTTCGCAGCCGACTTGGCGGTTTGCCCCAAGATCAATCGCTGATCTTGGGGACCGGATCGATCAATATTGACAAAGGGAAAATGGACGTATAATATCGGTTAACCCTAATGAAACAACGACTCTCAAAAAGACCCTGAATGAAGAAAATAGGCCTTGCCCTCAAACCCAATCACCCGCAAGGTGAAGGAACACGCAGAGAACTCGCCTCATGGCTGAAACAGAGGAATAAAGAAGTTTTCTTCATCGATCCCCCCGTGCAGAACGATGTGCCTTTGCCACCTCTCGATCTGATTATTGTCCTGGGCGGAGATGGCACGCTTCTCTCTGTTGCAAGGTGGGTTGGCGGGATGGATATCCCCATCCTGGGTGTCAATCTGGGGAGCCTGGGTTTCCTGACAGAAATTGCACTCAACGAACTCTATCCCGACCTGGAAAAAATTCTAAAGGACGAGTTTTGCGACGATCCAAGATTGACCTTGCAGAGTTTTGTCCAAAGAAAGGGAAAGCAATATCCGCAACCGGCAGTCTTAAACGATATTACCATTCATAAGGGCGCCCTTTCCAATCTGATTAAGCTGCGTATCACCATCAACGGCCAGTTTGTCACTTCCCTGCGTTCCGACGGCATCATCATCTCTAGCCCGACCGGATCCACAGCCTATTCGCTTTCTTCAGGAGGGCCGATTGTCCACCCCTCAGTCGACGCCATCGTCCTGACCCCGATCTCCCCGCATACGTTGACAAATCGACCCATTGTCGTGCCAAGCACTGCCGGAATCGAAGTCGCCTTAAAAGAAAACGAAGCGGGTCCTGTTGTTATGCTCGACGGCCAGGATGTCTTTCCTTTGGAGGGCGAAGATGTGGTTCATATCGCAGCGGGCCCGCAACGGGTCAAACTCATCCGTTCACCTCACCGAAACTACTATCAGGTCCTCCGGCAAAAGCTGAAATGGGGTGAAAATTGAAGCAGTTCTATTATTCTCTTCTTTTTTTGATGCTCTTTATTATCTCACCTCAGGCGAAAGCACAACAACCTCCTCCCGGGATGTTCAACCCGCAGTGGACCGGTTGGGCGATCGGCGAGGTCGTCATCCGATCTCTGGCCGTCGAAGGCGATGATGTCTGGATTGGAACATCTAACGGACTTATTCGATTTAATCAAAAAAAAGAAACTCACCAGGTCTTTAATACCCGTGCCGGGCTTCTCTCCAATATCATCGTTTCGATTCATCCGGACAACAAGGGGAATCTCTGGGTGGGGACCTACGGCGGGGGTCTCGCCCGCTTTGACGGAAAGCACTGGGAACTCTTCACCCCCTATGGACGCGGCACCAAAAATTACGGGGCCGAGTGGGCGCACTATAAACCAAGGAGTGGTCTTGGAGACCTCTGGGTATATGACCTCCTCTTTGAACCCGACGGAACAATGTGGGTCGCCACATGGAAAGGGGCGAGCCGCCGATCAAAGGAGGGCTTTGTCACCTATACCATGGATGACGGCTTGGTAGACAAGTGGGTCTACACCGTCGAGAGAGAATCCTCCGGGGTTCTCTGGTTTGGAACGGAAGGCGGCGTCAACCGCTTCGATGGGAAGCACTGGCAGGGATGGACACACAAGGACGGTCTAGGGGCAACGCTTTCATCAAAAAAGACCAGGCCTCCGACAGAGGACGAGTCCTATGATGAAGATGAAAATCATCACCTTCAAGCCGGGCGTGAGAATCAGGATCACAACCCGAACTACGTCATCTCGTCAGCAATTGATAAAGCCGGGATCAAGTGGTTCGGAACCTGGGGCGGAGGACTTTCCCGCTTTGACGGGAAAAGGTTCAAAAACTATACGACACGTGAAGGTCTTCCCGGAAACATCATCAATGCCATCGAGATCGACAAAAAAGGGATCATGTGGATCGGCACGAACAAGGGCGTCAGCCGCTTCGATGGCAAGTCCTTCAAAAACTTCACACAGATGAACGGCCTGGTTGGGGATTATGTCTATTCGATCGCCATTGATGATGACGGCAACAAATGGTTCGGATCTTTTGGCGGCGTCAGCCGTTATAGCGGGCCCTGATCTCTTTTCTTAAATTTCGCAATTCCAAATTTGCAGACCTTATTTAGGCTTGACGAGCGGGATTACACCTGTGTATAAGTAAAAAGTTTGTGCGATTAATCGTCTTTTTTGTTTTCTGTTCATTTAATCGATTAAAGAGGAACAGGCCATGATTATTGCAGTGCCTAAAGAGATTATAAAGGGAGAAAGCCGTGTGGCGGCCACTCCGGATTCTGTCGCAAAGATGATTAAAAAAGGGCTTGAGGTCCGGGTTGAATCTGGAGCCGGACAGGGCGCTTTTTTTTCGGACAGCGACTACGAACAAGCCGGGGCAAAGATCGTTCCCGATGCCGCTGCTCTTTTTTCCGACGCGGACATTGTGATCAAAGTTCAGAGGCCTGTTTCTAACGAGGTTGATCTGATGAAGGAAGGGGCCGTCCTGATCACGATGCTTCAGCCTCTGTCTCATCCAGCTACCGCGCAAAAACTGGCCTCCAGAAAAATCAGCGCTTTTTCAATGGACCTGATTCCGAGAATCACACGCGCACAAAGGATGGATGTTTTAAGCTCCATGAGTAGTCTTGCCGGATACAAGGCCGTTCTGATTGCGGCATCCGCCTTTGGGAAGTTTATCCCGATGATGACCACTGCTGCCGGCACGCTGCCTCCGGCAAAGGTTCTGGTTTTGGGGGCCGGCGTTGCTGGACTTCAGGCCATTGCAACCGCGAAGCGTCTTGGCGCGCAGGTCGAGGCCTTTGATACCCGGCCTGCCGTGAAAGAACAGGTTCAGAGCCTGGGCGCCACATTTGTCGAATTGGAATTGGGCGATGATAGCACGGAAGATCAGGGTGGATATGCAAAAGAACTCTCCGCCGAGCACCACCAAAAAGAGTTGGCCCTGATTCACGAGCATGTCAAGGGAGCCGATGTTGTGATTACGACCGCCCTGATTCCCGGAAAGAAGGCACCGCTGCTCATCACGGCCGAAATGGTTTCTGATATGAAAAATGGATCGGTCATTATCGATCTTGCCGCAGAGCTGGGTGGAAATTGCGAATTGACCCAAGCCGAAGAAGAAGTACTTGCACAGGGCGTGACCATCATCGGGGTTGTGAACCTCCCCGCTTCGCTTCCGATTCACGCAAGCCAGATGTACGCAAAAAATATGACCAACTTCCTGCTTCACCTCTACGCAAACAATGAACTGACGATTAATCTCAAGGACGAGATCACCAAAGGCGCACTGGTGACACATCAGGGCGAAATTATGAACGATGCCGTCAAGGCCCTGGTGAACTAACTTTAGGAGTACGACAGTATGTCTATCGTTTCTATTACCCTCTTTGTTCTGGCAAGCTTTCTCGGTTACGAGCTGATCTCAAGGGTTCCGCCGCTTCTGCATACCCCTTTGATGTCCGGAGCCAATGCCATCTCCGGGATCACCCTCGTCGGTGCGGTCCTCGCCTCCGGATCGGGAGCGACAAACCTCAGTACGATTCTCGGTTTTCTGGCCGTTATTTTTGCCACGATCAACGCGGTTGGAGGCTTCATGGTGACGAGCCGAATGCTCAATATGTTTAAGCCGAAAGAAAGCGAGGAGAAGTCGTGATGACCCATTTTATCGAAGTGGCCTATCTTTTGGCAGCCGCGTCTTTCATTCTCGGCCTGAAATTTTTAAGTTCTCCTAAAACGGCGACAAAAGGAATGGCCATCTCTCAAGGGGGAATGGTCCTCGCCGTCGTGGCCACCCTGCTCCACCACGACGTGATTGATTATAAATTCATTCTGGGTGGCATCGTTGTCGGTGCGGCAATCGGGGCCTTGATGGCCACGAAGATAGAAATGACGGACATGCCTCAGATGGTCGCCCTCCTCAACGGCTTTGGCGGGCTATCTTCCGCCCTTGTCGGTGCTTCGGCATTTTATCAGCTCACCCCGAACATAGACGGTTTCAGCATGAGCACCATCGGGATCACAGTCCTCATTGGTACGGTCACATTGACGGGCAGTGCCATAGCCTTCTTAAAATTACAGGGCTTGATGTCCGGCGCGCCCATCGTATTCCCTGCTCAGAACATCGTCAACCTCTTGGTATTTTTCGTTTCTCTTGGCATTGTGGCTTATCTCGTTATTGCACCCGCCAACCTGATGATCTTTCTCGTTCTGGTCGGTGTTGCCTTTTTTCTCGGCATCATGGTCGTCATCCCCATCGGGGGTGCTGACATGCCGGTGGTCATCTCCCTTTTAAATTCATATTCGGGGATTGCCGCCGCGGCAAGTGGGTTTATCCTCTCCAATAATGTCCTCATTATCAGCGGTGCCCTGGTGGGATCGGCAGGAATTATCCTCTCACAATTGATGTGCAAGGCGATGAACCGGTCCTTGAGCAATGTCTTGTTCGGTGCCTTCGGTCAGGTTGAAGCCCCGACGGAAGCGGCTGTGGCCGCGCCCGCGCCGGTAGAGGGCCAGGAAGTACCCAAAGTAATAAGTGGAACCCCTGAAGAAGCCGCCCTTATCTTCAAGAAGGCAAAGTCGGTCATCATCGTTCCGGGATATGGCATGGCCGTCGCCCAGGCGCAACATGCGGTGAAAGATCTGGCCACGATTCTGGAAAAGCAGGGCACCACGGTACAATATGCCGTTCATCCGGTGGCGGGCCGAATGCCCGGTCATATGAATGTCCTTTTGGCCGAAGCCAACGTGCCCTATGAGCAATTGATTGATATGGACGACATCAATGACGACTTTGAAGACACCGATATTTCCCTTGTCATTGGAGCGAATGATGTTGTGAACCCTGGCGCAGAAACCGACCCAAACAGCCCGATCGCCGGGATGCCGATTTTGTGGGCGTACAAATCGACACAGGTCATGGTCTTAAAGAGAAGCATGCGTCCCGGTTTTGCCGGAATCGACAATGAACTCTTCATCCGTCCAAACACCATGATGATCTTCGGGGACGCCAAAGGCACCATCCTCAAGATATCCGACGCCCTGAAATAAAGAGCACTCCAAAGCTGATCCCAGACAGCAAAGCCCTTCATCTCCCCCCTATTCCCTTGACTTTATTTTGGTGGGGACATTAAAATGCCACATGTCTGTTCAAGATTTTGTCCATCTCCATCTGCATACTGAATACAGCCTTCTGGACGGGGCAAACAAGATCACCCCTCTGATTTCAGCCGCCAAGGACATGGGGATGCCCGCCGTCTCCATTACCGACCATGGGAACCTTTTCGGGGCCATCGAATTCTACCAGAAGACAACAAAGGCCGGGATGAAACCGATCATCGGCTGCGAAGTTTATCTTGCACCGAGGAGCCGCTTTGACAAAGAGGGCCACGGCGTCCATGAGGACGATTACGAACATGTCGGCGGCTCCAATCCCTACTACCACCTCATCCTCCTTGCGGCCAATCATTCAGGATATAAAAACCTGATCAAACTCGTTACCCTCGCAAATATTGAAGGATTTTATTACAAACCACGAGTCGATAAGGAGATCCTGCGGGAGCATCATGACGGGCTCATCGCGCTCTCCGGATGCCTTCGCGGGGAAATTCCCTACCTGCTTACCCGAGGACATGATAAAGAAGCGGTTGAAGCAGCCCACGAATATCAGGAGATCTTTGGGAAGGAAAACTTTTTCATTGAGATCCAGGACAATGGTCTCGACCTTCAAATAGAGGCCAACCGAAAATTAGTTGCACTTTCAAAACGTTTCGATATTCCGCTTGTGGCGACAAATGATTGCCACTACCTCCATAAGGGTGATGCACGGGCGCATGACGTGATGCTCTGTCTTCAGACCGGGAAAACGGTCAACATGCCAAACCGGATGAAGTTTCAAACCGAGCAGCTCTACTTCAAATCTGCAGAGGAAATGACCCGGGCCTTCTCAGAACTTCCCAACGCAGTGACCAATACGGCCCGCATTGCCGACATGGTCGATCTCAAGCTGGAATTTGGAAAATTTCATCTTCCCGATTATAAAACCCCTCCAGGGACGACGCGTGAGGCTTACCTGGCCTCACTTGCACAAGAGGGGCTTGAGCGCCGACTGAACCACATGAACGGCCAGGCCGCCACGCTCCGTCCGATCTATGAAGACCGTCTCAAGAAAGAGCTCGACATCCTCAATGCCATGGGTTATGCCGGATATTTTCTCATTGTCTGGGACATTATCAACTATGCCCGCGTATCCAACATCCCCGTCGGTCCCGGACGCGGATCGGCGGCAGGAAGCCTCGTGGCCTATGCACTGGCCATCACCGACATTGACCCTATCTCAAACGGTTTGATTTTTGAGCGCTTCCTTAATCCGGAGCGTGTGACCCTGCCGGATATCGACATGGATTTCTGCATGGATCGGCGCGAAGAAGTCCTCCATTATGTGACTGAAAAATACGGCTCGGAACATGTCTGCCAGATTATTACTTTTGGGACCATGGCCGCAAAAGGAGCGATCCGTGATGTCGGACGTGTTCTGGAAATCCCCTATGCCGAAGTCGATCGCCTGGCAAAGCTCATTCCAAACACATTGAATATCACACTTGATGAAGCGCTTTCTCAGGAAACGAAGCTCACGGAATCTGCAGAAAAAGATACCAACATTGCCGAGATGATCACACTCGCCAAGCAGCTGGAAGGACTGGCCCGCCACGCCTCAACACATGCAGCGGGAGTCGTCATCTCAGATGCGCCTTTATCGGACCATGTCCCGCTCTATCGCGGGAACAAGGGTGAAATCGTCACCCAATTTGCTATGGGAGATATTGAAAAAATAGGTCTCGTCAAATTCGACTTTCTCGGACTCAGAACACTCACAGTCATTGATCATGCGCTCCGCCTGGTCAATGAAAAGAAATCCTCAGACCCTCTCCCCACCTCGCCCCTTCTTCTAGAAGATATCTCCCTGGAGGATCTGAAGACTTATGCCTTATTGGGATCAGGAAACACGACAGGGATCTTTCAACTGGAAAGCTCCGGGATGGTGGACCTGCTGATCAAAATGAAGCCGGAAACCTTTGAAGATATCGTCGCAATCCTTGCCCTCTATCGACCCGGACCGATCGGAAGTGGCATGGTCGATGATTTTATCAAGAGGAAACAGGGCAAGAAAAAAATTCGCTACGAAATTCCCCAGCTCCAGGATATCTTAAAAGAGACCTATGGCGTCATTGTTTATCAGGAACAGGTCATGAAAATTGCCAATGTTGTCGGAGGCTTCTCGCTGGGAGAAGCCGACCTGCTTCGAAGGGCAATGGGAAAGAAAAAGGCGGAAGAAATGGCCGCGCAAAAAACCATCTTTATCGAACGGGCAACAAAGAAAGGGACCACGGCGGCCAAGGCGGAAAAGATCTTCGATCTGATGGAATTTTTTGCCGGGTATGGATTCAACAAATCCCATTCCGCCGCATACGCGCTCATTACATTCCATACGGCTTACTTAAAAACCCATCATCCTGCCGAATTTATGACGGCACTCCTTTCTTGCGAAATGGGTAATTCCGATAAAGTGGTTAAATATATTACGGAATGCCGGAAGATGGGGATAAAAATCCTTCCTCCCGATGTCAATGAAAGCAACAAGGATTTTACCGTTGTATCGGACGGGATCCGCTTTGGCCTGGGCGCAATAAAAAATGTCGGCGGCGGTGCGATTGATTCTGTCCTGACCGTCCGCCACAAAGAGGGGCGGTTTACCTCACTCTTCGATTTTTGCAGAAAGATAGACCTTCGTAAAACAAACAAACGTGTGATCGAAGGATTGATCAAGAGCGGCGCTTTTGATTCGACAAAGGCCAAACGGGCTGCTCTGATGGAACATCTCGAACAGGCCATCCAGGAGGGCGGACAATACCAGCGTGTAAAGGAAACCGGCCAGATGACCTTTTTTGCGGACCAATCAGAAAACCTTGAGTACCCAGCGGAACCCCCACTTCAGGATGTTCAGGAGTGGAGCGACAGCCAAATTGCGAAGCTCGAAAAAGAGGCGCTTGGGTTCTATATTACATGCCATCCACTGAACCGTTTTGAAGCACTCATGAAAAAGCGCCTTGCCACCCCGACAGAAGCCTTAGAATCGCTTGAGGACAACCGCGCTGTACGGTTCTGCGGGATGGTGGTCCAGGAAAAAGTCACCACGACAAAGCGAGGTGACCGAATGGCCTATCTTCGCATAGAAGACCTGAGCGGAAGCGTAGAAGTAATTATTTTCCCTGACCTTTATCAAAAAACTGCGCCCCTTTTTAAGCAGGATATCCCATTACTTTTTGTCGGGTCGGTTGACCGCGCTGAAAAAGGCGTTAAAATGAAGGCGACGGCTGTTGTTCCCCTACAGGTGAAGACCAATGTGACCATTACACTTTCAGCCGACAAGGTGCGCCCCCGGGAGATTGAGCGCTTGCATCAGATTTTGCTCCGATGCCCTGGATCTCTGCCTGTTTATCTGAAGATTACGACCTCGGAACCGGCTGGACCACCGACAGAGTCGGTTATCGCAATCGATTCAAAGTTTTACGTAGACGGGTCCGACCAATTGACAGATGAAGTCGAAACGTGCTTTGGTATAGGTGCCGTTCAAGACGATTGGGCTCCGGATTCCAGCACACAGCCGGAAGGCGTCCAGGCTCCGTGATGAGGGTATGCTTGTGAATGAACACTTAGAGTTTGAAAAACCGATCATAGAATTACAGGAAAAGATCAATCGGCTCCGGGATCTCAGCAAGACAGATTCAAGTCGGACAAAAGAAATACGTAAACTTCAGAAAAAGATGGCCACGCTTCAAGAGGATATCTTTTCTAAACTATCCCCCTGGCAGATCGCTCAGCTGGCCCGACATCCCAACCGTCCGAATACGGCAGACTACATCAATATGATCTTTGAGGACTTCATTGAATTACATGGAGACCGACTCTTTGGGGATGACAAGTCGATGACAGCCGGACTGGCCCGTTTGGATGGTCACTCTGTTGTCATTATCGGCCATCAGAAAGGAAAAGGCGTCAAAGAACGTATCACGAGAAACTTCGGCATGCCCCATCCGGAGGGCTATCGGAAGGCACTTCGGGTGATGCAGTTGGCCGAAAAGTTTAACAAGCCAATCATTACCTTTATCGACACACCCGGGGCTTATCCCGGCGTCGGTGCGGAAGAAAGAGGACAATCGGAAGCGATCGCCAGAAACTTAATGGTCATGTCCCAGCTGAATGTACCGATTATATCTGTCGTGATTGGAGAAGGCGGAAGTGGGGGAGCCCTCGCTGTTTCTGTTGCCGACAAGATTATTATGCTCGAATACGCCATCTACTCCGTGATCTCTCCCGAAGGCTGCGCCGCCATTCTCTGGAACGATGCCACCAAGACCGAGGATGCCGCGGAAGCACTTAAAATGACGGCCAAGGATCTTCACCAGCTCGGAATTATTGAAGAAATTATTCCGGAGCCTAAGGGCGGCGCACACCACGACCCGGAAAAAGCGGCTTCCCTGATCTCAAAAGCCATTGGCAATCACCTTCCAAAACTCGAAGCCATCCCGGCTGAAGAAAGATTGAAGCAGCGCTACCAACGGATTCGCAACATCGGCGCTTACACGGAAGAAGAGGAAACGCAGTGATGGGTATTCTGTAATACTATTCAGCACACCCCTCTTTGGCTTCGCGAGACCCATCCCTCCATGACTACGTTGCTGCGGTGCTCAAATCCTCACGTATAGTCACATACGTTGTGGTTCCGTGCTCCTCGCGCCTTGCCCTGAAGGAAAATCTAGGCAGGCTGAATAGTTTATATAGGATAGATTATTTGGACAGGATTAAACGCGGTTCGGTAGGGCTTCAGTGGTCTCAACTTCTTCCGCAGTTTCAGAAGTTTCAATAGAAACGCGAAGGACTTCCTCGTCTTGCCCACCTTCTAGCTGGCCTTCCTTTGAACGATCTGTCATGTTGCCGTTGCCATTCACAGCAGAGGCCAGAAAGGCCTCCCCCTCCCCGGTCGCCTCGGCAACTTCTGAGAATTCTTTTAGTGTCGGAAGGCCGGAAAGACTGGCCAAGCCAAAATATTCTAAAAACTGACGCGTCGTCCCATACATCATCGGACGCCCTGGGGCCTCTTTCCTGCCGACAATCTTGATCAGTTTCCTTTCCATCAAAGTCTTTAGCACCCCGGCCGCGTCAACCCCACGGACCATCTCAATTTCACCACGCGTAACCGGTTGTTTGTATGCCACAATCGCAAGGGTTTCCAGTCCGGGTCTTGAGAGACGTGATGCCGTCCTGATTTTCTCCATTTCCTTTATCCAGGGGGCCATCTCAGGACGTGTCACAAGCTGGTAGCCACCGGCGACTTCGGCCAAATGGATCCCTCGGTTCGCTTGATCATACTCTCCTTGAAGCGCTTCAATCACAACAAGGATCCGCTTCTTATCAACACCCTTGACGATATCGCGAAGACGGTCGACAGGAAGAGGATCTCCGGAGACAAAGAACAGTGCTTCGACAATCGGTTTTAATTCATGGTCTTCCATCAGATTCACCCTCTATTACCAGGTTTTTTGTTTTCATCAGTCGAAGCGGTCCACAAACTTCTCCCTGCAGGATACGGATCAACCCTAATCGAATCACCTCAAGGAGGGCAACAAAAGTGACAATGACAATACGCCGCGTTATCATCTCCAGAAAAAGTTCTTCAAAAAGGAGATTATCAACAGAACCAATCCGCTCAATCAGAAACTGCATCTGTTCTTTCACCGAAAGTGTGTCGGGAGATATATCCAGGAAAGACTCATCCTTTTTCCGGGACAGGACGTCTTGAAACGCGTCAAAAAGTTCATACAAACTCACATCTCCGAGGGAAACCTCGTCTGGAGGAAGCACTACGGAAGGCTCAGGCCCACGCCGAAAGACCTCACGCCACTCCGTCTCGCGATCTTCCAGACTTGATGCAGCATCTTTGAAGCGTTTATATTCCAGGAGACGCCAGATAAGTTCCTGGCGCGGATCGACTTGTTCCCCCTCCTCTTCCGGATCAGGAAGGGGTAGAAGCATTTTTGATTTTATATGGATCAGTGTTGCGGCCATGACCAAAAACTCTCCAGCAATGGAGAGGTTGAGTGCCTTCATTAAATCAAGCGTCTCTATATATTGCTTCGTGATCAGCGCAATGGGAATATCATAAAGATTAATCTCGTTCTTCTTAATGAGGTGAAGAAGGAGTTCCAATGGGCCCTCAAAAGTTCCGACTTTCACCTCGCAAGATTCTTCAAGGGATACTTTGACTTCCAAGAATGGCTCCATTCAGAACAGACTAATAACAATATTTTATATCAATAAAAACCTGAACAATCAAGAAAAAAATCAACAGGTAGTAGGATAAAAGGTGTTCATCCTCAATATAATGTATTCAGTGATGTCTTCGGAATAATTAAAAAACCACTTGAGGGGAAAGGACTTCACGCGCCAAGTGACGTTCTTGTCACATCGATGGACGAATTGCTAATATTCCTTTTTGATCGTGAACTCACACATAGTACCCTCCTTTATAGAGATCCCTGGTTAACATACATGATGAATCAACGATCTCTCCTCCGACACCGTTTCGGTAATATTTTATTTGAGTCAATTCTGTGGCGGGTCTTCTTGTTGACAGAAAAAGTCAAAACAGCTATCTTGGTCAGTCATAACGAGTCTGGTACTCGCCCTTCAAGGGCGGGGTTCAGCAAATGAATAGATATAACGTCTCCCCCTTTTCGGATCGGAAAATCCTCTCCGCTCTGCGGTGGGGTTCTTCAAAAACGATAGGTACCTTGCCCCGTGTCTACCTTAGAAAGTAAAAAAACCTCGAAAAAACCTGAGAGCCTTCACGAAGGTGTCGATTTGAAGGAAGCACTTGACCTGCTTCGCCACGCTGGCTACTCTGATCCGGATTCGGAGAATGTGGACGGCGCAAAGCTCCTTCAACGTGTGGTCGACTCGCTCTGTGAACTCTCCATGCACGATGGCCTGACAGGGCTCAGCAATGCCCGATACTTCCGGATTGCCCTCGAACGGGAGGTCCAACGGGCCGCCCGGTCCGGAGAAACGTGCTCCCTCTTCATGCTTGACTTGGACCACTTCAAGAAAGTCAATGATCAGAGAGGACACCTTGCGGGGAATGTTGTATTAGAAGCCGTTGCGAATATTTTAAAGGAGAACCTTCGACCCATGGATACGGTCGCTCGTTTTGGGGGAGAAGAATTCGCCATGATACTGCCGAACTCCTCGGCGGAAAATGCCACTAAGGTTGCCGAACGGCTTCGCGCCAAGATCGCCAAGGTAGAAATTCCGATCAATGAGAAAACTATGGTCATGGTCACCGTCAGCATTGGCATCGCATGCACATTGCCGGGACGGCAGATGGACCCGAGAACGCTGGTTGCAGTTGCAGACAAAAATCTTTACCATGCCAAGGCGCTCGGTCGTAATTGTGTTTGGTTTGAAAGCTCTCCTCCATCTGTCGTCACAGGCGAAGAAAAGACCGAACTCTTCAAGAAGTTGCGAAAATAACAGCCCATTCCCCGGTTTCCTTGTTCCCGACACCCCTTTATGATACATTTCTGACGCATGAGGAATGATGATTCAGGAAAAAGGCTTCATACTTTTAAGAGCCGATTATTCATCAAGTTTATCATCCCGTACACCTTCCTGATCACGACCGTCCTTTCTCTGAGCGGGTGGTTTTTCTACAATTTTTCAAAAAATGCGCTCGATGTGGAGCTTTCCCGCCGTCTGGTCGGGGTTGCTCATATCGTTGCCCAATCGGTTAATCCAAACTTCCTCCTCCGTATTCAACCAGGGGACGAAGATACCTCGCTATACCGCCTCATCTTAAAGGAACTTACAACAGTCAAAGAGTCAACACAGATTAAAGACATCCACCTCTTCAATAGAAATAATCAGATGATCGTCGACCTTGACGAAACTCAGAGGATCGGTGAGGAAAACCTCCTCCTTCAAATCGATGCGCTCGAATTAGAGAAGGTCTGGACCGGCACCAGCGTCTCTTCTATCTTATACCGGGGGATGGATGGAAGGTTTTACAAAACCGGGTACGCTCCGATACGAAACGGCCAGAGTGAAATTATCGCAGCCGTTGGTGTCGAGGTTGGCGTCGATTTCATGCTGATTATGGAACAGATCCAGGGGCAAATCTTATGGATCACGCTCATCTGTGCCGGATGTATTGTTCTTATCAGCTTCGCCCTCTCCAGATCGATGATCCAACCCATCCAGCAACTTGCAACCGCCACGGAACAAGTTGGAAAAGAGGGCATCTACCCAAAGGTCAAACTTTCTCGACATGACGAATTGGGAGATTTAGGGAAACACTTTAACCAGATGATAGACCAACTCAAACTCAAAGACACCTTACTGAAGAAGATGTATCAGGAAGAGAAGAGCCGGGCAGAAGAATTAGAGGGCTACAGCCAAACCCTTTTAAAAAGTATACCCAGCGGGGTGATCAGCATCGATCTCAAGGGCCGAGTCACTTCGTGCAATCGCGCTGCGGAAGAAATCCTGGGAATAACCGCAGTCGACTTGATGGGCAAGAAAATCAAGACAGGTCTGGGGTCATTTCAAGCCCTTGGTGAAATCATCTTGAGCACACTCGCGACTGAACGTGAGACCTTTCGTGATGAAATTCCCATTAATGGTTCTTCTGATGAAAAACAATGGATCGGGATCGTTGGTTCCATTCTGCGGGATGCGAAAGGGAAACAGATCGGTGCCACTGCCGTCTTCTCAGACAGGACCGAAATAAGAAAACTTCAGGAAGAGATCAAAATGAAAGAACAGCTTGCCATGCTTGGAGAACTTTCGGCTGGCGTCGCCCATGAAATTCGAAATCCTCTCGCCGCAATTCAAACCCTTGTTCAAATGCTTTCTCGTAAGACCAAGGGAGAGGCCGAAAAGGAACTGGCGGGAGAAGTGGTTGATGAGGTCGGTCATCTAAATCGATTCGTGACCGATTTTCTTAGCTTCGCCAGACCTCCGCAAATCCACCCCGAACCGACGGATGTTGATGAAATAATAGAAGCTGCCCTTGGAATCGCCATTCCAGGTGTAAACGAAGGGAACCTTCGTGTCCTAAAACAGATACCCGAGGATATCCCAAAGATCTGTGTCGATCCGTATGAATTCAGACGTGTGCTCATTAATGTGATTCTTAATGGCGTTCAGGCGATGAAAGGAAGAGGAGAATTGACAATCCGATCAAAAATCTCTCATAATCACGTCATCCTCCGTGTCTCTGACACAGGACCGGGAATTTCACCCGAAGCGATGAAAAGCATGTTCCGCCCCTTCTTTACAACGAAGCCGGGGGGTACAGGCCTGGGGTTGGCAATCTCTCATCGAATTATCACAAGTCATGGGGGGAAAATCTACGTGAAAAATAACGAAGGGAAGGGAACGACCCTATTTATTGAAATTCCAGTTACTCCAGAAGGGAAAGTCACATGATCCGTATGTTAATTGTTGATGATAAGGAGTCGATGAGACGTTCTCTCTCCAGGTTTTTTTCAGAGAAGGGACACGACGTTATTGAATGTTCGAGCGGAGAAGAGGCCCTGGAGCGATTTCAGGGATCAGAAACCGATCTGGTGATTACAGACTTTCAAATGGGGGGAATGAGCGGACTCGACCTTCTCAAGGAAATAAAGGGAAAGTCCCCCCTAACCCAGGTTATGGTCGTTACTGCATTTGGAACAGTAGAAAGTGCGGTAGAAGCCATGCGGCAAGGGGCATTTGATTACCTTCTTAAACCCTTCTCTCTGGACGAAATAGAAACAAAGGTTGAAAAAGCACTCGATCAAAGGAGATTATTAACCGAGAACAGATATTTACGGGAGACGATCCAGAAGCGTATGGGAAGAATGATTGGGCAATCTCCCAAGATGCAGCAGGTCTACCGACTCATCGAAAAGGTCTCGCCCAATACCGCACCCGTCTTAATCCTAGGTGCGACAGGGACCGGGAAAGAACTGGTTGCAAAAGAGATCCACAACAAGAGTCCACGTGCGGATCGCCCGTTCATCGCGATCAATTGTGGTGCTATTCCTGAAAACCTGATCGAGGCCGAACTTTTTGGATACGAAAAAGGGGCCTTTACCGGGGCTGGTGGTTCTAAGAAAGGGCGGTTTGAAATGGCAGACGGGGGAACACTGTTTCTCGACGAGATCGGAGAACTCCCTCTCCATCTCCAGGTTAAACTTCTCCGATTTATACAGGAACGGGAATTAGAACGACTCGGCGGAACAAAAACGATCAAGGTGGATAGCCGTTTAATCGCGGCAACACATCGAAATCTGAAAGAGGAGGTTCAGGCAGATCGCTTCCGGGAAGACTTGTATTATCGTATCCGTGTCATAGAAATTCCCCTCCCTTCTCTTCGTGAACGTGGAGATGACATCCGGGAATTGGCGACACATTTCTTGGAGAAGTATAGCCAGGAACTTCATAAAAACGTACAATTCCCTTCTGAAATTATCGATCTTTTTTCAGCCTATCACTGGCCGGGGAATGTACGGGAGCTCGAAAATATTGTGGAACGCGCTGTTGTCCTGGCGGAAGAAGAGACCATCCACCTTGAGGATCTTCCTCCAGAACTCCACTCCATCTCAGCAACGACGGAATCATCTAGTACACAATCGGCAACCACTGGGATGACGGAACGAATCGAGGGAATGGAGCGGGAAATTATCAGGAAAACGATGGAAGATACAGATGGAAATCAAACAAAGGCGGCCAAAATACTGGGGCTCCACCGAAGTTCGCTCCAATATAAACTTAGAAAATATGATCTTCTGGGATAATAAAAGGGCGTCCTCTTCAGGACGCCCTTTTTGAAGGCTTACTGCTCGACTTCGTCGATCTCACGTTGCCTTTTATGAATCCTCTTTGTCCTCACGAGCCATTTCTCTGGCTATATCACGGGCTTCGCGAGCTATTTCCCTGGCTATATCACGGGCTTCGCGGGTCGTTTCTCTGGCTATATCGCGGGCTTCTCGGGCTATTTCCCTGGCTTCATCGCGAGCTTCGCGAGCCGCTTCATCCCTTCCACCGCCATGCCGACGCCCATGATCGTCATCATGCATATCATCGCCTCCTCGTCCGCGTCCTCTTCCGCGCCCACGCCCACGGCCTCGGCCATGATCACGAACCCCATTGTCCTCACTTACGCGTGTGGAGTTGTCATCGTCAGATCGATCATTACTGGAACCCGGCTGGGTATCGTCTACAGTCCCGTCTCCCCGCAGCTTGACACCATCAGCATTGAGGTCGTTCTGGGCCAGACCATTCGGCTGGGTATCGTCTACGGTCCCGTCTCCCCGCAGCTTGACACCATCAGCATTAAGGTCGTCTGGATGGATCGCAAATGACGGCGTTGTTCCAATAAGTGTAAAAACAAGCCCTGCGGCTAACATAAATTGAATTCTGAGTCGAATCATATTCTCTCCCTCCCTGTCCTTGGTTTAACTTTGATGAACCTATCAGTTCTTAGTCACTGCAACCTCTATGCCATGAAATAACCATCAATATTTAGCCGTGTGACAAGCATAATAAGAGGATTTAGCCCAAATTTTAGCAGGTTCCCTACCAGTTCTGCTGGGTTTTAAGCAATATTAATGAGAACCGTTTTGGTAGAGATAAGGAGTGATCGAATCTGGTAATCAAAGAGCTCTGCCTTGGGAGGACGGGAATTTCGTGCGCCGTGGGTATTCAGAACCGGTAGGCCGCTGAAAAAGAAAAGGTTACTTCGTCAAATTCCACAAAAGGGTCAGTCGATTCCCGCCAGATGTGTCTCAGGCGGGTTCGGAGCGTCATCTTGGGATTTGCCCGATGACGAAGTCCGACAAGAAGTTGATGATTCGTATCCTTCCGGTTAAAATGGATTTCGTCACCAATATTGTTGGTTGTATATGTCTTTTTTCGAATCCGGTAACGAACCCGGACCCGGCTCAAAGGGGTCACCGGATAGCTGGACTGGAGGGAAAAAACATTTGCCCTGAAGGAGATATCATCCTGGCGAAAACCTATGCCAGAGGGAACCAGCCCCCCACTGGCAAACCCAGATTCAAGGGTTAAGTTGATTGAAAAACGCCAGGTCCGGTCTACCCGTAAAAACTGAGGAAAACCGATTTTAACCAGGTGGGTATCCTTGGCATTAAAGATCTCATTGTAATCAATCCGATCGTATGAAAAGCTCAAGCCGCTATTCCAGAATCGGGTGAAATCCCGATCATAAATTGCGGTAAACCCGTAAGACTCCAAACTGATGGGAGGACCAAAGCTTTCATCTTTATCCAATGGGGCCGTTGGGGATACCTGCACAAAAATACTGCCATAATCTTTCTCACCAAAAGGCCGCTCAACACCAATTTCATAAAAAGAATAACTTAACTCGGAGTTGTCCAGATATTGATTATGGACGACCAAAGCACTCCAACGAATCTGATCCGGTCGATAATTTAAGGAAATGGAGGATGCCCAGATCAGATCAGACTCCTCCAGGGTCTTTTTCTGAAAGATATTGCTGTCATACTCCAGGCCGGTTTCAAGCTTCCCGGACAAGTCAGGCCTATCTTCTATCTTACCTGTCCCCTTTGCCTTCATCGCCGCCCACAAATAGTTCACTTCGAATAGTAATGCCGCAATCATTACACAAAAGAATAAGGTCTTCATTTCCCGACCAGATCGAATATGTCTTTTCTTCAATTCAAACTACCCCCATGCTCAAAAGATTATTATTTTTTATGTCTGAAGCAATAACCGGACCACAATAGAATATTTTAATCAAGTTCATATACGGACTTCTGAAAATTAGTGACTCGCTTGATATTCCGACATAGCAAAAAACAGCGCCGTCCCATTATAAAATTTGGACGCACCTCTATTCCTTGACAGGCTCATCACTAATAGGGTAACTTCCCGACCATGGAAGAACGACGAGGTTCAAGCCGTATACCGCTTCATCTGCAGGTTGCACTTCTACAAAAGAAGACAGATCAGCAGATTGAGATTCTCCGGGGCAATATCAATGGCGGAGGAATCGGTGGTTATACCCGAGACACGGTCCAACCCGAGGATGAAATATCAATCCACATCGCTTTTCCCCAACGCGGGGGAGAAGCCGCGTCGGAAACCATCACCGGAAAGACAGTCTGGGCCCACAGGGACGGCAATTTCAACGGCTTCGGGATCTCTTTTTCCCAATTCACTTCCGACACGCATCCACATTTGAATACCTACCTGCAATACGCCGCTCAATTCGAGTGAAAGGCCTATCCATTCAATAAAAGGTTTCACTGTTCAGCATGCCCATCTTTTTCTTCAGGGCAAGGCGCGAGGAGCACAGAACCGCAGCGTAGTTTTCCTACGTGAGGATTCGAGCACCGCAGGAACGCCGCCATGGAGCAAAAGAGGGGTGTGCTGAATAGTGAAATTATCTGTCGTGGCAGATCAGGCAGAGCGTCGCAGAAGGGACCCTGAGAAAAGGCCGGACTTTTTCACTGTGTGGATTGTGACAGCTGTCACACTCGACCCTCCCGGAGGAGGTCCGAACAAGCGTTGAAAGATGTTCAGGTGATGAAACATTCTTTACGGGGAGGTCCAGGTAGGAAGAGGTTCCGGATTCCGGTAGGGTAAATCCTCCAGGATGCCTATTTGGAAGTGACCAATACCGGGAACGAGTGATCGTCGGGTTCACCGGGACGAACATCCCCTGCGGCTTTCTCGGATAAAGAATCGAGATCGGATGATCGACACGACTTAAGGGAGGGGCTTCTCTCGCCCCAACTGAACCTGTCCAGGGAATATTCCCAGAAGCAGCCACCCGCGGATCACCCACGTTGATGCCATGCATGTCCGCGCCTAGCGCGCCATCGTGGCACGAAAGACAAACAAGGGATGAGCCGGTCGGGTGATTATATGTGCGTTTATTTGAGGGCAGATCCCCTGCAATATCGTAAGGCTTCACACCCTGTGTGTTCCAGAGCGGCGGGAAAGAAATCCTTTTCTTACGCGCGTCCGGAGGCGGGTTCGTTTCCTTCTCAGGAACGCCCTCCTTCTTCCTTCCGAGAGATGGAATGGACTCCGTATGACAAACCGTACAGACCTTTGAAGAAGTAAGAAAAGGCGCGACAAGATTGTGCCGCGTTTGATACACCTCATCAATCGGGGTCGCATTGGACCCAACAGACATGACCGAAAGGAGAGATAGTGAAAAAATAACGGTGAGAAACTTAAGCTTCATTGGGGACACCCGATCTTTTTCCGGACCAGTGCGGCCAGTTCCTCCGCCATCCCCGATATTTCCGTCTGCTCCTCCCCCTCAATCATAATTCGGAGGAGCGGCTCTGTTCCGGAATATCGGACCAAGATCCGTCCTTTTTCCTTCAGTTTTTTTTCGCAGGCAAGAATCGCTTTTTGAATCTCCGGAAGTTCATCCAGTGATTCCTTCTTCTGAACCCTTACATTCAGCAACACCTGTGGGAGAGGCGTCATGCATGCCGTAAGACTGGAAACGGGCTTATTCTTCCTTTTCATTAGCGAGAGAAGTTGTAACGCCGTAATCAATCCATCGCCAGTGGTATTGTAGTCTAGGAAAATAACATGACCTGACTGTTCACCTCCCAGGTTGTAACTCCCTTTCATCATTCGCTCGAGGACATATCGATCCCCAACCGGCGTTCTAACCACCCGAATCCCTTTCGGTCGGAGGGCAATCTCGACCCCCATATTGCTCATGATTGTTGTCACGAGCGTCCCGCCCTTTAAGGCCTTCTCCTGATGAAGGGCACTCGCAAAGGACACTAAGAGCGCATCCCCATCAACAATATGGCCGGTTTCATCGACAAAGAGGGCCCGGTCGGCATCGCCGTCATGGGCAACCCCGACGTCGGCACAATGCGCAATAACCGCTTTCTGTAAGTTTTCAGGGTGCTGGGTTCCACAGTCGAGATTAATGTTGGTCCCATTCGGGCTATCGCTGAGGACGATGACCTCTGCCCCGAGTTCTCTCAGTACTGTAGGTGTTGTTTTGTACGCGGCCCCATTCGCGCAGTCAACAACGATTTTCATCCCCTGGAAGTCGAGCCCTTTTGGCAATGCGTTTTTTACAAATTCAATGTATCTTCCCTCAGCATCATCAATCCGAAAGGCCTTTCCAATCTCACCGGCTGTGGGACGAATTGCATCGATTTCACCAGAAAAGAGAAGTCGTTCAATTTCGAGTTCCATTTCATCGGGAAGCTTTAAGCCATTTTTGGAAAAGAACTTGATTCCGTTGTCTTGAAAGGGATTATGCGAGGCAGAAATGACCACACCGGCATCAGCCCGGAGGCTTCTTGCCAACAAGGCAATGGCAGGGGTCGGCAGCGGACCGACAAGAAGAACATCAACCCCTAGTGAGCAAATACCGGAGACCAAGGCCGATTCCAGCATATATCCGGAAAGTCGGGTATCCTTTCCGATGACAATCCGGTGACGGCCCGCCTTATGTTTAAAAATGTGGGCCGCGGCACGCCCCAACTTCATGGCCGTCTCAACCGTCATCGGCTCAAGATTGGCAATACCCCGAACGCCATCCGTTCCAAAGAGTTTTCTCATAGGACAGAACGTTCCCCTGTCTTCGTAGGTCACCTGAAATTATCCCAGGGTCCATTGCTGACTCCGGGACGTCAATCTGTCAATGACCAACATTAATGAGAATGACCTTCTCCACCTTCTCCAGAAGCCGCCTGACGAAGGATCTTCTCATGCACCTTGATCTTCGCCTTACTTTTAAGCTGATCGATCTCCCAATTGATCATCACACCACGGAGGTTCTGGAGTTGGGCCTGAGAAAGTTCATCAAATTTCTTCGGATCCCTGCTGCCAACAACTTTAATGATATGATATCCGAAGGCACTCTGAACCGGGCCGCGAATCTCGTCACTCTTCATTGAAAAAGCCGCATCTGAAAAGGGTTTAACCATTCGGTCCTTCGTGAAGAACCCAAGATCTCCTCCTCTATCCTTGCTCGCCGGATCTGTTGAGACCTCTTTCGCCAGAGCCGCAAAATCGGCACCGCCATCAAGTTTCTTCCTGGCATCCTTTGCCTCTTCTTCGGTCGCCAACAGGATATGATTTGCGTGAACCTCACGAAAGTCACCACGATTCTTGGTATAGTATGCCTTCATGCTGGCCTGGGTAATCTTTTCCTTTGAAATTTGATTCACAACCTCGTTAATAACCAGTTCTTTCTGAATTTCCTCAATTCGCTCCCGGACGGCCTTTATTTTATCCAGACCGAGCCGCTTTCCTTCCTGGTTCAAGACCTCACGTGCAACCAGGATATCCAATAACTCTTTTTTCCCCTCAAAGGTGTTAAAATTCCCCTGTCCCTCACCGGTCAAGCGGCTCATTCTCTGTTCAAACTGCGCCGTCGTGATAGAGATGCCATTCACGTTCGCAACCTCACCCCCTGCGTCGGCAAGAAGGGGTGATACCGTCCAGGGCGAAAGCACCATATAAACCATCAAAACCACTACTGAAATCTTTCTTAAAAGCATGCCGTTCCTCCATATCAAAAAAATTTTGTAATATACTACCTTACTTCCGAGGAAAAGATCAACGAATTTCCAGCTCTATGGAAACAAACTTGGGGATCGGTGAGAAAAGAGAGAAGATCCTAGGAGTATTTGCAATCCCTTTCCAGATTGTGCTACTTAGGGAACCTCTGAATAAGCCATGAATTGTTTTTTCAGGGCAAAAATATCCCGCTTCTGCGTTGCAATTCTTGAAAATAGCGGGCTATTCTCTGCGATTTGCGCCTTGAATCGAAACATTTTATCTCCTGAAAAATTCAACCCAGACTTAATCAGAGATTCCTTAGTCCTATTTCAGGGAAGGCCTTAATGGTTCAGACAGAAGCCTTAGAATACCTTTATCAATTGCAGCGGCATGGCATTCGGCCCGGTCTTGAACGGATGGACGCCCTGCTCACCCTCCTTCACCATCCGGAACGTCAATTTCAGTCTGTTCATATCGCAGGGACCAATGGCAAGGGATCGACTGCCGCGATGGTGGCCTCCGCACTCGTACAAAGCGGCTACACGGTCGGACTGTACACCTCGCCTCATCTCATTGACTTCTCAGAGCGGATAACCCTTTCCGGGACTCCGATTCCTCATGAAGAAATTGTTCGACTCACAGAGCTGATCCGTAAAAAAATAAGTTCTCATGCTCCTGAACTTTCTGAAGAGATTTCCTTTTTTGAGTTTACAACCGCGATGGCTTTCCTCTTTTTTTTCGAGAAAAAAGTAGACCTGGCCGTGGTGGAGGTTGGCCTGGGCGGGCGCTTCGATGCAACAAATCTCCTTAAACCACTTGTCGCTGGAATCACCCACATCGGTCTGGACCATCAAAGATACCTCGGAACGACACTTCTGGAAATTATCGCCGAAAAAGCCGGGATCATCAAAGAAAAAACGCCAATCGTCACGTCGGTATCGCAACCAGAACTTCTTTCTTTTTTGAGCGAGAAGGCCCGCGCCAAGAATGCACCCTTGATCCGCCTCGGACATGAGATCACGCTGTCGATCAACGATCCAGAACAGCCGATCGACCTTATTAAGGGACCCCAGCGGTTTCACTACCATGGAGCAAAGAAACGTACTGTTGAATGCGGACTCCTTGGCCGACACCAAATCGATAATACCGCTGTGGCTTTGGGTCTCCTGGAACAGCTTGGCCTGAGCGGAATTCCTCTTTCTGAACAGGATCTCCTTGAAGGCATCCGCCGGGTTTCCTGGAAAGGCCGCCTGGAAGTCGTTCAGGAGCAGCCCTTAATCCTGCTCGACGGTGCGCACAATCCATCCAGCGCGGAGAGGCTGGGAGAATTCCTCTCGAAAGTGGACCCGGACCGAAGAGGAAAACATTGGATGATCATCGGCATGATGTCTGATAAAAATATCTCCGATGTCTTATTTCCCCTGGTCGACTGGACGGATGCCTTTATTTTTTCACGTCCCGAAATGAAGCGGGCCGCTGATCCGAATCAAATCCTGAACTCTTTTCACCGATGCGCAAAACAGATCTCTGAAAGAGAGCGTTTACCCTCCTGCACGGTTCGGGAAAAGACTGCTGAAGCCCTTACTTATATCAACGCCTTCATTCAGCCTGAAGATAAGCTGGTGATCACCGGATCATTGTACATCGTGGGAGAGGTCAAGGCCTTATTAACAGGAACAAGCCCCTCTTTGATTCGAGGATAGAGGGGCCACGGCTCTATCCAACGTAACTATTCAGCAAGAAGGAACGCCCTCATTCCCCTCACACACATCGCAAAATCGAACTGGCAGAAGAAACGCTTCACAGGGCTTCCAATAACAGCATGCCTGCTTCTCGCATTGACTACCTTCATCATGAATTCGTCTCGCCCCGCCCTGGCGGCCTCCGGCGAGACGATCCATCTCAAGGCGGACCACCTAGAATACCAACAAGATGAAGACATTTTTATTGCGGAAGGCTCCGTTGGCATTCGGCAGGGCCGCAGCCGAATAGAAACGGATTCACTCCGGCTTGATAATACCATTGGAAAATTATATGCCATCGGAAACGTCCGTTTCACTGATGGTGAAAACCTTGCAGATGCCATTGAGGCCGAATTCGATATCAACACAAGACTGGGCGTCTTACATCATGGTCGCCTCTTCATTCAAAGTGATAATTATTATCTGAGGGGGACTCGGATCGAGCGAAGTGCGCTTGACCGCTACGAACTGCATGACGGGTCATTTACGGCATGTAAATGCGAGAAAAACCCTGACTGGAAAATCCGCACACAGCATCTCCGTATCTCGCTTGAAGAGTATGTCGTCGCAAAAAATGTCATATTCTACGCAAAGAATGTCCCGTTTTTTTACCTTCCCTACCTTATTTATCCCGTAAAGACGAAAAGGCAGACGGGGCTCCTTGTCCCTGGTGCGGGCTACAGTTCGCGCTATGGTTTCCGTTATCGTCAGGATTTTTTCTGGGCCATCGCGCCTGACAAGGACGCAACCTTTTCTCTTGAACACAAGGGAAGCAAGGGAGACGGACTGGCAATCGAATATCGTTATCTCCAGTCAAGAAAATCGAACGGAACACTCAATGCAAACTATTTCCGTGACCGGGAGAACGACATCGCCCGTTGGGAGATCCAATATAATCTTCAGCATCGCTTCACTAACAGAATCGAAGCAAAGCTCGATGCACGATATGTCAATCAGGCCAATCACTTCCAGGACCTCTCCGATCAGACATCCGAACGTGCCCTGAAAGAGGTTGAATCAAACTTCGTTCTTGCTTACCGTGGAGACGACTCGTACGCCTATCTCCTGGGCCGCTATACACAAAACCTCACGACGTCAAGAAACAACACAACACTACAGCGCCTTCCTGAAATCGGATATACCCTCAATGAACATCGCCTTGGGGATGCGCCGATTTTCTTACACTTTGAAAGCACTGCCGTCAATTTTTGGAGAAAGTCGGGCCTGAGCGCAAAACGGCTGGATGTCTACCCGAAGATCTCGATCCCCATCTCATTCCCATATGCAGGCACACTGACACCCTGGACCGGTTTTCGCGAAACCTGGTACAGCAGAGGAAGACTAAAAGATCACGCGATCAGTCATGAAATCGTCCCGAGTGGAATCAAGCTTGAGAATCTCTTCTACCGGCACGGGAAGGCCTTGACGCATCTGATCTCCTCCGGAATTTTCTACGAGTACATCGAGGTTGAAAACAAAGGTGATATTCCCAAATTTGATGACATCGATAGTATCTCAAGCCGGAATTCCGTTACGGTCTCAATAATACAGCGCTTATTAACGACTAACGGCGGTGGACGTCTGGAAGAAAAAGGATCCCTTCGGCTAACAGAAACCTACCGCTTCGACACGGCACGTGCCAACATACCTGATCCCCGCCCTTATTCTGACCTCCGTGGCGAACTGATGGTGAACCCTTTCCCCTCCATCTCGCTGTCCTTCGATTCATTCTACAACCTGTATCATTCCCGTTTGACCTCATTAAATAGCGACCTTCAATTCAAACTGAGGCCTTATATGAACCTTACTCTGGGTCAGAGGTCAACCCGCGCTGGGTCAAGGCCCCAAAAAGGAGACCTCTTCAACCCCTTATACCTCGGAAATACAGAGGACATTCCTTCGGACATCTCCTTCTGGACAGGATCCCTTCTCCTCAGATCCCCCTGGGGCTTCGGTGCCGGAAACAGAACCTACTTTGATGCGGATGCAAAAGAATTGGTTGAAATCGATTATGAAGTCTTCTATGAAGCGGAATGTTGGGGGGTCGTCTTAACTTTTCTGGATTTTAAAGACCGAGATGAGTTCACTTTCTCCTTCACGCTGAAAGGGCTGGGAAAGATGAAATCCCGTCTTTTCAACAACATATTCACGACGAATACCGGGACGTAGATCCCCTCGTGACAGGACTATCTCTTGTGACGCCTCCAGTGCATTGGGACCGCGAATTTTCTGGCAAATCTTTTTAGCTTGCTTAAAAGTTTATCCGCCTCATTATGCTGGTAGTCTGCACGCTGCACAAAACGCATCGCTCGCTCTCTTACAAACCCATCACCCAAGGACGATTTCCTTAGCTGTTTTTTTACCGTATCTCTTCGTTCCTTCCAGACCGTCCGATAGGTGTCAAATTCAGAAAATGTTGTCCGCCACCATTGTTCGTCACGCCCGCCGACCAAATTGGAATTTGGGGGAAGCTCCTCAAATATCAGGATTTCCTGACTTGGGTCTATCTGAATTAAATGATTCATCATAAAATCCATGCCAATGATCCCCTCAAATTCGTCTGAAACAGGCGGGACGATCGTAACGGGGATGAAGTGGTTTTTCGCTGTCCCAACTTGTACGGTATCAATAATAGAACGTATCGCTGGAATCGTGCCGCCAATGCCGGATACTTCTGTAAACAACCACCCTTCGTCACGCTCAAAAAGTTTTAACCTAAATGCAAGTTGAAAAAAAATGATTGTACCAGGGGCCACTGTATCAAGGAGCATCGGAACTGTAACGCGATCATTAATTTTTACCGGAATAATAATCCTGCGTGCAGAACCTTCATAGGCCTTATATGGAATACTAATTTTTTTAGGACTTCCTTTCTTCCCCGGGGAGGAGTCATTGCTCCCGTCCTTTCTTTCTATCGCTTTTGATTTGTCAGGAGATTCATTTTTATTTCGTAAATCTATTTTGCTTACCTGGGACCTGTACTTGGCCGGCACGTTAGCGGTTGAATCCGAGAAGTGGATGGAGCCATTCTCATCGATCCATTTATAGATGTCTGCGGCAATCGCAACGGAGAACACGACGATTAAAAGAGAAAAAAGAGACAGGGACAGGATACCCTTAATGGTGCTTGACCAACGATGCTTCATTCACTCCTCGCCTCACCAGAACAGCGATGACCTCCCGAGAGTAAGTCCTTTTTAATGTGATTACAAGCATAATTACTTCAGAAGCTTCACGTCCCCGCTGCTCTTCTCACGAATCCCTTTATGGATGACCAGATTGTTTCCCTGAGCAACTCCGGAACGGTAGGTATCATTACAATTTCTTGAATGTCTGGAGGAGGAGCGGACAAGCCTTGGATTCCTTCGACGGGTGAAGGCCTTGAGTTGCGGATCTCCCTTCCAAACCAGGTTCTTCGACCGGTTTTCGCTCACCCGGCCTTCCAGCTTCTTATAAAAACCATCCAGAAGACCGTAAATAAAAGTCCTTCGATACCTGTTTTCCTTGATCTGTTCCTGTTTTTTATGTTCTGTCCATAAAAGTTCCGACATGTTTTGCAGATAAAAGTATACGTATTCTGCCATCTCAAGATTTTCTGGGGTTCCGTATATTTCCAAAACCCGGCCACTCCGATTTTCATGTGTATCATACCCGAAGGTCCAGATCGCCTCGACAAAAAAGAACCTCGAAAGGATGGCGCTGATGATTGAGCGGATGGGATTTCTCCTTCCCACGCGACCGATTTGTTTATGTGTGTATTTTCTTTCGCATTGCGTTTCAAGCAAGGACAAGTTGTGTTTTAACAACAAGGCCTGGGCCTTGACCATGGCGCTCTCGGCTTCATGCGCATTCGTACTCTGGGCCAGCGCCAGCAATTTATTGACCTTGTCTATAATCCTGTGATTTTTTGAATCAGCAAACGCACTCTTTTTCCGTTTTGCAAGCCATGAGGCCAGGCAACCCGTCGCCGAGGAATCAATGCCATGTTTCAGGCAAACGCTCCTGAAGGCCTCTCCATGAGGCCTTTCCTCTAAAAACCCTAAGACTTCCTCGACATACTGATGCGCCATTTCATGGTAAAGAACTTCTTGAACATATTCCCATGTGTGGTTATGAATTAAAATCAGGCTAATGGAAAGAGACCTGTAACAGCCGCCCTTCCACTGTCCCAAAACGTCTCCTGAAGATGAAAGACAAAGATGTGGAAGACGCATCTCGTCTCCAAAGTAGCTAAAATTGGCCAACTTCCAGTCTTCCTTTAATTGCCGGATCCAGGCCGTTTTTAGCTTGTTGTCTGTATCGTCCACGGGGATTCAACTTATGGAGATCAAAGGGGAGGTCGAGTGACGTTTATTTTGATTGAAGACAAGGCGTCATGATTCTAAACCACGCCCTGTTTTTGCAAGTAGTTCTCATAGGTATCTTTATAGTCAACAACACCCTCTGGCGTCAGTTCAATAATGCGTGTCGCTAAAGAGGAAATGAACTCACGGTCGTGGCTAACCATCACTAAAGTACCGGGATATTTTTCAAGCGAATTATTGAGTGATTCGATGGATTCCATATCAAGGTGGTTTGTCGGTTCATCCATTAACAAAACGTTATGACGCTGGAGGATCAGTTTTCCGAACAACATCCGACCTTGTTCTCCACCGGAAATCACCTTGACAGACTTCTCCATTTCTCTTTTAGAAAAGAGAAGCCGTCCCAAAGTTGCGCGAACCACCTGTTCATCATCCCCCTCACGCCGCCATCGGCACATCCACTCAAACAGCGACATTTCTTTCTCGAAGTCCTCTGTGTGGTCTTGAGGGAAGTAGCCGATATGTGCGTTCTCTGACCACTTGATCGTGCCGGAGTTCGTCCTTAAGTCCTTCCCATTGAAGCTTGGAAGAAAACTTCTAAGCAGCGTGGTTTTTCCAATCCCATTGGGTCCAATGATGGCAATACGTTCACCGGCAGCAACCGTCAGATTAAACTTGCTGAATAGCGGTGGTCCGTCATAGCCCTTGCTTAAATCAGAGACCTCTAAGGCCGTGCGGTAGAGCTTTTTCTCTTGCTCAAAAATAAGGTAGGGATAGACCCGGCTTGACGGCTTCACCTCCTCAAGTTTTATTTTTTCGATCTGATTTGCACGCGAAGTGGCTTGTTTTGCTTTTGAGGCATTCGCGGAAAACCGTCTAACGAATGTTTGTAGCTCTGAAATTTGGGCCTTTTTCTTGGCATTACTGGCCAACATACGATTACGAACCTGTGTCGAAGCTTCCATATACTCATCGTAATTTCCCGGGTACATGCGAATCTCACCGTAGTCAAGATCCGCCATGTGGGTACACACGCTGTTTAAGAAATGCCGGTCATGAGAAATGATAATCATCGTGCAGGAGCGCTCTCTCAACAGGTCTTCCAGCCAACGGATGGCGTCGAGGTCAAGATGGTTTGTCGGCTCATCCAAAAGCATGATGTCCGGATCAGAAAATAAGGCCTGTGCCAATAAAACACGTAGTTTCCAGCCCGGCGCGACTTCGCTCATCGGTCCCTCATGCTCCTCAATAGGGATGCCAAGACCTAACAATAATTCACCCGCGCGGGATTCTGCGGTATAGCCGTCCATTTCGGAAAACTCAGCCTCCAGCTCTCCCACCTTTAAGCCCTCTTCGTCGCTCATCTCTGAGAGGGCATAAATCCGTTCGCGTTCCCTCTTGATACGCCATAGCTCAGCATGCCCCATAATGACAACATCCAGGACAATTTCATCTTCGAAGGCAAACTGGTCCTGTCGCAAGTTGCCGAGCCGTTCATTGGGACCAATCGATACAGCACCGGTGGACGGCTCCAATTCTCCAGAGAGAATTTTCATGAAAGTCGACTTCCCGACGCCATTTGCACCAATCAAGCCATATCGGTTTCCCTCTAAAAATTTGACCGAAACATGTTCAAACAGAGGTTTGGCCCCAAACTGAATGGCAATATTCGACGTAGAAATCAAAGCGTACTCCTTAGATACATTGTTATCCTATTTAAAATACACTGCTCCCCGTATGTACATAGTCAGGCAATGCAGGCAGCTTGATCAAAATCATGTTCATTATCCAACAGAGTCGCGCTTATGTTCAATGGAAATTTCAGAAAGGTAAGCCTACTACTCTAGCACTCCCGAAGTAACCCCAGAAAATCTTCTCCATACTGGACGAGCTTTTTTGGTCCGATGCCGTTGATTGCCAGGAGGGCTTCATCGGTCGCCGGCTTTTCTTCGACCAATTGGATGAGGACGGCATCACTGAAAACGAGGTAGGCTGGGATGCCCTTAACATCTGCCAGGCGCTTACGTAGCTCCTTTAACTGGGCCAGGAGGCCGCTTCCCGCTTCGTCCATATTTTCAATCGCGAGTTTCCGCTGCTCGCGCCGGTTAATCGGATTGCCCGCAACTCTTCCCCGAGATTTTTGAAGGCGTAAGGGCCGGATCTCCTCCAGGAGATCCCAGGTCCCGCAGATATCACACGATCCAACACATGGATCAATCTTTTCACCAAAATAGGCGACCACGCTCTGATGGCGACAATGTTTCGCCTCTGCTAAACGGAACATCTCCCGGGTCTGGGCCTTAACCCGATTTTTTAGTTCGAGGTCCGATGTCGCTTCAAGGAAGCGGTCATAGCTGATAACTTCCGACCAGGAATAGAAAAGGACACAATCACTCCCGATCCCGTCTCGGCCCGCGCGCCCGATCTCCTGGTAATATCCCTCAACGCTTTTCGGCATATCCCGGTGGATCACATACCGGATATTCGGTTTGTCGATCCCCATCCCGAAAGCAACCGTCGCCACGATCACATCAATATCGTCCCTGCGAAAGGCCTCTTGAGTCTCGTCTCGGTGCCCCGTCTCCATCCCCGCGTGATAAGGCAGGGCATCAACCCCGTTCTTGACCAGATAGGCCGCCGTCTGTTCAACTCCTTTCCGGCTCAGGCAATAGATAATGCCGGACTGGCCACGACGAGACTGAACCAGGTTGAGGATGTCCCGTTTGGTTTCCCGTCCATTCCCTTTTCTATAGGAATGAAGCCGGAGATTCGCCCGATAGAACGACCGCCTGAATCTCAAGGGGTCCCCCATCCCCATCTGTCGGACAATGTCATCGACGACCACATCGGTCGCGGTGGCGGTTAGCGCCAGAACCGGGACATGGCCAAAATGGTCTTTCAGAGTGGACAGGTTCCGATACGAGGGTCGGAAGTCGTGTCCCCACTGACTGATACAATGGGCCTCATCGACAGCAATCAGATTAATTCGACACTTTGAGAGTAGTTCAAACAAGGCCCCTTCCAGACCTTCGGGCGCGGCATAGACCAGGTCATACTTCCCGGCGATGAGCGCAGAGATTCGGGCGCGGCGTTCTTCAAAACTCAGGCTGGAATTGATAAAAGTGGCACTGATGCCCAATTCCGTCAATGCATCGACCTGGTCTTTCATGAGCGCGATCAAGGGAGAGATGACCAGAGTTACCCCGGAAAGGATTCGGGCCGGAATCTGGTAGGTTAAGGATTTGCCCGCCCCGGTCGGCATCACACCCACACAATCTCTTCCGGCAAGGACCGCGTTGATGATCTCTTCCTGGCCGGCTCGAAAGGTATCGTAACCAAATATGGACCGTAAGACTTCCTTTGGTAAGCGTTCTGTCCGGAGGGGTTCTATTCGGGCCTGATCCGCCAGTCGCTTGATCCACTTTACCAGGGAAGGGTCAAAGAGCATGGGCGATTCACGGTAGATATCTCGAAGCCTTTCAAGGCGCTCGCAATACGCCCCATATGTCTCTTCATTCCATCTCTGCTCATCAGGAGACGTATCAGACCCTCCCTTCACAGCAATACGGGCTAGGGCCTCCACCTCTTCCATGACGTCATCTTTTGACCAAGGCGTAGACATGGCAGGAGTTTAGAGAAGATGGATAAAAAACTCAAGAAAAATAGGCGTGAAAATTACCTTGATGTTGGAAGTTAATGACATATCACGTATCATAGGTCCGATGCTGATAATCAAGACTTCCTCGACAATAAAAATCCTTCTTTTGGCGATGATTTTTCTTTATCAGTCTGGATGCGTGAAGGGAGACTTTCCGATGCCGACACATCCGGGAGGAAAGATCTACAACGGGGTCAAACGGCGAGATGTACGATGTTTCCATTGCCACGGTCTGAGAGGCGGAGGGACATCCTTGGGACCATCACTCATCCAATCCGGAAAGACGATCCCGCCCAGAAAGTTTGTCAGCGCCGTGGTCCACGGAAGAAGCGGAATGCCCTCTTTTAAAAGCGTTCTGACGGAAAAAGAGATCCTTCTGATTGCCGATTGGCTGGAAAAGGTCGCTGCCCTAAAAGAGTAAGCCTTAAGGGTTACGAAAAAGATAAAAAAACTGTCATCCTAAACAGTGACCCCTTACCTTCTCTGACCCGAATGCCCTAATAATCAGGTAAGCACTTTATCTTCTTTCTTGACTAGTACTTTTTCGGGTTCTTTTCCCTGCCATGTGGAGAGGACCGTCAAGTTTTCATCTTGTGCAGCGGGGGAAATGGTCGCGATGTTCGGGGCGGTAGGCGGCTCCTGATCCACCTTACGGACAATTTTTTTATATGAGCTGACCAGTCGAAAATATTCTACAACCTTTACAAGGGTCTCGCCCAAGTAGCGGGGGTAAAAGATAAGGGGGTTTTCCAGAGGCATACCGGGCCGACGATCCTTTCTAAATTTCAGCCGAATAAAGCCTCCCTCAAGAGGATGCACTTTCTCTATCTTGGCGCAGGCATAAAAACTGAGCAACTTCAGCATCATTTCCCGCGTACTGAACCCCCACCCTTTAGATCTCCTGATCACCTTTTCCACATGTTCGGGTGTGTAGTAGGCCTCCCAGGCCTGATGATAGATATCGAGCCATTCCTGATCCGTCATAATTGCATGGGCCGTGGTGACATGAACAACGTCGTATTCGTTCATGTCGGTAGCCATCTTAACCCCCTTATTATGAAGGGTCTGATGGTCCTCAGACCCGGGGAGCGGGGTTAGAATAAAAAACTCCATAATATCAATATGAATTTCTTCCTGGATCGTTTTAATATCCCGCAAAATACTTTCAGGGGTATCGGTCGGAAAACCGAGAATATACCCGGCATAGGTCAAGGCGCCCGCCTTGTGCCACGCATCCAGCATCACATTATACTCAGTAATCCGGTTCTGTTTCTTCTTCGCACCTTTCAGCGCATCCGGATTAATGCTCTCCATTCCGATAAAGACACGGGTCACACCCGCACGGGCCGCCTTGGCAATGAAGCGGGGAATTTTGTGGCACATGGTATCCACCTGGATGACAAACCTCAAGCTGAGACCTTCTTCTTCTCGCAGCTTAATCAGGCGGTCAAAAATAGCCTCCCAGTTACGGTTCCGGGCAAAATCGTCATCACTGATAAAGAAGTTTTCGATCCCCTGGGCAACATTCGCCCTCATAATTTCTTCGACATCGTCCGCACTGCGATAGCGTGATTTGTGGCCCTGAACATTGATAATCGTACAAAAACTGCATAGGAAGGGACAGCCCCTTCCTGCGTCAAAGCTGGCTCTCAAACCTGCCGTTTTCTTGATCTTCTCTGCCGGGAGAAATGGGACCGGCTCCCCTTCCATGTTTGGAAGATCATCCATATAGTTATAAAGGGGTTTCAACTTGCCTGAGTAGGCTTCCAAAAGGAGCGATCCAAACCGGCCCTCTTCAACCTCTCCGGCAAAAAGAGAGATCCCTTCGTCCATGGCCTCCTGAAGGTCAGCCGGAACCTCCGGCAGCATCGACAAACACCCGCTGACATGAAATCCGCCGATACAAACGGGAAGGCCTTCCGCGAGAAACTGACGCGCAATGTCCACCGCACGGGGATATTGATTTGTCTGAACGCCGACGAGGGCCACCAGGCCCTTGCCCCCTGATTTATTGATACGATCAGAAATCTGCTTCACGCGCGTTCGCGTATTGGTCTCATCGTAGACACTCAGCACAATCTCGACATCATCGCCGAGAACCTTTCGGCTGGAACAGTCCTGCGCCAGACCAAAAAGCGCCGCGAGAGAATTAGAAGGGATTGACGAACGCATCCATTGGATCACATAACCGTCATCATCGTAATGAGAGGGCTTGATCAGGACCAAATGAAATGTTTTTTTCTTCATCAACCTTCCCTTATACAGAATCCCGTATATTCAGGACCACAAAACAACCTTCAAAATTTCCCATACTCAGAAGCCCTCTATAGGGAAATTATACACCATAGTCCCTTCTCATGAATCCAGTCAATAGATATCATTATCAAAACTTTTAGAGTTTATTGAAAATAAACCGGAATTACCCCTCAGAATCAACCATGTGGATGTCGGATAAAAGCTGGACGGTCACTTGCTCTCCAGATTTAACGAGATCCCCCTCGGCGGGCAGAATGATAAAGGCATTCGCCTTCACCAGGGACATCAGGACGGCAGAGTCCTGATCGCCCGCGAGACAAACCGAAATCTCATCTCCCAGACTCGACACAACTGCCCTGAGAAACAAACGCCGACCAGGCCGTTTTCGGATTTCTTCTTTCAAGACAGCCTTCATCGTTGGGCGGGTTGTTTCATTTCGTCCGCTTGCAAGAAGAATCGCGGGTCGGACAAATTGTTCAAAAGAGACCATCGATGAAACCGGATTTCCAGGCAATCCAAAAACAGGCCTCCTGGAGATCACACCAAAGGCCAGCGGGCGTCCGGGTTTCATCGACACCTTCCAAAACTTCATCTCCGCCCCGAGTTCTTTCAGTACCTCGATGACAAAATCATAGTCACCCATCGAGACACCGCCAGAAGCCAGAATCATATCAGCACGAAGCCCCTCCTTGAGTTTCTCAATCAGGTCAGCGTGGGTATCCCTGGCAATACCGAGGTTGATCGGAACACCACCCGCATCAGACACCTGAGCTGCCAACCCATAACCGTTACTATTCAGGATTTTTTCAGGTCCCCGTTCTTCATCCAGGTCGGCCAATTCGTCCCCCGTCGAGAGAATCGCGACACGCGGCTGCTGAAACACAGAAACAACCGACTTTCCAACCGACGCCATCATGGCAATTTCCGCCGGGCGGATTTGAATCCCTTTTTTTAGAATGGAATCTCCCAGACGGATGGCTTCCCCTTTGTAACGAATAAAATCGCCGTCATCAGGGACCACAAAAATAGAAACCTCTTCTCCTTCTTGGCTGGTATCTTCAACCCGGACAATGGCATCGGCCCCTTCCGGCAAGGGGGCGCCTGTCATGATTTTCGCGACCTCTCCCCGGCCCAGTTTTTTCTCGGGGAGCCGTCCGGCGGGGATCTTTTCAATTACTTTCAATTTTCGGGGAGCAGACGGAGAAGCCTCTCCAATATCAGCCTTTCGAACGGCATAGCCGTCCATCGCGGAGGTGTCCCAGGGGGGATGATTTAAAGGGGAGACAATCTCTTCGGCAAGGGTGCGGCCAAGGCTCTGGGACAAGAGGCACTTTTCACGCCCCATGGTTTGAATCTCAGCCAGAATAATTTTTCGGGCCGCTTCAACGGTAATCATCAGTATCGGTCACGCCGCAGCAGGTCCAGAAATTCCGCCCGTGCTTTCGGGTCCTTCTTGAAGACACCCAACATCGCACTGGTCACCGTCCTGGAGTTCTGTTTTTCGACACCGCGCATCATCATACAAAGATGCTGCGCCTCAATCACCACGCCGACGCCCAGGGGATCAACCTTATCCAGAATCGCTTCCGCAATCTGACTGGTCAATCGCTCCTGAAGCTGCAACCTCCGGCTGAAGATCTCCACGACACGGGGAAGTTTACTTAAACCAACCACTTTTTTATTTGGAATGTAGGCAATGTGGCACTCTCCAAAAAAGGGCAGCATGTGATGCTCGCAAAGAGAAAAGAACTGGATGCCTTTCACGATCACCATTTCGTCATGTGTAACCGTAAAAAAAGCGTCGTTGAGAACACGCTCAACATCCTGAGTATATCCTTTGGTCAAAAATCGGAGCGACTTCTCAACCCGCTCCGGCGTCCCCCTCAGGCCTTCGCGATCAGGGTCCTCTCCCAGCGAAACCAACAGATTTTCAATGATATCCTTAATCTCTATTTTCGCCGTTTCCGGATAGGGATCTTTCATCTCATCGCTCACTTAATCTCTAAAAATTTTGGATAGGTCGTCAAGTTTCGACATCCCTCTTTCTGAACCAGAACCATGTCTTCGATGCGAACAGCGCCGATTTCAGGGAAATATAGTCCCGGCTCAACCGTGACCACCTCCCCTTCCTTCAGGACCCACTCACTTCGACTGATCCGCGGGGGCTCATGGATGTCCAGCCCGAGACCATGCCCGGTCCCATGAAAAAATCCTTGCATTCGTCCATCGACCTTACCAGTATGATAACCCTTCTTCTCAAAAAGGTCGGTGATCTTCTCATGAATCTCTCTACCGGATGCACCATCCTTAACACGCTCGATACCGAGGAGCTGGCCTTCAAGCACCGTATCATACATTTTTTTCAAATCATCAGAGGGCCTTCCTTTGACCACTGTTCTCGTCATATCGGCAAAATAGCGGCTCCCGACTGAACGCGGGAAAATGTCCATGATGATGGACTCGTTCGCCCGGAGCGGCCCGGCCCCCTCATTGTGAGGATCACAGCCATCTATGCCGCAGGAGACAATTGTATGCTGGCCGATGCACCCCCTGCCCATGAGGCTCAGGTGCAGTTGCTGCCGAACCGCCTCCGAGGTCAACTGCACACCCTCTGCATAGATGAAACCTGCTTTAATTTCGGCCCGGCGAAGGAGCGCAATCACCCCGTCAAGGGCGGCCTCAACAGCGGCCTGCGTCTCCTGTATGGCGGAGATCTCTTCAGGCGTCTTGACGGCCCGGGCCTCAAAAAAGGGCGCTTTTTTGATCGCCAGACGACATCCGAGCGCACGAAACGCATCCCCATATTCCAGGGGAAAATCAGCCGGCACGGTCCATTCCTTGACATCCAACTCCTGCATCAGGGTGTGAACCACTTCAGCAAGACCTGGAGAGGCTGTCCCTTTTTTCCTGGCGCGTTCCTCGTATTCCGAATAAGAAAGGACGTGATTGACCTTCGACTGCGCACGGGCACGGTCAACTTCCAGGTCAGACATCAAGAGATAGGACTGTCCATTTGCGGACAGATAAACGTAGGGATCCGGCGCTAAAAACCCGCTGGCATAATAAATATTTGAATCGGTTTCACTACAGGCAATGAGCAAGACACTTGCCGCTTCTTTATTTTTTCCATGATCCATTATCCACGCCTTGCTCCGAACTCAAACCAGAAACTTCCAGGAGGACATATTGCTTCGGAATCACCCTAAGTGTGTCCCTCTCCTTCTAAAAAGCGCTCGGCGTCGATCGCCGCCATACAGCCCGTCCCCGCAGCTGTGACTGCCTGCCGGTATATCGGGTCCTGAACATCTCCCGCAGCGAAGACGCCCGGGATGTTCGTCTCCGTCGAACCGGGCCTGGTTTTAATATACCCGCGATCATCCAGTTCAAGCCATTCCTGAAAGAGAGCTGTATTTGGCGTATGCCCAATCGCGATGAAAACACCGTCGGCTTTATGCTCTAAAATTTCCTCAGTTTTCACATTTTTCAAGAGAATCCCCTCGACCGGGCCGGATGGCCCGCCGAGTATATCCGTCACGACGGTATTCCATAACATTTCGATTTTCGGTGTTTCAAAGGCCTTTTCCTGCAAAATCCTGGAGGCACGGAGTATGTCACGACGATGGACCAGAATAACTTTACTTGCAAAGCGGGTCAGGAAGATCGCTTCCTCAACCGCCGTATCTCCACCACCGATAACATAGACCACTTTGTCTTTAAAGAAAAACCCGTCACAGGTTGCACAGGCCGAGACACCATGGCCCATCAGCCGCGTCTCAGATTCCAGTCCCAGAAGCATGGCACGGGCACCCGCGCTGATAATGATCGATTTCGCCGTATACGTCTTGTCTTCATCGACGACAACCTTGAAGGGACGCTTTGAAAAATCGACAGATGTCACATCACCGGTCAAGAAATCTGTCTCAAACCGCTGTGCCTGCTGCTTCATCTCCAGAATCAGATCAGGGCCCTGGATCCCTTTGGAGAACCCAGGAAAATTATCCACATCGGTTGTAATCATCAACTGTCCGCCTGCTTGCGCGCCTTCGATAAGTAGAGGTCGAAGATTCCCTCTCGCCGCATAGACCGCAGCGGTGAGTCCCGCCGGACCGGACCCTATGATGATGACTTCATGACTCGTGTCGCTCACATCATCCTCCAAGATCTTCCAGGGTATCTTTCAAACTCTTCCGAACACAAGTAAAGATCGGCGTATCCAGTAGCGTATAGCGGCTCGCCTCCGCCTCCCGTAATTCCATCACGAGGTCAAGAAAGTCAGAAGGAAAATCACTTTCAAAAGCAACGACAAATTCCGCATCGTCCAATCCAAAGGAATAGCCGGTATTAATCTTCACGGTCGGATACTTATGACCAATCTCGATATGCTCGCTCATCATCCCCTGTCGGGCTGCCTTCGTTAAAAGATACCACTCGCGTGTCTTTACAAAGGGATAGATAAACAGATATTTGGCTTCTCCGGGGACCACCGTTAAACGTTTTGACTCCTGTCCAGGGTGGGAATGCTTATCCACATAGACTGAGCGCTTGGTCATGGCCAGATAAGAATAGACCGTATTCAAATATTTCCCAAGGCCGCTTGCGTAAATCTTGACCATCATTTCCTGGAGCGTCTCCAAATCATAACTGATTCGCCAGAGCATGATATCAACCTCTGCCCGGATCCCAACGGTAGAATAGGGAACAACCAGACAGTTTGAACCAAATGACTCAACAGCCGCAGTGAACTCTTTTTTCCCCTCTTCTTGCTCCGTCGCTGGAAGCCGCCTCCAGGCAGGATCCAACTTCAGGAAGAGATAATTTACATATTGCCTTTTAATTTCTGCCATTGACCTTTCCTCCATCCTTCATTGTTACGACAAAACAATCGCATGACACAAGCTGACGCCATCCATCATTCGTTTTATAAATGAGGTCCGTTATTCCGACCGATTCTAACAGCGAGACCGGGGTGAAATCAACCTTTTTCAAGACGCGAGATTTTGCAAGTGGGCCATGATATACTGGCCGAAAAAATCCCTTACTCATATGGAAAGGACCATCCTTGAAACCAGATAAGAAGAGAAATCCTCAGAAGCCTGTGATTGTTCTGGCAATGCACGGAACACCGCCCCTGGATTTTCCAAAAGAGGAAAAAGCCGCACTCTTCTCCTTGCGCGCCCAGCTAAAACATCCTCCAGCCGACGCTTCAGAACTCAAACACCGGCTCAAAACATTGGACTTAAAAATGAGACGATGGCCGCGTACAGCCAAAAACGACCCTTTTTATGCAGGATCACACAATTTGGCGGGACATCTTCGGGAAGAAACAGGATGGAACGTGATCGTCGGGTTCAATGAGTTTTGCAGTCCCGACATCGTCGAAGCCATGGATCAGGCCGTCGCAACTTTATCTAAGAAAGTCATCGTCATTACACCGATGATGACACAGGGAGGGAGTCATTCCAAAGGAGACATTCCGGAAGCAATTCAACGCGCACGGGAAAAGCACCCCAGTAGCGAAATCATCTATGCCTGGCCGTTTCCCGCCACGGATGTTGCGCACTTTCTTGCGAAGCAGATTGATCAATTCCTAGAAAAGTAGGGATCGATAACCTTCAAGAAAGGAGCGAAAGCGAAAAATCTCGGATGATTTCTTGACTTTAAGCCATCAGATCGATAGAATTAATTCCGTTTTTATAGCGAATATTCCTCGGTAGCTCAGTGGCAGAGCGGTCGGCTGTTAACCGACTGGTCGCTGGTTCGAATCCGGCCCGAGGAGCCAGCCTTTCCAAATACTTAGAGGTTGTTCAGTCGTCAGAACCTCATCATCCTTGCACAATTTAGACGGTTCTTGGCGCAAAGAACCGTCTCACAAATAGAAACTATAAGTACCTGCTACATTGTGTTGATTGAGGTTGATGAATGAAAGACAGATATCGATGGCCCCCTTTCCTTTCGCAAGAAATACAAGCGAGGCTTAAACAGGAAATCGCACGTATTATCAAGGCTGATCTGGCCAGGTGTGATTGTGAAGCGCTCTCGATAAGGGTTCACACATATAACCTCGATACCCGTTTCAAAGCTGAATGTCGCTGTAAATGCGGTATTGCGGACAAGTGGGGGTTCTTGGAAGGAGAGATCCCTGAGGCGGGCCTCAATGATGGTGCACCTGAAGAGCGCCGTTCGGGAAAAGAAATAAGATCAGGTTCAGACCGTAGAAACAGCAATCCGAATTATCGAGGAACAAACACGCGAGGTGGAAAAGAAAGAAGGTCCGTAAAAAACAGGAGAAACCTTTCGCCGCCTGAAAAAACGCGGTGAGTTATTCCAGAGAACCTCCGGTTTCTTTGATCTCTGAGATCTCGACCTCCGGCGCGATCCCGCCACGTTCTGTATAGATTAAGGTTCCATTCTTACCGGTGGCCCATCCGATATTTCTGTTGATAAAGTGAACATCAATCAAAAATTGGATGGTTCCGCTGATCTGTTGCGTCCAGGTCTCTCCCCCATCATCTGTACGCAAAATTGTCCCGGCCGCACCGACAGCCCATCCCAGTTGTTCGTCCAGAAAAAATATCCCGAGAAGAAATGAAGGGAGGCCACTCTCCTTGGCCACCCATGAAAGTCCCCCGTCGGTCGTCTTTAGGATCGTCCCGCGGGCGCCAATGGCCCAACCGATCTCCGGACTGATAAAAAAGAGCCGATGAAGGTCCATTTTTGTCTCTGTATTCTGGACCGACCAGGTCGAACCGCCGTCGTCTGTATAAAGAAGTCCCCCACCATCGCCTGCGATCCAGCCTCGGCGAGAATTGATAAAGAAGATCGAATTGAGGTTGGCACGGTTCTCGTCCCTAACGGGTCCCCAGGTTAAGCCGCCATTTTCTGTTTTCAGGAAAGCCCCCTTCAAGCCTGAGACCCATCCACGCTTTGCATCGATAAAATAGACATCCGTCAGGTTTTTCCTGCGAATTTGTTTTCCTACAACTTGCCAGGCCCATTTACGGCCGCCGTCAGAGGTGTGGAGGATCAAACCGTTCTCACCAACGGCCCACCCTTCTTTTGAATTCAAGAAGAAAACAGAGACGATGAGCCTCTCCGTTCCTGTTTCCTGTTGAGACCAGGTTTCGCCACCATCGTCCGTATGAAGAATCGTCCCCCTATTCCCGCTGACCCATCCATTTTTCTCGTCAATAAAAAAAACGCCCCCCAATGATACTTCAACCCCGACGTCTTTTATTTTCCAACCGCTTGGCGCACGCTCTTCCACAGGAATATCAGTCTGTGGTCTGCACCCAATGAGTAAAATAACCAGGACAAAGCCCTTGATGAATTGACGAAAGGAGGCCAAACCCTGTCGGTTTTCTTTTATTGATTGTGTCAATAAATCCATTTTAAACCCGTCTCAATAATGCGCAAATAAATGTCGGGGAGGATCGTAACATATCTTTCTCCGCAAAAACAAATGAGCGCGTTTCAAAGATAAAAAGATAAGTTTTGAGATAAACCTACAGGACCTGAGAGGGCTCAAATATCCCGAGAGAACTTTGAGCCCCGATTTAGGGAAGTCCTTGAGTTCCTTATTGATCTGTCACACCGTAGCTCATTTTCGATTCTTGAGGATCGCCTGCCAGAACTGATATTCCGCATCAAGGAGCTGATCAATGTATAGATCGTCTCTCGGGATACAAAGATGCACTCCGGGTCGTCCAGGCAGGTAACAGTAGAAATCAATCGATGGAAGATGGGTTACGGCCAAGATATGTTGCAATTGTCCGTAATAATACTTCGGAACGGCCTGAGATTTAGACGTCTTACGATAACAACTTTCACCACATTTTATTTCAACAACGGTGCTTCCATCTTCCGTTAATCCATCCAGACTGGCCCTCAGCCATTCATGTTCCACACTTTGTAGGCAGACCGGATGAACACGAACCCCCACCTTTGTTTCGTAGATTCTTCTGGCTTTAGGCTCCAGAGCGGTCCCTCTTGCCATAGCGCGATTCACGAAGTTTGTTTTCTTCCTCCCACACTTTTCCTCCAACAGAGTGGCTGCGCTCTTCCAAATACTCTCTCCCATGATCGCCGGGGCATCGGATGCCCCTATGCCCTGGCGACGCCACGCAAGCCATTCCTGAGTCCCTTGTTCGAAATCTATAATATTGTATAACAGGATATTCTCCGTATAATTTCAAGATACGTTGTTCTTGATGGATCTACCCTCTGCCGAGATAAAAAAGGCTCCGCCGATCTTTCAGCAAATCGTTAAACCGGTTCAATCTCTTGTTTCGGGCAAGTTTCGGATCGATTGAGATGACAGAGGTCTCTTCCTTTTTATCGGAGGCTCGACAGAGGATTTCCCCTCCTGGACCGACAACTTCACTCCTCCCGATATATCTGAGCGACTCTTTCCCGCGAGACTCGACCCCGATACGATTGGCCGTAATCGTAAAAACATGGTTTTCCAGAGAACGCGTCACCATCGCATCCGGACAATACGGAAGAACCAAGTTAGCGGGATGACAAACGATATCGGCCCCTAGTAATGCGAGGGTACGCATTGACTCAGGAAAAATCCAGTCGAAGCAGATCATCATGCCGATACGCGCCCTCAAAGTGCCCCCCTTTTCACTCTTGTATCCGACTGGATAGACCTCAAAAGGAAGGTTCCCCGGGGTGAACCATTTTTTCTCTTCGTAGAACAGATGAATTTTTCGGTAAACCCCAATAAGCCCCCTGGGTCCGACCAGGACTGAGGCGTTATACAAGGCCTTTCCGCTTCGTTCAACAAGCCCTACGACAATCGATGTTCTTCGTTCTTTGGCCACCGCCAGCAAGCGCTGTGTTGTTGGCCCTCCGGGAATCGCTTCAGCAAGATCCGCAACCTCTCTTTTTGAGACAAATTGATAGCCGGTATTAAAAAGTTCCGGCAGTACCCATAAATCGGCTTTTTTTCTTGAAATGAGGCCTATGGCCTTTTCAAGATTCTTTTCAACTTCGCCAAACCTGCAATCCATCTGTACAAAACCGACCTTCATTCTCTCCCCTGGATAAAGTGCAAAAACGTATCATGAAATGAAGCGGCTTTGGCTTCTCTTTTTAAGGACTCCGGTCTCCCTTCCCCAACCACAATTCCTCCTTTAAGGATCAGAACCTGTTGGCAAAGGCGGTGGATATACTCCATCAGGTGGCTAGAGATCAGTACCGTCGCCCCCGCACGATTCGATTCTGTAATAATTTTTGCCAAGAGTTCCATCGTCGCGACGTCCAGTCCATTAAAAGGCTCGTCCAGTACCAGGAGAGGCGGCCGACCGAGAAATGCCGATGAGAGGCCGATCTTCTTCTTCATCCCATAAGAAAGATCGCTCAACAATGACTTTCTCTTTTCCGAAAGTCCAAAAATTTTAAGCCAGTGATCGACTTCTTTGCCCACCTCTGAGATCTCCTTGATCTCCCCGATGTAGGTCAACAATTCCTCCGCCGTCAATCTTGGATAGAGCATTGGAGATTCCGGAAGGTATCCAATCTGCTTTTTTATCATCTCGGGCTCGTTCTTGATGCGCTTTCCCCCAATCTCTATTTTTCCCTGGTCCGGAGGGAGAAGACCGACAATCATCTTCATCAAGGTGGACTTCCCTGCCCCGTTATTTCCGATAATCCCCCAGATTTCACCATCAACTTTTAGATCAAGAGGAGCCAAGGCCCTGAACGTGCCGTAATGCTTTGTAATGCCTGATAAATGGATCAGCATGGTCTAGCTAAACTCCTCATGTTCAAGCCGGAACGCCGCGGCACCCCGAAAATAATTTAAGACGGGAAAAACGAGTACAAAGAGTGCGGGATGAAAGGCCCCGATAAAAAGCGTTGCCAGAACAGTCAGGAAGCCGGCGATGATGAGATGGAGCGCCGGTTTCTGATCACCCTCGCAAATCGTTCCACCCGTCAGTGCAGCCACGGCAATGCAGAGGAGCAGGAGCGTGAACAAGAGGTTCAAGGCCCCTGAGGGCGATATGGGCCGAACCCACATTTCAATCCCCCAGACGATCCACGGAATCGGAAGTGAAATCAGAATGGCATAGATTACTTTTGCACGCCAGACCCGCTCCTGCGGAATCGGTAGAACAAAATCGGATGCACGAAATGGGCGTTGCAGGGCAAAAAGCGGGGATGCCGTTGTTGCCATCAAAAAGACCGCTCCGGCGCAGATCGCAATTGGAGAAAGGGCTCCCCGCACCGCAACCGCCAGACAACATGCTCCCGCCAGGGAAAGGTTTCTCCAAAAAGCGGGCACAAAATTACGGAAGGTCAGGATCAAATCACGCCATACCTGAGAACCAACCGTAAGCGGAAGAATGCGGACAAGGCCACAGGAAAATGACGGAATCAGCTCGGATAGGCTTTTCCCTTCTTGACCTCGGCTAAACGATTGTTCAAAGCGGCCAATATCACGATACCGCCATTTTCCGAATCCCCAATATCCCATCAGAACCAATATCGGGGTCATGAAATCACCCCAAAACCCAAGTGATTCAATTGGGAGGGTCCAAAAAAGGTAGGAGAGCAGAAGAAGAAAACATAAAAGCTCGACCCGGTTGGGGGATCGAAAATGGATCCACATCAAGGTAAACCCGATCTCAATGCCGGGAAAGAAAAGCCATATCATCAAAGCCCAAGGGACGAGGCTGGTCTGCCCAAAAAACATCAGGATGAAAGTCACCCCGATAAAAAATGGGAGGTCCCGAACCAGCTGTTCAACGTAAAAGACCTGGTAGCGGATCTCAAAAGTGATCGGCATGAGATCCTCTATTGTAAGCCGCCGCTCTGTAGGATAAAAACGTCTTGCGAGCGGGAGAAAATTAAAGAATATCTTTAAGAATAACAACATAATTGCAACTCTGAGAACGGTTTCTTCTGATAGTTCTACAGCCTGAACTGCACCAATATCTGCGGCAAAATCTTTAAAAATACGCTTAGCCAGCAGCACGACAGATCCGACCATGACCGGGCCGAGGATAAAGTAGGTCGCCCAATCCTCAGCAAGAATCCTTCGCAACGCCCGTAATTTTGTCTTTAAGATCAAAAGAAACATCGCTAGACTATCTTCACGTTTTTTTGCTGCTTAAACATTGTAACAACCTCTGAAACCGTCGTTGCCTCTTTCTCCGACTTGTCAGGTCGGATAAATCCTTGCACACGCGGGAAACGGAGCGCATAGCCGATTCCTTCCGCGTCTCGTCCTGCGGTATGGCTGGGAGAGCGGGTAATCTCATCCGCAGTGACCGTGATAATATACTTGGGAGCAACCCAGACATCCGGCGTCATTTCAGAATCAACCCCTACGGGACACTCAGGAGAGCGGATCTGATCCAGGAGTTCTTTGAGTTGAATCAATTCATCCTCTGAAAACCCTGTCCCGATCTTGGAGATCGTCTTAAAACGATCAGAATCCTTGTCGTATACAGCACTGAGGATAGTCCCGATCCCAAAATTTGCCCGTTTTCCTTTTCCCGCATAGTAACCGATAATACAAAGATCGACCGTGTCAGAGAGCTCTCCTTTGTAGCTTCGCTTCAGCTTGATCCAGTTGAAGTTTCGGGAACCGGCTGCGTAAGGACCATCGAGACGTTTGACCACAATGCCTTCCAGGCCTTGTTCGACCGCTTCATCAAAAAACTGCGTCACCTCCTCCGGATCTTCTGTTTCGAGGGCCTTGGAGACTTCTATGACATCATTTTTTTCGATGAGTTCCACCAGCTTACTCCGGCGTTCGACATAGGGGCGGCCCGTAAAATCCTCACCCTTATAGTATAAAAGATCAAAGACAAAAAAACGCAGGGGAACTTTTTGAGCCAATTCGGTGATCCCGTGCTTCCTTCTTCTCTGGATCGTCACCTGAAAAGGAGAAAGATCACCCGTCACCTCATCGTATGCGAGGGCTTCCCCTTCCAGGATCACCTCTTCATTAGGGAACACTTGACGCATGGCCGCCGCAATCTCTGGAAACATTGGCGTCGTTCGCTCCTGGTTCCTCGAAAAGATGGCAAAGTCCTCTATTCCCTGATGCACCTGACACCTGAAGCCATCATACTTCACCTCGACCGAACAGCGTCCGATTTTTTCTATAATCTCTTCGGATGACGAAAGGCGCTCACAAAGGGCCGGTCGAATCGGATAGCCAAGACGTACTGAAATATCCCGAACCCCTTGCTCTCCGGATTGGAAGAACGTCTTACCCACGAGCCCCAGGTCAGAAGTTATGTGATACGCCCGATCAAGAAAGGCGCGATATGACCGGTCCCCTTTTGAAAGGGCCAAAGCTTCCAGAACGGTCGCATCCCCAGCGCCCAAGCGGAGTTTCCCGACCAAAAATCTTGCAATATATTTTGCCTCGACTGAAGAAACCGTTCCGAGAAGCGTGGCGACGGCAAGAATCTTAAGATCAACACTCCCCTCTCCGCTTACGGAAGCGACCTCATGAACCTGCTGATAGACTTCTTCAACAGAAATTTCCTTGCCCTCATTTTTAAAATATTTTTCTGAAACCTTTCCAATATCTCCAAGATTCTTGTATTTTTGAGAAACCTCCTTCAGGTCAACACCCGCCCCTTCAGAAATCGACCGAAGGAGATATTTCTCCGACATCCCGATATTAATCCCATGAAAAGGAGGGAGAAGTTCTCCCTGGGTCATGTAAATGGCCTTATCAATTTCCGACGCATTTAACTGCCGAAAGAGCTCCGCCAAGATGTCAAACATCTCCAGCCGTTTCCTAGTAGACTCAAGCTTTTCAAAATAACTGACAAGGGTTGAGAATTTCACAAATATAGTCCACGCTTGGGATCGAAATTTTACACCGGACATCATATCACAGACGATGATGAGAAGGGAGCAAATGGCAAGAATCCCCATCCCCTTGGAAGTCAGCCATCATTTCTGTTAATATCTAGGCTTAATTAAGACAAACCCCTCAATAAGGAGTACAGCACCATGAGATTACGACACCCCATTTATTTGTTTGCGTTACTCCTTCTTGCTCTGAGTCCCATCCGGGGGTGGACCGGGGAAATTGGCGAATCAGTTGTCCTCGAAGATTTCTCTGAAATTGGCGAAAAGGGTCTTCCCGTAGGCTGGAAAGCGAACCGGGAAAACCCTGAACCGACTAAAATTTATCAGTTTAAAAAAAAGGGCGACCTCTCTTATCTGTACGCCAACGGTCGGCCGAACCGGATCTTTAAAAAGATAAAGTGGAACCCGAATGAATATCCATTCATCTCCTGGAAGTGGCGGATGATCGATGTCCCGAATGATCCACAAAAGGAAAAGAACGCAACCCTCTATGTCTCCCTGGGCACCGACATCCTCGGCATCCCAAAGATCACGAAATATGCGTGGAGCAGTCTTAAAGCGGTCGGCTCAGAGATCTCCGGCGGTTTTTTCCGCCCAACAGTGATCGTTCTGGAAAGTGGGTCTGCCAAAAAAGGAGAATGGGTCACAGAAACCATTAATGTTCTGGAAGATCATGAACGGCTTCATAATGAAACGCCGCCCGACGAGGCCTACGGCATTGGGATCTTAACGACAATTGAAGCCGAGTTTGCCTATATTATCGCTCATAAATAATCCCCCACACATTTTCCCCGCCCCCGCGGGCAGATAAAGAGATCTAGAATGAATGTCGCCTATTTTGACTGTTTCTCGGGAATTAGCGGTGACATGATCCTGGGTGCCCTTGTCGATGCAGGGGTCAAGATCGGGGATCTTCAGGATGCACTTGACCGCTTGAAGCTACCCCGATGCCTGTTGAAGAAACGCCGTGTTCGCCGGGGCGGACTGGCCGGCACCAAAGTTGATGTCCTCAACCCGAAAAGGCTCCCCTCTTTTCAAACATTCTCCCAGATTGAGAAACACCTTCTGAAAAGCCTTCTCACCAAGGGGATGAAGGAAAAGGCCCTTGAGATCTTCAAGCGTCTGGCACAAGCTGAGGCCTCTGCACACGGAAAGCGGATTTCAAATACCCGTCTCCATGAAGTGGGCGATGTCGATACCCTGATTGATGTGGTCGGCGCACTTTCCGGACTCTCTCTCCTCAAAATAGACCGGATCTATGCCTCTGCTGTCCAAGTCGGTACGGGCCTTAAAAAAACCTCAGGGCACACCTTCCCGCTTCCGGCCCCCGCGACCGCATATCTCTTAAAAGGCATTCCCGTCTTTGCCACAGGCATTAAGGGAGAATTGACCACGCCAACGGGAGCGGCCATCATTTCAAGCCTCGCCTCTGACTTTATCCCCCTCCCCTCGATGACGGTCAAAAAGATTGGCCTCGGTGCGGGTAGTCACGACTATGATCAGCCAAACCTTTTGCGCCTCTTCATCGGGCATCAAGAGGAGGTCCTTGGAGAAGACGAAGTGGTCCAGATTGAGACCAATATCGATGACATGAATCCCCAAATTTATGAACATGTTTTCGACACACTTTTTGAAGCCGGTGCGCTCGATGTCACGCTTACCCCGATTATCATGAAAAAGGGACGACCGGCCATCTTGATCACGGTTCTCTCTTCACCCGAGCAATCTGATAAGATGGTCAAGGTCCTCTTTGACGAAACGACCACTCTTGGGGTTCGGATCCAAAAGATCGCCCGGCAAACACTCAAAAGAACAATCAATACCAAAACAACACGACATGGAGGCGTTCAAACCAAGACCGCATTTAGAAATGGGGAGGCCACACGACAACGCCCAGAATTCAGGGATGTAAAACGTATTGCTGAAAAAGAAGGGCGCCCCCTCCGATCCCTCATGAAAGAGATCAACCTGGATCTGGAATGACCACAATCCCTAATTAAGGAAATCGCCACACACATGTTGATTCATCTTTTATGGCTTCTCATCGGGCTTCTCCTTTTAACCCTTGGGGGGGATGTACTGGTTTCCGGCGCCTCAAACCTCGCAAGACGTTTCGGGGTCAGCCCCCTGGTCGTCGGCTTGACCATCGTTGCATTGGGAACCTCTGCTCCGGAGATGGCCGTGGGGATATTTGCCAGCCTTGGCGGCCAGGGGGACGTCGCCGTCGGAAACGTTGTTGGAAGCAATATCAGCAATATCTGCCTTGCCCTCGGGCTGGCGGCGCTCATACGTCCTTTGAAGGTCCAGATGCGTCTTATTCGCTTTGAAGTCCCCCTTTTGATTGCCCTAAGCAGTGGACTCTTCATCTTCGGCACCATCGGGGAGATCTCAAGATGGAGCGGAGTATTCCTCTTTACCGGACTACTTGCATACATCCTCTTACTCTATCGCTGGTCCAAAGGAGAACGCCCCGAGGTTGAAGCAGAATACAATGAAGGAGAGGCAAAGCAGAATGGACTCCTCATCAATTTCGGAAAACTCATTCTCGGATTTACTTGTCTAGTTGGGGGTGCAGATTTTTTGGTGGATGGTGGTGTGGGGCTGGCGCGAATCGCCGGAATTTCGGAATTAATCATCGGATTGACCGTCATTGCCATTGGGACGTCCCTGCCGGAAATAGCCACCTCTTTGCTCGCTGTATGGCGCAATAAAGACGATATTGCAATCGGGAATGTTCTCGGAAGTAACATCTTCAACCTTCTCGGCGTTCTCGGCACATCATCTATCGCAAAACCTCTCCCTATGCGATCCGACCTCCTTGTGCGGGACCTCCCTCTCATGCTCGGCCTAAGCCTTCTTCTTTTCCCTTTGCTTCGGACCGGCTTTGTCTTGAGGCGATGGGAAGGCCTCCTTCTCCTCGGCATCTATGCGGGCTATATCGTGGTCCTCTTCATATTATGAAACCCTCCCTCTGCGAAGAGGTCGATTATGGGTGCTGGAATTGACGCAGCCTGAAAACCTATGCCATAATGCAGTTCGATTTCGGGGGTGCCATCAGCGCTGAGAGTTCTTAAGACAAGGGAACAACCCTATGAACCTGATCTGGTTAATACCAGCGAAGGGAGACCGGTTTACGTTTATTAAGCCGTACCTTCAGGTACGGCTTTTATTTTAAAGGAGAGGCTTCTATGAGCGGATCAACGACAAATCAAAATGGAAACGGTTCGAATGGATCGGTTCCGGATAAGTCTTCGGACCAGAGTATTGTGTCAAACCAGCCTCTGCCTGCCTCCCGAAAGGTCTATGTGGACGGCGCACAAGTGGGCGTTAAAGTTCCCATGCGGGAAATACAACTCACACCCACATCGGGAGGCAATGGCACGACCGAGGAGAATCTTCCTTTTCTCGTCTATGACACCTCTGGCCCATACACCGATCCGACGATCAAAACCGATCTACGCAAGGGCCTGGCCCCGCTTCGCTCTCGCTGGATTTCAGACCGCAATGACACGGATCAACTTCCGGAGATTTCCTCAAGCTATGGTCGCCGGCGTGCCTCCGATCCATCTTTAAAATCACTTCGCTTTGAACATATCCGCTTACCGCTTCAGGCCAAACCAGGGATGAACGTGTCACAAATGCACTACGCCAAAAAAGGGATCATCACCCCGGAAATGGAATACATCGCGATCCGGGAAAACCAATGTCTGGAGCAGGCGCAAGAAGATGAAAACCTTGCATTCCAGCACCCCGGGAACCCCTTCGGGGGAAATATCCCGTCCTCTATTACGCCAGAATTCATCCGTGACGAGGTGGCCCGAGGGCGCGCCATTATTCCAAACAACATCAATCATCCCGAATCGGAACCGATGATTATCGGCCGGAACTTTCTTGTGAAAATCAATGCCAATATTGGCAATTCGGCCGTTACCTCCTCCATTGAGGAAGAAGTTGAGAAGATGATCTGGTCAAGCCGCTGGGGAGCCGATACCGTCATGGATCTCTCCACGGGGAAAAACATCCATGAAACACGCGAGTGGATTCTGCGCAATTCCCCGGTTCCCATCGGTACGGTCCCGATCTATCAAGCCCTTGAAAAGGTCAATGGAAAAGCAGAAGAACTCACATGGGAAATTTTTCGGGATACCCTGATTGAACAGGCGGAACAGGGGGTCGATTATTTTACGATTCATGCCGGTGTCCTTCTCCGTTATGTTCCTCTCACAGCCAAGCGCGTTGCCGGCATCGTCTCGCGCGGCGGTTCGATTCTCGCCAAGTGGTGTCTCGCACATCATCAGGAAAATTTCCTCTATACACGATTTGAAGAAATCTGCGAGATCATGAAGACCTATGACGTTGCCTTCAGTCTGGGAGACGGACTGCGTCCCGGTTCGGTCGCCGACGCCAATGATGCCGCCCAGTTCGGCGAACTGGAAACGCTTGGAGAATTGACCAAAATCGCATGGAAACATGAAGTCCAGACCATGATTGAGGGACCGGGTCACGTCCCGATGCACATGATTCAGGTCAATATGGAAAAACAGCTCGAAGAATGTGACGAGGCTCCCTTTTACACACTCGGCCCTCTGGTCACTGATATCGCCCCCGGATATGACCACATCACCTCCGGCATTGGCGCGGCCATGATCGGCTGGTTCGGCTGTGCAATGCTCTGTTATGTCACACCGAAAGAACATCTCGGTCTTCCGAACCGGGAAGATGTCAAGACCGGCGTCATCACTTATAAGATCGCGGCCCATGCCGCCGATCTGGCAAAAGGACATCCCGGAGCGCAGTCACGGGATAATGCCCTCTCAAAAGCCCGTTTTGAATTTCGATGGGACGATCAATTTAACCTTTCCCTCGATCCCGATACGGCGAGAGAGTTTCATGACGAAACCCTTCCCACACCGGGCGCAAAGGTCGCCCACTTCTGCTCGATGTGCGGTCCGAACTTCTGCTCGATGAAGATCACGGAAGATGTCCGGAAATATGCCGCGGAAAATGCCCTAAAGGAAGAAGAAGCGCTCAAGCTCGGGATGGCTGAAAAATCAGACGAATTTATCAAGAAAGGCTCGAAAATTTATCATTAAAACAGGTCCCTCACCTTTTTAAGGAGAAACAGGTCATGGAACCCAGAGAAATTGAACCTCTCAGAGAGGCAGATATCACGCGGAACATTGCGCGTGAATATTTTCAGGCATTCGATCAAATGATCGAATCCGATGTCTTGATCGTCGGGGGTGGACCCGCAGGTCTCGTCTGTGGGAAAGAACTGGCCTCTTCCGGGTACAAAGTCGTACTGATCGAACAGCTGAATCATTTAGGTGGCGGCTTCTGGAACGGCGGTTACCTGATGAATAAAGCAACAATTGCACATCCGGCCCAGGAAGTCTTACTCAAGATCGGTGTTCCCTGCAAGAAGATTTCCAAAGAGATGTACATCGTTGACCCACCGCACGCCACAGCAAAGCTGATTGGATCGGCATACGATGCAGGGATGAAAGTCCTGAACATGACAAAAGTCGTCGATCTTGTCCTCCGGGGTGAAGACCAACGACTCGAAGGGGTGGTTGTCAATTCATATCCGGTCGAAGCCATGGGACACGACGCGGCGCACATCGACCCGATCGCACTGGAATCGAAGATCATGGTCGATGCGACTGGGCACGACGCCGTCCTGCTCCAACTCTTGTCCAACAGAAAGCTCTATCAGGCGGTCCCCGGAAATGGCGCGATGTGGGTGGATCGATCAGAAGAGATGGTCATGAAGAACACCGGCGAAGTCTACCCTCAGCTCTTTGTTGTCGGGCTTTCGGTCGCGGCAACCTTTGGGACCCCCAGAATGGGACCTGCGTTCGGCTCGATGCTCCTCTCCGGGAAAAAAGGAGCCGAACTCATAAAAGAAAAAATTAAACCTGGAAGTTCTTAAAACCTTATATAACTATTCAGCATGCGAGTATTTTGGCTTCGCGAGACCCATCCTTCAGGGTAAGGCGCGGGGAGCGCAGAACCGGAGCGTAGGGTTTTTACGTGAGGATCGAGCACCGCAGCAACGCTGCCATGGAGGGAAATAGGGGATGTGCTGAATAGTTAGGAACTCTGCTGGAAGGGATCGCGGAGTACGATCGTCTCTCCCCGCTTGGAACTTGCTGAAATCAGGTCAATCCTGCAACCCACCCGGTCGGATATCGCTTCAAGATAAACCTTTGCGTTCTTGGGAAGCTGATCATACGAGGTTGCTCCCGAGGTCGAATCCTCCCAACCGGAAAAACGCTCCAGGACCGGCGTACAGGTTTCCAGCGTTCTCAATGAAGAAGGCATCTCCCGGTAGACTCTGTCCCCCACTTTATACCCCACACAAACCTCTATTTCCGGCAGACCATCCAGAATATCCAGCTTTGTCACGGCCAGTGAAACAAGATGGTTGACCCGCACAGCGTAACGAACCAGAACAGCGTCAAACCAGCCACACCGTCTGGGGCGTCCCGTTGTCGCACCAAACTCGTTTCCCTTTTTACGCAAAGTCTCCCCCATTGCACCGTTTAACTCGGAGGGGAATGGTCCACTTCCAACCCGTGTTGTGTAGGCCTTGGTGACCCCTATGACTTCATCAATCCGTGTGGGTCCGACACCCGTCCCGGCACAGGCCCCGCCAACACCTGAATTTGAGGAGGTCACATAGGGATAGGTCCCCAGATCAACATCAAGATGGGTCCCCTGGGCACCCTCAAAGAGAAGGTCCCGGCCACGATCCATCGCATCATTGAGAAGGAGGCTCGTATCGGCGACGAAGGGCTTTATCTGTTCCGCATAGCTGAGATATTCCTGGAACATCTTTTCCAGATCAAAACCCTCGGCCTGATACATTTGGCGGAGAAAATAATTCATCTCGGTAACATTCCGCTCCAGTTTCTCTCGAAACTGTTCCTTGTCAATCAGATCAGAAATACGAATCCCGATACGGGACATTTTGTCGCCATAGGCCGGACCGATTCCTCGACCGGTTGTTCCAATCTTCAGCGCCCCCTTTTTCTTCTCGCTGGCCTGATCAATTGCATTGTGATACGGCATGATGAGATGGGCTGCTTCGCTCAGAAAGAGCCGCCCCGACACATCTATTCCTTTCGAGGACAATAAAGCGATCTCCTCAAGCAAGGCCTTCGGGTCAACAACAACGCCGTTCCCGATAACCCCGATCTTTTTAGAATGAAGCAGCCCGGTCGGGATCAAATGAAGCACGATAGAATCATCGCCGATCACAACCGTATGACCCGCATTGTGCCCTCCCTGGTACCGGACGACACAATCCGCTCCTTCCGAGAGAAGGTCAACAATTTTCCCCTTCCCTTCATCTCCCCACTGGGTTCCAACAACGACCAGATTCATCACTTACCCACCAATTATGACAAACTCCAACCACGGATCATAGAGGTTATCCCATCCTCTGTCAAGGCAACGGAGCCCTGCAACTTGACAACCTCAATATCTCGATGATATATTCCTCGAAAATAGGCACCTATTTTCTTATTCGTGTGGGGCTGTAGCTCAGCTGGGAGAGCACAAGGCTGGCAGTCTTGGGGTCCGGGGTTCGATCCCCCGCAGCTCCACCAACATTTTAGTCAGCCCAAGCATGGGCAGACCGGGTTTACGTTCACTTTAAGGGTTCAATGGCTTTTACCCCCTTCCGCTGCATTATGAGGGAGTATTTCCCGCGCAACATGATTTCACCTAAATAGTGCATGTTAGACCCGTATCAACCCAATAGGTTTGATCGTGAGACCACTTCGATACATCGCTGTCTCGAATAGAGTCCGGTCTGCTGTTCTAGGGGTCCGAATTCCATCGATTCCGCGTGCTTCCTCTATCATATTTGACAAGCGAAAAGCAGCGACACCTGTCCGAAGTCCTCTGGTCACCGTATTGAACTTCAACACCGGCGAAAGTAAAACCGGGAGATTTCATGCTGAACCTGATCTCATGTCCAGGGAACCTTGGAACCCATCCGATCTTTCTGAAAAACCTGTACGCCCTCATATGCCAGTCGGACAAGTTACAAAGCGACAATTTTAAACTTTTATTCGCCTGAAAACCTGGGGTTTTGACCCTCTCCGAATGAGACACTAAGGAGTTTGTTATAAAAATACTTATCGCCAACGAGAGTATCGATGCAAGAATGGTTTTAAAGAAAACGCTTGAGTCTGAAGGATATCACGTTGAAGTGGCAACCAATGGCGTGGAGGCTCTTGAAATGACCAAAGCTGCTCTGCCCGATATGATTATTTCTGACTTGTTGATGCCGGGAATGGATGGCTTTCGCCTTTGCCAAGAAATAAGATCAAATCCACCTTTAAAAAAAGTCCCTTTTGTCTTCTACACATCAACCGTCCTTAACCAAAAGGAACAGCAGTTGGCGCTCAGTATGGGTGTCACACGGTGTATTAAGAGACCTCTGGAGACGACAGCATTTCTCAAGATTATCAATGAAACCATACAAGAGAATAAGAATGGCACATGTGTAAACCCTGAGAGGCCCGAGGAAAGTGAAAAGACCAGCATCCCCAAGAAAATCAAGGGGGAGATCGACACATTTCACTTATACAAAGACATATTCAGCAACTCAAAAGATGCTGTCGCAATTGTTAATCAGAACGGTTATTACCTGGAGCAAAATCCTTCTCATCGCACACTCTTTCAATACTCAGATGACGCGTTGCGAGGAAAAACGCCAGCGATCCATTTCGGGGAAAAGTCCTTTTCAGGTATTTTCAAGCAACTCACGGAAAAAGGCGTCTATCGGGGAGAGCTCGCTAGCCGAACACGATCCGGAAAAACGATCAACGTTGAACTTTTGGCTTTTCCGATATTCGATCACAATGGGAAAGTGACCTCTTATGTCGGAATCAACCGGGATATTAGTCCGAGTAAGGAGACGGAAAAGCAGCTCCGTCAAAAACAAAACCTTGAGACCATCGCACAACTCGCGGATGGGGTTGCGCACGAATTCAATAACCTTTTAACCCCTATCATTGGATATGTCGATATCCTAATGAGACAAACCTCGAAACAACCCAAGGACCAGGACATCCTCTCTATGATTCAAAAAGCCGCTCAATATGGAGCCGACCTGACAAAGAAGCTCCTTTCCTTTAGCCGCCAGCTTCCCGGAACCCTCAAGCCACAATCCCTATTGGACCTTACTTTGGAAATTGAACACCTGCTCCGTCAGACCATTGATCGCGCAATAGAGCTCACCGTTGAATCGTCTGATGATTTGTGGCCCGTTCTCATCGACACAGACCAGATTCATCAGGTCATCGTAGAGCTGTGCACAAATTCGCTGGACACCCTGAAAGAATGTATGCTCAAAAGACGCGATTTTCAGCCTGCGATAAAAATAAAACTGAACAATGTTCATCTTGATCAAGCGTTCTGCACATCTCACCCTGATGCAAAAACAGGTGATTTTGTTTGCCTCTCTGTTATCGATAATGGCGCTGGAATAGATAAGCTTGCGCTGCCTCATCTATTTGAACCTTTTTTCACCACCAAGGGCTTGAGTCAGGGAACCGGTCTTGCCTTGGCCGCCAGTCACGGAATTATTGAAAGTCACGAAGGATGGATCGGGGTTAAAACCGCCAAGGACAGGGGGACGACTTTTGAGGTTTATCTCCCGCGCACCGAACGTCCTGCCGTGGTGGAGGTTCAAGAAATAAAAAATCACCCGAACACACAAAACTCTGCGACAATCATGATCGTCGATGATGATGAACTCGTACGATCTCTAGGAGAAGCCGTCCTGGAGGGACGTGGATACAGCGTATTGTTGGCCGGGGACGGGGAGCAAGCGCTGAAGATCTTTAAACAACGGCGTGAGGCGATCGACCTGGTCATACTCGACCTGACAATGCCCGGGAAGTCGGGATGGGAGGTCCTCAGTGATCTGCGCCTTCTCGACCCTGGGATAAAGGCAATCATCTCCACCGGCCACACGATCTCTGACCAGACAAAAGAAGCCAAAGAGATGCAACCGATCACAATTCTCTCGAAGCCCTACAAACCTTCTGATATGGAAAGAATGGTTCAGAAAGTCCTGGAACAGGGCAGAAATTCAAAGGACCAACGACACCCTTCCGGTTCAGATTCGATCAAACCAATAGAAGATATCAAGCAGGAGATAAACCTCACAAAACACAAAGAACGCCGTTCTGAGTTTCAATATAGAATGCTGAAAGACCGGAGGTACTCTAACAATCAAATTTTCAGAGGCGATGAGCGCCGAAGTAGCACGGAGAGGAGGCAGGGTCTCAATAGAAGACACATCGAAAAATGTCGGGAGGTCTGAAGCCTCTTCGAGCGCCAACCGGAGGCTTCTATTAAAAATCAGGGAGAGAAGGGGATAGACTTAAGAAATTTGTGGTCAGAATTGTTTTTCAGGTCACTGACCCCACGCTTCATGGGGGGGGGTAACGTCACATTGGCAGAACGACTATTCTTTAGAAAAGGAGTCATCTTATCAACCGGCAACGGTCGGATGTGGAAATAGCCCTGAATCTTATAGCAACCCCGTTCCTGTAGAAATAACTCTTCCTCTTCTATCTCCACCCTTTCCGCAATAACAGACAAATGGAGGCTCTTTGCCATTGCAATAATCGCTGTTACAATTGCGGCAGAGTCCGGGTCCGTCCTTGCTTTTGCCATCAGGGATCATCCTCATCACACAAAAAGAACGAGGTTTCCTGCCCATACCTTATTCTTAAAAAGTCAACAATCCACTTTATCTTATCGGTAAGGTGGAAATTTTCTTGAGGTCACTCTGTGCGAGATATGAAAAAGGGAAATCGATATACAAGAGAAAAAACGTTCACCGGGATTATAGAGGAAAAACGAAGAACCTCGCCCTGGGAGAGCGAGGATTGTTTGTGTTACGCGTTTCGTGAAACCTCCTAATGCTAGGAAGCGAGGGGCGCAGCGACTTGAAAATGCCCTCTGGGAGGAAGCCCTTTATTCATCATGTTTTCAAACTGACCCACCATGAGCGGCCGACTGAAGTAATCCCCTTGTGCTGCATCGCAGCCCTCATCCCTCAGGAACGACAGCTCACTTTCAACCTCGACCCCTTCTGCAATGACCTTGAGGTTCAATCCGTGCGCCATCGTGATGATCGCCCTGACAAGATCCTGCTTCGTGGAATCGGTCGCGACGTTATGGACAAATGACTTATCGATCTTGAGAAGGTCAATTGGAAAACGTGAAAGATAACTCAAGGAGGAATAGCCTGTTCCAAAGTCATCTATTGAGAGATGGATGCCCATCTCTCTGAACTTTCCTAGCTTATCAATCGCATCTTTTGCGCCGTCCATGATCAGACTTTCAGTGAGTTCCAGAGTCAGGAGATTCGGGGCCAGGCCACTTTTCTTCAAAGATTCGGTAAGAACTCTTGTAAAGGTCTTATAATTGAACTGCCGGGTTGACATGTTCACCGCCATGTAAATTTCAAGCGGATATTGATTACGCCATTTTTCAAGCTGGCTACAGGCCGAAAGCAAAACCCATTCACCGATCTGAACGATCAGATTAGATTGCTCTGCAATCGGAATAAATTTCTCCGGGAAGACAAGGCCGCGTTTTGGATGATTCCACCGAAGGAGCGCCTCTGTGCCAGACATCTGTTCAGTTTTGATATCGATGATGGGTTGATAATACACCTCCAATTCATCGCGCTCCAGAGCACGCCTTAAATCCCACTCAAGCGTTGCACGTTCACGGGCAATCGCTGTCATCGAACGATTAAAGAACTTGTATGTGTTTCTGCCCGCATCCTTTGCCTGGTACATGGCCATATCAGAATTCTTTAATAAAGTCGAAACATCCCCACCATCGTCAGGGAACATCGTGATCCCAATGCTGGCGCTGACAAAGGCATCGTGTCCTTTCAGTCGAAATGGGGCACTCGACTGGTCGATAATCTCCTTAGCCACCACCTCCGCACCTTCTTTGTCTTTAACGTTCGGCAAGAGAATCAGAAATTCATCTCCCCCGGAACGGGCGACACTATCGTCCTCTTTTACACAACCTTGGAAACGTTTTCCTGCCTCTTTTAATAAAAAGTCCCCTAAAGAGTGGCCAAAGGTGTCGTTGACATGCTTAAACCGATCGAGATCGATAAACATCAGTGCCAGCGGCTCATCATTTCGCTCTGATTGTTTCATCGCCTGTTTTAGGCGTTCTGAAAAAAGTAATCGATTTGCAAGACCTGTCAGTTGGTCGTAGTGAGCCCGGTAATAGATATCTTCCTCATTGAGCTTCTGTTTAGTAATGTCATTAAACAGTCCGGTATACCTGATCACCTTTCCCTTGTCATCCTTAATGGAAGTCACCGTGAGCCATTCCGGAAATATCTCACCATTTTTCCGACGTTCCCAGATCTCACCGCTCCACCTGCCCTTGGTATTGATGGTGTCCCACATTTCCTTGTAAAATGAAGCATCATGCCTTCCAGATTGGAGGACCCTCGGATTCTGCCCAATCACTTCCTCAGCGGTATAGCCGGTAATTTCCGTGAATGCGGGATTGATCGTAAGAATATTCCTGTCGGCATCTGTCACCGTAATTCCCTCAGCTGCGGTTTCAAAAACGGTAGCCGCCAGGCGCCGGCTCTCTTCCGCCCGCTTACGCTCTGTGATGTCATGGTAGAGATATAGAATGTAATTTCTTCCTTGAATCGCAAGGGTCCTCCTGCTTTCTAGAACATCGAGTATCCGACCGTCCTTCGTTCGGAGCTTTGTTTCATAGGTATCACTCTCTCCATTGATGATCTTTTCCCTATGTTTTTCAGCATCTTCCTCAGAATCAACCATTTCAAAATCAGCTACCTTGAGCGACATAAACTCCTCACGCGTGTAACCCAGAGTCTCTACGGCCTTATCGTTAAACTCGGCCAGTGTGCCAGTCACCGTATCAACCAGGACGATAGAGTCTGTCCCCTGCTCGAAAATGATCCGGAAGCGTCTCTCCGATTCGCGTCGCGACTCTTCTGTATTTTTTATTTTTCCAATGGCTCTTTGGGCATACGTGGCAAAGCAAATAATAGTGAGGATGATAAAAGAACGCATCCAGATTTCGTTGAAATCAGGCTGAAGCAGGCGGATAAGATAGGGCTCGTCTATAAACAGAGTGTCAATCCAGGACTCAACAAACCAAAATAAAACGCCTACTCCGACAGCAAGGCGTATCAAGTTCACTTCAGTATTCTCTTTTTTATCTATCATCCTGACCTCCCTAGGATCTCATAGCTACATTATATGGTTTTATCCGAATGCAATCAAGCGAAGGACTTTCATCTCAATACGGCCAAACTTGGACTTAGAAAATCACTCCACATTCAAAATACGAGCAAAACCGGAGATATTTGACCCTCTTTTTTGGAAAATGTTATCTTTTGAAATTCATACGCTATACAAATTAGCGTAAACAACTATTACGGAGTCGCTCATATTGGAGGAAGGTCATGCCTTTATACCACCTAAAATACAAGGATGAAGCCAGAACCGTAAAACGGGAAGTCATGGCCGTCATTGTCCATACTTTCCTCAAACGCGTTCAGGCATATACTGAAGAAACAATTGACAGGAAGTGGGAAGAATTAAACAAGGGAGAGAAAGCCGATGAGGAAGCGGTCCTAAAGTATTCAGACTGGGTCCGATATCACAAATTCAATAAGATCGCGCTAGAAGAAATAGAAGACGGGACACTAGACTCCTGGTTCGAAACCCTCCTGAGGTAAATGAGGACGATGTCCTTCTTCGGACAGCTTTGTAACGATCTTCTGATGCGCAGATGAAAATGCGTAGTCGCCCAATTTTTCGATCGGGATCCACTGGTACTTAGTGGAGCGATCGATCTTCTCTTTCTTTTTACGGCAAATAAAGACATGGAGGGTCATTCTAAAATGGGTAAAGGCGTGCCTGATCTGCATCCATTGATGAGTCACTTCGATCTGAAATTCCATTTCTGTCCCCAGGAGGGTCTTCAAGCTATTTTCATGCTGTTCTTTCTCAATAGCGGAATCAACTCTTCCCCCAGGAAACTCCCATAAGCCACCCAGCAGGCCTTTAAGGGGCCTGCGGCGAATTACCACCCCTCTTTCATCATCAAGAACAACACCCGCCACATGATTGAAATGGGGGACTTCTTTTTGCGCGCCTTTTACAGGCAAGACCTCCTGCACCCCTTCCCCATAGGCCACGCATCCTTTATTCACCGGACAGATCGTGCATTGAGGACGCTTTGGCGTACAAATTGTCGCCCCCAGATCCATGATGCCCTGAAGATATATATCAGATCCCCTTTTTGGAAGGAGCCTTTCGGAGTGATCCCAAAGCCACGCCTCAACTTCTTTCCTTTTGGGATCTTTATCAATCAAGAAATAACGGCAAAGAACCCTGCGGACATTTCCGTCAAGAATCGGCCACCTTTGGCCAAAGGCGATGGTCAGGATCGCTCCCGCTGTTGATCTTCCAATCCCGGGAAGTGATATGATTTCTTCAAAGCTTTTTGGCATCCTGCCGTCAAATTTTTCGACAATCACCTTTGCCGCCCGGTGAAGATGGCGGGCCCGTGCGTAATAGCCAAGCCCCGCCCATCGCTTCATCACTTTATCTAGGGGGGCTGCAGCAAGATCTTGTATTGCAGGAAAAGTCGAAAGAAAGCGGTGATAGTAAGAAAGTACTGTCGTGACCTGTGTTTGCTGAAGCATGATCTCAGACAGCCAGATCCGATACGGGTCTGAGGTTTCGCGCCAGGGAAGAGCGCGTCCGTACTGACGATACCACTTCAGAAGGGAACGCGTGAAGTACCGCGACCGATCAATCACCATCTCTTCTTCCGGAGCCGGTCTCGATTTTATCCTTCTTGATCGTGCGTTTTAGCTCGATAATCTGGAGTTCCAGAAGTTTGAATCGTTCCGAGATCGGATCCGGAAGGTTGGTATGATCCAGAACGCCTCTTTCTTCATCCTGACGGCGAATCATCTTCCCCGGGATACCCACCACGGTCGCATGATCCGGTGCCGAACGGAGGACAACCGAATTTGCACCGATGCGAACATGATTTCCGATCACGATCGCTCCCAGGACCTTCGCACCGGCCCCCACGATAACATTGTTTCCCAGGGTCGGATGCCGCTTGCCTGGTTCAAGACCCGTTCCACCCAATGTCACCCCTTGATAAAGCGTCACATTATCGCCAATCTCCGTCGTCTCGCCGATCACCACGCCCATCCCATGGTCGATGAAAAAACCCTGGCCAATGACTGCACCCGGATGAATCTCTATTCCGGTCATGAAACGTCCTATGTGTGAAATAAGTCGCGGGAGGATAGGAAACCTCGCCTTCCAGAGGACATGGGAGATACGATGCAGGAAGAGCGCATGAACACCCGCATAGGTGAGGACAATCTCTACCAGGCTCCTCGCGGCTGGGTCCCTGTCCGCCGCCGCTTTGAGATCTTCTTTTATCGTTCTAAACATGGGATTTTTCCTTCGTCATCCCCTTCGACTCTTCAATGAGAGCAACCGCCTGTACGGCAATGCCTTCCCCTCGCCCGATAAATCCCATCCGCTCATTCGTGGTCGCCTTGATATTCACAGCATCCTGTCCAATCAGGAGACATTGGCTGATATTTTCCTTCATTTGTTTTGCATAGGGAGAAATCTTCGGTTCCTCCGCAATGATGACCGCATCAATATTAACGACAGACCATCCCTTTCCTGAAAGAAGTCGCAACACCTCCTTCAGGAAGGTCAGGCTGGACATCCCCTTCCACCGGGAATCATTGTCCGGAAAATGAACCCCAATATCACCCTCTCCTGCGGCCCCTAGAAGAGCGTCGCAGATGGCGTGCAAGAGCACATCGGCGTCGGAATGCCCTTTGAGTCCTTTCTTGTATGGTACCTCTACGCCGCCCAGGATGCAACGACACCCGTCTTCAAAAGCGTGGACATCGTAGCCGATGCCAATGCGCGTCATAAAACCGTCCTGTCATGCGTAGGTTCTTTCATGGACCGATGTATTCTCTCCCGGTAAATCAACTCAGCCAGTCTGATGTCCTCCGAATTGGTAATCTTAATGTTTTCCACAGACCCTTCTACGCATTTTACCGGCTTGTCCATCTGCACCACCAGGATCGCATCATCTGTCCCGATAAAATTCTTCTGAGCGGCCTGCCGATAAGCCTCACCTAACAACCCCAGGCGAAATCCCTGAGGGGTCTGCATCGCCCAAACATTCTCCCTCGGAATACTCTTTGAGATCTCATTTTCTTTAGAGACCAGCTTGAGTGAGTCCACAACAGGGAGGGCCGCGACTGCGGCCCCATATTCTTCTGTGGCATGTATCACCCTTTCGATGATTTCAAGCGAAACCAATGGGCGCACCCCGTCATGGACTAGAACGATATCTCCAGGACGACCTTCCTCTTCGAGTAGAACAACCGCCGCACGAACGGAGTCTTGACGCTTATCCCCTCCAGGAAGAACTTTCTTGACCTTGGCAAGTGCATAACCTGAAATCATCTGTTCTGTAAAAGATTGATCACCCTGATTGACAACAGGGATAACCTCATCCACCAGAGAAGATTTCTGAAAAACACTCAAGGTATGAATAAGGAGAGGAACGCCGTCTAGACCGAGAAATTGCTTCTTCGTTTTCCCACCGAATCGCTCACCCCGCCCTGCTGCCGGGATAATGGCAAAGACCATTAATTTTTTCTCACTGATGAGACTTCCGAACGATCCGGTTCGCCTCGAACGCGACTAAAAATCATCCTTCCGGCCGGCGTCTGTAAGACACTGGTGACAACAATATCGACATTTTTACCGATTCGTTTCCTTGCATCATCTACGACAATCATGGTTCCATCATCCAGGTAGGCAATCCCCTGTCCAAGTTCCTTTCCCTCTTTCAGAACGAAGACACGCATCACCTCACCGGGAAGAACGACTGGCTTTAAAGCGTTGCAGAGTTGATTAATATTTAAAACACGCACGCCCTGAAGCTCTGAAACCTTATTCAAGTTCAGGTCATTCGTGACAACCTTGGCTGAGATCTTTTTCCCCAGTGCAACGAGCTTGGAATCGACCTCTCTAATCTTAGGAAAATCATCATCCACAATGCGAACGTCGATATCGGTCATGTCTTGTATCCGGTGCAGGACATCAAGCCCCCTGCGCCCTCGCGCTCTTTTTATCGAGTCAGAGGAATCCGCAATATGTTGAAGCTCCTGGAGTATAAACTGAGGGATGATAAAAACCCCCTCCAAAAAACCGGTCTCACACAGATCGGCGATTCTTCCATCAATAATAACGCTGGTGTCCAACAGTTTTTTATTGGATATATCCGGATCGTCTCCAGGAGAGGCCCCCATAACCAATAGTGACGGATCATTTTCTATTTTTAGAGAAAGCAGGGTCCCCATGTAAGTAAAAAACAGAAGGGAAAACCCCTTCCAGACCAAGGAGACCGAAGGGCTCAGAGGAAAAACCGGTTCGACCAGGAAGTTTAATAGTCCGCTCATCAGCGCCCCAAGGCCAAATCCCATTAATCCCCATAAGGATCTTTTTACCCCACTCTTTTCTAAAAGCGATCCAAAGGCCATCACAATCAGTCCGAGCAGAAAACCCACTCCGCCACCCATGTAGGAATTCCCGATCTCCAGGCGTGTCGCGATTGAAAAACCGATTAGGGTACTTAATAGTCCAAAAAAGACATATATTGTATATGTTTTTAGCATTTTTGTATCCTTCCTTTAATGTATGAGTTAGCATTAAATTTATATAAATCCCCTTACATATCAATTTATTATAAAATATTATTGTCATCATACTTTATATTTATAATCTCCTCAAAAGAGTCCTATTTTACGGTGTTACCGTTAGAAATAATGTCCGCTCTCCCCGTCGGATGAGGAGCAATATTGCTTCACCCTCTGGTCTTTTAGAAAGGCTTTCTTCATAATCTTTCGTATTATGAACTTCCTGGTGATTGACCTCCATAATAAGATCACCCTGTCGTAGGCCTGCCTCTTCGGCAGAACTCCCCGGCTCAACGCGCATGACAACGACACCCCGCTCTCCGCGGCTTATATCAAGTTGAAGGGCAAGTTCCGAAGTAAGGGTCTCGACCTCTATGCCGCCCAAACTGAGACTCGGTACTGCTTTTCCCTCTCCCCGCTCTCTGGCAAACATATCTTTCGGTTGAGCCTCAATTACAACAGCTAAATCAACTTCTTTTTTGTTCCTTATCACCTTCACCTTCCCACGGCTCCCGACTTCCGCTCTCGCAACAATATTCCTCAGCTTGCTCGAATTCTCAATCGCCTGGCCCATAAACGCAATGATGACATCTCCCCGCTTAAATCCCGCCTTTTCCGCCGGGCTGTTCGATATGACCTCGCTCACCAGAGCACCTCTGACCTCTTTCAGTCCGAAGCCCTTGGCCAGTTGAGACGTAACCTCCTGAATGGCAACGCCCAGCCATCCCCGGACAACCCTTCCGTTCGTTACAAGACTGTCTACGACAGATTTGACCATGGTACTCGGCACAGCAAACCCAATCCCCATATATCCACCGCTTCGGGTAAAGATCGCCGTATTGATCCCGACCAGTTGACCTTCTATATTCACCATCGCTCCTCCAGAATTACCCGGATTAATCGCGGCATCCGTCTGAATAAAATCTTCATAATCTGTAAGACCGACATTCGCCCTTCCAATAGCGGATACGATTCCCATTGTCACGGTCTGCGTGAATCCAAACGGGCTACCAATGGCCAGAATATACTCTCCCACCTGAAGCGTGCCGGAATCTCCCCACGCAATGGTTGGCAGATTATCTGCATCTATCCTGATAACGGCCAGGTCACTTTTTGGATCGGTCCCCACCACCTTCCCGATAAATTCCCGCTTGTCAGACAAAAGAACTTTGATCTCGTCCGCTTTTTCAATCACATGATTATTTGTAACAATTAAGCCACCGGGGTCAACAATAACGCCTGAACCGAGACTCTGAGATCTCCTTTCTTTCGGTGATTCCTTCCTCTCGAAAGGACTTCCACCGAAAAAACGCTTGAATAGCGGGTCATTAAAAGGAAAGCCTGATGAATCGTCCCCATCCTGCCTTCTTCGGGACGTCGAGATATTGACAACAGCCGGTGTGACCGCCTTCGATATTTCAACAAAGGCCTGTTGTGTTCCGTCAATAGAACGCGGTTTTATTGCAATGGCCCCATCCACAGCCTGCCCTGGCGGAATAGTGTGGAACTCCGAAACCAGGACGATCCCAATAATAATCCCAGCAATGAGCAAGAAGATGGAAAAACCCAGGCGTTTGACACCTAACTTATCGTTGTTATTCAAGAAATCCCTCTTTCTTTATTTAAGTTTTGACATTATACTATAGCGATTTAAATATTGTAAAGCGATGGGACAATCCAGCTTACTCGTCTTTTCCTTCATGGCGGCGTTGCTGTGATGCTCGAATCCTCACGTATCGGTATACGCTGCGGTTCTGCACTCCCCGTGCCTTACCCTGAAGAAAAATGCGGGCAAGCTGAATTGTTCCATATCACTTTTTTATTCTCCACCCCTAGAAAACGACATATGGACAAAAAAAAAGAATGGGCTCGGAAAGGACAGACACTCATCTGGCATCCTTTTACCCAGATGAAAGAGTGGGAAGAACAAGACCCGACCATCATTGTCGAAGGAGACGGAGTCACGCTGACCGACCTGGAAGGGAAAAAGTATCTCGACGGAAGCTCTTCGATTTGGGTCAATCTTCATGGTCATCGCAACAAGACGATCGATAAGGCCTTAATTCGCCAGATCGGAAAGATTTCACACACCACACTCCTCGGTCTATCGAACCTCCCGGCAATAGAACTTGCGGAGAAACTCCTTCAGATCGCCCCAAGGGGAGAATCTCCCCCCGGAAGGTTGACCAAGGTCTTCTATTCTGACAACGGGTCGACCGCGGTTGAGGTGGCCCTGAAGATCGCCTTCAGTTATTGGCAAAATAAAGGTACACAAGATCGAAAAAAGAAAAAGTTTATCGTATTTGATCACGCTTATCATGGAGATACCCTCGGCTCTGTCAGCCTTGGAGGAATCGATCTATTTCACCGGGCGTATAAACCTCTCCTCTTTAAGACGATTAGAGTCCCCCCGCCCACCTGCTACCGATGCCCGCTCTCTCTTTCCCATCCTTCCTGTAAGATCGCCTGCCTCGACGAAGTGGAAGTGGCCATGAAAACCCATTCCACAGAGATTTCGGGCCTCGTCATTGAACCACTGGTCCAGGCCGCAGCCGGGATGATCACCTCACCTCCCCATTATCTTAAACGCATACGGGAACTCTGTACTCGATATAACATTCTCATGATCGTAGACGAAGTCGCAACCGGATTTGGTCGGACAGGCAGGATGTTTGCCTGTGAACATGAAGGCGTCACCCCGGACCTGATGGCAATATCAAAAGGCCTTACGGGTGGCTACATGCCTCTCGCAGCAACCCTGACCACACAAGAAATCTATGACGCCTTTCTCGGAAAATATTCGGAATTTAAATCCTTCTTCCATGGGCACAGCTATACAGGCAATCCTCTCGGATGCGCCGCCGCAATTGCCAACCTAGAGATATTTGAAAAAGAAAAGGTGCTGGCGAAGCTTCAAAAAAAGATCGGCTTTCTTAAGGAAGCGATTGCGCCGTGGAGACGGTGGCGGCATGTAGGAGAGATCCGGCAGATCGGCTTCATGGCCGGCATTGAACTGGTAGCCGATAAAGAGGAGAGAATGGCCTATGCACCTGAAGAGCGGATCGGCTGGCATGTCTGTCTGGAAGCAAAAAAACGGGGCGTCTTGCTTCGCCCACTGGGAAACGTGATCGTCTTACTGCCCCCCCTCTCCATTTCGCTTCGGGATCTAAAAAAGCTTATTCGGGTTACGGGAGAGTCGATCAAAAAAGTAACATCGAGGAGAAAAACTGAGGCTAAAGTGTAACCAGCCACACAGAGGCGAAGTCATTACGAACTTAATCGATAAGAGAGTCAAAACGGGCTAATGGCGGAAAGGCCGTTGACGATATCTGAACCCTACGGCTACTGGCATTACTTTTCTGAAGAAGATATTTGATCCCAAACGCATCTGCCGCATGAAGGACCGCTTCGTTGTCGTCGATGAAGAGGGTCTTTGTTTTGTCGAAAAGCAGGACTTCTTCCGCCTTCTTCCAAAATTCCAGTGCTTCTTTCGGCACACCGATATCGCTTGAGCACAGAATGGTTTCCAAATAAGGGCTGAGGTCGGTCTGCCCGAGTTTTATCTGCACAGTCTTTGGGTGCGCATTTGTCACCAGGACAACCTCTTTCTGTAAGTCTCGAATGAACTTCAAAAAAGACAATACCCCTGGATGGACACGGACCTGTCCAGACATTTCCATTTTGAGAGCCACAATATCCAGCCCCAGCCTGTCTGACCAGTAGTAGATATCCGTCCAATTCAGAGTCCTCTCTTCTCCTTTAAAGGCAGCATAAAGTTGCTTTTTGGCAACAGACAAAGAGATCCCCTTGAGGTGGGAAAACTTCTCAGGGACGAGCTCTTCCCAAAAAAAATCATCAAAATGCCTGTCAAGAAGGGTGCCATCCATATCAAGAAGAACGGTATCAATTTTCTCCCAGGGTATCAATCATCTCTCCTGTCGTGGTAAATCCTGACTCGTAAATGAAGCAATCTGCCCCATTACCTTACTGCAACCAAGCGACACTGTCAAAAAAGACCCAAGATACGAGTTTGACCTTGGGTCATCTTGACGGTCCCCGGTAGGTCAAGTAAAGTGCACAGTAAACCGATGGATCAATAGAAATGGTGAATCAAAGAGAATGGGATCTCGTCATTGTTGGGGCTGGGCCGGGAAGCATGGTCCTCGCACTGGCGCTTGCAAAAAAGGGGTGCCGTATTGCCATCCTTGACCGACAATCCTCCCCGGCATCACATCCGAGGGGCGAAATCATACAACCGAATGGCCTGAAAATCCTTGAAACACTCGGCATACTTCCCGATCTGCTCAAGGCAGATGTTCATCTGAATAAAGCGGTCCACTTCTACCAAATGACCGGCACACACCTTTGTACAGTGGACTATCAAACCCTTCCCAAGCCCTACGACTACTCCTTAATCCTTCTTCCCGATGCAATTCAAAAACTCCTGGCAGAAAAGGTCGCCGCTTCATCCAACATAGAGACCTTCTGGGACACCCACTTTGAAAAACTCTCCACAGAAAAAGGAAAAATAATCGGGGCCGAAGTCACCATCCAGGGAAAAAAGACTCGCTTCAAGGCACCCGTCATCATCGGCGGGGACGGCGTCCGATCCCGTGTTCGAGATGCCTTTAAAATAAAATATCGACTCCATGAATACAAGCATGGCTACATCACGGGCATCATCAAACGCCCGGAAGGATTTCATGAGGATTCACGATACTATCTTGGGAAGGGTAAGATCTTCGGCATCTTTCCCGTCTCAAATCAAGAGTGCTACTTCTTCTATATGATTCCCTCACACAAACGGGAAGAACTTCAAAAGCAAGGTATTCAAGGCTTCAAGGACGACATTCTTTCAATGAATGCTAAGGTCCGCTCTTTGCTTGAAAAACCACTCAAGAGAATCTCTTCATGGGAAGAAACGGCTTTTATGCCTTGCTTTCGAGTCCGTTGTCATCAATGGGCCGTCGATGGTGGTGTCCTCCTCGGGGATGCCGCACATGCAATGAATCCACACGTCGCCCAAGGAAGAAACTCTGCCATGGAAGACGGAATGGTCCTGGCCGAAGTACTGGACCTCTGCTTCCAAAAAGGAGATTTCTCCAGAAAGGCCCTTCAGCCCTATGAATCGATCCGTCGCAGCAAGGTCGATCTCCTGCAAAATGTCGGTGACGAAATGACCTGGCTCTGGAACAGCGGATGGGAACCTCTCGTCTGGGCGAGAGACCGAATCTTTCGATCAATCAACCAACACCCGGATCTTCACACCAAGATGCTCACAACCGTTGCCGGCCTTGAAATGAAGCCTTTCAACCTTCAGGATCGCTGGCGGGCACTTCACCTCTGGAGTAAAATTCCTTAAAAGGATAACAACTAAGAATCAGGGATCTTTTCCACACCTCACAATCATGGCGGTCAAAATAACTTATCTCTTGAATACCTGTTGTTGACACACTCTCTCCTTTTTCATAAGATATGAGCCATGTGGAGAAAAGAGAGAGGTCTGGTCGCATTAATTTTTTTTCTCGCCATGAGCCCGATTTGTGTAGACGGCGCCCCGACCCATCAGAAAATTACCTTCCCCAGCGGCACAAAACTCAATGCGGAAATCGCCAGTACTCCGAGAGCCAGATCGATTGGACTTATGTTCCGGGAACACCTACCGGAAGGCGGCGGAATGCTCTTCATCTTTCAGGTGGCGGAACGGCACCAATTCTGGATGAAGAATTGCAAATTCCCAATCGACATTATATGGATGAATAAAAAGCAGGAAATTATCCACATTTCTGAAAAAACCCCTCCATGTAAATCAGATCCCTGTCCAAGCTATGGCCCGACAAAAGATAAGGCGCTCTATGTACTCGAAGTTGCTTCCGGTTTTACGCGCCAAGAAAAACTTAAAAAAGGTATGATTATTAGGTTCCAGGAATAAATTAACCTGATATAATATGTGAATACTCTATAGACCTATGTGGCATTTAAAGGATCCCGCTTGAAGGGTTGTGTCAATCAGCTTAATATCTCCCTAGACGCGTTAAAAAAAGAGATCTCGTTGTGAACACTCGCATGACACCCCAGCAAAAGAAAGTCATCCTCCAATTCAAAAATATGGATCCATCCCGTGTCGGTCTGGACACGCTCCTTAAAACCCTCTTCCCGCTGTTACAAAAGGAGGCCCCCTTTCGATCCGGTTGGTTCTTCCCCGTAGATCCTGTTTCTTTAAAAACAACCCTGCTCACACATCAAAGCTGGTCAGGTCCCTCTCTCCCAATCAATATCAACCAGATCACTTTGGAAAACACATTACTCCCCAGCGTTGAACAACTGATGCAGATTAAGCCCCCCTGCATCCGCGGCGAGGACTTGTGGACACCCGCTCGCTTGACACGTCACCCCTTTTACAAAACCGTCCTCCTGCCGGCCAAACTTTATTTTTCATTGATGGTGCTCTTGCTGGACAAAAATAAAAAATGTAGAGGATACCTTATTCTTTGGAGAGAAAAGAAAGGTGGCCCTTTTACCCCTTCTGATATCACATTAATGACCTCATTCTCCACTGTGCTGGGTAGCCTCCTGCAGAAGCTGTCGATCGACATAGAGAAGGAAAAGAAACCCACCATCCCCCGAAATATACCGGAAAAACTTCTCAAGCCAATAACCCGGCCTTCAAACATGAATGAAGACGAGCTTCATAATCTGGTCCGGAGGAGGGCCCAACCCGGCATCCTGATCCTTGGAAAAGGAGGAGAGACCCTCTACCTGAACTATGATGCAAAAAGCCTTCTGGATCGTTTGACTGCAATTCCAAGCACTTCCCGAACACCTCAAAAAAAAGATCAGGGGCGTCCGTTGCCTCAAATTATTTATCAGCTTTATGATCACTTCAAAAAAATGGTCACCGCAAACAAAAGAACGCTTGAAACATCCGTACCCACAGTGAACAGGATTTGCATCCACGAGGGTGCGGTCTATCTTTTTCGAGCACTGCTATTGCAAAGAGGGACGGAGCGTCAAAATAGCACGCACATTATGATATTGATCGAAAGAGTTTCTGAGGGACTTCGGATTGAAGATGTAGGAGATTTAACAAAACTGACGCAACGTGAACAGATCGCCGTTCAACTACTGTCTGAAGGAAAAACAAATAAGGAAATTGCCGTTCACATGGATATTGGAGAATATACAGTGAAAGACCACATAAAGAGAATTATGAAAAAGTTGAACGTAACAACCCGCGCCGGAATCGTCGCAAAAATATTACAGAGCCATCGCCTTTCTTGAGAATTCAATGCCCCCCTCATTTGAGGGGATTGATTTAAGACCAACGATTGCGTAGAGTAATTTTTATCAGCTTTTCGCTCAAAAAACATGAATATCTTGGTTTGGGGAGATCAAAATGGATAGAGAAGATCGAAGAATCGCTGAGCGCCATGGCTTGGAAAAAGAGGTGGTCTACGAACCGTCTGCATCCTTAGAACAAATACAGAGGAAGCATTATGGAAAGATGCTCAATATAAGCAACGGGGGGTTCTGTCTTAAAACGGAAACCCCCTTGACGAGATCCCAGATCATCCAGGTTCAAATGCCCCTTCCTGAAATCAAATCTTCACTGCCGACACTCGCCGAGGTTTGCTGGGTCGTCGACCAAGCAAACCTCGGGGGTTATACCGCCGGACTTCGATATCTCATATAGACCAGTACGCTTTTCTGCTGAGGCCCTTTAGGGAACCTCCCTTCCGTACCTGCATCGCCCCCTCCGTCTTTAAAAAAAAGTTTTCCTGAATTTATTCAATTCAAGAAAGGCCTGTATCGGGGAAATATGAGTGCGTACTTTTCGGTATGCTTCTTTTTGAATCGTCTCTTTCGGCACTTCAGATATACTAAAGTAATCTTTTAGCATCTCTAATGCAATACCTGGATATTCCTCAAAAAATTTTAAGTTCTCATGAGACCATTTTTCAACAGCCCGGTATTTTTTTAAATCCTTCATCACGAAACTATTATTTAGTTTTTTCTGGTATCGCTTCAGCGTTTGTGCCGAAAAATCATCTTTTTCTTTCGCCTCAATAATGGCCTCTGCGGCATATAAGCCCGAGGCCATCGCCAGGTTGGTTCCTTCATGGTAGAAAGACGCATTCACCAGGTGGGCCGCATCTCCCACCAGGAGAAGCCCATCGGTATAGACCTGCGGCACCCGTTCAAAACCACCCTCTGGAATCATGTGCCCTGAATACTCCAGTGTCTCTCCTTTTTTTATCAGGCGTTTTATACTCGGATGCGCCTTAAACCGATCCAGTAGGTCATTCGGTGCCACCTTTTTATCGATAAATGACTTAATGGAACAGGCAATCCCAACAGAAAGCGTCTCCTGATTTGTATAAATAAATCCGCCGCCAACCATACCGGCCACGGAATCGCCAAAGAATTCCATCGCCATTCCCTCCTGACCCTCCAGGGAAAAACGATCCTCTATCACTTCACGCGGAAGACTGATGACTTCCTTTGCCGCTACGGCCAGGACCGCTCGACTGAAGTCTTTACGAAGGCCCGCTTTTTTCGCTAAAAAAGAATTCACCCCATCTGCGGCGATGACGACATCGGCCAAGACCTCTCCCCCTTCTCGACGGGCCTTCACGCCGCAAACCCTGCCATTTTTAACGATCAGGTCATCTACGACCGTTTCAGGGATAACCATGGCACCTGCTTCTTCCGCCTTTTTGGAAAACCATGGATCAAAGCGTGCCCTGAGCGCAGAGAAACTCTGATTAAAAGGGGGCTTTTCATTGTAATCTTCACAGCGAAACTCAAAAGCCGCCTCCGATTTACTGGAAAGAAGGCTAAACCGGCGCTTTACAATGTGTCGTTCAATCGGGGCTTCTTCCCAAAACTTGGGGATCAATTTGTTTAGAATGGGTGTATAAAGGACCCCCCCGAACATATTCTTTGCGCCGGGAAACGCGCCCCGTTCAAAGACGACAACGGATAAACCGGCCCGAGCCAAGGTAAGTGCAGCGGCCGAACCTGCCGGCCCCGCACCTACGATGATGACGTCAAATTTGTCTGACAAGTGAACGCTCCAAAATACGGGGGGTCAGAGGACGCCGTCCCATTTTCCGTTGGCCTTTGAATCCTGACATATGGGGTTTAACCTTCTCTCACCTTTTTTACAGCCTCAGTCAGGAGAGGAAGAATCTCAAAAAGATCACCAACGATGCCATAATTGGCAATCTTGAAGATCGGGGCATTCGGATCTTTATTGATCGCAACGATATATTTCGAAGAAGACATCCCGGCCAGATGTTGTATTGCTCCGGAAATACCGCAGGCAATATAGAGAAGAGGAGAAACCGTTTTACCCGTCAGGCCAACCTGGTAACTGTGCGGTTTCCAACCGGCATCAACCGCGGCACGGGATGCCCCTACAGCAGCCCCGAGAGCTTCTGCCAGGTCCTCAACCAAGTTAAAATTTTCAGGACCTTTGAGTCCCCTTCCTCCCGATACGATAATGCGTGCCTCCGTCAATTCAACTTTCGAACTCGCTGTCGCCACCACCTCTTGTACCTGGGCAAGCAAACTGGAGAGATCACAAGGTGAGGTGATTCTTTCAATCCGGATGGTATTCTCCGACGTCTGTTTCTCCACGGGAAAGACATTTGGTCGAATGGTGGCCACCTGGAAGCCACTTTGACGGCTCTTGACCGTGGACATGATCTTCCCTCCGTAGATCGGTCGATGTGCGACAAGCATTCCCTCATCGACGATTTCCAGCCCAACACAATCACCGGCAAAAGGCCCGCCGAGTCTGGCCGCCAGTTTCGGGCCAAGATCCTTCCCCATCATCGTTGCCCCCATCAGGATTAGACGGGTATCCAACTTCTTTGCCAGGTCCGCAATAATAGAAGCATATCCTTCCGACGAATAATAGTGTAGGAAGGGATCCTCTGCCAGGTAGACCTTTTCCGCGCCCGCAGCCGTAAGCCCCTTTGCCTCATCAGCCACCTGATCGCCTATGATCACCGCCGCAACTTCTCCTCCGACCTTGGATTGAAGGGTTCGAGCGGCTGTAAGTGCCTCCAGAGCGACACGCTTGACCTTTCCCTCACGTTGTTCTGAAAAGACCAGTGTGCCCGCCATAATGCCTCCTTGCGTTCCTTTCAAAATTCTATCTGTATATCGAGAGCTAAATCGATGTCATTTTTTCTCAAAGTAACGACGGGTGATGGATTTGGTAAAACGGATGCGACACGGTAACAAGTTATAATACTTTCGCCTCATCCCGAAGTAAACGAACAAGCTCTTCAACCGACTCTGAGGGATTTTTGTCGATGATATTGCCGGTTGATCGGACCCTTGGTGCTTTGATGCAGTCAACCACAAGCTTTGCCCCTTTCGCCCCAACGGCATCTTTATCTACACCTAAGTCAGCCAAGGTCAGTGTCGTCAATGGTTTCTGTTTTGCTTTCATAATGCCGGGGAGAGAAGCATATCTCGGCTCATTGAGCCCTTTTTGGCAGGTAAAGACCGCAGGGAGTTTTATGTTGACCATTTCAGTCGCCCCTTCAATCTGTCGTGAGGCGAGGGCCCTCCCCTCTTCCGGCTTAAGATCAAGTTTATTAATTACGGCCACATGCGGAAGCCCCATGAGTTCAGCAACATGAATACCAACGGCGCCGCTGTCGTCATCAACGGCCTGTTTTCCAAAAAAGATAATGTCATAATGCTCTTTCATCAAGGCCGTGGTCAGAACAAGAGCCACCCCATAGGCATCTCCCCCCCTCAGCAGATCATCCTTGATATGTATTGCCTGGTCCGCCCCAAGGGCAAGACAGGTTCTCAGTGCCTCTTCTGCCCTTTCCGTCCCCATGGTCACCACGGTGACAGAACTCTCAAGCCGCTCTTTTATTCTTAAGGCCTCCTCAACACCAAACTCGTCATATGGATTCACAACATAGGAAAGTCCCGTTCGGTCAATTTCCTTTCCATCAGAAGATGGTTTGATTTTTGACTCTGTGGCGGGGACTTGTTTAATGCAAACGGCGATCTTCATCAGCCTCCTACTTTCGAGAGGGCATCCTTCGCAATTACGACCGATACCAGATATTATCGACCTTGAAACTTCGCCTGACGCTTTTCAAGAAAGGCTTTTACACCCTCTTTCTTATCCTCTGTCTCACAGATCTTTCCAAAAAGTTCCGCCTCAAGTGTCAAACCGGAGGGAAGCGGATGTTCCATCCCATACTGAATGGCCATCAGACTTGCTTCGACCGCTTTCTTCCCTTTTGCCGCAATCTTTTTCGCCAATCCCTGAGCCTCTTTCAACACCGCGCCTTCCGGGACCACTTTGTTGAGAAGGCCTAGCCGCTTCGCTTCCTCCGCATTGATCATATCACCGGTCAAGATCAACTCAATCGCCTTTGCCTGTCCCGTCAATCTAGGAAGACGTTGCGTCCCGCCAAAACCCGGAATGATGCCGAGGTTGATTTCCGGTTGCCCCAGACGGACGCGTTCCCCGCCGATACGGATATGGCAAGCCATTGCCAACTCGAGTCCACCACCAAGGCAGAAACCCATAATGGCAGCGATCACCGGTTTCTGCATCTGTTCAAGCTTGTCGAAAACCGCCTGTCCCCTTTTTGCAAGTGATTCACCCTCCTCAGACGAAGAGATAGAGGCGATCACTTTGACATCGGCTCCGGCGACGAAAAGACTCCCCGATCCCGTAATGACGACCGCCTTGACCTCATCATCCCCCGCCAGCAAATCAAGCACTTTTTCCAATTCGGACAAGAGCTCAAAGGTCAGAAGATTCGCGGGAGGATTATTCAAAGTAACCGTCGCCACATGACCATCTCGTGAAGATTTTACAATCTCATTTTCCAAATCGCCCCTCCTGTCCTTTCATCATTGTTCAACATGTCATATGGTTAGTATTGGAAGAAGCCCTTCCCCGTTTTTTGACCCAGGTATCCTCCCACCACCATACGTTTCAGCATCGGCGCGGGCCAGAAACGCGCGCCATGCTCCTCTTTTAGTTTCTCCAGGGAAGAGAGGACCGTATCAACGCCGATTTGATCCGCGTAATGAAGCGGGCCTCCTTTTTCCTGAGGAAAACCAGTCCCCGCCAGCATTGCAACATCGATATCGGCAGCAGATGCAACACCTTCCTGGAGAGAAATCACGGCTTCGTTGATCATCGGCATGATCAGGCGATCTACGGAAAAAGGATTCCTTCCAGCTCCTTTCTTTTTTCCCACCTGATCGATAATAGAATCGAGTGCACCCGGATTTCCCTCCCCATATTCATAAAAACCCGATCCGCTTTTTAAGCCATAGCGCCCGGCCTTCACCAGCGCGGTAATAATTTCGGCGGACTTCGCCCGGGGACCATAGGCCTCATAAAGGATATCTGCCACCTTCAACGAGACGTCAATTCCAACCAGGTCAAAAAGTGTAAAAGGGCCCATTGGGAGTCCAAAGGCAATGACAGCATCATCCATCTCCTTCGCCGTGGCCGCACCCTCCTCCAGAGCAATGGCAGATTCGTTCAAGTAGGGGAGTAAGAGACGATTGACCAGGAACCCCGCACACTCCTCTACCCGAATAGGGATCTTCCGAAGACTTTCTGAAAAGAGTGTGACATCATCAATTGTCTCCTGTGATGTTCCAAGACCAGGGATCACTTCAACCAGTTTCATCACCGGCGCCGGATTGAAGAAATGCAAGCCGACCACTTTTTCAGGTCTCTCTGAGGAAGACGCGATAGCAGAGAGCGGGAGAGAGGAGGTATTGCTTGCCAGGATCGTACTCTCAGGACAAACCGCTTCCAAATCATGGAAAAGTTTTTGCTTGACCGAAACATCTTCAAAAACCGCCTCAATGACAATATCGACATCTGCAAATCCTGAATAGTCAACCGCGCCACTGACCAGGGCCATCTTCTGATCCATCTCCGATGCCGTCATCTTCCCTTTATCCACACGATTCTGATAGATTTTCCTGATCGTCTTCAAGCCACGATCAACGGCCTCCTGATTGATGTCCTTCAATATCACCGGAAGGCCTGAAAAAGTAATCACCTGTGCAATTCCCGCCCCCATGGTTCCTGCGCCAATGACCGCTGCCTTGTAAATGTACATGTCTCCTCCTACTTTCGCTCCAGTACCATCGCCATACCGAGTCCGCCACCCACACAAAGAGATGCAACACCCAGAGTCAAATCCCGCCTTTTCATCTCTTTCAGGAGGGTGATCACCAGGCGGGTGCCGCTCATCCCGACCGGATGCCCAAGGGCGATTGCCCCGCCATTAACGTTCGTGATCTCCCGCTTGAGTCCCAATACTCGCTCAACCGCAAGGTACTGAACGGCAAAGGCTTCATTGACCTCAATCAGATCAATATCCGAAAGAGAAAGCCCCGCCTTCTTCAATGCCTTTGGAATAGCCAGCGCCGGGCCGATTCCCATGCGTTGTGGATCGACCCCAACTGCGGCGTACGACCGCACAATCCCCATCGGTTCTTTTCCCAGGGCATTGGCCCGCTCTCGTGACATGACCAGGAGGGCCGCCGCGCCATCGCTGATCGGACAGGCATTGCCTGGTGTTACTGTTCCCCCGTCCTTGAAGATCGTCGGATAGAGAGAGAGCATCTGCTCCGTGAGCGCGATATTCGGCCCTTCATCCTGAGAAAAGGGCTCCGGAGTCACTTCCTTTCCTGCCACTTTTTTCGGAACAAGAACGGGAACGATCTCCTCTCGAAATTTTCCCTCCCGGGTCGCTCGAAAGGCCTTCTTATGACTTTCTACCGCATATTTGTCCTGCTCCTCACGGGAGATTTGATACTCTTCTGCAAGGTTCTCAGCGGTGTATCCCATGACCTGTCCGCAGAAACCATCGGTCAGTCCCTCCCAGATCGAATCAATCATCATGGAATGGCGCAGGCGCTGTCCAAACCGCATGTCGCGTGAAACAAACGGTGCCAGACTCATGTTTTCCACCCCTCCGGCAACCTGGAGGTCCGCATCCCCCGAGTAGATATTCTGGCAGGCATTCACGACGGCCTGCAGGCCCGAAGCACAATTACGCGCGACAGTGTAGGCCGGGGTGGAAATTGGCAAGTCCGCCATCAACATGATGACACGCGCCAGATTGGTCGCATCACTATATTGCCCGACACAACCAAAGATGACCTCTTCAACTGCCGCAGGATCGATTCCGGAACGATTGAATACCTCTCGGATTACTGCTTCACCCATCTTCTGGTTGGTGAGTCCCTTGAGCGCCCCGCCCATATTTCCGATGGGCGTTCGGACCCCTTCTACAATAACCGCTTCCTTCATGCAGACTCCTTTCAATATTTCGATTAATTATATCAATTCGCCTGAATTTTGTTCGGTAAAAAATGATGCTAGCCTTGTAAACGGCTCAACATGCCACAATTTTGGCTTCGCGAGACCCATCCTCCAGGGTAAGGCGCGAGGAGCGCAGAACCGCTACGTATGTCCCTACGTGAGGATTCGAGCACCACAGCAACGCCTCCATGGAGGAAAAGGGGGGCATGCTGAACCGTTTACCGCTTCTTCATCTCTTCCTCCAGCAAAACACGCCTTAATACCTTTCCAATGATCGTCTTCGGAAGTTCAGATCGAAATTCAATCTCTTTCGGCACCTTGAATTTAGACAACTCTGTGCCGCAATGACGCATCACCTCATCAACTGTTAACGCTACTCCTTCTTTCATCACAACATAGGCCTTAATATATTCTCCCGAGAACTTCTCAGGAATGCCAATCACGACCGCATCTTCAATTTTAGGATGCCGAAAAAGCGCCTCTTCCACCTCCCGTGGATAGACATTCTCTCCCTTCGTCTTGATCATATCCTTCTTGCGGTCGACAATAAAAAAGTATCCATCTTCATCCATTCGGGCCATATCGCCGGTATAAAGCCACCCATCCCGCAAGACATCCTCTGTTTCTTTCTCATTTTTCCAATATCCCTGCATCACCTGAGGCCCCTGAACAATCAATTCACCAACCTCTCCAACTTCAAGGTCTTCCATTCCTGTCTCAATATCAACAATCTTTGCCAGGGTATTCGGAAGGGGAAGTCCGATGCTCCCTTCTTTCCGCTTCCCATCAATCGGGATCACATGCGTCACAGGAGAGGCCTCAGACAGTCCGAATCCCTCGACCAGCTTTGCCCCTGTCAGCGCTTCAAAGCAGCGTTGAACCTCCAAATGAAGTGGTCCCGCACCAGAGATGCAAACACGTACAGAAGAGAGATCATGTTCTTTAATAGTGGAAAAATTATTAATTGCGACGTACATCGCCTGTACTCCCATGAATATTGTGACCTTGTTTTTCTGGATGGTCTTCAAGACATCTCGGGTTGTAAATCGCGGTAAGAGAACCAATGTGGATCCCAGATAGATCGCCAGGTTCATACAAGTTGACATCCCGTAGACATGGAAGAAAGGAATCACTCCGAGAAAAACTTCCTTCTTCTCTATAAGGGAAGGCATCCATTTACGGCATTGAATCGTATTGACCACAAGGTTTTGATGCGTCAACATGACCCCCTTTGGGGTTCCAGTCGTTCCGCCGGTGTATTGGAGAAGGGCCAGGTCTGTAGGAAAAACAATCACATTCAGGTCCGATGAAGGCATCTGTTTCATCAGTTCCATCATGTCGTAGACAGGCGGCACTTTTTGAACTTGAATCCATTGCCCCTCCTTCTTTGCCTTGATCGGGTAGAGTAAAGACAAAAACCAGGGCAATGCATCCCGGATGGAGGTTAAGATAATATTTTTCAAAGAAGTTTTATGCTTGATCTTTTCAATAAGGGGATAGAAAAAATCGAGGGCAATAATCGTTTCTGCGCCGGAATCATCAAGCTGTACTTGAAGTTCTCGTTCGACGTACAGCGGATTCGTCATCACAACAATCGCACCGACCTTCAGGGCACCATAGTAGGCAATAACACATTGGGGAACGTTCGGAAGCATAATAGCCACCCGATCCCCTTTACGAACACCCAGTTTTGCGAGGAGATGTGAGAACCGATTACTTTCTAGAGACAACTGTTGGTAGCTTGTCCTCTTCCCGTAGAAAAGGATGGCACAGAGACTCGGGTAACGGAGGGCTGAATCATCTAAAAATTGATAGACTGGAACGGATGGAAATTGAGTGCTTTCCGGGACATTCTGTTCATAATACTTAAGCCAGGGACGGTCCATAAGCAATCTGCTTGCCTCCATGAACACACATGGATGTTACGTCCGCTCCCCCCAGAACAGGGGAAAGAAAAACACAGAAACGACCCGTTGAGGTTACTATATTTATACCGTAAAAGTCAAATGAGATTAGTAACTCAAATGAAACCTCGCCCTTCAAGATGTAGGAGAAGCAAGCTTAAACGAATTTAAATATGAGGTTGTTTCTATAGAAATATTTCTATAGAATGTCCCTTTATTCTATGTGATGGCCCAACACGTTACAAGCAAATCAATTCACCATTCAGAGGCGCTCCTTATGACAAAAAATAGATTGAAATTAGCCGCGAGCACATTGTTTACCCTGGTACTCATCCTGGGGGCTTCTTCTGTTTTTGCCGGCAAGTTGGACACGGTAAAGCGTCGTGGAATTCTCCATTGCGGAGTGAACAAAATGATTCCGGGGTTTGGCTTTCTTACCCCCAGTGGTCAATTTGAAGGATTTGATGTTGCGTTTTGTAAGGCCATTGCAAGCACCGTATTTAATGATCCCACCAAAGTAAAATATGTCCCTCTCTCATCTGCTCAACGCTTTACGGCACTCCAGGCGGGCGAAATTGATGTCCTTTCCCGAAATACGACATGGACAGCTTCCAGGGACGGGGCGGTCGGGCTTGATTTTACAGTGACGACATTTTACGACGGCCAGGGTGTTCTGGTAAAAAAAGATCTGGGCATCCAAGGGATCAGCGAACTGGCAGGTGCCACGTTTTGCACCATTTCAGGAACCACGACAGAAAAAAATATCACAGATTACTTCGCTAAAAGAAATGTCAAATTTAAACTGCTGACCTTTGAAGATGCCGACGGGATGATGTCTGCTTTTAGAGCAAACCGATGTGATGCCGCAACCTCAGACAGATCCACACTCCTTGCCCGGCAATATGCGGAAAAAAATCCTTCGATATATGTTCTTATGGATCAAACCATCTCCAAAGAGCCACTGGGACCGGCGGTGGGTTCTAATGATAGCCAATGGAGGGATGTGGTCGTCTGGACCGTTTATGGCATGTTGGCTGCAGAAGAATTGGGTGTGACTCAAAAAAACCTTGAGGCCATGAAAAAAAATAAGGACCCCGTCATTCAGCGACTCCTTGGTGTGACCGGAACCCTTGGAAAAGGCCTCGGCGTGGACAACCATTTCGTCGCCAATATTATAAAAAATGTAGGCAACTACGGTGAAGTTTTTGAACGAAATCTCGGAATGAAATCCAAATTCAAGATGTCTCGCGGCCTGAATGCCCTCTGGACTGACGGCGGGTTGATGTATGCCCCCCCGTTTAGATGAAAGCACCGACTCAGCTTACCCATCTAAGGGTCCATGGCGACGTTGCTGTGATGCTCGAATCCTCACTTATAAAGAATACGCTGTGGTCCTGCGCTCCTCGCGCCTTACCCTGAAGCCTTATACAGGCAATCTAAATCGTTACAAATTGCTATGACAAACAACCCACATTCCTCCCTTCACAAATCTGAAGCAATCCGCATTCCTTTTTATCGCAATGTTAAAATGATCAACCTTCTGCTCCAACTCCTTTTTTTTCTCATCATCGGGATTCTGGCTTTCTGGTTGCTCCGTAATATGTTTTCCGGACTGGCCCAGCAGAACTTAAAGATCCAGTTTGGATTCATGACGGAAGAGGCAGGGTTTTCAATCAGTGAAGGAATTGAATTTTCCTCTAAAAACTCATATTGGAAGGCATTTCAAGTCGGCGCAGTCAATACGCTTTACGTCTCTGTTCTGGGGATTCTTCTGAGTACGGTCCTCGGCACCCTCATCGGCGTGGGACGCCTCTCACACAACTTTTTGATCAATACACTGTCAACAGCCTATGTGGAGATTGTTCGAAATATTCCATTGCTGGTACAGCTTTTCGCATGGTATCACGTAGTCTATCTGGCCCTTCCAGGGATTCGACAGTCTATTCCACTCCCCGGATCAATTCACCTGAGCAATCGCGGCGCATTTTTCCCCTGGTGGGAAGGGACCGACACAACCAGAATGTGGTTTGGCTTTATCGGCCTTGCCATACTAAGCGGGATCGGAGTACTGACCATCATGAAGCGGAAAGAAAGGAGGAGCGGTTTGCCTCAATCCAAGATACTCCTCCCTTTACTGGTATTTTCAGGAGTGTCCCTTCTCAGTATTTTCGCACTTCCGCAATACCCGCTTCACCTCAGTTCACCTCGTTTGAAAGGATTCAATTTTCAGGGCGGGATTCATTTTTCGCCGGAATTTATGGGATTGTTGACAGGGCTGACGATCTATACGGCAGCCTTCATTGCTGAGATCGTCAGAGCGGGAATCCTGGCAGTCCATAAAGGACAAGGTGAAGCGGCCCAGGCTCTGGGCTTAACCCCATTACAGATCTTCCGACGGGTTGTCTTCCCTCAAGCCTTGCGTGTCATATTTCCTCCGCTTGCAAATCAGTATCTCAACCTGACAAAAAACTCCAGTCTGGCGCTTGTTATTGGTTTTGCAGACCTCTTTCAGGTATCTCAAACAATCTCCAACCAGTCTGGAAATGCGATCCCTATAATACTCCTCATCATGGGATCATACCTAAGCCTCAGCTTATTCATTTCGACAATTATTAACTGGTTTAATACCAAAACAGAAATCGTCACAAGGTGAAGCGGCCCGGCCTGCATCGGAACACAAACAATCTGGAATGACCTTGATCATGTCTTCTCATACAGTGTCTAAAAATATGATGATTCTTTGGCTCAGAAAAAACATGTTTAGTTCCTGGCGCAGTGCTTTGTTGAGCCTGGGAAGTCTATGGCTGGCTTATCTCATATTGGTTCCGATACTTGTGTTCGTTGTTCATGATGCAAACTGGGAAGTCATCGTTGATAATATCCACCTTTTTGCAGTCGGATCTTATCCGGCAGACCAACTCTGGAGAGTCTTCCTGAATGTCGTGCTCTTGATGGGACTGATTGGCGGCACCGTCGCCACCCAGACAACGATGGGGATCAAAAGTGCGTCTCTGTTTATGCTCTTTACGGCTTGCGCCCTGTGGATTGTAATTGGAGGCAATGGTTCGGACCGTGAAGGGATGAATGCGATCAATCATTATTTCCTCATCGCCGGACTTGGACTCTATCTCCTGGGCTATACCACCACAAAAAAGAAAGCCTTCTCCCGAGCCAAGGTCTTCGGCATAGGATGGCTCCTCTACATCTTGCTTAGCTTGATATTGCTGAGCGGTTTTACGGGCAATTCTTTTTTACCTAAGGTGACGAACCATTTGTGGGGCGGACTGCTTTTAACACTGCTGGTAACCGTTGTCGGCATTGCTGCCTCATTCCCATTTGGGATTGCCCTGGCCTTGGGAAGGAAAAGCGAGCTCCCGGTGATAAAATTATTTTGCATCGGATTTATTGAAACCATACGCGGCGTTCCCTTGATCACTCTGTTATTTATGGGTCAGGTGCTCATCCCCTTGTTTCTTCCACCCGCCTTGGTCGTCAGCAACCTCGTGCGCGTGATGATTGCCGTCACTCTCTTTGCCGCGGCTTATATGGCAGAATATATCCGGGGAGGATTACAGGCACTCCCGATAGGACAAAACGAAGCAGCGCAAGCGCTTGGGTTGAATCGCGTTCAAACAAATTTTTTGATTATTCTGCCCCAAGCAATCCGTGCCGTCATACCCGCACTCGTCGGGGAATGCATCGCCCTCTTTAAGGATACCTCCCTGGTTGCAATTGTTGGACTGCTGGATCTGACCGGGGCCGCGAAAGCAGCCATTGGTCAACCCAACTTTATAGGATTGGAAGCCGAGGTTTTCATGACGATCGCACTCGTCTATTGGATTTTTAGTTATTTGATGTCAATATACAGCCAAAATCTAGAAAGACAACTTGGGGTCGGTATCCGATGAGAACAGATAAAATCATGTTTTGTAAGGGCTCAGGTTGCCTAGATTTTTATTTGTGGCAAGGAGCGAGGAACGCAGAACCTGAATGTATGGTTTATACATGAGGATTCGAGTACCACAGCAACGCAGTCACGGAGGAAAATATGGGTGAGATGAGCCCTTACGAGGAGAAGGTGATTGTCTGCCGCAACGTCCACAAATGGTTTGGTGACTTCCACGCCTTACAGGGCGTAAATGTCGAAGTCGCTAAAGGAGAAGTGGTTGTGATCATCGGGCCATCCGGCTCTGGGAAATCAACATTCATACGGACACTCAATCGCCTGGAAGTCCACGAAGAGGGGGAAATCATCGTCCATGGAACAGTCCTGAACGATGATTTGAAGAATATCGAAACCATACGGAAAGAGGTGGGAATGGTCTTCCAAAGTTTCAACCTCTTTCCGCACCTGAGCATCATGGACAATATCACCCTCGCGCAGATACACGTTCGTAAACGCCCCAGGAAGCAGGCCGAAAAAAAAGCGATGGAATTGTTAGAACGGGTAGGCATCCCGGAACAGGCATCTAAATACCCCGGTCAGTTGTCGGGCGGCCAGCAGCAACGAGTCGCCATCGCCAGAGCCCTTGCCATGGAACCTGAAGTCTTGTTGTTTGACGAGCCAACATCCGCATTAGATCCTGAGATGATTAAGGAGGTGCTTGATGTCATGAAGGAACTCGCCAGAACCGGGATTACGATGCTTGTTGTCACCCATGAGATGGGCTTTGCCAGAGAAGTTGCAAACCGGGTTCTATTTTTTGACCAGGGTAAGATTATCGAGGAAACAACGCCTGATATTTTCTTCACAAATCCAAGACATGAACGGTCGAAGGACTTTCTCTCAAAAATACTTGGACACTGACGCTCCACGCCCGATTCAATTCGCTCCAAGACCGCCAGTTTACGGCGTGAAGAAGATTCTGATATATTATTGTGTAATTTCTCACGAAAGTAAAAATCACTTGTACCACTCGAAACCAATAGGGAGGATTAATGAATAGGCATCATTCTTTGTGGATTATTCCGTTAGGACTATTTCTCTCACTGGCATCCCCTGCATTTGGAAAAGAGATCGCCCTCCATGGCCTGCCCGTCGTTCAAACAAGAATTTCAAAAGAAATTTCCCATAACGTCAAGCTCGACAACAATCAAAAACTCACCAATGCCCTCATTATCACGAAAGAGGACGGAAAGTATTATTGGGAAACACGAGACCGTAGAGAATTGATCTATACGTCATTGAAAGACTTTGACCTCTTTATCGACTTGGAGACGGGTGGGTATATCAAGGTCATGACAAAGGATGGGCCGGTCAGGTATATGGAACATATCTCCATAAAAAAGATGAAGGCCTTCACCTATTGGGGGAACCTCATCACTTATAATCCAAAAGGATCGGAGTGAAAGGTCCCGGAGAAATATTACTCATCTCCTGTTACGAACTGGGACACCAGCCCATCGCGCTTGCGTCGCCCCTGGCCTTTTTAGAACAGGCAGGATATTTCCCTGATATCATCGACCTCTCCGTCCAGAAACTCGACATGGCCAAAATCAAGCGGGCCAGGTTGATTGCCATTTCTGTCCCGATGCACACCGCCCTGCGCATCGGATCCATGGTCTCCACACGGGTCCGGGAGAACAACACCACTTGCCATATTACCTTCTTCGGCCTCTATTCATCCCTCAACAAGGATGCGCTCCTTGGAAAATGTGCAGACTCCATTATCGGAGGAGAATACGAAACCGCATTGGTTTCACTTGTAAAATCTCTTGAAGCAAATGGTGGTCGGCCCATTGAAGGCGTCAGCACGCGCCGAAATAATGCGGCACCGACCCTGACACATCTTCCTTTCATCGCGCCGCGTCGGACCTTGCTTCCCCCTCTTGAAAAATATGCCCACCTGGAGGAAAACGGCACACTTCGGCAAGTGGGTTACGTTGAGGCAAGCCGGGGCTGCCGATACCACTGCCGACACTGCCCGATCCCGTCAGTCTATGACGGACGTTTCTTTCTTATTCCCCGTGAGGTTGTTCTGGAAGATATTAAAAGCCTTGTTGAAATGGGAGCAACACATATTACCTTCGGTGATCCCGACTTCTTAAACGGCCCCGTCCATTCTCTGCGCATTGTCCGATCAATGCATGCGCACTTTCCAGACCTCACCTTCGATTTCACCGCCAAGATCGAACATCTTATCCGGGATCAGTCCTCTCTTTCAGAACTGGCCGAACTGGGCTGTATCTTTGTCGTCTCAGCCGCGGAGTCGCTCAGTAATACCATCTTGTCCTATCTCGATAAAAACCACACGAGAGCCGATATTACCCGTGCGGTTCATCTGACACGGCAGGCCGGGATCACGCTCCGCCCCTCACTTGTTCCCTTTACCCCCTGGACCACGATTGAAGACATCATCGACCTTTTCGACTTCGTTGAAAAGGAAGGCCTGATCGATGCCCTAGACCCGGTACAATACACGATCCGCCTACTCATCCCGCCTGGCTCCCTTCTCCTGTCAGAACCGAGCATCACGCCTCACTTGGGTCCCCTCATTCAAGAGTTATTTACTTATCACTGGACGCATCCGGATCCCAGGGTCGACCGACTCCAGGAAGTATTCGCTGAGGAAGTAGAAAAAGGAACACAAGAGGAGGTGGACCCCGCCGCCATTTTCTATCAATTGAAAGAAATCGCCTATGCGGTCTATGAGGGACGCCCACCGGTCACGATTACACATCCCGTTCACGCTGACCGTAAACGCCCACCAAGACTAACCGAACCCTGGTTTTGCTGCGCGGAACCCACAAAACAACAGTTCGAAATCATCCAGGAGAGAACATAGAATCTTGGGATAAACCGTCAAGTTGCCTGCAAGACAAGGCCAGAGGTATTTTTGGTGATCGAGGCGTACTCTTCGTACGTTGAGGAACCGAAAAGACCGATAACGCAGTATTGCAGGTGAATCGGCGGTTTATTGGGGTTGCTCGAGGATGCTGACTGTGATATAGGTCCCCGTTCCCGCGTGGCTGTGAATCAGGCCCCGCTTTGCATTCCTGACCTGGAGCTGGCTGCTCCCCAGATGTTTTTTAATACTCCCCTGCAACTGCCAGAAAGCGAAGACCGCCTGCATCAGGCCCGTGGCACCGACCGGATGACCACAGGCCAGGAGACCTCCGCTTGGGTTCACCGGAATCTTTCCTCGCTTTGGAAGGTCCAGGCCATAGTTGATCCCCGGCATAAAAGGGCTTCCTTCTTCAACAAAGCATCCCCCTTCACCATACTTACATAGACCAAGATCTTCGTAGGTCTGTATCTCAGAAGAAGTGTAGGCATCATGCAGTTCAACAAAATCAAGATCCTGCGCCGGGTTTTGAATGCCGGCCATCTGATAGGCCAGTTTCGCCGCCATGCGTCCACCCCGGAAAGAGTGGACTCCCGGGTATTTTAAGCCTTTGTAGTCGCTTGCCCGTTCATGAGGAAGAAGGAGGACTTTCCCACGTGGCCGGTCTGCCATCCGCATCGCATCCGTCCCGCTCCCGACACCTGCCACTTTGACGGGCCGTTTACAAATTTTTTCGGCGACCTTTTCCGAAGCCAGAACAGCGACAGCCGCACCATCCGACATCGTGCAAATATCAAGCATCGTAAGAGGCGTCGCGACCATCTTAGCACTTCGGACATCCTCGACTGTCAACAGCTCTGGTCTCTGCGCATAGGGATTGTACAGGGCATTGGCGTGATTCTTAATGGAAACTTTCGCCATCTGCTCCGGTGTCGTTCCAAACTCATGCATGTGCCTTTGGACCATCATGGCATAGTAGCCGCTATAGAACCCCCCGACGGGATAGTCAAAATTGGTATCTGACGCCAAGGCGATAAATTCGTTCCCCTTCCAGGTATTCACGCGGGACATCGTCTCAAACCCAAATGCAAGGCAGATATCCATTCTGCCTGAAGCGACCGACTCCCAGGCACTCTGAAAACAAAGTCCCCCGGTCGCCCCGCCGCCTTCAACCCGTCGGGACGGCTTCGGGCATAGGCCCAGGTAATCCTGAACCATGATGGCCGCCATCAATTGTCGTGTGAAATGATCAGAAAAATAAGATCCGACACTCCCGTCAAACATCTCAGGCTTCAGGCTCGGAAGATCCTTAAGGGCATAATCATAGGCCGACTTGACCATGAGCCGAAAGTCCATTTCGGTATTGGCCTTTTTGAACTTCGTGATACCGCCTGTAATCATATACACTGAGCGTTGGATAGTGACACCTCATCAACATGGCTTCAAAAGCTTAGGAAAAAGAATATTAATGATGAACCATCTTTTTTACAGATTCAACAATCTCTTCCATCGTCGTGCCTGGCGTAAAGATCTCGCCGATGCCAGCCCTCTTTAAGGCACGAATATCTACATCAGGCACAATGCCCCCTCCGAAAACAGCAATATCTTCCGCCTCTTCCTTTTTCAAGAGGGACTTGACCTTCTTAAAAAGGGTCATATGGGCGGCAGAGTGAATTGAGAGACCAATACCGTCCACATCTTCCTGAACTGCAGAGGAAACGATCTCTTCAGGTGTGTTATGAAGACCGAGATAGAGTACTTGCATCCCCGCATCGCGGAGCGCTCGCGCGACCACCTTGATGCCACGATCATGACCGTCCAGACCCACCTTCGCCAGGAGAATTCTCACTCTCTGGGGGGATGCAATACGATGTGCGTTTCCATCATTTTTTTTCTGAACCGTTCTAGGCATTCCGAACCTCTTCCAACAGGAAACGACCTTCTTTTTTTTTGACATATCCCATCCGTACTTTTGGATCATGCTGAAAGACCAAAAGCCAGTGTTCCTCCTCAGCTTGTTCCAGGAGTTTCCGCTTTGTTTCAAGGGTGGTCAGAGGAAAGAGATCGTATCCCATAATATAGGGAAGCGGAATGTGGGAAGCCGTGGGAATGAGGTCCCCAAGATAAACCGCCTTTTCACCGTTTGATTCAATAAAGATCGATTGATGATGCGGTGTATGGCCTGGAGTACGGATCACAGAGATGCCTTTTAATATCTCAGAATCACCTTCGAGGAGATTAAGCCGACCCGCCTTGGGCAAGACCTCATAGTTATCGAGAAGATAGCTCCCACGGGTTCGCTCATTCGGCTTGCTGGCAAATTCCCATTCCCCTTTTTGGATAAAATAAGCGGCTTTCGCAAAAGTCGGATGAATCTCCCCTCGATCATCCCTTCTGGTATTCCCGCCGGCATGATCAAAGTGGAAATGCGTGTTGATCACCAGATCAATGTCTACCGGTGAAAGATTAAACTTAGATAGTGATTCTTCAAGCGAAGGACACCGCTCAACCCCATACATTTGATTGAACTTCTCACCCCCTTTGTTCCCAATACCGGTATCCACCAGAATATTAAAACCATGCGCCTTGATCAGGAGCGATCCCAGTTCAAGCTTGATCCGATTCCGATCGTCCGGAGGGTGGTGTTTCTCCCAAAGGATCTTCGGAACAATCCCGAACATCGCCCCGCCATCAAGGCGAAGCACACCATCAGTAATCGGATAAATTTCAAATTGTCCGAGCTTCATGATACTTTTAATTATAATCTTTTATAGGTATAAGGTAAACAGATACAAGGGAATCATTGGTCCCGCTTGGCAGATACTTTGATTTGGAAAGGACCGCGGAAGGAAGAAATAAATTCGATATATTGGATTTTTTCAGTAAGGTATTCTAACTGGTACTTCACTTACAACCTCCCCGGACCCCTCCTTACCAAGGAGGGGTATCACAAGGGAAGCCTGTAAAAAGGGCCGGGGAACCTACCAGATTAAAACGCAATCTGGTACTGAAGGCGTATCACCTCATCATCGTCTTCTCGAACAGGCCCAGTCGCTTCTATTTCAAAGACAGACACATCGAGCTGGAGTTTATGGCGATGGCCATCTAAGAAGATATTCGCTCCCAGAGTCAGTTCAGACCGATCATTGTTCGGAACATCGGAATCGATCTCGCCGATACGGCCCGCAACCTCGATGTGTCCCGGGACAAGGAACACCCCAGCCTGGAGATAATATCCATCGGCATCCGGGTTAAGGTCATCATCCCGGGTATAATATTCGCCCTGGACGGAAAGTCCGCGATGCTTATAGGCAAATTCCAAGCCGATCGTATCTGCGGAGGACGGGCTTAGAGTCCCACCCATATCTGATGCGTCATGGGCGACACCGATGCCGAGTGAGAGAAGCGGGTCTTTTGAATTGGCCATGTCTGATTCCGAAATAGACATCTTGCCAAAGGGATTGTAGACAACCCGGCCCATTGTAACGAACCCCCTGCTGTCGTTGTTATTGTTTATCCCATTCCCATTAAATAGGCCGAACCAATACTGAAGGGTGTCTTCATAGTATATCCCACTGACCTGGACCCCGATATCCCGAGCATTGGTCTGATTGGCATTAAATGCCTTCGAAGCTTGGGAGGTATCAACAAATTGGAGATCCCCAAAAAAGACGAGTTGCTGCCGGTTGAAAGGAATTTTAAACTGGCCAATTCGGAATTTTGCGTTTGGATATAGATTTAAATTGATCGCAAAATCCTTCAAAGCAACTCTTTTTGTGCCAGGTACACTCGTATCTGCCAGCTCCAACTGAATCACATAGCCAATCTTCGGGTTGTACATATAACCGGTCCAGCGAAGCCGGCCCTTGGCAACCTTGAAGGTTGAAATATCCTGCGTTGCCGGAAAATCATTATCCCGATGAAGATACTGAAATTGGAGGAAGGCCCCGAATTTCATCTCAAACTTGTCCCCCGCTTGGAGCAGAAAGCCCCGATCATAGCCGACACGGATTCCATCCGCTTCAGTCAATAATCTCGTTTCAGCCGCCCGACCCTGAACCGGCAAGAATACCGCTAATGCCAGAACTACAACTATTAAACCCTTTTTCATCTTCCCCCCTTTTTTAGAAACCTATTGGATCTGGTTTGATTCAAGGAAACCGTCAAGTTGCCTGAAAGACAAGGCGAGAGGGCTTCATTGGCGACCGAGGCGTACTCCTCTGTACGTTGAGGAACCAACGAAGACCGATAACGCAGTATCTCAGGCGAATCGGCGGTTTCGTAGTCGCCCTTCCGTGTAAAAGCTGAGCGGGCAGACGCGACCATCATAGAGTTTCTTTTCGGTTGATTTAAACTACCGCCCTATTTTTGAAAGAAGATCCTGATTGGTAACAAGGTTTCTTACCCCGTGTGCATGATCTTCATTGAAAACATTGCCCTTAAACCACTCAGCGACAGTCTCAATGTTAACCTTAGCTACTTTAGGACGAACACTCCAGGTTACTTGGAAAGGAGAACCTTTTTCATTGTAACCAGGACCCGTTGTTGATCCAGCGTACACAACAGGCGCACCCGTATTATTTGGGATGTTGAATGCTTGGTGTAGACCATTAATCATCATGCCGTGCCTCGTCAATGCGCCGAAGTCGAGCGCATTTTTGTCATTGACGACAACATACACCTGAGTCTCTACTCGCAACTGAGGATTCCCGGTCGCATCACTCAGACAAGAACCCAGCGTTGGGCCTGGTTTGACCTGTGCGCTTGAGTGAACGTAGTGAACTTCAATGGTGTCTCCCGAGGAAAGACCACCGTGTTTACCTGAGATATTAAATGGACTTAGCTCTGCTTCACTCAGATTGCCAGAATACTCGTAACCACTCTGATATCCGTGGCCATCACCGTTACCAGCATACTTGGTGAACTCGCCACCCTGGTGTTCCGCGTTCTTATGAAAATGAATATTACAGAGATTCATTTCTGTATAGGCGGGCGCAGCATTGAATGCACGACCGTTATTACCACGATTTGAATCAATATCACGCGGAGATTGAGGCCCGAACCCTTTACCTTCGGTATTTTTTGCAAGCAAGCCACGCTGCTTCTCAACCACTTGATCAGAAACCGGCCCAAGAACATCATGCCCTTTATTTCCCAGGCTGGCACATGCTTGAAACAGCATTGATGCGGCGAGCAAGATAAGAACATTTTTTTTCATTGTTTAACCCCCATATTGTTGACCAATTTAAGATATTAGATTTTTTGCAAGACACTAAGACTGGATGCTGGACAAAACCACATGGCAGCAAGATCCCTTTTATTCGCAGTTTATAATCTGGCGAAGAGACGAACTAGAGTAACCGTGTTGTTTTGTTATCACCGATAATATGGAAGCAGCCTTACACGACATCGCCACATTTCAAAAGAACCCGACACCCACAGTGCTAAGGATCCTTCGTCCCAATGAGGAAGTAAACCTCTTGATTATAGCCACTCATCGAATGCTTCAAGAGGAAAAAACGGCTTGAGATTGCCCGAATAGTGGCGAAATGTCAACAGGAAATTTGTGAACAATTACAACAGAAGACATGCGATCAACCGCCATAAAAGACCTTCTCACCCAAGTCTTTCAGGGTGAGGGTCACATCATCCGGGCGACCATCCGGAGTTTCCAAGAGTCCTGCGTCAACCACTTCACCAACAAAAATGGAGTGATCTCCTTTTTCAATCGTTTCAACCAGCCTGCACTCAACATACGCCGGAGTGGCCTCAAGTAGCGGGGCGCCCGTACTTCCAGAGCGAAAGGCCTGCCCGCCGATGGTATTGCCCTCCCTTTCAGCCGGCTTAAAAAATCCGTAGGCGAGTGCTTGCTGTGCTTTGCCGAGGATATTCAGGGCAAAAGCCCCGGCCTCCTTAATCACCGCATGGGCACCCGAATCGGCCTTGACGCCGACAACAACAAAGGGCGGTTCAAAAGCCGTTTGGGTCACCCAATTTACCGTTGCCGCAGCCACACGGCCACCTTTCGTCTCACCTGTCAGGATATAGAGTCCATACGGAACCATCCGAAGTGCAATCTTTTTAGCATCCTTATCCACTTGAAACCTCCATTGTTGATTTCAGAACATGCTTTATCTAACCCATATCGTAATCTTTTCCGATATCACCGGAGGATCAAAAGGGAGATGAGCTTTATCACCCAAAATCAACTGAAGTGTGTGTTTTCCCGGCGACAATTCCAGTGTCGTTTCTGTCTGCCCTTTGCCAAAGTGCTTATGATGTTTATCTGAAGGGATCGGCTTATTTAATGGAGGCAAGCCTTTCAGGTCAATCAGCAGGTGATGATGTCCTGTATTTTTTTTATCTACGCCCGCCGGAGCAATGCCCATTCCCTGTAAACCAAACTTGACTGTGGCCAGATGACCGACTGCCTCTCCGGTCGAGGGGGAGATAATATAAACCCGCGCAGCCTCTGGAGAAGGCGTTCGTGCAAACGCCGTGCTAGAGAGTATGACAAAGGAAGAAACCAACACCAAAAAACCTGCTCTGATCATAGACAACCTCCTTATCGTTAAAAAATATCTCCGCTTCATGCGAAAGAAGACCTTACGACAACCATACAGAATCTGTTTAATATTTTAGTAACAATTTTTCATTCTATAGCCCCTTTTATCTCTCGTCAATCATTAGTTTGCAGGTGAATCCCGGAATGAGATCGTGGATAAAGAAAACCCTTTTCAAGAACCCCCTTTTTGCCTTATAATCCTACTCGTTGGTAACAATCTGGTGTAGTGGCAGTAGGATGAATATCCCCTCTTGTAGAGAGTACGTCCGGTTATCTGCAACGATGTCCTCCAGAACACCGTCTACATAATACTAAGGATCCTCGATCGAATGAGTAAGAACGTTTCAAAAGAGCATGCAATTGGCCTTCCGCCAATGCAGGGACTCTACGACCCTCGCTTTGAAAAAGATGGCTGCGGCATCGGATTTGTTGCCAGCATCAAGGGGGTTCGCACACATGATATTGTCAAAAAAGGATTCCAGATCCTCGAGAACCTCGCGCATCGCGGCGCGGCAGGTTGTGACCCCTGTACCGGCGACGGTGCAGGAATCCTACTTCAGATTCCACATACATTTTTAGACAAGTCTACTTCTGAGATCGGGATCCGTCTTCCTCCCATGGGTGCCTACGGGGTAGGAATGATCTTCCTTCCAACTGATCCTTCAGACCGCCATGCTTGTGAACATCTCTTCGGAAAGATCATTCAGGAAGAAGGTCAACGGGTTCTGGGGTGGCGAGACGTCCCCACCACGGAAGCCCATCTCGGAGAAGTTGCCCGGAAAACGCAACCCGTAATTCGACAGGTCTTCATCGCACGTGATGTTCTCGACGAACAGGCCTTTGAACGAAAACTCTACGTGATTCGCCGACAAATGGAAAATGCCGTTCGGGACTCTGCCATTGAAGAAAAAGACTTGTTTTACATCGTCAGCCTTTCATGTCAGACCATAGTCTACAAAGGCCTCCTTCTCCCGGAGCAGGTCCAGCCCTTCTATCCGGACCTCTCCGACAAAGACACCGTCAGCGCCCTGGCCCTTGTCCATTCCCGTTTTTCAACCAACACCTTCCCGACCTGGCCACTCGCCCATCCATACCGTTACGTCTGCCATAACGGGGAGATCAACACATTAAAGGGAAATGTCAATTGGATACGGGCTCGGCAAGGTCGCTTTCACTCCAAACTCTTTGGGGATGAGGACCTGGAGAAGCTTTTTCCAATTATTTATGAAGACCAGAGCGATTCCGCCTGTTTTGACAACGCCCTAGAATTTTTGGTAATGGGGGGACGGTCCCTTCCCCATGCGATGATGATGTTGATTCCTGAAGCATGGGCCGGAGATCCGCATATGGATCACGACCGAAGAGGCTTTTATGAATACCACGCTGCTATGATGGAGCCCTGGGACGGGCCCGCGGCTGTCGCATTTACGGATGGAAAAGTCATTGGTGCAACCCTCGACCGGAACGGTCTTCGCCCCGCACGCTATCTTGTCACGCAAGATGATCTCGCCGTCCTCTCCTCTGAGGCCGGGGTTCTCCCTTTCAAGCCTGAAGAAATCCGAACCAAAGGCCGCCTACAACCAGGAAAGATGTTCCTGATTGATACCGAACAGGGCCGAATTATTGACGACGAGGAAATCAAGGCACAGATCGCATCGCAAAAACCTTATCGCGAATGGGTCGCTTCAAACCGGATCAGCGTCAGTGAACTTCCGGAACCCCTCAATCTTCTTCAACCGGATCACGCCACCTTAAGACAACGACAGCAGACCTTCGCCTACACCATTGAAGACCTGAAGATGCTCCTGATCCCCATGGCCGTCACCGGAGAGGAACCCACCGGTTCGATGGGGGATGATACACCGTTGGCCGTTTTATCAGACGCGCCGCAGCTCCTCTTTAAATACTTCAAACAGCTCTTCGCACAGGTCACCAATCCGCCGATCGATCCCATCCGGGAACATCTGGTCATGTCCCTGATCACGACGATCGGCCCCAAGGCAAATCTTCTCGGAGAGACCCCGGAACACGCAAGGCGGATCAAGGTCCAACAACCGATATTAACAAACGCAGACCTGGAAAAAATTCGACAGATCTCCGATGGGCATTTTAGAACGATCACGCTCAAGATGCTCTTCCTTGCCGCCAAAGGCCCCAAGGAAATGATTGTTGCCCTCGATAAACTCTGTGAACAGGCAACCGAAGCCATCCAGGCCGGATATAAATTTATCATTCTAAGTGACTGCGGTATCAATGAAGAGTGGGCACCGATTCCCTCTCTTTTGGCTGTCTCAGCTATTCACCATCATCTCATAAGGACCTCACTGAGAACAGAGGTCGGCCTGATCGTCGAAACAGGTGAGGCCAGAGAGGTTTCCCACTTCGCCCTGCTTATCGGATACGGTGCCGGGACCGTCAATCCCTACCTGGCTTTTGAGACATTAACCGACATGTCACGGGAAGCTTATTTCCCAGAAGCCATTGATGAGGCAACGGCAGAAGTAAAATACATCAAGGCCATTAATAAGGGGCTTTTGAAAATATTTTCTAAAATGGGCATCTCTACAGTCCAGAGCTATTGCGGTGCACAAATCTATGAAGCCATCGGGCTGGATACAGAAACAATCAATCGCTACTTTACTGGGACCGCCTCCAGAATTGGCGGGATCGGAATAGAAAGGATTGCCGAAGAGTCGCTTCGCCGCCACCAGTTGGCTTACCATACCTTTCAGCCTGTTCGCCAGCTCGATTTTGGCGGAGAATATCAT